>CAMNUE010000005.1 GCA_946560065.1 uncultured bacterium | reverse complement strand
CTGTAATGATTCTAGTACAGTCATAAACCATAATACAATAATTATTCCATTTTCCCGGATCAAATGAACCAGCTAATGTACTCAAATGTCTTTTTACAAGAGTTGAATGATCATTAACTTTTTTTTGAACTGCGGCTCTTCCTGCAGCAGTATTTACATCTTTATGATACAACTGTGAAGGTCCAATTTGTAAATGTGCAGGTCCAGAAATCATATAAGTACAATTTTCAGGTAATGTTATAACAGGAAGTATCATTCTACCATTTTTCTTAAGTTGATACCATCCTCGATATAATATATTTGGATTTTTATCTACACCAAATTCGGCTAATATATTTCTTGCTCCAAAATATTCAGTAAACCAATCATCAACATTATCATAGCCACCAATATTAGTAATTAAATAATCTAAGAAATATTGTAATCTTGAACTTCCTGTATACTTAGCCACATTACTATTGAAGAAACCATCTGTTGATCCAACCGCAATATTACCAACAAGAACTTCACCTACTATATCATTTAAATTATTATCTTCTTTAAACATCTTAGTTTCAAATAATAGTAAATCTGAAACTTTAGAACCACCTATTTCAAAATCATACCATCGATTAAAATAATTATAACCATAAATATATGTATTAATTATTCCACTATCTATTAATTCTGTTTTAATTTTATTATTAAGTATTTCACTATTAATTGTGATAGCATCTCCATAATTTGCAAGTAATTTTAATGAAAGTTCTAAAGATATAGATTTAATAACCTCATTAAAGTTATCTCTATAATGTCTTGCATCTGCTGCCGCTGTTAAAGGTTCTAAAGTAGTATTATAATCAATTCCTTCAATATATGCTTTTAACACATTTACTATGTTAGCATCATTTCTCATTAAATAGCTATCAGGTGCATAATCAATACCTAAACCTTCTATTTCATATATAGAAATATTTTGATTAAGCTCTTTAAAATTAACCTTATAATTAGAAACTGACATATCATCAAAAACAACTTTTATATCAGAAATTGTATTATAATTCTCAACAGTTACATATGTTAATAACTTACCTTCACTATAAGGTAAAATATGTTTAATTAACTTAGTAGCTAAAACATTATCACTAGCAATCTTTAAAGAATCTTCTATTAAGAACTTCGCATCATAATATGGCATTAATTTATAAATATTATGATACAATTTCTCGTTTGATTTTTTATATCCAGTAACTTTCTTTATCCTGTCATAATCTGGGATATAAATACTTCCACTATCAGTATCTGAAGAAGCAGAAGAACCATTCGGATCAGAATTTTTTAATCTTGGTAATTTATCATAAGAAGTACTAGATAAATTCCAAATAGTATCATCAAATTTAGCATCATTTTTATAAAAAAGACTATTTATTTGATTTTTAGTAACAGATGCAAATTTAAGTGCAGCAACATTAGAAACAAGTCCAGAATCAGCAAGCTCATAATTATTAGTTGCAGTTACTGTTCCTCCATTACCATATACACTATAGAAATTTTGACCAGTAGATAAACTAACATTATTTTTTAACACAGATGCTCTATTCATAAATAAACCAACAACTGCTCCATTCAATCTAGCACCCTGGTTATTAGAAATTTTAATCTTTGTAATACAATTCTCAACAGTTTCTACACCATAACCATGCCCTAATACTCCACCAATTCCATTACCATCTTTACTTTGAGTAGAATTAATATCTCCTTCTGCGTAACAATTTCTAATTGAACCATCCGTAAGCTTACCAATGATGGCAGAAACTCTTACATGACCAGCAATTGTAATAATAAAATCGGTAACACTACACTCTGAAACATTAGTATTAGTTGCCTCACCAATCATTCCTGCTGAATGATTAGCCCCTGTAGTATAATTAAGTCCTTTAATATGAACGTTAGTAACAGTGGTATCTATACCAACATTAGCAACTGTACCACGACTACTAGCACCAGATAATTTCACGTTATTAAATACTATATTTTTAATAGTAGCTCCCTCTAATTCATTAAATAAAGGTTTATTTAAATTAACAATCTTATGTCCATTACCATTCAAAGTACCTGTAAACTTTTCAGTAACTACTGTACTTAAATTAGGAGATATAAGAGAAGCATCATAATCTCTAGTTAATTCAAAATTTCCATTAGGATTAGCATTAATCTTTTTTACAAGATTTACCAAACTATCGTCTACTATTGCTCCATTATTAACTTTACCAGCATCAACCTCTAATTTATTCGATTTTTTATTTCCGTCATATTGAACAACATCATCATACTTTAAAGTTAATTTTAATCTATTATCAGCAACTCTATAACTTTCAATTGTAGTATAGAAAGAAGGCATATCTTTAGGACTAACTTTAACTATAAAATTATCCAAGTTGCTTAAATCAGAAACATTAACATTATCTAATCCTTTTACTCCATCAGATGTTTGAGTATAAACTACGGCTGAGACTATATCCTTAACTTGTAAATGACGTTTACCTAAAGATATTTCATTCTCAAATAAAACTGAGTCCTTATAACTATTAGAATTATTATCTAACTTATTAGAATCTAAATCATAATCCGCAGTTACCCTTAATGCATAACTCATATCTTCTTTAGGACTAAATGCAATTGAATTATGACCAACAGCAATCTTTCTTTCTCTTATTACATTACCTTCTTCTAATACAAACATACTTGCATCACTAATTGTATTTTCTTGATCTACTAAATCAAAGCTAAATGTCACGTCACCTTGAACACTTTCTTCATAATTATAATTTTTAACAGAAGGACGGTCCTTAAGGATTTCCACTTGAATCTCATTATTATTAGTAAGTGTAAACTCTTTAGAATTTGATAATTTAATCTTTTCTAATATAAGTTTTTTTACACCAGATGAAGAATATCCATCAACTTCAGTTTGATAAAATCCATCCGAATTTTTAACAACTGAATATTTACTACCATTAACTCTTACATCAGTAACATCAAACTCAGTAGAATTATTACTTTTAAATCTTAAAGTTATTTTTTCATCTTTTGCAAAATACTTAGAACTTTGATTATTTTTATACGTTCCTAAATCAGAAGTATTTAAATCATAATCAACCACTAATTGTATAACCTGAGTAAATATATTACTATTCTCAAATAAATTATCACTAGCATCTGTAGTTAAAGTATTAGTGTCTCTATCATAATTTGCAACAACATCTAATCTATAAACTTTAGACTCCTCAACATCAAAAACTAATGAGTTTTTACCTTTTATAATATCTTTACTTATACTTATTCCACTATCTCTTGCAGTTAAAATAGCTTCTCCACTAATAAAACTACTATCTAAATCATTAACATCAAAAGTTAAAGTGACTTTAGAATCATTAATATTATCAATTTGTTTAAAATTATCAATACTAACTAAATCTTTAAGTATTTCAACCCTCAAAGTATTATCAGCTCTAACAACTTCATTATTATTAAATGTAACATTTGTTAATTTCAATGTCTTAACTCCACAAGAAGAATCAAGTTTATAATTAATTTGATATCTGCCATCTTCTAATTTAGTCGCAACATAATTTTTATCATTAATTGTAAAGCTTTTAATACCAACAGAACTATTAGTTTCTATATCATATGTAAGTATTGCATTTGCACCCTTCTCATAATATCTTTTATCACTTTCTGCACTAATATTATTTATCTTTGCAGTAGCTTCTATTTCTTTTTCTGATAATACAATATTTTCTTTTTTATCACTTGTATTATCTGTTAGTAAATAATTAGAAACTACTTTAACTTTATAAGTAGCTGTATAAACTCCAGTATAAAGTTTAGTAACACTCTTTGCTTCTATTTCATCAGAAGATAGTTTTTCTTGTTCAACAACTTCATCTTTATCATTATATAAAACAACCTCTAAATCAAGCAAAGCCTTATCTTCATCATCAATTGAGAAATCAATTCTAACTCTTTCACCCTTATCAACAATACTTAAATCAGTTATAGTTGGTACATTTTTAATTACATTTATATCTAGGCTTTGTTTAATATCAAAAGCCTTTCCATTAGATAAAGTAACTTTCTCAATATTTATTTTATTAGAACCAAAATTTTCAAAGCCTGGAATTACAACATTATATTTTTCATTTTCTAATTTAACATCATAGTCCTCACCATTTATTCTAATCTTATTAGGAATATTTGTAGTTGCATTAGAACTATCAAAAACTACTTTAATTTCTTTTCCTTTATTAAATATTGAAGTCTCTTCATTTTTATCATTATAGACCTTAAAATTATTAGCAACAAAATTATAATCTATATCTAATCTTAAATCTTTTTCTAATTTTAAAGTTCCAACGATATTTTTATCTGTTTCTTTAGCATCTAAAGATAAATTATAATCAACAGCAAACTTAGCTTTATAATCTTTACCTTCGTCTACAGTTAGTTTAAATTTATTAGCTCCTTTTTTAATAGTAATTTCTTTTACAACTTTGTTCTTATCATCAAATATTTGAAGAGTACTATTAATTGATGCATTATCTGAATCAACTAAATCAAAAGAAATTTCTAGAGAAGAATCATTAATATTTTTTAAAACATTATAGTTGTTTATCACTGGTTTAGTTTTTAATACTTCTACTTTAGTTTTATTATTTTCAGTAACATCCATTTCTATATTGTTTGCTAATTTAATTTTCTCTATAGTTAATGTCTTCTCTCCCGAATTAGCATATCCATCTAACTCAACATGATAAATATCTTCAGATTTAACTACTGAATATTTCTTACCATTAACAGTAATTTCAGAAACATCTATTTTACTAACATTTTCACCTTGGAAAACTATATTTATTTTCTCATTTTTCGCAAAATATTTTGCATCTTTATTATCTTTAACTGCTTTAAAGTTAGTAATTGCTACTTTATAATCAGTATTATCAATAATTTCTTTTGTAATTAAAGTTTTATCTTTAATTTTATTAATAGTATCATTTTTAACATCTCTATCATATGTAACATTAACCTTAAATGCATATAAAATCGATTTTTGAATGGTAAATTCTAAACTATTTTTACCACTAGTAACAGTTTTCTTAGAAACTACTGCCCCATCCTCATCATAAAGAACTGCTTCAGCACTAACTAAGCTTTTATCTTTATCATTAAGATTAAATTCAACTTTAGCTTTAGAATTATCAATAGTTTGCTTGTAACCACTAATACTTGGAGCATCTTTAAATATTTCAATATTAACTTTATTATTAGACTTAATTTCTAATTCTACATCATTAGTTAATTTAATCTTTTCAATAGTTAATGTTTGTTCTCCAGAATTTGCATAACCATCAACAACTACTTTATAACTATCATTAGTCTTTGCTACAGAGTATTTTTTACCATTAATAGTAACTTCTTTAAAATCTAAATTACTATTACTTTTTCCTTTTAAATTCAACTGAATTTTTTCAGCCTTTTCAAAATACTTACTCTCCACATTGTCTTTGATAGACTTAATTTCACTAATCACTATACTGTAATCAGTATCGTCTTTAATTTCTTTAGACAATAGAGTTTTATTTTCAAATTTATTAATAGTATCATTTTTACTATCTCTATCATACGTAACATTAACCTTCAAAGTATATGAATTATCTCTTTTGATATTAAATTCCAAAGTATTTTGACCTTTAACAACAGTTTTCTTAGATACTTCTTTTCCAGTTTTATCAGAAAGAACAGCTTCTGCACTAATCAAACTATCTTCACTATCATTAAGATTAAATTTAATTACAGCTTTAGACTTAGCAGAATCTATATTACGTTGATAATTAGTAACAGTAGGTACATTTTTAAGTATTTCAATTTGAATTTTATTATTAGATTTTACATCCAACTCAACAGAATTAACTAATTTAACTTTTTCAAGAGTCAATGTTTGTATTCCAGATTGAGCATAACCATCGACTAAAACTTGATATACATCACCAGATTTAACCAATGAGTATTCTTTACCATTAATAGTAACTTCTTTAAAATCTAAATTACTATTACTTTTTCCTTTTAAATTCAACTGAATTTTTTCAGCCTTTTCAAAATACTTACTCTCCACATTGTCTTTGATAGACTTAATTTCACTAATCACTATACTGTAATCAGTATCGTCTTTAATTTCTTTAGACAATAGAGTTTTATTTTCAAATTTATTAATAGTATCATTTTTACTATCTCTATCATACGTAACATTAACCTTCAAAGTATATGAATTATCTCTTTTAATATTAAAATCCAAAGTATTTTGACCTTTAACAACATTTTTCTTAGAAATAACTTTTCCAGCTTTATCAGAAATTACTACCTCTGCATTAACTAAGCTATTTTCCTTATCATTAAGATTAAATTTAATTGTAGCCTTAGAATTAGCCAAATCTATATCACTTTGATAATTAGTAACTGTAGGCACATCTTTAAGTATCTCAATTTGAACCTTATTATCAGATTCAACTTCTAATTCAACACCATTAGCTAACTTAACCTTTTCAATAGTTAATGCTTGCTCTCCTGATTTAGAATAACCATCAGCTACAGCTTGATAAGTATCAGAAGATTTTACAACAGAGTATTTCCTACCATTAATAATGACTTCTACTACATCTGCATTTCTAGCATTCTTTGCGTTAAATGTAACTTTAACCTTCTCATCTTTTTCAAAATATTTAGACTCCTCAGTTCCTTTAAATGTCTTCAAATTAGTAACTTCCAAATTATAATCTGTACTACTTTCAATATTCTTTACAATTAAATCTTTACTTATCTTATTTATAGAATCATTTTTTGAATCCCTATCATAAGTAACATTAACCTTAAAAGTATAAGAATTAAATGCTTCTAAATCAAAATCTACAGAATTCTTACCTAAATTAACTTTCTCTGTTGAAACAACTAATCCATTTTTATTTATAAGACTTAAGCTTCCTTCAATAAAACTCTTTTCATTATCAACAAGAGAGAAATTAATACTTACTTTTGACTTACTAGAATTAAATTTTTGTGTATAATTATCTACTCTTGGAGCATCCTTCAAAACTTCAAAACTTGTAATGTTAGAAACACTAGAAGCATTTCCTCCGTTGCAAACCACTTTAGAAAGGTTCAAAGTAACCACACCACTATTAGTAGGAGCTTTATAAGACACCTGATATAAATCTTTACCAATCTTTGTAACAGTATAATCTTTATTATTTATACGAATTTTTTCAACATCATGTATACAATTAGTAACTATCTTATAAGTTAATAAAACATCTTCACCTTTTTCATAATATGATTTATTACTGTTAGATTCTTGAATTAAAACCTTAAATGATTTGATAAATTCCTTCTGATATAAAATCTCATTTTCCTTAATGTCTTTATCATCACCAGTTAAAGAATAACTAGCAATAATACTTATTTTATATTTTGAAGTTAAATTATTAGTTTTAAACTTTCTATTAATACTATTAGAACCTTTTAATTCTGCAGCAGACAATTTAGTTTGTTCTAAAAGTTTATCATTTTCATCAAGTAAATTAATAATCATACTTGATAAAGCATTATCAGTATTATTAACTTTAAAATCAACATCAATTACATTATCTTCTTTTTCTTCTACAGTAAAATTAGAAACAGATGGAATCATTTTAATAATACTTACTTCAATAACATTATTATCTTTAATATCGAAAGATTTGCCATTATTTAAAGTGATTTTTTCAACATTAATCTTATTAGATCCAAATTTATCAAAACCAGGAATAATTGAAGTATATTTAGAACCTTCTAAAGAAACTTCATAATTCTTACCATTAATTTTAATTATTTCTGGAACATACTTAGTAACATTATCACTATCAAAGAAAATCTTAATACTTTGTCCTTTATTAAAGACAGTAGTAAATTCTGCTCCATTAGAAGATACAAAATTACCTGCGCTAAACTTATAATCTCCAACTAGTTGGAATTCTTTAATAAGATTAACACTTCCAACTAATTCACCAGTAGAATCCTCTAAACTTTTATCTGTAGTTAAATTATAATTTAAAACAAAATTGCAATTATAAATTTTACCTTCTTCTACTTTTACATTTATGGAATTATGTCCTTTTTTAATTTTTGACTCTTCAATAATAGTTCCATCTTTATCTAAAATCTGAACACTAGAAGTTGTAATAGAATCATCATCATCTTTTAAATCAAAAGAAATATCCATAGTTGAATTATCCATATCATCAGTAACAATATAATTAGAAATAACAGGCTTAGTTTTTAAAACCTCAATAGTTTCTGTAAAATTAACAGAAATTTTCTTATCATTATTTAATAAAACTTCACTAAATTTATATTCTTTACTTCCTGCTTGATTAGAAGAATTAACTATAACCTTATAAATATCTTTCTCATCATCAACTAAAACAACATCATAATAAATATCATTGATTTTAACTTTTTGAACTCTAGCACCATAACTAGCTTTTGCCTTAAATAATAATTCAAAATCATCATTTTTAGAAACATATTTCTTATCTTGTTCTGTTTTAGAAAGTTCAACTTCATAATCTAAAGTTTTCTCAATCTTTTGAACAAGTAAAGTCAAGTCTGTAACAGTAATCAATCCATCACTATTTATATCTGCATTTTCTAAATATTTATTTTCTAACTTTTTCTTATTAATTAAATGAAGTTCTAAATAATTAAGATCATCGTAATTAACCTTATCATCACCAGTTACTTCTCCTTTTTTAGAAAAATCATAGAATGCAGCTTCTGCAGTACCAACAAATTGTAATGATAATATACCAATTAATATAAACATCATAGTTTTTGAAATATTATCTTTACCATTATTTTCATCATCTTTAGAATCTTTTATAATGAATAATATCAAAAACCCTATTCCACCAATAATAATTGCGAAAACTAAAAGATAATCATTATTAGTCTTAGAAATTTTTTCATCACTCTCAGAAGTATCCTCAGATTTCTTCTTTTTTGTACCTTCTTCTACTTTATTATCATCTTCTGAAGAAACTCTAGAATCTAATTCTGAATTAGTCTCATCACTAGCATCAATTTCTTCACTACCTATAACAGTGGTATTTGTATTGCTTTCTGAAACTCTACTTGGTACAAATCCCGAGTTAGATGAAGAAACTTGATTTTCTGAAGTACCTGGTTTAATAGGATTATTTGGAGTAGTTGGTTCAACAGGGTTATTATCTTTATTTCCTATTAAATTTATAGAAATAATTTCATTATTAACAAAAATATCTTTTTTACCCTCAGAAGTAACAATCTCATTAACCTTTACAGTAGTTTTACCATCACTAATATCACTCTTAGTTTTCAAACGAATCTTTACTACTTCTTCAGAACTCTTACTTCCACTTTTCTTAATTGCAACAAACTCTCCTGTATCAGCATTATATTGCAATTTTTCCCAATTATTTAGCGACGAAAAATTGCTTTGTTCAACTTTTTCAAAGACACTTTCATCGTACACTAATTTAGCTTTATAAGCATTTAGTCCCTTATCAATAGCCTTATAATCAGAGAATTTTAAAATCACATCAAATTCTTGACCGCTTACTAAATTCGTCTCATTACTATATAAATGAGCATTAACATCCTTTGCATCTGCATAAATAACTGAAACAGACAAATTTAATAAAACAATTGCTATCATAAAAACAAACATTATTCTTATTAATTTATTGTTACTTTTCATACTACATCCCCCAATAGACAAATTTGCTAAGCTATTATACCATATTTTTTGTTTTTTTCAAGACTTTTTACCAAAATTTTTACCAAAAAAAGAAGATACTAATATCTTCTAATCACTAATATATGATACCTAAAAAAAATTATCACATTTTACTATCAATTCTCATAAATAAAGCTGAAGGTTTCCCTAATTCATACTTAGAATCATCAACAAAACCAAATGATTTATCTGAAATATTAATTTGCTCTAATATTTTACTACTAGTATCAGGCATAAATGGTTCTAAAAAAACTGCACAAACTCTAATAGATTCAAGTAAATTATAAATAACAGTTTCTAATCTATCATGTAAAGTCTCATCCTTAGCCAAAACCCAAGGAGTAGTCTCATCAATATATTTATTACTAGCACGAAGCAAATTAAATATTTCTCCAATCGCCTCAGCAACCTGTAATTTATCCATTTTACTAGCAACATTTTCTTCTAAAGAATTAATACTATTAATAAATTCTTCATCCAAAGAATCATTTATATTCTTATTTAAAACCTTACCATCAAAATACTTATTACCCATTGAAATAGTTCTTTGAACTAAATTACCAAGAATATTTGCAAGATCGCCATTAATCCTTTCAACAAGCAATTCTCTTGTAAATACACCATCACTTGCAAAAGGAATTTCATGTAAAAAATAATACCTAACTGCATCGACACCAAATTCCTCAACTAAGTCATCAGCATAAATTACATTACCTTTAGACTTACTCATTTTACCATCACTCATAATTACCCAAGGATGCCCAAACACTTGTTTTGGTAAAGGTAAATCTAAACTCATCAAGAAACAAGGCCAATAAATTGTATGAAATCTGATAATATCTTTACCAACCAAATGTAAGTCAGCTGGCCATCTATAATCAAATTCTTCACTACAGTTACCAACATCATAACCAATATTAGTAATATAATTTGTAAGAGCATCAAGCCAAACATAGACTACGTGCTTATCATCAAAATCAACTGGTATTCCCCACTTAAATGAAGTACGAGAAACACATAAATCTTGTAAACCAGGTTTTATAAAATTATTAAGCATCTCATTTTTTCTAGCCACTGGTTGAATAAATTCAGGATGAGTTTCAATATACTCCTCTAATTGCTTTTGATATTTACTTAATCTAAAAAAGTAAGCTTCCTCGCATTTTTCTTCAACATCCCTACCACAATCAGGACATTTTCCATCAACTAATTGCGACTCAGTCCAAAAAGATTCACAAGGAGTACAATACATTCCCTTATACTCAGACTTATAAATATCTCCCTTGTCATACATATACTTAAAAATATGTTGCACTACTCTTTCATGATTATCATCCGTAGTTCTAACAAACTTATCATAACTGGTATTAAGTATATCCCAGATATCTTTAATTTCAGTTGCTCTATCATCTACAAATTTCTTAGGAGTAACTCCTGCTTCATTTGCCTTAATTTCAATCTTTTCTCCATGTTCATCAGTACCAGTTTGAAAATAAACATCATACCCTTGTAATCTCTTAAATCTCGCAATTGCATCAGCTAAAACAATCTCGTATGTATTTCCAATATGTGGCTTACCAGAAGTATAAGCAATTGCCGTTGAAATATAGTATTTTTCTTTCATAATATCATCTTCCTTTCAAAAAAAAATTATTATAAATATAAGGACGAATTACTCGCGGTACCACCTTACTTTATAATAATTATTTATTATACACTTAAATAGATAACGCCTATCAGCGACTATACCTACATATCGATATAGTAGTTCAGAAGCCATACTTTAATACAAAATTTATTCTCTTTTCCACCAACCGAGTTCTCTAATATAAATTTTTAAAGTACTAAAGCTCTTCATCAAAACATTTAAAATACGTTCATAGTATAACATAAAGATTTTTCTAAATCAACAACTATAAAAACTAAATTAAATTAAATAAAATTAAAAATATTTTTTCAAATAACTATTAAACTAATTAGTAAATATAAAAATTCCATTTTTGAAATCATAATTATTATCAGTATATTCTTGAACTACATCCTCCCAGAATAAATAAGCCTTCTTGCTATTAAATGATGGTTTAACTTCCCAATTACCTCGATATCTGTTAAATAATTCCATAGCTACTGTTTTACCAATACGATTTCTTCTATACTTTGGAATCACCATATACTCCGCAATACTATGACCATTATCATAAATCTGCATATAAGTATTAACCATTGCAAAGCCCAATAACTTATTCGATGCTGTTTCTCTTATAAAATAAGCGTCTCTATCATCATCAGTAAAATATCTATCAAAATACTTATACTCAAATATAGCTTCAGCATTCATTTCATTTAAATCATTTTCACTTTCTTCAAACAAAGAATACTGTAATAATCTATAAAGAACCTCTCTATCTTCATTACCAACCTTATCTAAATAAATATCCATATAAACCTCCTGTAAATATTCATCTAGTCACCTAAATTATCATTCAAAAGTCTTGAATTATTAAGAGTAAACAAATACCTCTCAGCTTGCTCCTTAGTACCATTAATCAAAGTAGTATCTTTAACCAAAATTTTAATATCAACATTTTCAAGCAATTGCTTTTGATAACTACCATTAACATATTTAGTAATCTCAGAAATAATTTTAGCTTTTACTTCATTAGAAGTATCTTTCACAAAAATACGTTCAATATTCTTAACAATCTTCTTCTCAAAAGACTCACTAAGTTGTTCCTTAATCAACTTCTTAATTTGCTTATTAACATTAGTAAAATCTTTCTTATTAATCTTAATAGTATCATTAGTTTTTTCAAATTTAGTCTTAATAACTTTATCAGATAACTCTTTTAAGCGAATATCTTTTATTTTATCCAAACACTTATTAACCAGTTTCCGATAATCATCTAATATCTTATCAAGTTCACCAGTATCTAAAATAATTTTATTTTTCTTAGCCAAATCCAAAAATTTTCCCTTAATTAAATCCATTGAATCAAGTGGTGGCTTTCTAGTCAAAGACATAATATCTTCATCTACAAGCACATTAGTATTATTCTTAATATTCTCTAAAATAGCATTACGATAATTATCAATATGCTGTTCTTTTATTTTTTTTATTGTTTCATCTTCCATTAATTACACTCCCAGTATATTAAATTTAACAATTTGAAAAATATTAGTCAATAGAATTACCATACTTTTCCAAAATTTTATTCAATAATTCAACTAAATAATAAACTGGATGTTTCTCTAATTTAATAATATCTAAAACAATAACTAGATTACTCCCCCTACTAATAAATCTAAACATATTAGTTATATAGAAAGCATCCATAAAAATTTCCTCAGTATCCATCTTACTAACAGCTTCTGCAGGAAAAACCAACTCAATTGAATTCTTAGTCTGATTTACACGACTCAAACCAATCTTCTTCGCAAGCTTCTCAAACCATTCCTCATACATATAAATAACTAAGTCTTCGCTTAATCTACCAAATCTATCTTCAAGTTCAACCTTAACACTATTAAATGTTTCTTCATTATTAATAGAATTAATTTTCCGATGAATTTCAATCTTCAAATCATCTTCAACAACATACTTATCATCAATATGCGTTGCAACACTTATCAAAGGCTTAGTAGAATCCACTTCTTCTTCCTCATCTATATGATTAGCCTTTCTTCTTTCCACCTCATCATTAAGCATTTTCAAATATAAATCAATTCCTACACTATCAATAAAACCAGCCTGCTCACTACCTAAAATATCTCCTGCTCCTCTAATCGACAAATCTCTTGTTGCAATTGAAAAGCCACTTCCTAACTCAGTAAACTCTTTTATAACATTAAGTCTTTTAACAGCAGTCTCAGTAAGAGATTTAAAAGGTTGATACATTAAATAGGCATAAGCAAACTTATCACTTCTTCCAACTCTACCCCTAATCTGATACAACTGACTAAGCCCAAACCTATCAGCATCAATTATAATCAATGTATTAACATTAGGGATATCAATTCCAGTCTCAATTATCGTTGTACAAATTAAAATATCAAACTCATAATTAATAAACTTATAAATCGTATTTTCTAATTCATCTTTATTCATCTGACCATGAGCAATCGCAATTCTTGCATCAGGAGCAATATTTTGAATCCTTAAAGAAAATTCATCAATTGATTGAACACGATTGTATAAAATAAACACTTGCCCATTACGAGATAATTCTTTGTAAATTGCATCCTTTAAAATTTGTTTATTTTCTTCAACAACATAAGTTTGTACTGGGTATCTATTAACTGGTGGAGTCTCAATTAAAGATAAACTTCTAATACCAACAAGAGACATTTGTAAAGTCCTAGGAATAGGAGTTGCAGTAAGTGTCAATACATCAACATTTGCCTTATACTGTTTAATTTTTTCCTTATGTGCAACCCCAAACCTTTGCTCCTCATCAATTATTAATAATCCCAAATCTTTTGGTTTAACATCATCACTAAGTAACCTATGCGTACCAAAAACAATATCAATCACACCATCTTTAAGTCCTTGTAGCGTTTTAGTAACTTCCTTAGGAGTCGAAAACCTATTTAATAACGCAATAGATACGGGAAAATTCTTAAATCTCTCTTTCGCATTCTCATAATGCTGATTAGAAAGAATTGTAGTCGGACATAAGAATAACACTTGCTTTGAATCAAGTACCGCCTTAAAAGCAGCAACAAAAGCTACCTCAGTCTTTCCAAAACCAACATCTCCACATAATAATCTATCCATAGGAGCAGTAGACTCCATATCCTGTTTAATCTGCATAATCGCATTTTTCTGATCAACAGTCAAATCATAAGGAAAATCACTTTCAAAATCTTTAGACATATCACAATCAGGAGAAAAAGCAAAGCCTTTCTTCATCTCTCTTTCAGAATATAATTTAAGTAACTGATTGGCCATATCTATAACCTTAGATTTTACTCTAGCTTTAGTTTTCTGCCACTCAGTACCACCAAGCTTATTAACTCTTGGAGAAACACCTTCTCGACCTGAATATTTACTAAGTAAATCAATCTTTTCTACTGGAATATACATCTTATCAGTACCTTGATATAAAACTTCTAAATAATCCTTAGAAATGCCAGAAAGACTCAAAGTCTTTATACCATTATAAACACCAATACCATGAATATTATGAACAACATAATCACCTATTTCTAACTTGTTCACATCACGTATCGCTGTAGAATACTTAAACTTAGTATTATATTTCTTCTTCTTTTCATTCTTTTTAAACAATTCAGCTGCCGTTAACACAACAAAATCTTTATAAATAAAACCACGATTTAATTCCTGTCTAACAATATTTACCTTTCCAAGAGAAATATTAGTAAAATCAGTTTCAACTATACTCATATTTAAATATTTTAAAATACTTCTAATCTGAAATTCCTTTAAACAAATAAGCACCGTTTTATTATTATGAATAGAATCATTTATAAATCTATTAATACTATCTGAATCTTCATTAAAATTATTAATTGTTTTAACAGCAAAACTAATAGCATTTGACACATAATCCCCAGTCAAAACATTAGAAAGAGATGAATAATAAATTGGAAAAGAAACAACTAAATCCTTAAAAGAATGCATATATTCATACTTAAAGTCGATATCTTTCTCTTCCCTAAAAGTTACAACTTCTTCCATAAGATTAACATAGCTTAATTTTAATTGATCATAATCTTTAAAAAGTGTAAAAGAATCTCCTAAGTAAGAGCTAATATTAGCCATATCCTCATATAATTGTAAAAATTTCTGTTTTCCAAAATGCTCCTCAGAAACATTATTTGTAGTCAAAAATTCAAAATAAGGTTTAATAATTATCTCATCAATTTTAGAAATAGATTTCTGATTCTGACTATCAAAATACCTGATAGATTCTATCTCATCATCAAAAAATTCAATACGAACAGGTTCATCTTCATCAATAGGAAAAACATCTATGACAAATCCTCTTGCACCAAATTCACCAGTTTTATTAACTAAAGTATCTCGATTATACCCACATGCAATTAACTTCTCAACTAAAAAGCTAGGTTCAATAACATCACCTACTTTTAGCCTTAATGTCAATTGCTCATAAACATCTCTTTTAGGCAAAAATCTTAAATAGCCCATTAAATTAGTAATGACAATACACTTTTTACCACTAATTATCTGATTCAAAGTCTCTAATCGACTAATCTTCAAGTCAGGAGAAGCAGCTATTGCCTCACTAGTCAAAAAGTCATCCATTGGAAATAAATAAACATTTTCATTGTAATTAGATAAAGAACTATATAAATTATTAGCTTCAAACAAACTATTAACCACAATTAAAATATTCTTATTATCTTTATTAAATAAATAATTAGAAAATACACAAAAAAACTCATCGGTAAGATTATATATACCCATGTTCTTTTTTATTTCTACATCAATTAAATTATCAAAAAAATTCATATAAATCACCTATTCTTACGATTATACTTATTCATTAAATCAGAAAAAGGTAACTGAAAATAATCATCTAATAAATTATAGAGCTCTTTAAATAACCCATTATACAATTTTCTATCATTAGAAGAAATATTTCCTAAAACATAATCACGACAATCAATACTTTTATCATTAGATATACCAATCTTTAATCTTTTATACTCTGAAGAAGAAAGATTTCTTTCAATATCCTTAAGACCATTATGCCCTCCACTAGATCCTTTTGCCCTAAGTTTAAAATTACCTATAGATAAATCTAAATCATCAGATACAACTAAAATATCATCAAGATCTATATTAAAATAGTCAACATATCTTTTAACAACACCACCACTTAAATTCATATAAGATTGAGGTTTTAAAAAAATAACCTTTTCTCCATTCAAAAAAGTCTGCAGATACAAACCATTAAATTTGTTTGACCAAGAATCAGTAACACTTTTATTTTCTAAATAACCATCAATAAACTGAAATCCAATATTATGTCTAGTATTATTGTACTCTTTTCCTGGATTTCCTAATCCAACAATTAATTTCATTATAATCCCTTCCTATCATGATATTCCTTATAAATAATTGATTTAGCAACATTTCTTTCCTTAGCTACTACCTTGATTGCTTCTTTCTCAGTTAAACCATCATCTAAATAAATTTTTACATGCTCAACAACATCTAAATTACTATAATCAATCATTTCTTTATTACCTTCAACAACAATTACAAATTCACCCTTCATATCATCTACTAAAGGAAGTATTTCTGATATTTTCCCTCTAGAAATTTCTTCATGTATTTTTGACAACTCACGAGCAACAGCAATGCTCCTATCCCCAAATACATTAAGCATATTTTCTAAAGTTTCTTTCATACGATGAACTGATTCATAAAAAATCATTGTAGATTTATAATCTTTTAGAGACTTTAATTCAGTTATCTGTTTACCACTTTTAGAATTTAAAAAACCATAAAACAAAAATGGAGATGGTTCAATTCCAGACATAGTAAGTGCAGGAACAAATGCTGTTGCACCTGGTAAACTAATAACATTAAAACCAGCTTCTATTACACCAGCAGCAACTACATAGCCTGGATCACTAATAACAGGAGTACCTTGATCTGTAACAAGTCCAATATTTAACCCATCTCTTAACATTGAAACGACCACATCAATCATCTTGTTTTCATTATATTCATGACAACTAACAAGCTTCTTTTTTATTTCATAATTCTTAAGAAGTATTCCCGTATCCCTGGTATCTTCACACAAAACAACATCAACTGTTTTTAGTGTATTTAATGCCCTAACTGTGATATCATCCAAATTACCGATAGGAGTTGGAATTAAATATAAACTAGGACTATCATCATAACTTTTTTGAATCACACTCTAACCTCCTTCTGAAGACAAGCATATTCTGAAGTATATGAACCATCTTCATTATATAAAATAAGTGGCTTTTCTATTATTAAACCAACTTTTCCATTCTTTTGACCCTCAATTAAAACCAACGTAGAGGCTTTATCAACAGTCTCATAAACAAACTTTATTCGTTTTGGTTCAATATTATTTTTCCTAAATTCAGTCAAAATCTCCATTAATCTATCACTTCTATGAACCATTGTCAAACACCCATTATCTTTTAAAACCTTTTTAGCACAGCTACATACTTCATTTAGATTAATCATAATCTCATGTCTTGCAATTAACTTTTCAGGAGAAATATTCTTTTTATTACCACTTTCAATCTTAAAATATGGTGGATTACAGACTACCAAATCATAAGAATTCAAATTTCTATTAGAAAAATCCTTAATATCTTCATTAAACATTCTAATTCTATCACTCAACTTATTACACTCAATCGACTTAACAGCCAAATCATATACTTTCTCTTGAATTTCTACTCCATCAATATTACTAGAAGTACGTTTAGAAATAATCATAGAAACAACAGCATTTCCAGAACAAAAGTCAACAATCTTTTTATCTCTATATCTTATAGTACAATAATTAGCTAAAACAATACTATCCAGTGAAAAAGCAAAAAATTCATCATTTTGATAAATTTTTAAATCTTTATAACCAAGGATATCATTAAGCATCTCCATTATTATCTCCAACAGAGAAAGTAATAATTCCCTTTTCTTTTAAATCCACTGAATATGTTCTTTTAAAAATATCTACAGATACAACCTTACCCATACCTTGAGGTGTATCAGTAACAAGTCCAACCTTAGGTAATCCTTTTTTCAAATCAGAATAAGTGTCATTCTCATACCCTAAACAACAAAGTAATCTACCACAAATCCCATTAATCTTCGATGGATTCAAAGCAAGCATCTGATTTTTTGCCATATTTATAGATACACTATTAAAATCCGTAAGAAAAGAATTACAGCATAAGAATAATCCACAAGGACCCAAACCGCCTACTTTCTTAGCTTTATCTCTAACACCAATTTGTCTTAATTCAATTCTGGTTTTATATTTCTGTGCAAGTTTCTTTACTAAATCTCTAAAATCAACTCTTGTTTCTGATAAAAAGAAAAAAATAAGTTGAGAATTATCTAAATAAAAGTATGAATCAATAAAATTCATATTAAGATTCAATTCACTACTAAGCTTTTTAGCATCCTTAAGAGCCCTTTCAGCTATACTCCTATTTGATTCTTCTTTTTTTAAATCATCTGAAGTCGCAATACGAAGAACTTTTGACAAAGGTAACACCAAATTATCAGACTTTTCAGCATAACCGCCCTTACACACTCTACCAAGAATAGAACTATTGTCAACTTCAAAAACAACGTAATCTCCAACCTTAACATTAATAGAATTAGGAGACAAATAATATATATTTTTAGTCTGTTCCACAATAACAACAACGACATCAATCATTTATACTACCACCAATCAACTTAGAAAATAAAGAATCTAACCAAAGCTTATAATTAACATTAAATTCTAATTTGGGAATTTCTTCCTCTATAACAGAAATACATTTAATCAGCTTATTATCATCATATTTCTTTAATAATTCAAAAAAATCATCTTTCAAAACGTCAGAACAATCAGAAGAATACTTATAATTCAAATAATTAATCATAATATTTTCTACATTAGATAATCTATCTTTAAATATATTTTTATCAGTAATTTCTCCATTAATCAGAAAATTATACTGAAGAAAAAAACTATTTGGATTTAAAACACACTCAAGTAAATCTAATAATTCATCATTATTTTCAAAAGAATAATTATCCTCTTTTAATGTCAAAATCTGACATCTTGATAAAATTGTATCTATTACATGATACCTATTATCTGTTATTAATAAAGCAATTATATCTTCTTCCGGTTCCTCTAAAAATTTAAGCATAGTATTAGCAGAAGATGAATTTAACTTCTCAGCATTTTTTATAACATAAATTCTTTTTTTACCAAACAAAGATTTATTATTGTACTCTTTTTGCAACTCTAACAACTGACTCTTCTTTATCCAAATTCCATCAGGTTCAATCACTTTTATGTCAGGATAATTATTATTATCAATTAAATTAATAGTTTTATTATCTGAGTTCTTAATTTTTTGAAAAGAACAGTCACATAATATCATCTTAATAAAATCAAAAATGTATTCATAATCAGTTTCATAATTATCAACTTCTATCAAATAAGCATGAGAAATTCTTTTATTCTCAATTAATTTATCAATATATTTAATAAATTTATTTTTAACTACTGAAACCTCTCCCATAAATACCTCACAAAAATATATACTTAAATAAAACTAAGCCAAACAATCCACTCGAACCTAAAAAAGTAATAGTCGAAACTGTAACAACATTAAAAGGCAAAAGTAAATTAAAATTAACAGCTATAAGGTTATAGCCATATAGTATAAAAGATGAAATAACTACTCTTTTAAAAAAACAATATAATATTTTCATATAATCTCCTTTGTAAAGACTATGAAAATAAAATATTATTATTCTATTTCTTTTCTATCATTTAATGCTCTTTCTAATGTTAAGCTATCGACATACTCCATATCCGCACCAATAGGGACACCACTAGCTAATCTAGTAATTTTAATATCTAAATCATCAAGAATTTTCTTCACATACAAAGCAGTAGTCTCTCCTTCTATACTTGGTTTAAATGCAAATATTATTTCTTCGAATTTTTCTTCTTGAACACGATCAAGTAATTTATCAAGTCCAATATCCTCTGGATTAATTCCATCAAGAGGTGAAATTAACCCCTCAAGAACATGATATTTTCCGCTAAACATACCCAATTTTTCAAACAAGAAAACACTTTTAGTATCTTCTACGACACATAAAACATTAGAGTTACGCCCTGAATCAGAACAAATATAACATAAATCTTCTTCTGTTAATGTATTACACTTCGAACACTTATGAACCTTATTATTAACATCAAGCAAGCTTTCAGAAAACAATTCAATTTGTTCTTCCTCCAAATCTAAAACAGAAAAAGCTAACCTTTCAGCTGTCTTTTCACCAATACCTGGTAAATATTTAAAAGATTCAATCAAACTTCTAATACTTTCAGGATACATAAATCGCTAAAATAAACCTGGAATATTACCAAATTTTCCCATTTTCTTTTCAGTCATTTCATCAATCTTTTTATTAGCATCATTGATTGCCACTACTAACATATCTTCCAATACTTCAATATCATCTTTTTCTAATGAATCATCAGAATTGATTTCAACTTTTACAGCCTCTCTTGAGCCCTTTAAAGTTACCTTAACTAAAGAACTTTCTCCAACAAATTCAGTATTATCTATTTCTTCTTTAACTTTCATCATATCTTTTTGTAAAGCTTGAGCTTGCTTTAACATAGCTTGCATATTCATAACTTAATCTCTCCTTTATTAATCTATTTCTACAATATCACCAAAAAGTTCAACTGCAGCACTACTAATCATTATATCATCTTTTGCTGATTCTTCCAACACAACATCTGGTTCTGAAACAACCTCATACTTAACGTTATTTTTTAAATTAGTAATATATTCATTCTTAACTTTTTCCCACTCTTCATCTGATATAATAGCTATATTTTTATTACTATTTGTAATTTTATTATATACCTCTATAATTTTATCAATATTTGCCAAATTCTGTTTTACATTAGAATCAAATTCGAAACTAATAATTATATTATCAGGACTTACAGTTCTAAGTTTTCCATCCAATAAAGAACAAACAATATAACCAATCTCCTGATCAAATGAAAAATCTCTCAACAATTCAAAGTTAGAAAGCTCTAATTTTAATAAATTCTTATTAGCAAGAGCCATAGTATTATTAACTCTAACCTTCATAATTTCACCAATATTCAAAATTTTTGGTGGCAAATCAGCAGCAATATCATCATCTTTTTCAAAATCGGCACCATCATCCCTGAAATCAGCAGTAGTAACATTTTTTGAATCAGTATCTGCACTTTTCGAATTATCAATAGATGAAGGAACAGAATTAGAGTTAGAGGTATAATTATTAACTAAATTATTAGACATATTAACACTAATTTCACTATTTTTATTAGGAGCAACTTCATTTTTAACAGTATTTGTACTAACAGAAACAGTATTAGAAACCAAATTTTTATGTAAAATTACATCATTAATGAATTTCAATAAAAGCATTTCAACATAAATTTTAGTATTTCCACTCTTTTTAATATCGAACATTTTTTCGTTAATCAAATTTATCAATTCCTGCAAATTATCTAAAGAAAAAGAGATAGATTTATCACAAATATAATAATCCACAAGCATATTTCTGCCATAATTTAACATTTGTACCATAATTTGAATCAGATTTTTACCATTATTATTAAAATCATTGACACTTTTTAACACTTTTTGAATATTTCCACTCAAAATATCATCAATTAAAGAATTAATATCACTTTCTGATACAATTCCATTAACTTCAGTAAAATCATTCATTGTAATTTTTTCAGAAGTATAAGATGTTAATTTATCCAGGGAACCTAAAGCATCTCTCAAACCACCATCAGATAAAATAGCAATACTTTCTAAAACATCATCATCAATTTCAATTTTTTCTTCATCACAAACAAATTTAAGGCGATTTTTGATAACATCATCAGAAATTCTTTTAAAAGAAAAGCACTGACAACGAGAAATTATAGTCTCAGGAACCTTTTGCGGATCTGTAGTTGCCAAAATGAAAATAGCATGCTCTGGAGGCTCCTCTAAAGTCTTCAAAAGTGCATTAAAAGCACCAATAGAAAGCATATGAACCTCATCAATTATATAAACCTTATATTTTAATTCACTTGGAACTAAGGTAATTTTATTCTTCAAATCACGAATTTCATCAACACCGTTATTAGATGCAGCATCAATTTCAATAATATCTACACAGTTTTTAGAAAAAGAAACCTTACAATGTGCACATTTTTGACATGCAATTCCATCTACAGGCTCCGTACAATTGATATTTCTTGCAAAAATCTTAGAAATAGTCGTTTTTCCAGTTCCACGAGGTCCAAAAAACATGTAAGCATGAGAAAAATTGTGATTAATAATAGAATTTTTTAAAGTTTTTATAATTGAATCCTGTCCAACAACAGAATTAAAATCCTTAGGGCGATATTTTCTATACAAAGCTTGATACATAATAATTCCTCCTATTAGAAATTATTATAACACAATAAAAGCAAAGAATTTATTTATTTCTTTGCTTTTTAAAAAAATCACTCAAAATACGTTTAGAACGTTCAATATCAAGATTTGAAACAAAATTAACTGATGAATTTACCCTATCTGTGGAAAAAATTTCCAAAATTAACGATAAATTATTAAAATCAGCATTATTTAAAGCAGAATAAACATTTTTTATACGTGCTTGCTTAATTGCACTGGCACACATAGGACAAGGATCCAAAGTAACATACATGTCACACTCCTCTAATCTCCAATTTCCAAGCTTTTTTTCAGCCTCAGCAATAGCAATTAGCTCTGCATGACCCAAAACAGAGTTTTCACCCTCTTTTTTGTTAAAACCATAAGAAATTACCTCATTATTTCTAACAATAACAGCTCCTATAGGGACTTCGTTGTCACCATATGCCTGTTCAGCGTAAGAAAAAGCCAAATCCAAAAAATCTTTATTCATACATTCCTCCAAACAAAAAGTGCACATGAAAGGAGGATCTTAAGGCTGCTATCTTCCAATCCTGACCTGTTTCAATCACTTTCATTGCACAAATTAATTTTAAAGGAAAAAAACACAAAAGTAAAGCAGAAGTTGCTAAAAACAGCTGAAAATACATTTTTTCAAAAAAATCATAAAAAAATACCATTCTTGTGCATAAAATTTTAAAAAAAAGATTTTTTTGTGGAAATTCAAAGCATTAAGCAAAAAAATTCAAAAGATTGTGAATAAAAAATCACTTATCTCAAAAATTCTGTGCAAAAAAAATCAGCAAATTATTTCCCGGGAAATAATTTCGTACATTTGTGGAAAAAAATTAATGTTTCACGTGAAACTACACTGAAAGTAGTTGAAAAATATTTTAAATAAATGAAAAACTCACATAATACTTCAAAAAACATTAATAATTCCAAAAAAATAACAAAATCTGTGAATAAAAAAAATCTGTCCCTATATTTTGTTAAAAAATAAATTTAATCTGTGGAAAGAATGTTTCACGTGAAACATTAAACTATTATTCTTCCAAAAACTGTGAAAACCAGTTATTCAAATAAAAAAATATCTAAATACCAATAACATTTAAACAAAAACAAGGAAGCAATTATTTCAAAATACAATTATAAAATAGCCACTTAGAGTGGAAAACTAAAAAATTTAATGCAAATATTAAAATTAATAACATTTTTTGTGGATAAAGTTTCACGTGAAACATTGAATAAAATTTAAAACTAAAAAGATAAAGAAAAAGTTGTGAAAAATAAAAAGATAAATTAATCCAGAATTCACATTTTTTGTAAAAAAAGTCTACATCTATCCTAAATCAATTGATATATATTTTTTTCTGTGGAAAGAATGTTTCACGTGAAACATTAAAATTCTAATTTTGAAAAAGTTATTTATAATTGTTAATTAAAACATAAACAAACCCTGCATAAAATAAATAAATTCTTAATATTTGTTAAAATAAATAACTAATAATGTTTTCGAAACAAAAACTAACCCAAGTATTAACATTTGCTGTGAACAAAACATATTACAAATTATTTCCCGGGAAATAATTCAATCAAATATGTGGATAAAAGTTTCACGTGAAACATTATAGTTCAAGCAACATTGTGGAAATAAATATTAAAGTAATTATTCGTTAAATATTCAATAAAGAAATGAAAACATTAATTCACAAAAACTGTGAATATTTTTTTTAATTTAAATTAATTTCTAATTAATCCACTTATTTATATATAATCCAATAAAAATCTCCTTTAAAGTTTCACGTGAAACTTCATATTTTTAGCTTCAAACAAAATTATCTGTAAATACATGTGGATAAAATTTTTATTAAAAATATTTCAGTTAAAAAAATACTAAAAACATCAAAATTATTTCCCGGGAAATAATTTCAATAAAAAAATATTTCCCAACAAAATTTGTGGAAAATATTAAATTAATACTCATAATATTAATTTTCTGTTTAAATAAAACTTTATAAACAAAAAAACAGAGAATTTACTCTGTTTTTTCATTTTCAGATACAACTTCACTAATGCCAGAAACTACTGTATCAGAAGAATTACTTACATTATCTTCGGTTTCTGATATCTCATCAAGCTCTTGCTCTTCTTCTTTTTCAACTAAAGCAACAGTAGCAACTTTCTGTTCACCTTTTAAGTTTATCAATCTGACACCTTGAGTAGCTCTTTTCAACGTAGAAACTTGCTCTAATGGTAATTTTATCAAAATACCACTATCTGTCATTATCATAAGATCTAATTTAGCCTCTGGATGTAAACATTTTAACGAAACCATAGTACCATTCTTTTCAGTTACATTTAATGCTTTTACACCTTTACTACCTCTATGAGTTTTACGATATTCATCAATTACTGTTTGCTTTCCATAACCATTTTCAGTAACTATTAATACTAAATGTCCTGATTCCACAACCTCAGCTCCAACTACATAGCTACCATCTAAATCAATTCCCTTAACCCCTGAACTACTACGACCCATAGATCTAATTTCATCTTCATCAAACCTAACCATTCTTCCATTATTAGCTCCGATTACAATTTCATTTTTTCCACAAGTCTTTTTAACACTTATTAATTCATCATTTTCCTTTAAAACAATAGCAATTTTACCACTTTTTCTAATATTATCAAACTCTTCAATAGGTGTACGTTTAACAATACCATTACGTGTTGCAAACATCAAATACTTAGTAAAATCATCATCAGTTTTAATACTAATTATCGAACTAATGTTTTCATTTTTTTCTAATGGTAATAAATTAATAATTGGTAAACCTTTAGATTGTCTAGAGAATTCAGGAACCTCATAACCTTTCATTCTATATACTCTACCTAAGTTAGAGAAGAATAATATATAATCATGAGTATTCATAGATATCAAATGTTCTACAAAATCCTCCTCATTAGTAGACATTCCTTTAATACCTACTCCACCTCGATTTTGAGTTTTATAAGTATCAGTTCTGAGTCTCTTAATATAGCCATTCTTAGTTAAATTGACGATAATATCTTCTTCTGGAATTAAAGACTCATCCTCAATATACTCAATAGCAGTCATATCAATATTTGTACGTCTTTCATCACCATATTTTTGTTTAATTTCTAACAATTCATTTTTAATAACTTCTAATATCTTCTCATCACTAGCTAAAATAGCCTTTAATTCGGCAATTGTCTTTAGCAAGTCATTTAGTTCATTCTCTACCTTTTCGCGCTCTAAGCCCGTTAAACGACGTAGTCTCATCTCCAAAATAGCATTAGCTTGAACTTCTGATAAATTAAAGTTATTCATCAAACCATTTCTAGCCTCTTCATCACTTTTAGAACCACGAATTAACTTAATAACTGCATCAATATTATCAAGAGCTATCTTTAATCCCTCTAATATATGAACACGTTTTTCAGCAACATCTAAATCAAATTTAGTTCTTCTAATAATTACTTCTTTTTGATAATCTATATATTTAACAATGATATCTTTAAGACCTAATGTTTTTGGTACTCCTTGATCAAGCATCAAGAAAATTATTCCATAAGTAGTTTGTAAAGATGTATGCTTATACAACTTGTTAAGTACAACCTGTGCATTAGCATCTCGTTTTAATGTTATCGTTATTTTTATACCATCTTTCAAATCAGAATGATAATCAGCAATTCCTTCTATAGTTTTGTTATGAACAAGTTCAGCAACCTTATTTTTAAGCTCCAAAGTATTAACACCATAAGGAACCTCATCGATAATAATATACTGTTTACCATTAGTCTCCTCAATCGTAGCTTTACTTCTAATAGTAATAGAACCTCTACCAGTTTCATATGCCTTCTTAATACCACTATTACCTAAAATAATAGCTCCAGTAGGAAAGTCAGGCCCTTTAATATGCTGCATTAATTCATCAAGTTCAATCTCAGGATTATCAATATAAGCAACACAACCATCAATTACTTCACTTAAATTATGAGGTGGAATATTAGTAGCCATACCTACAGCAATACCAGTAGTTCCATTAACTAAAATATTAGGAAATCTAGAAGGCAAAACTTCTGGTTCCCTTTCACTCTCATCAAAGTTAGGAGTAAAATTAACCGTATCTTTATTTATATTTCTAAGTAACTCTAAAGAAATCTTCGATAATCTAGACTCTGTATAACGCATCGCAGCTGCACCATAACCCTCAATATTACCAAAGTTTCCATGACCATCAACTAGCATATATCTATATGAAAAATCTTGAGCCATTCGAACCATTGCTTCATAAATTGAAGAATCTCCATGAGGGTGGTATTTACCCATAACATCCCCAACAATTCTAGCACTCTTCTTATGAGGTTTATCAGGTGTATAACCAGATTCATACATTGAGTACAAAATACGTCTATGAACCGGTTTTAAACCATCTCTCAAATCCGGAAGAGCACGAGCAACTATAACACTCATCGAATACTCTAAAAAAGAGTCTTCTACTTCTTTAACAATATTATTTTTTTCTAATCTATCCATATTCAACACTCCTAAACATCAAGATTTTCTACATAAGTAGCATTTGTTTCAATAAATTCACGTCTAGGTTCAACCTCTTCACCCATCAATTTAGAGAAAACTTCATCAGCAGCAATAGCATCATCTACTGTTATTTGTCTTAAAACACGTTTATTTATATCCATTGTTGTTTCATTTAATTCTTCTGCATCCATCTCCCCTAAACCTTTCATACGAGCAATATCATATTTTGTATTAGGATTAAGAGAAGCCAAATATTCATCTCTTTCCTCTTCATTTAAGACATACTTTATAGTTTTTCCATGCTTTATACAAAACAACGGAGGCTGAGCCGCATACACATGTCCTGCCTCTACAATAGGTTTAAAGAATCTGTAGAACAATGTAAGCAATAAAACACGAATATGACTACCATCAACATCAGCATCTGTCATAATTATAATCTTATGATATCTAAGTTTCGATAAATCAAAGTCATCACCTATTCCTGTACCAAAAGCAGTTATAATCGTACGAATTTCTTCATTACTTAGAGCCCTATCTAAACGGGCTTTTTCAACATTCAATATTTTACCACGTAAAGGTAAAATGGCCTGAGTCATACTATCTCTTCCTTTAATAGCAGAACCACCTGCAGAATCACCCTCAACTAAGAATATCTCACTAATTGTTGCATCCTTGCTCTTACAATCAGATAACTTTCCATAAAAATTAGTTACATCTAAATCACCTTTTCGACGAGTAAGTTCACGAGCTTTTTTAGCAGCTACTCTTGCTCTACTAGCAGTCATTGATTTTTCAACAATAGTCTTAGCTTGATCAGGGTTTTCCATTAAAAATCTTTCAAAAGCTTCAGAGAATATTTTATCCGCAATACCTCTAACCTCACTATTACCCAATTTTGTTTTAGTTTGACCTTCAAATTGTGGATTAGGATGTTTAACAGAAACTATCATTGTAACACCCTCTCGAACATCATCACCTGTAAGAGGATCATCCTTTTCCTTCAAGATTCCTTGATTACTAGCATATTTATTAAGAATTCTAGTTAATGCACGTCTTACTCCATCTTCATGAGTTCCACCTTCTGGAGTAGTAATATTATTAACAAAAGAGTAAATACTAGAATTATAAGTCTCATTATATTGAAGAGCAACTTCAACTCTAATATCTTTCTCTTCACCTTCTACATCAACAATTGTTTCATGAATTGGACCTTTATTTTTATTAAGCATAGCAACATACTCAATCAATCCACCCTCATAATGGAAAGTATCCTTTTTATCAGCTTCTCTCTCATCAAATAAAGAAATTCTAAGGCCCTTATTCAAAAATGCCAATTCTTTTAATCTATTTTTTAAAATATCATAATCATACACTGTTGTATCAGTAAAAATCTCATCATCTGGTAAAAAATGTACAGTAGTACCAGTTCTATCAGCACTACATTGATCAATAATTTTTAGTTCTCCATCTGGATGTCCACCTCTACTATAACGTTGATAATAAACGTTTCCATTCTTATAAACCTTAACTTCTAACCAATCACTTAAAGCATTAACAACACTAGCACCAACTCCGTGAAGACCACCGGATACTTTATATCCTCCTCCACCAAATTTTCCTCCAGCATGCAATACTGTATAAACAGTTTCAACTGTACTCTTTCCAGTTTTTGGATGGATATCAACAGGAATTCCACGACCATCATCTTTAACAATGATACTATTGTCCTTACATATCGTTACTTCAATATGTGAACAATATCCAGCTAAAGCTTCATCTATTGCATTATCAACAATTTCCCAAACTAAATGATGCAACCCTCTTGAACTAGTCGATCCGATATACATACCTGGTCTTTTACGAACAGCTTCAAGTCCTTCTAAAACTTGTATTGCTGATGAATCATACTCTCTCTCTACCTTTTCTTCATTCATTCATACTACCTACTTTCTTTCAATATTGCCATTTTTAACGTTAAAAACATAAGCATCTTCGACATATTTTTTATTGATATTCCTTAAATCTGTTGTAGTAATAATACTCTGAATATCATCCAAATTTATTATTTTTAACAATTTATTTCTTTTTTTTATATCTAACTCACTAAATATATCATCGAGCAACAACACTGGTTCAGTATTACAAAACTCTTTAAATATAGGAATTTCCGATAATTTAAAAGATAAAATAGCTAATTTTTGTTGACCTTGTGAACCATAAAATTTCAAATCTTTTTCTCTAAATTCAAAATAAAAGTCATCTCTATGAGGTCCATATATAGTCATACCGTAATTAAGTTCTTTCATATAATATTTTTTAAAAGTATGTTTAAGCTTTTTTCTTATACTTTCGTACTCAAAATCTTCAATATTAATATTAGGAACATATTTAACAACAAGTCCTTTTTCCCCAGCAATTTCACTATAGTATTTATCTATATATAAGTTAATATAATCAATATATTCTTTTCTTTTTTGATAAACAAATATAGCCTTTTCAATCAACTTATCTGTAACAATATCCAAATAAGTTTTATCAGCAATATTGTTATTAAAAAGTATCTTGAGATATTCGTTTCTTGTTTTTAATAACTTATTATATTCATTATAATATTTCAAATATTCTTGAGATAACTGAGATAATTGAATATTTAAAAGATTTCTACGTACATTAGGTGATCCTTTTACTATTTCCAAATCATCAGGAGTAAATACAATAACATTTAAATAAGAAATATAATCTGCCACTTTCCTTATATCTGTCTTGTTTACTCGAAGTTTTTTACTATCATTAGTGATTTCTACCTCTAATTTAGAAATAATTTTATCTTTTTTTATCACTCCATTTATTTTACATTTTTCTTTATTAAACATAATAATATTGGGACTTGTACCTACTCTATGAGATTTAGTAAGAGCTAAAATAGTTATAGCCTCTAATATATTCGTCTTTCCTTGCGCATTATCTCCAACAAATACATTCATATTCTTTCCTAAAGATACCGAAGTCTTAGAATAATTTCTAAATCCAAGTAAGTTTAATTTACTAATTTTCATTTAAAGCCGTCTAAAAGATACATATAATCACCTATCCCCTAATATCAGTATTCCTATACATACATACATATTATACCATAAATGAGGCTTAAAAGCACAAAAAAATAGCTAAATTTAACTATTTTTATGATTTCTTAAAATCAAATCTAACCTCGAAGCACGAGACAACTGATTTTCTATCGATCTATAGGAACTTGGTACAATTAATTCGATATTATTGTCAAAGATTATCTTAGTATTATTCCCATCCACTTTCTCTATTTTCTTTACTCGCTTTAAGACTATCCATGCACATTCATCTGAAGATGGTGAGGTTGTTGGAAAGACTATAAGATTATCAGAATCTTCAATAACTATAGGTACTTTATACTCAGCACCCAGTATTTCTTTTGCACCATTTTTTCTTCCTTCATAAGTACTTCCAAAATATTTACAGCTATCATCCATAATATTAAATGGTTTCTCTTTAATAATATATCTCTCTTCATCTTCGAAAACTAAACTACTTTCAAATTCATTAGGAATAACTGCAAGAGTTCCCTTACTTATCTCATATTTCATTATCATTTTTCCCCCTATCACGAAAGCCTGTCGCTTTCAATCTAAAAATATCATATTTTAGAATCGAAAAAAGTCAATTTTTGATGAAAATTCAACATTTTTTTCCTATTCTACCTATATAATACGCATTTTTTTTACTTTTTCACAAAAAAAGAGAGATTTTTCTCTCTTTAATAAGTTCTAATAGGTAAAACTAATTGAGTTAAACTTTCATCTTCACTCGATTTAATTAAAATTGGTTTAATTTCTCCAACAAAATGTAAATCCACAGTTTCTGTTGAAAAACTTTTTAAGGCTTCCATCATATATTTAGCACTAAATGAAATTTTAATATCTTCATTATTACTCTTATTAACAGTCATTTTCTCTTCTACCCTACCTATTTCAACAGAACTACTTTTTAATATTAGTGTATTACCTTGAGTTTCAAGAGTAACAATATTTTTCTCCTTATCACTAGTTAAAATACTTACACGATCTATTACATTATAAAATGCATTTAAGTTAGTGCTTACAACTAAGAATGAATCATCAGGTAAAAGATTTGAAGTATTTGGATAAGTACCATTAATTAGTCTAGATTCAAACTTTAAATTACCAGTTTTAAACAAAATTTTGTTACTAAAAATATGTAACTCAACAATTTCTTCATCATCACCCAATATCTTAGTAAATTCTAAAATATTGTGACTAGGAATAACAATATTATAATTTTCTTCACTAGATTTATCTAACTTAATAACTTTTCTTGCTAATCTATAAGAATCAGTAGAATTACACTCTAATATATCCCCCGCTATATTGAAATTAATTCCTGTCAATACAGGTTTACTCTCTTCATTAGATGAAGCAAAAGCTGTTTGATAAACAATACTTTTTAAAGTTCCAACTTTTATATCAACCTTTTTCTTACTTTCTTCTAATCCAACATTAGGATATTCACTTTCACTAATACCATTTAAATTAAATTCACTATTTTCTGTATAAATTAAAATTTTTAATTCATCAATTACTTCTATATTAATAAAATCATCAGGTAATTTTCTTACTATATCTAATATATATTTACCTTGAATAATAATACTACCTTCATTTTCTATCTTAAAGTTTTCTTCATTATCAGAATCAATAGTAGTTTGAATAGTTATATCATTATCACTAGCTGTTAGTGTTAACTTTTTTTTCTTTAATTCAAATTTAACACCTGCAAGTACAGGAATTAAATTTTTAGTAGATATTGCTTTTGATACCTTACTAAGAGCCTCTAATAATAATTCTTTTTTAATTGTAAATTTCATATATTATTCCTTCTTTCTTATACTATTTATATTATTACTGTGGAAAAAGTTTAAAACTTCTTCATAACATTGTCACACATAGGATTCAACTAAATTTTTAATTGTGGAAAAACTATTGAAAACTAAAATTTTTACACAATACCTATATCTTTCTTTAATTTTTCAATTATATTAGCTAAATCCTTGTTAACTTTTATTTCATTTTCAATCTTCTCAACAGAATGCATTACTGTAGAATGATCTTTACCTCCAAATTCCGTTCCAATCTTTGGAAAAGACTCATTTGTTAGTGTTCTACACAGATACATCGCAATTTGTCGCGGAAATGAAATATTGGAACTCCTCTTTTTACTCCTTATATCTTCAACAGAAATTTGAAAATACTCTGAAACCATTTTCTGAATTCTGTGAACATCGTTCTTCTCCCCTATTCCTTTACTAATAAAGTCTTTAAGTGCTTCAATTGCAAGGTCTAAGGTTATTTTTTCACCACCCATAATTGCCGAATAAGCAACCAGACGAGTGACAGATCCTTCTAGTTGCCTAACATCAGGACCGATATTAGAAGCTATATATTCAACTACCTCATCAGGAATATCTTGTTCAAAGTTGCCAGCGATAATTTTTTTCTTCAAAATCTCAGTTCTAAGTGTAAATTCTGGTGGAAATATATTTACTGTTAATCCCCAACAGAATCTTGTCCTAAGTCTATCTTCTAGTTGTTTTAAGTCTTCTGGAGACCTATCAGAAGATACTATTATCTGCTTGCTATCATTATATAAATTATTAAAAGTGTGGAAAAATTCTTGTTGTGATTGACTTGCTCCCCCTAGGAATTGAATATCATCAATAATTAAAACATCAATATTACGATATTTATTTTTAAAGAAATCTATATAATTAAAGTTTGTTCCTTTGTCATCTTTTCTATTAGCTTTAACAAAATCTTGTCTAAACTGCTCACTAGTAACATATAAAACTTTTTTATTTGAATTCTCAACAATGAAATTACCAATTGCGTGCATTAAATGAGTCTTCCCTAACCCACTATTACCATATAGGAACAGTGGATTATACATATTACCCGGATTTTCAGCCACAGATAAAGCTGCAGCATGAGCAAATTTATTACTATTACCGACTATAAAATTATCAAAAACATATTTTTTATTCAAATTAGAATTAACATTATAATTATTAGTTACGACCCGCTCTTCTATAATAATATTATCTTTACTTTCTTCTTTTTCTTTTATTTCAGTTTCTATTTCTTCTTTTAATAATAAATTAAGTTCATAAGGAGCCCCAGTAATTTCACTGAGCTTATTACTAATTAATTCTGCATAATTATCAATTAAGTGTTTTTTATGAATTGGCATTGGTACAACAATGTAGGCTTTTCCATTGTCTAATTTATAAAGTTCAGTATCAGCGAACCAAGTATTATAAGATAGAGATGTTAGTTCGTCTTTTATTTGACTAAGTAAATTAGACCATAAAATTTCTACATTCATTCTACCATCTCCCCACAAGATTAACAATACGTTTTTATTCTACATTAAATTGCAAAAAAAATAAACTCTTTTTTTGACAAAATTCCTTAATTAATTAACTTATTTAAGTATAAAACTAAAATAAAAATATTTATAAAAAAAATTTCTTTTAAACAAATAAAAAATAAAGATAAATAAAAAAAATAGGGTAACAATTCACAATTAACTGAGGAAAAAAAATTTAAAAATTAACTATAAAATAATATCCACATAAAATTAACAAAGTTATCAACAACTAAAAATATTATATATCAAAAGAAAAATGAGTTTTCCACATTTTCCACAGTTTTATAATAAACATGTATATAAAGAGTTTTCAACACACTTGTGGAAATGTGGAAAGAAATAACTTTATCTAAAAAAGTAACAGTGTAAATTAAATATAAATCAAACTAAAGAAAAAAATTGTCGAAATATCTTTTAATTATGAAGTTTTAATTGACAAATTTGCTTTCTTATTATTATAATAATGTAGATTTATGTCTGGAGGTGGAAGAATGAAAAGAACATATCAACCAAATAATCGTAAGAAATCAAAGAGATTAGGATTTTTTGCACGTAAGAAAACAAATATTTTAAATCGTCGTCGTCGCAAGGGACGTAAAAGACTTTGCAAATAAAATACCGCTGCTAAACAGTGGTTTTTTACTTTAAAGGAAAAGGGATTTATATGAAAAAGAAGTATGTAGTAAAGAGTACAAGAGATTTTCAAGATATAATAAAGACAGGTTCTTATAAAAAAAATAAAAGCTTTGTGATTCATTACAAGAAAAATGAATTACCTTATGATAGGTATGGAATATCAGTAAGCAAAAAACTTGGAAATGCAGTTTTTAGAAATAAATATAAACGAAAAATAAGAGCAATTGCAGATAATTACAAAAAACTCTATATTAATAAAGAAGATTATATTATAATATTAAGAAGGACTGCATTAGAGAAATCCTTTGCAGAATTAGAAAAAGATTTTAATGATTTAATGAAGCATTAACAAGAAAGGATAACAGAATGAAGAAAAAGAAAATGAAAAAGAAGTTAGTAATAGCCATGTCATTACTGTTACTGACAACAGGTTGTACTAAAACATTAACAGATAGTAACAAACAGCCAGTTAAAAATGAAAGAACAGGGCAGACATTAACAGAAAATATTATCTGTAGGCCAACTAATAAAGAAACATCAAAGCTTTATGAAAAAAATAAAGTAAAAATTGAAAAATTACCAGAATGTGATAATTTCAAATTAACATCAGGAAAATATGAAGGTCTTTGGACAAGTTTCTTTGTAAAACCTTTAGCATTCTTCTTATTAGTTTTAGGTAAATTTATTGGAAATTATGGTATTTCTGTAATAATAATTAGTTTAATTATTAGACTTATCGCATTTCCAATTACCAGAAAAACAGCAATGCAATCAGAGTTAATAAAAAAAGCTCAGCCTGAACTAAATAGAATTCAAAAGAAGTATGCAAACAAACAAGACCAAGAATCAATGATTAGACAAAATCAAGAAATGATGGCAGTGTATCAAAAATATAAAATAAATCCGTTATCAGGTTGTTTATTCTCATTTATTCAATTGCCAATATTTATCGCATTTTTTGAAGCTGTCCAAAGAACTCCAGTAATTTTTGAAGATAAATTCTTAGGATTACAATTAGGAACCACACCTTCAGTAGGAATTACAACAGGAACTTTTTATGCCTATATTTTATTAATGATAACAATAGCATTAACAACTTTCTTTTCATTTAAAATGAATGCAACAGGGAATATGGAAGACCCAACGATGAAGATGATGCCAACAATGATGACGGTAATGATAGTTATTACAGCACTTTTTATGCCAACAGGCTTAGGAATTTATTGGGTAACATCAAATATATTCACAATAATTCAAAATATAGTAGTGAAAAGGAGTAGGGAAGTAAATGGAAAAGCATAAGTATATTGGAAAAACAAAAGAAGAAGCAATTCAAACAGCAAAAGAAGAACTACAAGAATTAGAAGAAAATTTATTTATTAAAGAATTGGAAAGTACCAAAGGTGGACTATTCAAAAGTAAAAAAGTAGAAATTGAAGTAATTGAAAGAAGAGAAGTAGTAAGATATATTAAAGAATATTTGATAAAAATATTAAAATCAATGGGCTTTACAGTAAATATTGAAATAAAAAATAAAGAAGAAGTTCCTAAGTACATAATATTTTCAGATAATGATGCTTTATTAATAGGAAAAAATGGAAAAAATTTAACAGCCCTTTCTATATTAGTAAGTCAACATCTTACTAAAGAATTAGGTAGAACTTATAAATTTACTATTGATGTTAATGAATATAAAGAAAAAAGAGAAAAGACATTAGAAAACTTAGCAAAAAAAATAGCTCGAGAAGTTTCAACGACAAAAATAGAAGCCAAACTAGATTCAATGAATTCATATGAAAGAAGAATTATACATAATGCATTAACAAATAATAAAAAAGTTTACACAGAAAGTGAAGGAGAAGAACCTAATCGCTATGTTGTAATAAAACCAAAAGAAGACTAAAAAGCCTTCTTTTTTCTTTACAATACAAATATTTTCTTAAAACAATAAACCTTAAATTTAAAGATAAAATAAGAAAATATAAAAATACAAAAAAGAATATTGCTATAAAAATCATTTTATTGGATTGTCAAGCACCATTTAATAAAATAATATTAAAAAAGACTAATCAATTAATAAATTAAGTACAGTGAACTCATAAAAAAGTATAGAGTTCATTTTTTTATTATAAGTTTTTTTTTCAAGAAAAACGTGTCAACTAAATAAAAAAAGTAAAATAAGTAAAATAGAGGATGATATAATAAAAATAGGTGATAATATGAAACATATCGGAATTTTTCGCATTTCTAATAAAAAAATTTATATTGATTTTGAAGAGAATAAACTAGTAGGGTACTATTACTACAAAGAAAAAAAAGAGTATCTAAATTTAAATCAGATTCTTGGCTTAATTGAAGAATTATTTATAAAAAAGAATCTGCAATTTCTAAGAGAAGAGAATGGCTATGAAGTATTTAAAGATAAAAATACTGAGTTTTTACATTTCTTTAAAGATGACAAGGAAGACTATTTTAAATTTTTCTTAGAAAATGGTCACTCAGCAATGCTTAATTCCAGGAATAAAGGAAATATTATAGATAAATTTACCGCAAAATTTTTTATAAATAAAAAGACAAGAAATGAATTTATTTTTACATTATACCTGGTAGCAACAATATCACTAGCCTTCCAAACTAGCCTTCCTACAGTAACGAATATTAAGCAAGAAATAGAAATAAGAAAATATAGTTCTGAACAAATTATTGAGGATGCTATCTATTCTTCAGATAACTTATCTCTAGCTGACAAGCAATTACTACAAAATGAAGAATTATTTGAAAAAATATCTCAAGTAAAAATAGATTATGATCGTGTAGAGTCATTAGTAGAAAAGTTAGATAATATTTATATAGAAGAATTCACTAAGGAAGAAAAAGAAGCAGAAAAAGAGAAAAATGAAGAAAATATTTCTTACACAACAGGGTACTACAACCCGTTAATTCCCAATAGTTTTAAACTATTAGACTTAGAAGATGAAGATACTAAAGTTCATGAATTTATTCATCTTTTACAAGAGAGCAATTGTTATTCTTATTAACAGAAGCAATAACGGAAATAATAAAAAAGGAATACTATCAAGACAAAATAAAAAATTATAGTCCAACATATTACTCTCAACAAATAAGAATCAAAGTTTTAATGGAAATAATAAATCCTGAAATAATTTGGGATATGATGTATACAGGAAACACTGAAGAATTTGAAAATGCAATAAACTCATTGTTGTCAAAAGAAGACGCAGAACTATTTTTAACTTCTTTATATGAATCTGTAGCTGACAAAAAAGAAAAAGAGAAAACAAGAATAAATTCAACCATCGATAGATTATTAGGAGCAATGTACCAAAATAAATATAACGAATCTATAAAAGATAATGAAGTAATATCCCTAATATACGATGAAGAGGGTATTGTTATTGAAAATAATAGAAGATACTTTAATGACGCCGAAAACAAAGAAAATAGAAATGATTTTTACATAAATACATTCCCTTCACTAGATAGTATCTCTGAAAAGGATGGAAACTATGAAATTTTAATAGAACTAAATTATCCAGAAGAAACTATCTCCAAAGAAGAATTTGAAAAAGGAGTTTATAATAATTTTAATAATTCTGATTTAAATAAAAAAGAAAAAACTAGTTACTATACATATGAAAAACTAAAAGAAAATTCTAATTGGTACAACACAGTTGATTTAATCTTTAAAAATACCGAAACAGGAGAGGAAGTTTCATTTGAAGAATTAGTAAAAAGGGGAGAAACTGAGCGTGTATATTTAAAAAATGTATCTAGAGAATTAAGTATAAAAGAAGCAGAAGATATCATAAACGATTATGCAACAACTAAAAATGTTCAAAGAATGTCTGCAAGTGCAATAGAAGTAGGAGATAAAAAAAATATAACTATAAATGTTAAAAATAAACAAGCCTCAGAAAATTATGATGAAACGGTTTTACTAGTTTTAAAAAACGGTAAGTACAAAATATGTTTACACGGTGAACAAGAAATATACTGTCCTCCAATTGTTTCGGAAAAAAAATATAATCAACATTTATAACAATGTGTTATAATATTACAGAAAAAAGGAGGTATACCATGAATGATACAATATGTGCAATCGCAACAAGTCAAGGCGTAGGTGCTATTGCCATTATAAGAGTTAGTGGAGATGAGGCTATTGAGATAGTTAATAAGATTTTTAAAGGAAAAGATTTAACTAAAGTATCTAGTCACACCATTAACTATGGACACATAATAGATGAAAATAAAAAGACAGTTGATGAAGTTTTAGTCTCAGTAATGAAAGCTCCAAAATCATTCACTGCCGAAGATACCGTTGAAATTAATACTCATGGTGGTATAGCTCCAACTAATAAAGTATTAGAATTATTATTAGAAAATGGATGTCGTTTAGCAGAACCAGGAGAATATACAAAACGAGCTTTCTTAAATGGAAGAATTGATTTATTAGAAGCAGAAGCAATAATGGATATGATTGATTCAAAAACAGAAGTACAAAGAAAAATGGCCATTAATCAAATTAGTGGTAAAGTTTCAGATTTAATCAATCAATTAAGAGATGATATGGTTCAAATCATTTCCAACATCAATGTCAATATTGATTACCCAGAATACGATGATGTAGAAGTTATGACTAATGAATTATTAATTCCTAAAGTAACTAATTTAAAAGAAAGAATTCAAAAGATATTAAAAGAATCTAATAATGGAAAAATTATCAAAGAAGGAATAAAAACATCAATAATAGGAAGACCAAATGTAGGAAAAAGTTCGCTTTTAAATGCCTTATTAGAAGAAGAAAAAGCAATAGTTACCGATATAGCAGGAACAACAAGAGATATAGTTGAAGGTCAAATCAAAGTTAATGGCATTGTTTTAAATATGATTGATACTGCTGGAATAAGAGAAACAAAAGACAAAATAGAAGCAATTGGTGTTGAAAAAAGTTTAAAAATAATGGAAGAATCAGATTTAATTCTCTTTATGTTAAATAATAATGAAGAAATAACTCCAGATATAGAAGAGTTATTAGAGAAATTAGATAATAGAAAATACATCCTAATCATAAATAAAAATGATTTAGAATCAAAATTAGATAAATCAAAACTTGAAAAATTTGCAAATATAATAATAAACATCAGTGTTCTTAACAATGAAGGAATTGAAGAATTAAAAAATAAAATAGTAGAACTATTTAACATTAATGAATTAGAAACTAAGGATCCAACATATTTAAGTAATTCCAGAAGCATCAGTATTTTAAAAAGATGCTTAACAAGTATTGAAGATATTGAACAAGGTCTAAAAGAAAATAGACCAATCGATATGATAGAATTAGATATAAAAAATATTTGGGAAGAGTTGGGGCATATTAATGGAACAACTTATGAAGAAGAATTACTTGATGAGATGTTTTCAAGATTCTGTTTAGGAAAATAAAAGAGGGTGATACAATGTATGAAATAATAGTTGTTGGAGGAGGTCACGCTGGCTGTGAAGCAGCTCATGCTAGTGCTAGAAAAGGGCATAAGACCTTGCTAATTACGGGAAACTTAAAGAATATTGCAGATATGCCATGCAATCCTCATATTGGAGGAAGTGCAAAAGGTATAGTTGTCAGAGAAATAGATGCCTTAGGTGGAGTAATGGGAAAAGTTGCTGATAAAACTCACCTTCAAATAAAGATGTTAAATAGTGCAAAAGGGCCAGCTGTTCAATCACTTCGTGCTCAAGGAGATAAAATAACTTATCCAAAAGAAATGTTAAATACACTAAATTCATTAGAAAATTTAACAATTCAAGAAGGAATGGTTGAAGATTTAATCATAGAAGATAACAAAGTAAAAGGAATTGTATTAGAAGATGGAGAAAAAATAACTTCTGAAATAGTAATTTTAACAACGGGAACTTACTTAAAAGCAGATATCCTAGTTGGAAATACCAGAACAAGACAAGGCCCTCATGGGGAAAAGCCATCAAATCATTTAAGTGATAAATTAAAAGAATATGGATTTAGAATCATTAGACTAAAAACAGGAACTCCTCAAAGAATAGATAGAAAAACTATTGATTTTAGCAAAACTAGATTAGAACCAGGGGACGAAGAAAGATTTTTAACGTTTAGTTTTGACTTAAAACCATGCTACAAGTTAGAAGAACAGGAGCCATGCTACTTAACTTATACAACTGAAGAAACTCATCGTATTATTAGAGAAAATCTAAATAAATCAAGTATGTATGGAGGTCTTGATGATATTGAAGGAATTGGACCAAGATACTGTCCGTCAATTGAAGATAAAGTAGTAAGATTTGCAGATAAAGAAAGACATCAATTATTTATTGAGCCAGAAAGTCGCTACTATGATGATATCTATTTACAAGGTTTCTCAACATCTATGCCACCAGAAGTACAAGAACAAATGGTTCACAGTTTACCAGGTTTAGAAAATGCTAAAATCTTAAAATATGGATATGCTATCGAATATGATGCAATTTATCCAACTCAATTAACCTCAAGTCTTGAAACTAAAGTGATTGCCAATCTTTTTACGGCAGGACAAATCAACGGAACTAGTGGTTACGAAGAAGCAGCTTGCCAAGGATTAATGGCAGGAATTAATGCTAGTCTAAAATTAGAAGGAAAAAATCCATTAGTACTAAAAAGAACAGATGCCTATATTGGTGTTTTAATAGATGATCTTATTACAAAGGGAATAAGAGATCCATATAGACTATTAACAAGTCGAGCAGAATTTAGACTTTTATTAAGAAGTGATAATGCTGATTTAAGATTAAGAGACTATGGATATCAAGTAGGTTTGATTAATGATGAACAAATAAATAGACTAACAACAAAGAAAAAACAAATCGAAGACCTCCATACATTTATGAAAGAAAATAAATTAAAAATAACACCAGAAGTAGAAAAAGTCTTTAATGAAGATAATATTTCGATTCCAACGGCAACTCTAAGTTTAGAACAATTATTAAAAAGACCAGAAATTAATGTAGATTTCTTAGAAAGATTTATTGAAATTCCATTCGAAAATGAAATCAAAGAACAAGTAAGTATCAACTTAAAGTATGAAGGGTATATTGCTAAAGCTTATAAAGAAGCAGAAAAGATGTTAAAACTAGAAAAAAAACAAATACCAGAAGATATTGATTATGACAAAATAAACAACATTGCATCAGAAGCAAGACAAAAATTAAAAGAAGTACGACCTAAAACGATAGCTCAAGCAATCAGAATAAGTGGAGTTAATCCATCAGACATATCAATTCTATCAGTATATTTAAAAAAGGAATATGGTAAAAATGACTAGAGAAGAATTTATAAATGAGTTAGCAAAATTAGATATTAAATTAACAATAGCCCAAGAAAATAAACTTGAACAATTTTATAATTTACTAATAGAATGGAATGAAAAAATAAATTTAACGAGAATAACTATTAAAGAAGAAGTTTACTTAAAACATTTTTATGATAGTTTAACTCTTTCAAAAGTAGTAAATCTCAATAAAATAAACACATTGTGTGATGTTGGAACAGGAGCAGGTTTTCCAGGAATTGTTTTAAAAATAGTTTACCCAAACTTAAATGTTACTTTAATAGATTCGCTTAGAAAAAGAGTAGACTATCTAAATGAAATAATAAAGAAATTAGAATTAGATAATATCAAAGCAATTCATACTCGAGGTGAAGACTACCATGAAGAATTTGACTTAGTTACATCCAGAGCTGTTGCAAACATTGAAAAACTAGTTAAATATACAATGCACTTAGTAAAAAAAGATGGCTTATTCGTTGCTATGAAAGGTGATATAGAAAAAGAATTAACTAAAGAAGTAGAGAATAAGCTATCAAATAAATATAAAATAGTTGGAATTGAAAAATTTAGTTTACCAATCGAGGACAGTAAAAGAAGTCTAGTAATAATAAAAAACAAATAGTAAAGGAGAATAAATATGTTTTATGTTAGTGAAATAAATCATGAAAACCCAAATAAATATGAAAATGAAACGCAAAGACTAATCTACGAAACTTTAGAAGTATTAGAAATACCATTTGATAGGGTAGAAAATGACAAAGCACTAACAATGGAAGATTGTCTTGAGATAAATAAGAAATTAGATGTAAGAGTTGTAAAAAACTTATTTGTTTGTAATCAACAGAAAACAAAGTTCTATTTATTTATCACACTTGATAATAAAACATTCAAATCAAAAGATTTTTCTAAAGCCCTAGACATATCAAGAGTATCCTTTGCTCCAGAGGAGTACCTAGAAAAAATGCTTGGTACTAAAATAGGAGCTACAACAATATTCAGTGTTGTTTATGATAAAGAAAATGAAGTGAATGTTGTTATCGATAAAGATGCCCTAAAAGAAAAGTATTATGCTTGTAATGATGGTACTAATAATGCTCATATAAAGATAGAAACAGAAAGACTATTAGCAGATTATTTACCATATACAAAACATGAAATTACTATTATAGAATTACCAGAAAATGAAAAGTAAATAAAAATGAAAAGAATACTACAATTTAAAGATGTAGTATTCTTCTTATTAACTTAAACTGTCAAATATATTTAAAGTTCACCAAAAATAAGTTGAAATAACCAAAAGAATCCATTATAATGATAATATAGGGTTATAAAAAGATAAGAATAAAGTGAGGGGAATGTTATGTATCCAGATACTAAAGATGAAGTAGTACAATTATATTTAGATGATATTATTCCAAACAGATTTCAACCACGAGAAGTTTTTGATGAAAAAGCTTTAAAAGAATTAGCTGTGTCAATTAAAGAGCATGGTGTAATTCAACCAATCATTGTTAGAAATGTTAATGGAAAATACGAAATAATTGCTGGAGAAAGAAGATACAAAGCATCAGCTCTAGCAGGGATGACAAAAATACCAGCTATTATCAGGGATTTAGATGATAAAGAGAGTTCTAAAGTAGCTTTATTAGAAAATTTACAAAGAAAAAATCTTAACCCAATTGAAGAAGCCCGCACTTATCAAAAAATATTAGAAATAGATCAAATGACACAAGAAGAATTGGCAAAGACAATGGGAAAAAGTCAATCAGCAGTAGCTAATAAAATAAGACTTTTATCTTTACCAGATGAAATTCAAGATTCTTTACTAAAAGAACAAATTTCAGAACGACATGCAAGAACATTGTTAAATATTCCAGATAACAAAAAACAAAAAGAAATGTTAAAAAAAGTTATTGATAATAAAATGAGTGTTAGAGCTTTGGAAGAAGAAATAAAATCTCTTTACCCAAAAGAAGAAAAAGATGAAGAATTATCTCCAATGGATATACCTTTACCACCATCAGAGATGGTAGCATCAACAAGTGCTTTTGTTAATGATAATCCACTAATGCCAACAGCTGATTTACCCGAGGATACATCAAATTATGGAAAAGTTAGAATAGCCCCACCAGAAGGAGAGGAGATGCCTACGAGCAAATTTATTAACTATGGTGAAATTGAAGCTGATGAGGAAGACGATGGAGGAAGCTCCCTAGACATGCCTAACTCAATATCATCAATCGATATAAATCAAGTTAAGGCAAACTCATCGGACATAAATAATAATAATCAAGGAGCTGCTGATTTGGACAGTCTACTAAATATAAGTGGACCATCTAGTAGTTCAATGACAGATAATTTTATAACACCAGCAGAGAAAATTGTTAAAACAGACCCATTAGAAACAGAAACAAAGGAAGAAGACTATTTCAAAACTCCAGATTTGTCTTCAATAAGATTACCAGAAATACCTAATCCAATGAATAATAATCTATTTAGCAGTGATAACTCAAATACAGGTGATTATACAGTTGAAGAAGCTACTAATAAAATTAGAGATTTAGTCAATGACTTAAAAGAGCATGGTATAAAAGTTAATACTGACGAAATGAATTTCGAAAAATCATATCAAATAATTATAAAATTAGATAAAACAAAATAGTAAAAGTAGAGCATTTTAATATATATATCTATAAAATACTAAAAAATATATTATTGTTAATAACAAGTAGATATTATATAAAAGTCTACTTTTTTTCATAAAATCATTTAAAAAAAAATTAATGTTTGGTACAATATATTAGTAAAATGGAAAATGGGTGATTAGATGGGAAAGGTTATATCGTTAGTTAATCAAAAAGGTGGAGTTGGAAAAACTACCACTAGTATCAATCTTTCTGCATCATTAGCAGTATTAGGTAAAAAAGTATTATTAATAGACTTAGACCCTCAAGGAAATACAACTACTGGTGTAGGAATAAACAAAGGAGAAATAGAAAAAAGTATCTATGATGTTTTAATTGGTGATTGCAAAGTAACAGAGGCAATGATTAAAACAAAGTATAAGAGTCTTTATGTTCTGCCAGCAACAATCAATTTAGCAGGATTAGATGCAGAATTATTAGAAAAAAGTAGAACAGAAAATGGTTTTAAAAAAGGTGAACAGTTAAAAAACAGTTTAATTGATATAAAAGATAGCTTTGATTTTATAATAATTGATTGTCCACCATCATTAGGAGTTATTACAACAAATGCACTAACAGCTTCAAACTCAGTAATAATTCCAGTACAATGTGAGTTCTTTGCCCTAGAAGGAATAACTCAATTATTAAAGACAATAATGTTAGCTCAAAAGAGCTTAAATCCAACATTGGATATAGAAGGTGTATTACTAACAATGTTAGATTCAAGAACTAATTTAGGATTTGAAGTTGTAGATGACATCAGAAAATTCTTTAAAGAAAAAGTCTACAACACAATAATCCCAAGATTAGTTAGACTGACAGAGGCTCCATCACATGGAGAACCAATAGTAGCATATGATCCAAAGAGTAGAGGCTCAGAAGCTTACATTAATCTAGCAAAGGAAGTGATTGCCAGAAATGGAAACAAATAACATAGCGGAAAGCGGAATTCCTAAAAGAAGAGCATTAGGAAGAGGTTTGGAAGAATTATTTAACAGTGAAGTTTTAGATTACAGTTCAGTAGAAGAAAAAATTGTAAACGAAACTCCAAAAGATGAGGTTACACAAATACCTTTAGGCGAATTAAGAAGTAACCCATACCAACCTAGAAAAATATTTGATGAAACAGCCTTAGAAGAATTAGCAAACTCAATTAAAGAGCATGGCGTATTCCAACCAATTATTGTCAAGAAATCAATAAAAGGATATGAAATAATAGCTGGAGAACGAAGAGTAAAAGCCTCTCTTATGGCAGGATTAAAAGAAATACCTGCAATAGTTAGGGATTTCAATGATACTCAAATGATGGAGATAGCTTTACTAGAAAATTTACAAAGAGAGAATTTAACAGCTATAGAAGAAGCAACAGCTTATAAAAAGCTCCAAGAGACTTTATCAATAACACAAGAAGAACTAGCTAAACGTTTAGGAAAAAGTAGAAGTCATATCACTAATATGTTAGGATTATTAAATTTACCAGAACCAATTCAAGAAGATATAAGTAACAAAAAGATTACTATGGGACATGCACGTGTTTTGAGCAAATTAGATAGTGTTGACCAACAAAAAGAATTAGTTGAAAAAGTAATAAGTGAAGGTATAAGCGTTAGAGAATTAGAAGAGTTAACACATGAGCCAACAATTATTAAAACAAATCCACAAAGACCAAGAGTTAAGGAAGATAATGAATATAGTTATTTACAAAATGAATTAAGTGAAAGACTTGGCACAAAGGTTGTTATTAAGAAGAATAAAATAGAAATAAGTTTCGTTAATGGAAACGACTTAAACAGATTATTAGAATTCATGAATATAGAGGTAGAAAAATAAGATGCTTGATTTTCTAGGAATAACAATTAATTTAAAACACATTATATCTCCAATAGTGTACATAATTGTTGGAATAATTATATTTAAAGTTCTAAAAAGACTAATTGAAAAAGCTACAAGTAATAAGAAAAATTTAAAAGCAATTCAAAAACAAAAGATTAATACATTGCGAGCCTTAATAATAAACATCTTAAAATATACAATCTGTATATTCATAGCTTTAGCGATTTTAGCGGAATTTGGTATCAATGTAAAATCAATTCTAGCTGGTCTAGGAATAGGAACTGCCTTAATAGGTTTAGCATTTCAAGATTTAGCAAAAGATTTAATCGCTGGTTTTTCTATTATTACTGAAGGATCATACGAGATAGGAGATACAATAGAAATTGATGGTTTCATGGGTGAAGTAGTATTTATAGGTTTGAGAACAACAAGAATTAGAAATTACAAAGGAGCAACTAAAATAATTGCTAATCACTACATGGATAACTTAATTAATTATAGTAATAACAATTCATTAGCAGTAGTAGATGTATCTATTGCTTACGAGTGCAAAGAAGAAACAATTGAAAAAGCATTTAACGAAATGTTTGCAAAATTAAATGGTAATATTCCTCACGCAACAAAAGATTTAGAATTGTGGGGAGTAAATGAATTATCAGATTCAGCTGTAGTTTATCGAATAGTAGTAGAAACAGAGCCAATGCAACAGTTCGCTACCGAAAGATATTTAAAAAAAGAAATTAAAAAAGCTCTAGATAATTCAAAAATAAAAATACCATATCAACAAATAGAGGTGCATAATGGAAAATAAAGATTATCAACTAGGTTCAATCGTTGTTATGAAAAAACAGCATCCCTGTGGAACTAACGAATGGGAAATAGTTAGAGTAGGAGCAGACATTAAGATAAAATGTCTTAATTGTGGACGAACTGTCTTAATTCCAAGGATTGAATTTAATAAAAAATTAAAGAAAATAAAAGATTAGAGAGGTTGTAAAAATGCACGATAAAAGAAAATTGAAATTAAAAAAATTTTACTTTCATCCAATTACAGTATTTCTATTTCTTATATTATTAACCGTTGTAATGAGCGGAATACTTTCTGCTTTTGAAACACAGGCAACCTATAATACAATTAATATAAATACTAAAGAACTGGAACCAACCCTGGTAACAGTAGAAAGTCTCCTGTCATTTGATGGGATAAAATTTATCATAAGTAATGCTGCAAGAAGCTTTTTAAGTTTCGGGCCACTAGGAATGTTATTGATATCACTCATTGGTTTATCAGTTGCAGAAGGAACGGGTTTTATTGAAACACTCACTAAAAGACATATAAGTAAAATTCCAAAAACAACTTTAACTTTTTTAGTAATATTTATATCAATAATATCTTCCTTAATAAACGAAGTAGGTTATGCAATACTAATACCATTAGTTGCTTTGATTTATTTCATCAATAACAGGAATCCAATTTTAGGAATAGTAACAGCATTCTGTGGAGTATCATTTGGATATGGAGTATCAATATTCGTTGGTTCAATGGAAGTATCCTTAATGGACTACACAAAAGTAGCTGCTACATTAATCGATGAAAATACTCATATAGCTCTAACATCAAATTTGATATTTATTATTGTTTCAACGATAATCCTTTCGATAGTAGGAACAATAGTTATTGAAAAAATAATTGCTCCAAAAATAGGAAAATACAAAAGAGAAGAAGAATCAGCTCAGACAGAACAATATAAGCTATTAGACATCGAAGATGTAGAACAAAAGCAAATAGAAGCAGATAAGTATGAAAAAAGAGGACTTAGATTTGCACTTGTAATGACAATCTTGATATTATTTGCATTCATCTATGCCTTAATTCCTAATTTACCATACTCTGGAATGCTTCTAGATATGAAAGAAAGTACTTATGTAAATCAATTATTTGGAGAAAATTCATATTTCCAAGATGGATTTACTTATCTGGTCTCACTACTATTCATGCTAGCAGGTGTAGCATATGGTATAGGAAGTAAATCTATAAAGAATGATAAAGAAATAATTGAAAATGCAAGTAAGAAATTTAATGAACGTGGAAGCATATTTATCTTAATATTTGTAGTATCACAATTCATTGCTGTATTTAGAAAAAGTAATATTGGTTATGTTGTTACAGCATGGTTAGCTAACTTATTAGAACATCTAACATTAAGTGGAATACCGTTAATTATAGTTACTTTACTTCTAATAGCACTATCTAATTTCTTGCTAACAGCACCTACTAGTAAATGGATGATATTCTCACCAGTAGTTGTACCTATGTTTATGCAATCTAATATTTCTCCACAATTTGCTCAAATAGTTATGAGAGCAGGAGATTCAATGACTAAAGGATTTACTCCTCTATTAGCATCATTTGTTATATACATAGGTTATTTAAATATCTACAATTTACATAAAAATAAACCATTTACAATTAGGAAATCATTAAGAATGATAACTCCATATTTCCTACTTATTGCTATAACTTGGATACTAATTATTGTAGGATGGTATATAATAGGATTGCCTATAGGACCAGGAGTATATCCAACACTATAAAAAATATGAAATAATATCACAAAAGTGGACATAGTCAAAAAAAGACAATGGTCTACTTTTTTATTAGAATAAAATACTAAAAGATGTTTTGCTTGCACCAAATACTAAATAAATATATAATATGCCCTAGATACAACACAGATGCAGAAAAAACAAGGATATTAAAGCATTGACAGTACATAATGTTTTAAAATTCAGAAACCTGTAAAATGACCATTTGATATGATATAATAATAAAAGAAAAGAGGTAATAATATGAGTTTAACAGCTGGTATAGTAGGACTTCCCAACGTTGGAAAGTCAACATTATTTAATGCAATTACAAATCAAAAAATCTTAGCAGAGAACTATCCATTCGCAACGATAGAACCAAATGTCGGTGTAGTAACAGTTCCTGACGAAAGAATGGATAAGCTAAAAGAAATGTATGAACCGAATCGTTTTATTCCAACAGCTTATGAGTTTACTGATATTGCAGGATTAGTAAAAGGAGCTTCAAAAGGAGAGGGTCTAGGAAATAAATTCTTATCTCATATTAGAGAAGTAGATGCAATAGTAGAAGTAGTAAGGTGTTTTGATGATGGAAAGATTATTCATGTTGAAGGAGAAATTAATCCAATTAGAGACATTGAGACAATAAATCTAGAGTTAGCAATCGCAGACTTAGACGTTATTAATAATCGTCTAGAAAGAGTAGCCAAAAAGGCAAGAACTACTAAAAATAAAGATGACATACTAGAAGTAGAAATATTAGAAAAATGTAAGTCTGCTTTACTAGAAAACAAACCAATTAGACAATTGGGTTTATCAGAAGAAGATAAAAAAGTAATCAAATCTTATAGCTTTCTAACTCAGAAACCAATAATTTATTTAGCTAATGTAAAAGAAAGTGATTTAGGAAATCCTGATAATGAATATGTTAAAATGGTAAAAGATTATGCATCAAAAGAAAACGCTCGTGTTGTTAGCCTATGTGCTAAAGTAGAAGAAGAATTGAGTGAACTTAGCAAAGAAGACAAGCAAGAAATGTTAGAAGGATTAGGTTTAGATGGTTCAGGGTTAGATAAATTAATCACTGCAACCTATGATATTCTAGGCTTAGCAACATATTTCACTGTTGGAAAGGATGAAGTTCGTGCTTGGACATTCAAGCAAGGAATGAATGCAAAACAATGTGCAGGAATCATTCATACTGATTTTGAGAAGGGCTTTATCAGAGCAGAAGTAATTTCCTACCAAGATTTGATTGAATGCGGAAATGAATTAAAGGTAAAAGAAGCAGGGAAAGCCCGTCTTGAAGGTAAAGAATACCTAATGCAAGATGGGGATATTTGTCACTTTAGGTTCAATGTTTAATATGGAAAGTAAAATAATTATTTTTGAATCGGGCATATCAGATGGGATTATGAGCAATAACAAAAAATTTTATCCTGATAATATGTCTCAAGAAGAGATAAATGAAAAATTTTTAAAGACAAGAATAGAATTTGGCAAAAAGAACAATATTGATGGAAAAAAAATTTATCGAGCAACTCAAAAAAATACTATTAATAACTTAGAATATCCAGATGGACAATATGTAGTACTTAACCCTAATAAAATAACAGAAGACGCTTGGTATGAACAGTTAGAGGCAGACATAATAATTTTACCAAATAATGATAAAAGAATAGTTTTAGCCCATCAAATGGCTGACTGTCCAATATTAATAGCTGAAGATAGAAGGTTAGGAATAACAGCATTATCTCATTGTGGAGCAGTTTACATAAATAGACTACTACCACAACAAACAATCTTTGCTCTTCAAAAAGAATACAACAGTAATCTTCAAGACATTTATGTTTATGTTGGAAGTTGTGCTCATAAAGAAAATTATGTTTATGAAAAATATCCTTATTGGGCAACTAATGAAGAGGTATGGAAAGATTCTATAATAAAAGAGAAAGACAACCTTTTCCATATAGATATGCCAAGAGCTATTACAAGACAATTAAATTCAATTGACATCAATAACATTGAAATAAGTCCTAATGATACAATAATAGATGAAAGATATTATTCTCATGCAGGAAACTATCAAGGAAGAAAAAAGGTTACAGGCCAAAATTTAGTAGGTTTTTATTACAAAACATCTAAATAATTGCAAAAAAGATAGACATAAGATTATTAATTTGATATAATACCTTCGAGTATTTTTAATACTCCTTGCTATCAACTGATAGCCTATATGTCCAAAAGGAGGTGCAAAAAATGAATAAATACGAAATAATGTTCATTGTTAGACCAGATATGGAAGAAGCTGAAATTAGAAAAACTGCTGAAAACATGAAAAAGGTTTTAACAGATGCTAAAGCAAAAGTTTTAGAAGAAAAAGCAATGGGTCAAAGAGAATTAGCTTATGAAATTAAAAAGTTCAACACTGGTTACTATTACTTATTTGTAGTAGAAGCAGGAAATGAAGCTGAACAAGAATTTAATCGTGTTGCTAGAATTAATGAAAGTTTACTTCGTCATCTAATCGTAAGAGTAGAAGACTAAGAGAAAAAGAGGTAATTTATGAACAAAGTGGTTTTAATAGGAAGATTAACAAGAGATCCTGAATTAAGATATACAGGTAATAATACTCCAGTTGCAACTTTCTCTCTTGCAGTAAACAGACCTTTCTCAAACCAACAAGGAGAAAGAGAGGCTGACTTCATTAATATAGTAGTTTGGAGAAAACAAGCTGAGAATGTTAAAAATTATCTTACACAAGGTAGCCAATGTGCAGTAGAAGGAAGAATTCAAACAAGAAATTATGATGATCAAAACGGTCAAAAGAGATATGTAACAGAAGTAATTGCTGATAACGTTGAATTTTTAGGATCAAGAAATTCCTCAAATAATTCTAATAATATGAATAGTTCTGCTAGTAATGCAGGACCAACACCATATGACTTTGGACCAGCTCCAGAGCCAAAAGGTACAGACGTAGACAGTAATCCGTTTGCAGATTTCGGTGCTAGTATCGAAATAAGTGATGACGAATTACCATTCTAAGAAGGAGGATAAAGTATGGCAGAATTCAATCGTAGAAAGAAAAAAGTATGTATGATGTGTACTGGAAAAACTGTTGATTACAAAGATCCAGAAACATTAAGAAGATACGTAAATGAAAAAGGTAAGATTGTACCAAGACGTGTTACAGGAAATTGTGCTCTACATCAAAGATATATTTCAAGACAAATTAAAAGAGCTCGTGCAATCGCACTAATGCCTTATTCAAGATAATAGATTAAAGTCACTTTTTAAAGTGACTTTTCTTTTATTATCAACGGTAAATCAAGTTTTATACAATCGTTCTTTTATTAGACAAAAAGTATTATTTATTATATAATAATAATGGTACTTTATAGGGAGGAAATATGAGTATAATAAAAGAAAGAAAAAAATTAACTAAAGCAATAAAAAATGCAAAGACCATATTTTTAATGGCTCATAAAAACCTAGACTTAGATGCTCTGGGAAGCTCAATTGGAATGAATATGATTCTTAAGCGAAAAAAGAAAAATTGCTATTTAATTATAGATGACAAAAACCATGAAGCAGGTGTTGAAAAGGTTTTAAGAGAATTAGAAGGGTGCATAGAAATAATAAAAAGTGAAAATATAGATGAATACTTGTATCCTCGAAAAAGTAAGAATTTATTAATAATACTTGATACTAATAAAAAAGATTTAGTTCAGAGCAAAGAAGTATTGAACAAAATAGAAAATAAATTAATAATAGATCATCATGACTTGGGTAAGACAACTATCAAAGATGCTATTATAATAGATGATAACAAAGTTTCAAGTACTTGCGAAATGATAACTAGTTTGATTGAATACTATGATGTAGAACTAGAATCATACTATGCAACTATATTATTATCAGGAATAGTTTTAGACACCAATAATTATACACTAAATACCACTGCTGAGACATATTATGCTTCATACTATTTGGCAAGCTTAGGAGCTAGTGCAAAAAAAGTTCAATACTTATTAAAGCAAAATATTGATGAATATACAGAGCGTCAGAAACTGTTGTCAGGAATAGAAACAATTGATGGAAAAGTAGCTTTTACTAAGGCAACTCAACACATGCAATTTAGAAGAGAAGACCTAGCAAAAGTTGCTGATACTTTACTTTTTTTCAATAACATTGAAGCCTCATTCGTTTTAGGAAAAATAGGTAAAGATACAATAGGTTTAAGCGCTAGAAGCTTAGGAAACTATGACATAAGCAAAATTTTAGTGAAGTTAGGCGGGGGTGGAGACACCTACAATGGTGCTGCTACTTTTGAAAAAACAACAATCAGTAAAGTAGAGCAGACATTAAAGAAACTAATCAAAGAAGAAGGAGAATAGCATGGAAGTAATTTTTATCAAAGATTTAAAGAATCAAGGTAAAAAGGGGCAAATAAAGAATGTAAAAGATGGTTACGCTGAAAACTTTTTAATAAAAAATGGATATGCAGTTAAGAAAACAAAAGAAAATTTAAATAAATTAAATTGTGAACTAGCAAAAAAACAAAAAGAAGATGCTGCAAATAAAAAAGCAGCTCAAGAGTTAAAAGAACAACTTGCCAAAGTAACTTTAGAATTCAAAGTAAAGACAGGTGAAGGGGATCGTGTTTTTGGAAGTATAAGTGTTAAACAAATAAAAGATGAACTCCAAAAACAAGGCTACAAAATAGAAAAAAGTGCAATTGAATTAACAAACTCTATTGCATCATTAGGATTTCATAATGTAAATATAAACTTATATCCAGAAATAATAGCAACAGTAAAAGTACACGTAATAAAATAGAGGTGATAGAATGCCAGTTAAAGTTTTACCGAATAATTTAGAAGCAGAAGAATCAGTTTTAGGAGCATGCTTCTTATCAAAGAATGCTCTTCAAAAAGCAACAGAGAGCTTAACACCAGAATCATTCTATAATGAGAAAAATGGTAAAATTTTTTCTACTATGACATCTCTTTTAGAAGAAAAAACACCAATAGACATTACAACAGTAACAAGTTATTTAAAAAATCGAAATGAATTAACAGAAGTAGGTGGAGTAGAATACCTAACAGAAGTACTAAATTATGTACCAACTGCTAGTAACGTTGATTTTTATATCAAAAGTGTTGAAGAATCATCACTTCTGAGAAGTCTAATTGAAACAGCTACAGAAATAGCTTCTGAAGGTTATAGAACAGATGAAACAGTAAACGAAATACTTGATAATTCTGAAAAGAAAATATTAAGTATTGTCAAAAATAGAAAAGCAAGTGAATTTAGAAGTATTAAAGATGTTCTTGCCAAAACACAACAGGATTTAGAGAGACTATCCGAAAATAAAGGAGAAATAACAGGTCTAGCAACAGGATGGTATGACTTTGATAAAATAACAACAGGACTACATCCTAATGAATTTATCATCATTGCTGCAAGACCAGCTATGGGAAAAACAGCATTTGCTCTAAATTTAGCAACACATGTAGCTATGACACAAGATAAATCAGTTGCCTTATTTAACTTGGAGATGAGTGCCGAGCAATTGGCAATGCGTATTTTATCATCCCTTGGTCAGTTAGAAGGATTTAAATTAAGAACAGGTAACTTGATGAATCAAGATTGGAAGCGAATAAACGAAGCAGTTTCTCAATTATCAAATACCAATATGGTTATAGATGATACTCCAGGTATTACTATTGGAGAAATAAGAGCAAAATGTCGTCGTCTTGCCAGTAGCGAAAAAGGTCTAAGTATAGTTATAATCGACTACCTTCAATTAATATCAGGTGGAAGAAATTATGGTACTAATAGACAACAAGAAGTATCAGATATTTCAAGAAGTTTAAAGACCTTGGCAATGGAATTAGGAGTACCAGTAATTGCATTATCGCAGTTATCTCGTGGAGTAGAAGCACGTGAAGATAAACGTCCACTTATGAGTGACTTACGTGAGTCAGGTTCAATTGAGCAAGATGCCGATATTGTTATGTTCTTATATCGTGATGACTACTATAACAAAGAGGCAAGAACAGAAGATAATAATAGTATCAGTGAATTAATTATTGGAAAACATCGTAGTGGACCAACTGCAACAATAGAATTACTCTTTAAAAAGAATACATCTACTTTCCTAAACTTAAGAAAAGAAAGAAATACGGAGGGGCAATAAAGTGAGTAAAAAAATAAATATTATGCTGATTTTCATCTTAATATTCTCGGTATTTTTAACAACAGGATTTACAAAAATTTCTAAAGAGCCACAGACAGTATACCGTGTATATTTAAAAGGAAAATCATTAGGAATAATAAAATCAAAAAAATCATTAGAAAATTACATAGATAAAAAGCAAAAGGAAATCAAAGAGAAATATGATGTAGATAAAGTATACGTACCATCAGATTTAGATATCGTTAAAGAAACAACTTATGATACAAATGTAAAATCGAATAAAGAAATCTATAATGAAATAAAAGATATTTCTCCATTCACAATAAGTGGTTTTTCAATCAAACTAAAGGGAGAAGACACTAAAGATGTTAATGGAAAAACAAGCAAAGGGAAAAATCAAACAATTTATGTTTTAGATAGAAAAGTATTTACTGATTCAATTGAGAGAACAGTAAAGTCATTTATTCCAAAAGAAGAATATGAAAGTTACGCAAATGATACTCAAAAAGAAATTCAAACTACTGGAAAAATTATTGAAAATATTTATATTCAAAATAAAATAACAATTAAGAAGACAAATATTCCAGTTGATAAAAAGATTTATCAAACAGAAGAAGAATTAAGTAAATATTTACTATTTGGTACAACAGAAGATCAAGCAAAATACGAAATTAAAGAAGGAGATACAATTCCTGATATTGCCTTCAATAATAAAATTTCTACAGAAGAATTCTTAATAGCTAATCCAGAACTTCAAGATGAAAATAGTTTGTTATCACCTGGTCAAATAGTAACACTGGGAATATTAAAGCCTCAATTTAGTGTTGTAGAAGTTGATCACGTTGTTCAAGATATTGAATCAAACTATACAACAGAAACAGTAGAAGACTCTAGTAAATGTAATACAGTATCAGAAGTCACACAAGCTGGAGTAAAAGGATTAAACAGAGTTACTCAAAAAATTCAAAAAGTTAATGGCGAAACAGTCAATACGGTAGGAGTAGGAGAAAAAGTAGTACTAAAAGAATCAATCAAGGAAATAGTAGTAAAGGGTACTAAAAATTGTGGTGGAGATTATAGTTATGGTTACGGTGCTTGGAGCAATACAGGACCAAGACCTTCAAATGGCTACTTCGGTTGGCCAGCTTCATGTTCATCAGTATCAAGTCCATTTGGATATCGTTGGGGAGTTCTTCACGATGGAACAGATATCGCAGGATGTGGCTATGGTTCAGCAATCTACGCAGCTGCTGAGGGTGTTGTAGTTCAATCAGCCTATAAATATGACAATGGTCAATTCATTACAATTCAACATCCAAACGGTTACTATTCAATGTATGCTCACTTATGTAATGGATGTAGATATGCAAACGTAGGGCAGTATGTTCAAAAAGGACAAGTTATTGGTGGTATGGGAAGAACAGGAGCTGCAACAGGAGTTCACTTACATTTCTCAATTTGGACAGGTTATCCATATCGTGGAGGAAGAGCGGTAAACGCTATGCAATTCTATTAAAATGAAAGTAAAAACAATTGCAAGTGGATCAAAAGGAAATTGTACAATAGTGTTATGTGATAATACAAACTTAATAATAGATATGGGAATTTCCTATTTAACTTTGAAAAGAAGTTTAGAGGAAAATTCCCTTTCTTTTTCCGATTTTTCTGGAATACTAATAACACATTGTCATAAAGACCACATTAAAGGGTTAACTTCACTTATAAAGAAGACTAACTTAAATGCTTATATACCAGAAGAAATGTATGATAGTTTAAAAGAATATATTCCATACCCAAAATGTAATTTTATAACTGATGAATTTAATATTAATGATGTTGAAATAGAACTAATACATACTTCCCATGATGCTCCATACTCCGTAGGATTTATAATAAAACATCAAAATAGAAGTCTAGTTTATGTTACGGATACAGGCTATATAAATAGGAAATACCTATCAAAAATGGTAGGAAAAGATGCTTATATAATTGAAAGTAATCATGATGAAGTAATGCTTATGGATGGACCATATCCAAGATTTTTAAAAGAAAGAGTCATTAGTGACAAAGGACATCTTTCTAATAAAACAACAGCCAAATATTTAAAAAAAATAATAGGCAGTAATACTAAAAATATAATTTTAGCACATTTAAGTGAAAAGAATAATACTGAAGAGCTTGCTCTAGAAGCTATGCAAGAAGAAGAGCTTGATAAACAAGCAAAAATAATAATTGCTAGACAAAATGAGGAAAGCGATTTTATAGAGGTATAATATGATAAAAATAATTGTAGTAGGAAGTATAAAAGAAAGCTATTTAAAAGCAGCAATCGAAGAATACACAAAACGAATAAAAAAATATACAAATATAGAAATAATTGAGGTCAAAGATGAGGGACTAGTAGAAGAAGAAAAGGCAATTAGATTAGAAGCCGAAAAAATAAATAAACATATCAATCCTAAAGATTATTTAATAACACTAGAAATTGAAGGAAAAGAATATACATCTGTAGAATTCGCCAAAAAGCTTGACACCATATTAATAGAAAATAGTAATATTACTTTTGTAATAGGGGGGAGTTATGGTCTCTTAAATGACATAAAACAAAAATCAAAACTCCACTTATCCTTTTCAAAGATGACCTTTCCTCATCAATTATTTAGAGTTCTACTCTTAGAACAAATATATCGTGCCTACAAAATAAATAATAATGAAAGTTACCACAAATAGGAGGAATTATGATAGGAAATAAATGGGACCAATTATTAAATGATGAATATAAAAAAGAATATTTTACGAAACTAATGGATTTTGTAAAACAAGAATACAAAGAAAAAACAATCTATCCAAAACAAAATGAAGTCTTCAATGCCTTCAGATACACTGATTTTAACGATTTAAAAGTAGTAATATTAGGTCAAGATCCATATCATGGACCAAATCAAGCAGAAGGACTATCATTCTCAGTAAGTAATTCAGTTTTGAAACCACCATCACTAAAAAACATTTTTAAGGAACTAGAAAGTGACTTAGGAATACCATTCCCAGAAGCTAATTCGCTTAAACCTTGGGCAAAACAAGGAGTTTTACTTCTAAATGCAGTCTTAACAGTAGAGGAGCATAAGCCAACATCTCATAAGGATAAAGGTTGGGAAACATTTACAGATGATGTAATAAAGATAATCAATCAAAAAGAAGAACCTGTAGTATTCATACTTTGGGGAGCATATGCTAGAAATAAGAAAGCTCTAATAACTAATCCTAATCATTACATAATTGAATCAGCACACCCATCTCCATTTTCCGCAAGAAATGGTTTCTTCGGAAGCAAGCCTTTCTCTAAAACAAATGAATTCTTAAAGAGTAAAGGATTAAAAGAAATAGACTGGCGAGTAGAGTAGTAAAGACTACAATAAAAACTATAATTAATACAAACGAGTAGTATGTAAAGTTGTAAGTCAAGAGTATACATAAAAAAATGTATACTTTTTTGTCAAATAAAAAATCCACAACTTCTGTGGATTAAATTTTAATTATTCTGTGCTTGGACAGCTGTTATTGCAACTACTCCAACAATATCATCACTAGAGCAACCTCTACTTAAATCATTAATAGGAGCAGCAATTCCTTGACAGATTGGTCCATATGCTTCCGCTTTAGCAAGTCTTTGCACTAACTTATATCCAATATTACCAGCATCTAAATCAGGAAATACCAAAACATTTGCACACCCTGCAACTTCACTATTAGGAGCCTTAGACTTAGCAATTTCAGGTACAATAGCAGCATCTAATTGAAGTTCACCATCAATCTTATATTGAGGATAATTTTCCTTAGCAATTTTAACACCTTCAACAACTTTATCAACATCAGCATGCTTTGCACTACCCATAGTAGAATGAGATAACATCGCCACTTTAGCTTCTTCTTCAACTAATAATTGGAAGCTCTCAGCACTACTAGCAGCAATAGCAGCTAACTTCTCTGGAGTAGGATTTTGTTCAAGACCAGCATCTGCGAAAACAAATGCTCCATTAGCACCATACTCACAATCGGGAACTACCATTAAAAAGAAAGCAGACACAAGCATTGTCCCAGGTTTAGTCTTAATGATTTGTAGAGCAGGTCTAATTGTATTAGCCGAAGAATGACAAGCCCCAGAAACAACACCATCAGCTCGACCAGTTTTAACCAACATACAAGCATAGTACATATAATCTTCTAATAATAATTTCTTAGCCTCATTATAAGTCATTCCTTTATTTTTACGTACTTCAACCAGACCATTAATAAGTTCCTCTGTAATATCTGAAGTAAAAGGGTTAATTATAGTAGCTCCACTTATATCAAGCCCCTTCGAATTATTAGCAACTTCTTCATCTGTCCCAACAATAATTAAATCAGCAATACCTTCTTTTAGTATCTTCTCTGCAGCCTCCATTGTTCTAGCATCCATAGATTCAGGCAAAACAATAGTTTTCTTATCCTTTTTAGCTCTCTCTTTAATCTTATCAATAAAATTCATAATATCCTTCTTTCTATTTGTTGTTTAATATTTCAAAGATTTCTCTCTTCTCGTTGTTATAAAATTCTTTTTCCTTACATCTAGAGAAAAAAGCAATAGTACTAGATGGGAAAGATACAACTAATCGATTAAGTTCCACAACAGTATCATTATAATACTTGATTGCTCCAATAATATTTTCCTCATTATCATTTAAATCTTCTAGTATTTTTACCAAAGTTTCACTTTTTAATAACTTTTCATTATCATCTAAAGTTTTAAACAATTCATTATAACTATTCTTTAATAAATCATGTAATTGAAAATTATTATAACTTTGCTCTTTTGAATCATTTAATTCTTCAAGAAAATTTTCAACTTTAACTTCTTCCTTTACAATAGGACGAACTTTATCAAGCAATTCTCTCTTCTTATCTAAATAAAGCTCAATATCTTCCTCAGCCTTATCTATCTTAATAAGAGCAAACTTAAATTTATTGTTAAAAACAACAATCAAAATCAATAATAAAGAAACAATTACAATTATTCCTAAAATAATTTCTATCATAACATCCCTCCATACTACCTAAATTATATCAAATTTATCAAAAAAGAAAAGATGTTTAATTCTAAATTTTACTAATTAATCAAAATAAAAACTACTAAATATAATTAGTAATTTTAAATTATTTAAATAAATTCCATATAGAAAGAAAAATTCCTAACATAGTAACTTAATTCCCCACAACTTGACTCATTTCATCAAATGTAGGGTCAGTTGCACTAGGTTCTGTTCCCTTTAAAAAATACATCAATTTTTTATTTTTATCAGCATCATTAGCTGGTTTTCCAGTAATAGGCTCAACTAATACTCCCACAACATTATTTGGCTTTTCATACCAACCTTCCTTCTCAGGGACATCTTTTTGATATTCTTCGACTGTCTTATACCAAATATTTTGAGCATACTTATAATCACTAGTAGTAAGTTCTCTATTGTCATCATAACCAACCCAGACAGCACATAAAACATTTTTGTTAAAACCAATATTCCAATTATCCCCACTAGTCGTACCACTCTTTAAACCGTAAGTATGTCTAAGTTTAGCAGATAAACTAATAGCAGTAGGGTAATTATAATCAATATACATTGGATCATATGTTGCTGTAAGCATATTATTAAGAATATAAACTAAACTAGGATTTAAAACCAATTCCTTATTATCGTCAGCCTTATATAAAGTATTCCCATCACCATCAACAACCTTTTCAATCAAATGAGATTTAACTCTATAACCTAAATTAGCAAAAGCCGCATAACCAGAAGCCATCTCCATGATACTTATTTCATTAGTACCTAAAGGAAGTGATGGAACACTTTCCAACTGCTTAGTAATTCCAACACGCTTAGCCATATTAATTAAAGCATCACTTCCCAAAAACATATGCGTTTTAACTGCATAAATATTATCACTATAAGCAATCGCTGTAGCCATAGAAATAGGCTTATTACCATACTTATCATTATAATTTTTAGGAGCATATGGCTCTTCATTCCCCATAGGAAAAGTTGTTTTCTCACTAATAAAAGCAGAGCTAGAAGTAAATCCGTTCTCCAAAGCAGCATAATATAAATACGGCTTCATAGTAGAACCCACTTGCCTAGTTGAAGATATCGCTCTATTATAAGTAGATTTATTATAATCTCTTCCACCAACCAAAGCCATCACACCACCATTCTCTGGATTCAAAACAACACTGCTTGTCTCTAATTGAGAATCTTCTGGAAAAGTCTTCTTAATATTATTCTCCAAAGTCTTTTGTAAATCATAATTAAAATTAGTATATATTTTTAAACCTTTAATATCACTGAAATTATTTGGAATCTTATCAATTCCTTTCAACTCGGCCATAACTGCATCTTGGTAATAATTAATACTTGAGAGGGTCTCTTTATTATCTTTACCTAAAATTGTAACATCTTCATTATAGATATTATCTTTTTCTTCTTCAGTAATTATATTATTATTGACCAACTGTTTTAACACAAGTAATTGTCTTTCCTTAGCTGCATCAAAATTAGTTATAGGAGAATAATTGCTTGGAGCCTTAGGAACACCACTTAATAAAGTTGCCTCGGCCATAGACAAGTCTTTAGCAGATTTACCATAATAGAACTTACTAGCAGCCTCAATCCCATATTTTCCGTGACCATAATTAATTGTATTTAAGTAACCTTCAAGAATCTCCTTCTTACTATAATTAGCTTCAATTCTCATTGTATACCACATTTCGTCCCATTTTCTTTTCCAAGTTTTATCAAAATCCAAAAATAAATTTTTTGCATATTGTTGTGTGATAGTAGAAGCCCCTTGACTATTCTTACCATTAGTAATATTAGTAATCAAAGCCTTACCAATTCTTAAAAAATCAAAACCAAAATGTTTATAAAAATTCTTATCTTCAGTATAAATAGTCGCATTAACTAGATTTTCACTAATATCATTAAGTCCAACCCATTCCTTGGATTGACTTCCTTTGAAAAATACTTCTTTATTAATATCATAAAGCATAATGTTATTAGCACTGTCAATAGTTAACTTAGGAGAAAATTTTACATACATATAGCAACCTACAACTCCTATACACAAAAAAAGTAAAAATACTTTAAGTAATTTCCAAGATATTTTAAACAGTTTCATAAGTCCTCCATTCCTTATTAGTATTATGAATAATCAAAAAAATATGTATAAAAAAAATCAATAATATGTTATAATCTATACTAGAAATTTGAGGTAGGTGGTATAATGTCTAAAATTAATATAATAGTTAGTATTAAAAATACAGAATCAGATAACACAGTAAAAACATCAGCTATACTTCAAGACGAAATTATTAAGTATAAAGAAGATTCTACAACGACAGTAAGATTCAACTACCACAACATGAACTTATATCGGGAGAATAATGAACTACGGATGAGTTATCAATTTAACAAAGAAAAAAAAACTAAAGGAAAAATATTTATTAAAGAATTAAATAAAGAATTAGAAGTTGATATAAAAACAAAAAAGATAAAAAGAAAGGATAACGATATAGAAATAAAATTTAGTACAGAAGATAATGAATTTTTATATCGCATAGAGGAAATAAAATGAGTATATTAAAAGAATTAGAACAGGAATTAAAAGAAATAGTAAAAAAAGCAGGATATGATGTTGAAAAATTATCTCTCGAGACATCAAATAGAAGAGACCTTGGAGAATATCAATTAAATGATGCTATGCAATTAGCTAAAACTTATAAAGAAAATCCTCGCACAATTGCTGCTAAAATAGTTGAAGAATTAGAAAAGAACAATCATTTTACAAACATCAACATAGCTGGACCAGGATTTATAAATATTAGTTTAAGCGAAGAATACACAATTGAAATATTAAATAGAATCAATAAGGATATCTTTTCAAATATTGAAAAAAGAGAATCGAAGAAAATAATTATCGATTTTGGAGGAGCAAATGTATCTAAAGCTTTACATGTAGGACATTTAAGAAGTGCCAATTTAGGTGAAGCACTAAAAAGATTAGGCAGATTACTAGGATATGAAGTGTTAGGAGATGCTCATCTTGGTGACTATGGTAGACCACTAGGACTAGTTGTTTTGGAAATAAAGAAGATGTATCCAGAATTACCATATTTTGATGAGAGTTATACAGGAAATTATGAAGAAGTAGACTTGCCAATTACAAATGCAGATTTAGAAAGAATCTATCCTTTAGCATCAACAAAATCAAAAGAAGATGAAGAATATTTAGAAGAGGCACGTGAAGTCACAGTTAAGATTCAAAAGAAAGAAAGAGGCTATTACGATTTATGGAAAAAGGTCGTAGAAATATCTAAAGCCGATATTAAAAAAGTTTACGACAGCTTGAACGTTGACTACGATTTATGGTTAGGCGAAAGTGATGCTGTAGAACATTTTGAAGAATTAAATGCGATATTTGAGGAAAAGAATCTTTTAAAAGACAGCAATGGAGCAAAAATAATTGAAGTAGCTGAAGAAACAGATAATTCTCCAATGCCACCATTATTATTTATTAAATCAAATGGTTCAATCTCTTATGAGACAACAGATCTTGCAACAATTCTTCAAAGAAAGAAAGATTATAATCCAGATGAAATTTTATATGTAGTAGATGGAAGACAAAGTCTTCACTTTGAACAAGTATTCCGTGCTGCCAGAAAAGCTAAATTAGTTGAAGATAACGTTAACTTAGAATTTGTTGGGTTTGGAACAATGAATGGTAAAGATGGTAAGCCATTTAAAACTAGAGATGGTGGAGTAATGACCCTAAAGAGTTTAATTGACCTAGTAACCAACGAAACATTAAAAAGAATTAATCCAGAAACAGTTAATGAAGAAGAAAAAGAAAGTGTTGCAAGAACAGTTGCCATTGCTGCTCTAAAATATGCTGATTTTTTACCATTCAGAAGTACAGATTATATTTTTGAAATCGAAAAGTTTGCTGACTTAGAAGGAAAGACTGGACCATATCTTTTATACTCAACTATTAGAATGAAATCATTACTAACAAAAGCTAAAGAATTAAAGTCTGAAGAAGTAAAAGTATTAACTGGACAAACAGAAAAAGATATAGCTCTAACAATACTAAACTTGCCTGCTATACTAAATAAATCTCTAGATACAAGATCATTAAATGAAATAGCAGAATACCTATATAAAATAACATCACAATACAATAAATTTTACGCAGAAAATAAAGTTTTAACTGAAGAAAATCAAGCATTACAAGAATCTTGGTTAGTCTTAACAAAAATAGTTTATAACATAAACACAATGTTATTAGATATCTTAGGAATTAAGGTTCCAAATAAAATGTAAAAAAAGTGTTGTCAAGATATAAGATATATGTTATAACTTTGTTGGTGATTTTCCATTACCACACAAAAGATATTTTCAAGCATATAATGTTTTGATATAGGAGGGCTATTTATGAGTCTAAAGAAAATGAAAAAAGAAGATTTAGAGTTACTATCGAATAAGGATATTGCTAAGTTAATATTAGAAGATAGTAAAAAAACAATCAACACTGCCGATTTATTTAAGAAAATAATTAAGTTACTTGAATTACCAGAAAGTACATTTGAATCAAAGATAGCAGATTTTTATACTGCACTAGCTACAGATAAAAGATTCATTTTGTTAGATAGTGGAAAATGGGACTTAAGAAGTAATCATACATCAGATAAACTAATCAAAGTATCAGAAGATGAAGACGAAGAAGATGAAGACGAAGAAATCGAAGAAAAACCAGAAGAAGAAATAGAAGAAGATAGCTTTGATGACACTGATGATTCTGATTATGATGAAGATGCTAATGAGGAATTAAAAGATTTAGTAGTAATAGATGAAGATGAATTAGAACTAGAGGAATAATCTAGTTTTTTTCATCAAGATATTATGTTATAATAGGACTGAATTACCAAGAAAGGGTGAAAATATGATAGAACGTTTAGAAGCAACACTTGCGAAATACAATGAATTAGAACAAGAACTAACGAAACCAGAAGTTTTAAGTGATATAAAAAAAACAAGAGAATATTCAAAAGAAATGTCTAATTTAGAAGATATTGTTGTTTGCTATAAGAAATATAAAAAAATCTTAGAAGAAATTGAAAGTACCAAAGAAATGGTTAAGGACCCTGAACTAGGCGACATGGCTAAAGAGGAATTAAAAGACTTAGAAACACAAAAAGAACAATTAGATGGAGAATTAGAAATCTTATTAATACCAAAGGATCCTAATGACAGTAAAAATGTTATCGTTGAAATAAGAGGAGCAGCAGGTGGAGATGAAGCTAATATATTTGCAGGAGACCTATTCAGAATGTACACAAGATATGCTGAAAAACAAGGATTCTCTTATCAAGTATATAACTCTATAGATGGAACAGCAGGAGGATTTAGTCAGATAGAATTTATCATCAAAGGAAATGGAGCATACTCTCTACTAAAATATGAAAGTGGATCTCACAGAGTTCAAAGAGTTCCTGTAACTGAATCAAATGGACGACTTCAAACATCTACCGCAACAGTCTTAGTAATGCCAGAAGCTGATGAAGATGTTGAAATAGAAATCAATCCTAACGATTTAAGAATTGATATCTACCGATCAAGTGGTTGCGGAGGACAAGGAGTAAATACAACAGATTCAGCTGTAAGAATTACACACTTACCTACAAATACTGTAGTTACATGCCAAAATGAAAGAAGTCAAATTCAAAATAAAGAACAGGCTATGAAAGTATTAAGATCACGCTTATATGAATTACAAGAACAAGAAAAAGCAGAAAAAGAAGGTAATGAAAGACGTAGTAAGATAGGTACTGGAGATAGAGCGGAGAAAATCAGAACATATAACTATCCACAAAATAGAGTTACAGACCATCGTATCGGATTTACTACTAAAAATCTTGATCGTGTAATGGATGGAGACTTAGAAGACGTCATTAATGCTCTAATTCAAGAAGATCAAAAAAGAAAATTACAAGGAGAAGAAGAATAGTTAAACAAAGGAAAGGTCTAAAAAAATAAAATGAGAGTTGAAGATTTATTAATATATGGAAAAAGTCATTGTCATTCAGATCATGCTAAAATTCTTCTTGCCGAATTAATTGGAAAAAATCCTTTAGAATTACTCATGAATTTAAATGAAATAGTTCCAGAAGAAAAAGCAAAATTATACAAAGAAGAGATTCTAGCACTGGAAGCAGGAAAACCTCTCCAATATGTAATGGGCTATGTTAATTTTTATGGAAATCAATTTTATGTCAACGAAAATGTTCTAATACCAAGATTTGAAACTGAAGAATTAGTGGAAAATACTATAAACTATATAAATCAGAATTACACAGAACCTGTGGATATTATAGATTTAGGTTGTGGAAGTGGTGTAATAGGGCTTACTCTTGAGAAAAAAGTTTCCACAAATTCTGTGGATTTAGTCGATATTAGTAAAGAAGCTCTTAAAGTTACACACAAAAACTGTGAAAAACTAAATTCAAAAGCCAATATAATTGAAAGTGACTTTTTCACCAACATTACTAAAAAGTACGATATAGTAATAAGCAATCCTCCATACATAAAAGAAAATGAAGAAATCGAAGAAATAGTAAAAAACAATGAACCTTCGCTAGCTTTATATGCAGGAGCAGATGGATTGGACTGCTACAGAAAAATATTAAAAACTGTAAAAAAACATTTGAAAGAAAAAAGTATAATTGCCTTTGAAATAGGTTATACTCAAGCCAATGATATTACAAAAATAGCTCAAGAAGAACTAGATAATATCCAAATTATAGTAAAAAAAGATCTCTCAGGAAAAGACAGAATGTTATTTATTTTTAAAAATATTGTATAAAAATTCAAAATAAACCTCACTATTCTTATGAAAGCGAGGTTTTTCTATGAAAAAACTTATAATAATACTAGCAATAATAATAACAATTTTATCTATAAATAAAAATGAAGATAAAGTAATAATTCCTAAAGATTCCATTAGATTTAGAGTAATTGCCAATAGTAATGAAGAAGAAGACCAAAAAGTCAAAAAAGAAATTGTCTCAAATCTTTCCACAACTATTCAAGAAACCAATAATATAAATAATATCACTGATACTAGAGAATTTATTAATAAAAAAATGCCAGAATTCACAAGAATTGTGGACAAAACATTAAAAGATGAAAATCAAAATAGAACTTTCCACATAAACTATGGAAAAAATTATTTTCCAGAAAAGGAGTATAAAGATGTAGTTTATGAAGAGGGAGAATATGAGTCATTAGTAATAACTTTAGGAGACGGCAAAGGAGAGAATTTCTGGTGTGTCTTATTCCCACCATTATGTATGATTGATGAAGAAAGTGACGTCGAATATAAATCATTAATAAAAGAAGTACTTGATAAATACTTTTAAGAATAAAATATATAAGGTGATCAAATGTTACAACTCCTTATATATTTTTTTATTGGTTTAAGTCTTAGTATGGACACATTCTCCCTATCATTATCCATAGGAACAACATCCCCAACAACAAAGCAAATAATAAAAACTTCCATAATTGTCGGAATCTTTCATTTTATTATGCCTCTTTTTGGAAGTACTATTGGAAATATTTTTTCTAAAAATATCATTCAAACAAATTATATAACCTTTACAATCTTCATTATTTTAGCACTTCAAATGTTTTTAAATCGTAACTCTGAAGAAAAGGTCGATATCTTAACAGTATTTTCAATGATTTTATTTGCAATCTCTGTAAGTCTTGATAGTTTCTCAGTAGGAATAGCATTTGGAATAACCAAAGAATCAATAATAATATCAGGATTAATCTTCTCCATTGTCAGTGCCACTTTTACATATTTAGGACTTAAGTTAGGGAAGAAGCTGACCGAAAAATACCAAGAAAAAACAACTTACTTAGGGATACTTTTAATGCTCATAATCGCCTTTAAATACCTTTTAACTACTTAGTTTACGACAAATTTTAATATAATAAGCTTATTTAATTGACAAAGAAAATTTATTTACTTATGATTAGATTGGGTGATAAGAATGTTAGTTAACTTTAATGAAATGCTACTTAATGCAAAGAAGGAACATTACGCAGTACCACACTTTAATATTAATAATTTAGAATGGACAAAATATATTTTAGAAGAATGTCAAAACTTAAATATTCCAGTAATTTTAGGAGTAAGTGAAGGTGCAGCAAAATATATGGGAGGCTTCAACACTATATCAGGAATGGTCAAAGGTTTAATGAAAGATTTAAATATCACAATACCTGTTTGTCTACATGTTGATCATGGACAATCTTTTGATACTTGTAAAAATGCTATTGATGCAGGATTTACTTCTGTAATGATAGATGCATCTCGCCATAATCTTGATAAGAATATTGAAATAACAAGGGAAGTTGTTGCCTATGCTCACGAAAGAGGGGTAACAGTAGAGGCTGAAGTAGGACACATCGGTGGAACAGAAGATAATATTACTAGTACTGAAACAAATGCTACACTAGAAGATTGTGAAATCTTATATAATGCAACACAAATCGATTCTCTAGCACCAGCTTTGGGAAGTGTTCATGGATTCTACAAAGGAGAACCGAACCTTGATTTCGAAACAATGCATATAATAAATGAGAAGTTACCAATACCACTAGTACTACATGGTGGAACTGGCATTCCAGCAGACAAAATAGAAAAAGCAATCACAAATGGAATCTCAAAAATTAATATAAACACAGACTTGCAAGTTGCTTGGAGTAAAAAAGTGAGAGAAAAATTAGCAACAGATAGTGAAGTGTATGACCCAAGAAAAATAATTGGAAGTGGCGAGGAAGCTATTAAAGAAAGAATAAAAGAGATTGTAACCTTATTTAAAACCAAGATATAAAAAAAGTTTGGAGGTAAACATATGAAAATAATGGAAATAGAAGGTGGAAATAACCTTACTGGTACTATTAGAATTAGTGGTGCTAAGAATGCGACAGTTGCATTAATTCCCGCTGCAATTTTAACTGATGAACAAGCAACTATCTGTAATATTCCAGAGATTACTGATACAGAAGCTTTATGTGATATTTTAGAAGCCTTAAATGTTGATATAAAAAGAGCTAGTGAAAGTATAATTATCAATCCAGAACATATGCAAAATATTGAAATAAAAGAAGAATTTTCTAAGAAATTAAGAGCTTCTTACTACTTCATGGGAGCATTACTAGGAAAGTATAAAAAGGCAGTTATGTATTTTCCAGGAGGTTGTTCAATAGGAGCTCGTCCAATAGACTTACATTTAAAAGGGTTTGAAGCCCTAGGCGCAACAGTGAAAAATGAAAAAAATAAATATATTGTCGAAGCAGAAGAATTACATGGAGCAAATATTTACCTAGATATAGCCTCTGTTGGAGCAACTATAAATATAATGCTAGCAGCAGTTAAAGCTAAAGGTAAAACAGTAATTGATAATGCTGCTAAAGAACCTGAAATAGTTAATGTCGCAACATTTTTAAACAATATGGGAGCAAAAATATCTGGAGCAGGGACTTCAACTATCAAAATCGAAGGAGTAGAACATTTACACAAATGTTTCCATGAAGTAATACCAGATAGAATTGAAGCTGGAACTTATATAATTATTGGAGCTTTATGTGGTTCGCCTCTAAAAATAGATAATGTAATACCAGAGCATATCGACTCTTTATTATCCAAACTAGAAGAAATGGGAGTAGATTTAGAGGTAGGAGCGGACTATGTTATAACTTCCAAGAATGATAATTATCGTGCAACAAATATTAAAACAGCGGTATATCCAGGATTTCCAACAGATCTTCAACAACCATTCACAGTTCTACAAACTCAATGTAATGGAAAATCTAAAACAACAGAAACAATTTGGGAAAATAGATTTATGCATGTTCCTTATTTAAAAGATTTAGGAGCAGATATTGAAGTTAAAAATCAAACTGCAACTATAATTGGAAAAAGTAATTTAAAGGGAACACGAGTAGTGGCAACAGACCTTCGCGCAGGAGCAGCCATGGTTGCCGCAGGATTAAAAGCAGAAGGAAAAACTGTAATCACAAATGTTGAACATATCTTAAGAGGTTATGAGCAAATAGTAGAAAAACTTACTTCCGTTGGTGCTAAAATAAGCATAAAAGAAATATAATTTAATAGTTATATTTCTTTTTTTAGGAGGCACTATGAAAAAAGTCATAAAATTAGTAATATTAATGATACTTAGTTGTTCAGTATACTTTATTTATCAACAAACAAAAAATAGTATTATAAACATAACAAGTATCGGAGATACTCTCTCTATGGGAATTAATTCATATGGAATAAAAGAATACGGATATATTGATTATTACAAAGATTATCTCACAAAAGAAAATGAAAATGTAAATATAATAAATGACTATTCTAAAAAAGATTTATCTATCATGAATCTTCTAGAACAAGTAAAGAATGATTCTAAAATAAAAAAAGAATTAAGCGAATCATCCACTGTAATCTTAACAGTTGGTTATAATGATTTACTTTATAAATTAAGTCTCCAAGAAACTATAAGTGAAAAGATTCTTCATCAGATAATCACAGAAATTTCAAAAGACTACAAGAACTTAATAACAGAAATAAGAAAATATTACAAAAGAGAAATTATTGTAATAGGTTATTATGCCTCTAATAAAAATGATTATTATTTAAATAAAGGAATCAGAAAACTTAATCAAGTTCTATCAAATTCTAATGAAGTAGACTATATAGATACCTATAATTTACTTTCTAATAGGAATCTTTACTTTTCTCATCCTAACACAAACTACCCAAATAGAACAGGATATCAAGCAATATCAAAGAAAATTATTACAAAAACACTTGAAAAAAAAGAAAATGTTTGATATATTAATAACGCATTTAATTACTATGACAAATTATTTGTCATGGCGGAAGGAGAGATAGTATGAAGAAAAATATACATCCAGAAGTTAAAGATTGTACAGTAACATGCGCTTGTGGGGAGACTTTTACTTGCAAATCTACAAAATCAGAAATTAGTGTTGAAGTATGTTCTAAATGTCATCCATTCTACACAGGAAAACAAAGTAGAGCATCACGTGCAGGTCGCGTTGACAAATTCAATAAAAAATATGGATTTACACAAAACGAAGCTGAATAATCTCAGCTTTTTTATTTACAAAAAAGTTCATAAGAGTATAATAAAATAAATATTTGGGAGGTCCTTATGAACAAAATAGAAATAAATGATATTAATGAATTAATTAGAAAACAATACCCAAAAGCATTAATTGAAAAATTATTAAACGATGTCTTGGTATTAAGCCTAAAAGTAAAAGAAGACTATCCAGATTATAAAGAATGGTACCAAACCAAACAAATACCAGGAATTTACGACAATACTAGAAATATTATTATAGCTCACATAGGTAATAGACTAGTCGGCTTCATATCCTTGAAGAAAACAGAAACTGAAAAGAAGATATGCACATTTTATGTGGAAAAAACATTTCAAAAAAACAAGATAGGCACAATTCTTGTGGAAAAAGCTGTAACCTATCTTGAAGAAGAAAAACCTTTAATCACAATACCTATGAATAAAATGAAGGAGTTTAAAAGAATTTCTAATCGTTACGACTGGAAAATAACTGATATAAAAGAAAATCTTTATAGAACTGGAACTCCAGAAGTAATTGTCAATGGTGAACTAAAAGATACAGCATCGTATCAAGAACTAGAAAAAACATACCAAAAAATTTATCATATTTATAAATTTAAAACACTAAGTAATTTAATAAAAGTATTCTTAAATAAATATGGATTAGAAAAGTAATAAATACCTACTATTTTAAATTACATATATGTTATAATGTAATAGGGGATAAGGTATGGAAAACAAATCATTTGAAGAACTAACTTTAGAAGAAATTTTATTTTTAAATGATAAACAAGAGTATAATCGATATATGAACGAACTTGGTAATCTCGGAAATAATCGTATTGCAAAATCAATTATATCCACAATGTCAGGAAGTTCGTTATCAGAAATCTATAGTGAAATACATAAGCAAGAAGAGTTTTGTCGAAGTATTGATTTTTTCTGTGGCGATTTAGTCCTTCTTTATGGTGGAAGAAAAGAGCATAAGAGTAAACAAATTCTAACCTGTGATTTTTCAGGAGCTTTAATTTATCCACAAAATAGATATATATCATACCGTCCAATTCTAGAAAACATCTCTAAAAATGAAGTATATGTCTTAAATAGAACACTTAAAGTAGAATGTGGCTATGAACACAACTTACCAAGTAATATTCATGAATTAGAAACACTTCAAAGAAATATTTATTTAGAACAAGATTTAAATGACAGAATAAACTATTCTCATTTATCACAAAGAGTTGGAGGAGAATTAGTATTAAAAAAGTTAAATAAAAAAGGAAGGTAACATATGAAATTAGGTATTACAAGTGACCATCGTGGTTACAAATTAAAAGAGCAAACTATTAAAGAGTTACTTAAAAGAGGTTATGAGGTAATTGATTTTGGAACTGACTCAGAAGAAAGTGTAGATTATCCAGATTTTGCCTTTATTTTAGGCGAAAATGTCGTTAAAAAAAGAGTCGATTTTGGTGTTGCTATGTGCGGAAGTGGTGCTGGAATGACAATTGCTTGTAACAAAGTAAAAGGAATTCGTTGTGCTAATATAGTAAGAAAAGAAGTAGCAGAAACTGCAAGAAATGACGACAATATCAATATAGTAGCAATAGATGAAAACACTTTACTAGAGGATGCCATTGATATAATAGAAACATTCATTCATACTCCTTTCTCAACAATAGAAAGATATCAACGTCGAGAAAAGAAAATTCAAAGGTACGAGGAAGCAAACTATGTCAGGTAAATTTTTTCTATATGTTGCAGTTACTATTCTTGTAATATGGGCAATGGATTCAGTCAATATAAATCAAATATTTAAGAAGAATAGAGTCATTCAAGCTAGAGTGTTTTACTTCCTACTAGGAATATCTCTAATTTATTTAGTAACAAACTTTATTATGGATTTATTCACTTCTGGAAAAATATTTTAAAAAGAAGTATAAATCTTTTTTTTTGGTAAAAACTTATACTGAGGTGAAAATATGATACAAAAGAAAGTGAAGTTAAAAGTATTACCAGCAGTAATTATGTTGTTCCTTTTAGTTCCAATTGTAACAATAGTATTTTTAGTTCAACAATCTCTAAAAAAGGAAGTGGAAGAACCGAGTCATATTACAGAAGAAGTTATAAATGAGACTATTCCAGTAGTAAATCCTACTAAATCAATTATTAATCCATATACTGATCCATCAGTAACAGTAGGAAAGAATTACTATGATTATCAAGCTGAAGAAGAATCACAAAGAAACTCTATAGTTGTTCATGATAATACCTATATGCAAAATACTGGAATTGATTATATTGCTGAAAAGGCATTTGAAGTAGTATCAATATTAGAAGGAACTGTAATCACAGTAAAAGAAGACGAAACCTTAGGTAAAGTAGTTGAAATTAAACATGAAAATAATTTAGTTTCAACATACCAAAGTTTAAGTGAATTGAATGTAAAAAAAGGTGACGTAGTAACGCAAGGACAAGTACTAGGAAAAAGTGGAACTAATGAATTAGATAAAGATTTAGGAAATCATTTACATTTTGAAATCTATGAAAATGGTCAATCTGTTAATCCAAATAATTATCTAAATAAAGAAGTAGAAAATAATTAACATAAATTTATAACAACAAAGTAAACACTAAAAGCATTGTGTTTGCTTTTTCTTATCATTATTGAATTAATAGTAAAACTTTTTAATAATTTTAACCTTAAAATGTACTTATTTTATCATAATTGAATAAAATTATGGTAAAATAACTAATGGAAGGAATGAAAGTATGCTAGCAAAAGATATAGGAATAGATTTAGGTACAGCAAATGTTTTAATATACATAAAAGGAAGAGGAATAGTCCTTAATGAGCCTAGTGTAGTAGTAATCGATACAGAAACAAGAAGAGTAATTGCTGTTGGTAAAGAAGCTAATGAAATGTTAGGAAGGACTCCAGGAAAAGTAAAGGCTGTTAAACCAATGAAAGATGGAGTGATTGCTGACTTTGAGTTAACTGAAATAATGTTAAATGCCTTTGTAAAAAAAATAAAAGCAAAAAATCTCTTTTCTAGACCAAGAATTTTAATTTGCTGCCCAACAAATATAACACCAGTGGAAAAAAATGCCATAAGAGAAGCAGCAGAAAGAACAGGCGCCAGAAAAGTTTATATTGAAGAAGAACCGAAAGTAGCAGCTGTTGGAGCTGGAATGGATATTTCAAAACCAACTGCAAATATGGTACTAGATATAGGTGGAGGTACAACAGATATAGCTATTTTATCTCTAAATGGAATAGTCTCATCCGCATCTGTAAGAGTTGCTGGAAATGCTCTAGACCAAGACATTATAAAATATATTAGAGAAAATTATAAGCTACTAATAGGAGAAAAAACAGCGGAGGATATAAAAGTTAACTTTGCTAATATTTATAAACCAAGTAAAAAAGAAAAATTAGAGGTTAAAGGTAGAGATTTAATAACAGGTTTACCTCATACAATTGAAATTACACAGGACGAAACAAAAGAAGCCTTAAAAGATAGTATAAATAGAATCTTAAAGGCTACAAAAAATGTTTTGGAACAAACACCACCTGAATTATCCGCAGATATTGTGGAAAAAGGAGTTATTCTAACAGGTGGAGGAGCTCTACTAAATGGACTTGTAGAATTATTTGAAGAAGAACTAACAATCCCTGTTTTAATAGCAGAAACTCCATTAACATGTGTTGCAGAGGGAACAGGAGTTTTACTTGACAATATCAAATTGTTAGAAGATGACCAATAATATTGGTTTTTTTTCTTTGTGTTTAAATTTATCTTTGATATAATTTAAATAGAAAGAAGTGAAGTATATGAAGTTACAGATATTATCTTCTCTGAAAATAGTTGGAATAACTTTTCTATTTTCAACAGCAATAATGTTTTTAATGCGGAAAGTTGCGACTCATATTGGAGCTGTAGACGTACCAAGAGCCGAAGAAGGAAACAGACATATTCATAAAAAGACCACCCCGAAGTTAGGTGGCGTAGGAATATTCTTAACTTTCTTATTTGGTTATATGCTCTTTGGAGAACAAAGTGTCAGAATGAACTCTATTTTAATAGGAAGCTTTATTGTTATACTTACCGGGATAATAGATGATATCGCTCCAATTAGAGCAGTCCACAAAATGTTAGGACACTTAGTAGCTGCCTCGGTCATAGTTTTCTATGGAGGAATATTACTAAACAATATTACAGCCTTTGGATTTTCTTTTGACTTTGGAATATTAGCTTATCCAATTACTATACTGTTTATTGTTGCTTGTACTAACATAATTAATTTAATTGATGGGCTAGACGGTTTAAGCGGAGGAATTTGTTCAATTTTTTACATAACAATTGCCATTATCGGTTTTTACCAAGGAAGAGCAGGAAGTCTTGTTATGATTCTAACGTTAATAATGTTAGGATCAACACTAGGATTTCTTCTTCATAACTTTCATCCAGCTAAGATATTTGCTGGAGACTGCGCGACATTTATGGGATTTATCATTGCTGTAATTACTTTACTAGAATTTAAAGGACCAGCTTTGATATCATTCTTCGTGCCAGTAACAATTTTAGGAATTCCAATTCTTGATACATTGTTCGCAATAATTAGAAGATTATTAAAAGGAGAGCCTCCATTCAAAGCAGATAAACAACATCTACATCATCAGTTATTAGGAATGAATTTCTCTCAAACAGTAACAGTATTAATAATCTACGGAATAAACATCTTATTCGCATCTGCAACAATTTGCTTCACATTAATAGATCAACAATTAGGACAAATACTTTATATAATAATTTTCTTCATGGTATTATGGTTTATCTTTCATACAACAATAATACTTGATAAAACACCAAGAAAAACAGATTTGATTGGAAAAATAAAAAAGAAATTAAAAAAATAGAACACTAAACAGTGTTCTTTTATGTTATTCTAAAAAGGAAGCGTGAAATGAAAGGTAATACTATGATAGAATTTATAATATATAATGAAAATGAAGAACAAAACGAAACATATAAAAAGACAATAGAAAAAGTAATGATGAATTATGATGAAGAATATCAAGAAACATACATTACTTCTTATAAGAGTAATTGGAAATCTCTATTAGAAAAAGAAACGTTTAAGATATACATATTAGACATTAGATCCATAAAAAATTCTGGAATTGATATCGCAAGATATATTCGAGAGAATCAAAATGATTGGCAATCTATGATTATAATGATCTCTACTTACGAAGATTATCAATATGAATTATTAAAATACCGTTTAATGATTATAGATTATATAGTTAGAGAAAAAACAGACTACATAAAAAGGTTAACTGAAGCCATTAGAATAGCAATTAATAACTATGATTATCGTCCAAAAACACTAAAATATATCTATAAAAATACACACTACAATATCGAACTATCTAAAATAATTTATATAGAAAAAGAACAAGAGAGTAAACGCTGTATCATTAAAACAGCAACTAAAGAATATTATAGTCCGGGAAATCTTCATCAGTTAGAACAAAAATTAGATAAAAGATTTATAAAATGTAGTAGAAGTTATATTATTAATATAGAACAAGTGAGAGAATATAACACTAAAGATAACATAATAATTTTTAATAATGAAGAAGGACTAAATATAGTTTCAAGAGATAAAAGAAAGGTCCTAATCAATTTACTTCGTGGTTTATAGAAAATGTAATAATTTGTCGAATAAACTAGAATTTTCCTCGAAAAGTAGCTCTAATTAAACAAGTTTTAGAAAAAACAAAAAAAGTAAGAATTATTTGGTAAGATTAAATCACCAATAGAAATAATAGATGGTAGAATGTGAGGTGCGATAGAGGTATGATGACCGGACGCGTGAAATGGTTCAATAATGATAAGGGTTATGGCTTTATTGGTTTTAGAGAAAATGAAGATATTTTTGTTCATTATTCAGCAATTGAATTAGATGGATACAAAACATTATCAGAAAATCAATTAGTAGAATTCAAACTTATCGAAACAAGTAAAGGATTCCAAGCTATAAATGTTAGATTACTAAAAGAAACTGCTACTATAAAATAGTAGCAATTTTTATTTTCACATGCTATAATCAAATTATAAAGGAGGCGATATGATGGAAATTATAATTCGTGGAGATAAGATGAAAATTACTGAAGCTATGAGTAATTACATTAATGAGAAGCTAGGAAAATTAGAAAAATATCTAGAAAATAGCGATACAGTTCGCGCAAATGTCATAGTAAAAGTAAAAAATCATGAACAAACAGTGGAAATTACTATTCCATTAAAATCATTTATATTAAGATCAGAAGAGACAAAAGAGGATTTCTATGCAGCAGTTGACAAAACAATAGATAAACTAGAAAGACAAGTAAGAAAAAATAAAACAAGACTAATGTCTAAGCAAGTAAAACCAAGCTATGACTTTAACTTTGACAAAATAGTTATAGAAGATGAACAAGAGGAAGAACACCAAATAGTAAAAAGAAAGAAAGTTGAAGTAAAGCCAATGGATGAAGAAGAAGCAATACTTCAAATGGAACTATTAGGACATCAATTCTATATGTACAAAGACAGTGAAACAAATAAAGCTACTGTAATTTACAAAAGAAGTGATGGTAATTATGGACTAATAGAATCAGAGTAGTAATGGGATACAGTTGTTTACACTGTATCCTTTTTAGATATTTTATTTTTCTACGCAGATGTTGACCCAAGAAAAAAGGCGATGATATAATGACGACAATAATAGGTGAGAGGAAGTAAAACGCATGGAAAAAGAAAAGAAAAATAAAGAGCCAAATGAAAAATTCGAAAAGAGAAGAAAAGGAGTCGCATTTTTATTAAAAATAAATATTGCATTTGTTATCATAGACTTACTTATAGCGATAATTGCTCCAGCCAAATTCATTATGTTTGATCAATCCACGTATATAATAAAAGATATAGTGTCATTAGTACTTGCATTTTTAGCAATAAAATCAGCAGAAGAAGCGAAGACCTCAGCAGGAATCATCGGTATTCTATTTGCCATAATAGACTTAACTGGAGGATTTATTATATTTGCAATAGGACTGTTACTATTGATTGATTCCATTTTATACATAAAAGACTACCCCAAAAAATAGTACAATGCCTAGTACTATAATAACTTATAAGAAGTAACTGTTTTAATTCCTAAATAAAAATGAAAACCTAATAAATTTAAAAGATAAAATTTTTTTCAATAACAACTAATTAATTGTAAAATTAATTCTATGAACTCTAAAATGAATTATTACTAATCTTTTAGATAATTCCCATATAATTAGGTTTCAAACAGTTGCAATTAAACTAACAAAAAGGAGCTAAATACTTTTAATTGCCCCTTTTTTTTGATAAAATAATATCTTGAAGGAGTGATGATATGAATATTTTAAAAAAATTATTCGATCATGAGTATAAAGAACTAAGACGATTTAATACCATTGCTAATCAAGTAATGGATTTAGAAGAAGAATATTCACAATTAACAGATACAGAATTACAAAATAAAACAGCAGAATTTAAAGAGAGACTAAGTCAAGGTGAAACATTAGATGATATTCTTGTAGAAGCTTTCGCAACAGCAAGAGAAGCATCTTTTCGTGTAATCGGTGAAAAACATTATTTTGTTCAAATACTTGGAGGTCTTTCAATTCACTATGGTAATATTTCGGAGATGAAAACAGGAGAAGGTAAAACATTAACTTCTGTTCTGCCAGCTTACTTAAATGCCCTAAGTGGAGAAGGCGTACACATAATTACAGTAAACGAATATTTGGCAAGTCGTGATGCTGAATGGATGGGTGGAATTCACCGTTTCTTAGGACTAACAGTTGGAGTTAATACAAGAGATATGAGTGCTGAAGAAAAGCAAGCAGCTTATAACTGTGATATTTTATATTCAACAAACAATGAAATAGGTTTCGATTATCTAAGAGATAACATGGTAGTCAGAAAAGAAGATCGTGTTCAACGCCCATTAAACTTTGCAATTATTGATGAAGTTGACTCAGTATTAATAGATGAAGCACGTACCCCACTGATAATCTCTGGAGGAGAGATGTCTAATGTAAATCTATATACTAGCGCAGATAAATATGCTAAAAGCTTAACAAAGGAAAAAGATTTCATTTACGATGAAAAAACTAAAAGTGTCAACTTAACAGAAGATGGAGCAGATAAAGCAGAGGAAATGTTCCATATCAAGAATTTATATGATGTAGACAATGCTACATTATTGCATTTTATTAATCAAGCATTGCGTGCAAACTATGCAATGAACAATGATGTTGATTATGTAGTTCAAGATGGAGAAATAGTTATTGTAGACCAATTTACAGGTCGTTTAATGAAAGGTAGAGCATATTCTGATGGGCTTCATCAAGCAATTGAAGCTAAAGAAGGAGTAAATATAAATCAAGAAACAAAAACTCTTGCAACAATTACTTTCCAAAACTTATTCAGAATGTATAAAAAACTATCAGGAATGACTGGTACAGCGAAAACAGAAGAAGAAGAATTCCGCAACATCTACAATATGTACGTTATAGAAATACCAACAAATAAAGATGTTATAAGAATTGATGCTCCAGATTTAGTTTACGCAACAAAAGAAGCTAAATATAAAGCAGTAATTGAATTTGTTAAAGAAAGATATAATGAAGGACAACCAGTTCTTATTGGTACAATTGCCATTGAAACAAGTGAATTAATTAGTAGATTATTAAAACAAGCAAACATTCCTCACGAAGTATTAAATGCTAAGAATCATGAAAGAGAAGCTGAAATAATTTCTAAAATCGGTCAAAGTAAATCAGTAACAATCGCTACTAATATGGCTGGTCGTGGTACTGATATCAAACTATCAGATGAAATAAGAAATTTGGGAGGATTATGTGTTGTTGGTACAGAACGTCATGAATCACGCCGTATTGATAACCAATTACGTGGACGTTCAGGACGTCAAGGAGACCCAGGATATACACAATTCTTTGTTTCGATGAAAGACGATTTAATGGTAAGATTTGGATCAGACAGAATTGGTGCTATGATGGAAACAATGGGACTTGGAGAACAAGCTATCCAAAGTAAAACATTTACAAAATCAATCGGAACAGCACAAAAAAGAGTTGAAGGAAACAACTTTGATATTCGTAAGAATCTCCTTCAATACGATGACGTTATGAATAATCAAAGAGAAATCATTTATGAAAAAAGAAATAGAATTTTAGATGATACCTCAATCCATGAAATGATTCTAACAACGTTCAGACATCATATCGAAGACTTAGTCAATTCTCATATTCCACCAGAAAACTACCTAACAGAAGATGACTGCAAGGAAATAAGAGAATTTGTAAATGAAAATTTATTAAAGAAAGATTTAAGATTAAAGGATATTGAAGGACAAGATTCTAAAGACTTAATTGACTTCTTATCAAAAGAAGTAATTGAAGAATATGAAGAAAAAATTAAAGATGTTCCAGAAGAAGTAGTTCAAGAATTTGAAAAAGTAATTACTCTACAAGTATTAGATAACTATTGGATGGAACATATTAATACAATGTCTCACCTAAGGGAAGGTATCCACCTACGTGGTTATGCTCAAGAAGATCCATTAAGAGCTTATACTATGGAAGGATTTGATTTATTTGATTCAATGCTACAAAAAGTTGATAAAGATGTATCTATATTCTTACTGAAAGCAGAAATACGTCAAAATGTAGAGAGAAAAGAAGTATCAAAAAAAATGATAACAAACGATTCAGAAGAAAAAGTAGCTAAAAAGAAACCAAAGAAGAGTCAAAAAATTGGCAGAAATGATCCATGTCCATGTGGAAGTGGTAAGAAATATAAACAATGTTGTGGAAAATAATATCTAAGTAACACAAAAATATATAAAACTATTCTAATCATAGAATAGTTTTTTAGTGGACAAGTTCTTTAGTAACATACTTTTGACAAAATTAACAATTTTTAGTATAATATGGAAACTATATTTGGGGGGATTAGTGTGAATAAAATTGATATTAATCAATCATTAATTAAAAAGCTGAAAAAAGGAAAAAATAAAATAGCCTCGTTTATTTTAGCCACAACAATACTTAGTGGCTGCGAAGCAAATAAAGAAATTTGTCAACCTATCCAAAATACAACAGTGAAAAGCATAAATGCAGTAAGCGAAAATCTTAATTCCTATGTAAATGAACAAAGAATGTTAAATTACTACACAAAGCAGTGGGGATATGATTGTCAAGATATTGGAAATAATTTTTCTAAAGTTAAAATGGATTTCAATAAAAATATCTATTACTGTGATTCTTTAGACGAATTCAGAAAATATGTAGATAAAGCAAATCCCACTTATACTGATGTAAGAGAGGCAATCAAAAACAATACTAGTATTACAGGAAAATATGAAGAATGGCTATTAGAAGGACTTAATAATTTAGAGATGAAACTACCAGATTTAGATTTAGTAGCTCTATACCAAAACATTAAGAATATAAGTATAGTAGAAATTACAACAGAAGAAATGTATGAAAAGATAAGGACATTAGGAGCATGTTTCTCTCCTGAAGAAGGCAAAGTCTATATTGATCCTACTATCGTTGATTCCTATGTTATATGTCACGAAATTTTAGGACATGGTATATCAACAGTTCAGATACTAAAAGATAATAAATATATTCAATATAAAACAGATATGCTTGTTTTATATGCTGATTTTCAAGCTGCAGAATATAATTTTAAATACATAGGATTTTCTTTAGAAGAAGGAAAAGCAGACCTTATAACCGATATAGCAACTCAAACAGTAAGTGGTGGTCCCTATGATATGGAAGCAGAGCAACTTAGAATATTTACTGAAACCTGTGGTATTCCACTTACTGATTACATAAAATATGGCGCAGCAGGTTTAATTAAAACAATGAGGAAAAGTGATATTAATAATCCAATTGATTATATAGTATCAGTGGATACATTATTAAGCTCTGTGAGAAGTCATGAATTTGATTTACCAAATAATTCTAAAATGGAATCTAATATGAAAACCTTTTTCAAAGATTACGTCGACGATAAAATAAAAAATGGCGAAAACTTGGATGAAATTAAGAATAAAATAAAATTAATTCTAGAAAACACTAGTTATGACTGGATTAATGCAGGAGAATTATTTGTTTATGATAGTGTAAAAATGGAAGATTTAAAAATAGAAATTTTACGTGAAATAGATGAATTGAATAAGACAGAAAAATCAAACACAAAAGTTTTAAAATAAAATTATTTGTATAAACAAATTAATATAATTAATGTCATGTATTGAAATTTCAATAAATAAAAGTAGATCACATCTTTTTATGTATCTACTTTTATTTTATTTCTTTGAACAGTATTTTTACATAGTCTTTTTTTCAAAATCATTAGAACTATCTACACTAGTATCATTAAGCATATTTTCTAATTTCCTTAAATTACGTATAGTTGAATCAGCCCTAATAGCACCAATTTTCCTCCATACGTTTTCCATTCTCTTTCTATTGTCTTCATCAATAGACTGATAGAATTCCACCTTTTCTTCAGAGTTTACAAGTTCAAATTTTTCTCGCTCTAAAACAGATTTATTATATAATTCTTGCTGCTCTTTGCTAGTTAAAAGAACAAATGTATCAAATGTAATGGAATCAATAAAATTTCTATATTGTTTATCGGAAATAAATTTAAAATTATTACATATTATAATCCAATCAAGGGAACATTCATTCAGTATGTTTTTCATCTCAGAATTAGAAAGAAATTCTCCATTTTTTGATTTAAGAGATTCTCTTTTTTTTACAAAAACTTCACGGTATCTTTTTCTTTTTTTATCATCATTCAAATAATCTTCTTTGTTAATTTTTTCTGCTAAAAAGTAATCACCAAATGATTCAAAAACAAGACTATCAAATAAATAGTATTTATCCTCAGAAGCTTTTAAAAATTTTTTTCTTATTTCAGTTGTTGATGAGATAAAATCGAATAATCTTAAGTCCCTATTATTTCCGACAAAACCTTTTTCATGTTCAATATTTTTTTTAAATTCAACATATTCTTTTGATGCATTTTGTATATTTCTAATTACCGCAGACAAATTAATAATTTGTTTATCATCATAAATATCAGGGCAATCATGTTTGTAGCACTCTTTCTTTGTTATATATAATCTAATTAAATTTAACAAAACTAAAGCCGTTTGCTCCTTTAATTTATGATTTTTGCTAAACTGCTCTTTAGTAATACCAAGATGTTTTAAGTATGGTTCTAGAGCTTTATAAGCATATTAACTAATTAATCTCAATTCCTTAGAACTATATCTATCATTTACAGAAGCTTTTATTAAAACTTTAGTGGCTAAATCTTTATTTATAGAAAATGTTAATTCCTCTTGAATTTGACCTATATTCATAAACTAAACTCCTATCTAAATAATATCGATGTCATCGAAAAGCTCATCAGTATAAAATGATTATACAGGAACAGTTTAGTTAAATCAATAAAGCTAAAATACTTAATAAATAAAAATATCAGTAAACATAGGATAAACTGATATTCTTAAATCTTTCTTTTTCTTCCAAACAACTCATCAATTGAAAATGGTTCATATATTTTGGTTAATCCAAAAAGAAAAGTTGTAGGAATTATATTAATTGCATTTTCATAATGTGAATAGGCAGATTGGACTGTATTTAATTTTTGAGCAATCCAACTTTGAGTACATTTATTTTTTAATCTCAAATTAGTAAGATTTGTTGCTAATAATTCTAAATCTAGATCAAGAGGATAGTACTCCTCATTCTCTGCTATCAACCCAAATAAGTAATCTAAACTATAATTATACTCATTAGCATAATCAATTAATCTTTCAATCGGAATAGTATCTTTTCCAGTTTCCCATCCAGATACAGTAGAAAAATGAATTCCAAAAAACTCCGCTACATCCTTCTGTTTTAACTCTAAATTCTCTCGACTATTTCTAAGATTTTCAACTATCATTTACTTCACCTAAAGTAATTATTTCATCGAGAAGAGTTCTAATTATAAAATTAGGGGAAATGTAATAAAAATTAAAAAATAAATTTCTGATAATAAGAATTTTCAAATTTAATAACCTATATGTTATAATATTGTTAATAAAAAGAGGTGCTAATATGAAAAAAAAGAAAATCCTAATAATAGGCATAGCTATTATAATTCTAATAGTTATATCTGCTATATTCTTTGCAATAAAACAAAATAAAACAAAAAAGCCTAAATCAAGTAATATGCCAGTCGCAACAATAGCTTTTTCAAAATATGAAGGAATTGATGCTGGAGAAGATTACGTTTATGAGTTATTTTATAAAGATAATCATTCATATCGATATAATTACAAGAAATATCAAATTACAATAGAAGGTTCAAAAGAAATCAAAGAAGCTAAAGGAATTATAAATAACAAAAAAGACTTAGAAAAAATCTTCAAAAAACATTCTAAATTAGACGTAAATATAATTTATTATGATGACACAGAGAGTACAAATTTTAGTACTATGAACGAATTGTCAAAAAAATTATTTTAATAAAAAAGGAGCAAACAACGCTCCTAATCTATATACAGAGGATCTTCACACTTTATAGTGAACCTTCCTCAATAATAATATATGTTATACAGTGAAAAAAATACCTAGAAATTTAAAATTGTTAGAAAAAACCAAATATGGTAAACTAAAACAATAAAAAGAATAATAATTAAAATTATGTAAAAACTATAAGAAGGAGAAATAATATGGATATCAAAGAGCAAAGAAGAAAACTAGTAACAATTTTAGAAATAATCAACAATTTATGGAGGTCACTTTGACATACCAGCAAAAAAAGACCAAATAAATAACCTCCAAGAAAAAACCGAAACAGAGGATTTTTGGAATGACAGAAATGTAGCAGAAAATACATTAAAGGAATTAAATGACTTGAAAGAACAAGTTAATAGAATAGAAAAGATAAAAGATGAAATTACTAGTAACATAGAATTAGTAGACTTACTAGAAGTTGAGCCAGATCAAACACTAGAAACAGAAGTTGAAGAGACAACAAAAAAGCTTGAGAATGATGTAGAAAAAATCAAACTTCTAGTCCTACTTAGTGGCCCATATGATAAAAATAATTGTATTTTAGAAATTCATCCTGGAGCAGGAGGAACAGAATCATGTGACTGGGCTAATATGTTATACAGAATGTATACACGATGGTGTGAAAAAAATAACTATAAAATAATAGTTCTTGACTATCAAGATGGAGATGAAGCAGGACTAAAAAGTGTTTCTATATTAGTAAAAGGTTTAAACGCCTATGGATACTTAAAAAACGAAAAAGGTGTCCATCGTTTAGTAAGATTATCACCATTTGATTCTAATAATAGAAGACATACTTCTTTTGCTTCAGTAGAAATAACACCAGAAATAGACCAAGATACAACTATTGAAATAGATGAAAAAGATTTAAAGATAGATGTTTATCGTTCAACAGGAGCAGGAGGACAAGGAGTAAATACAACAGATTCAGCCGTAAGAATTACGCATTTACCTACCAAGACTGTAGTTACATGTCAAAATGAAAGAAGTCAAATTCAAAACAAAGAGCAAGCAATGAAAGTCCTAAGAAATAAGCTTTTATTAAGAAAAATAGAAGAACAAGAACAGGAATTAAATAAAATAAAAGGGAATCAAATGAACATAGACTTTGGTTCACAAATAAGAAGTTACGTTATGCATCCTTACTCAATGGTCAAGGATCATCGTACCAATGAAGAAACTAGTAATGTTACAAAAGTATTAGATGGAGATATAGATAATTTTATTGAGAAAAATTTAAAAAAGGGGCTATAATATGAATGTTTTTTCTAATAATAAAGATTTGAAGTTTGTTGAATACATTAATAAAAAGTCGTACTTTAAAAGAACAATCCAGTTTATTATAGGATGTTTCATTATTGCATTATCCTACAACATTTTTATAGCGCCTAATGATCTAGTACCAGGTGGTGTAGGAGGAATAGCAATTATTCTAAATCATGTATTAGGAATTCATAATTTTATTTCAATTTTTATAATCAATTTTCTTTTAATTATAATTAGCTATTTTGCTTTAGGAAAAGAAAAGACTAGGGCATCAGTATTGGGAACTATCCTATTCCCTACATTTGTAGCTTTAACCGAACATATAAACATCTGGTTAAACATAGATACTTCACACATGTTATTATCAGCTATATTTGGTGGAATCCTTTATGGATTTGGTGCCGGTTTAGTTTTTAAAGCAGGGTTCACAACTGGCGGAACTGATATCTTAAATCAAATAATTTCAAAATATGTAAAAATCAGTCTAGGAAAAAGTATGCTTTTCAGTGATGGCTTGATAGTATTATCATCAGTATTAGTTTTTGGAATAAACAAATTAATGTATTCAATCATTGTTCTATATATCATTAGTTTAATCTCAGACAGAGTGGTTTTAGGAATATCAGATAGTAAAGCTTTCTATATAATCACTGACAGAGATGATGAGGTTAGAAATTATGTATTAAAATACTTAAATCATGGAGTTACTATTTTTAAAGCTAAAGGTGGCTATAAAAAAACAAATGAAAATGTCTTAATGACAGTTCTTCCAACAAAAGATTATTATAGATTAAAAGAAGGGATAAAAGAGATAGATAAAGATGCATTCTTTATTGTAACTGACACCTATGAAGTATTTGGAGGTGAATAATGTGGAAGATATTTTAAAAAAGATACAGAAAAAGAAAAAACTATGGAGAATTATTTTGATGGGCATATCTCTTGCTTTAAGTGCCATTTTATATAACGTATTTCTTTTACCGTTGAACTTAGTAACAGGTGGAACACAAGGAATAGCTACCATTACTAAACATGTTTATGACATAGACCCTGCCTTAATGATTTTCTTACTATCAGCAGCCTGCGCAGTATTTAGTCTTTTATATGTAGGTGTAGAAAGAACTGCTGGAACACTAGTTGCAAGTGTTGCGTATCCACTTTTAGTAAAAATAACATCCCCACTTGCTACAATGTTACCGATGGACACAACAGACATGCTATTACTTGTCTTATTTGCTGGAGTTATCAGTGGAATAGCTAATGGTCTAATGTACAAAACAGGTTACAGCAATGGAGGATTTCCAGTAGTAAGTCAAGTACTCTATGAAAAAAAGCAAATTTCTATTGCTAAATCAAGTTTATTTATAAATGTTTCGATAGTATTAGCTGGTTCCTTCTTCTTTGGTTCAACAAATACTATGTATGCTATAATATTCTTATATATAAATAATATCGTTTTAGATAAAGTTTTACTAGGAATTTCAAATAATAAGGCCTTCTACATTATTACCAGTGAAGAGGCTAAAATAAAAGAATATATTATTAAAAGTTTAAATCATAATATCACAACATTTGAAGTAAAAGGTGGATTCTTAGAAAAGAAAAGAAATGTAATGCTAACGGTTATCCCATCAAGAGAATATTACCGTGTTGCATCTGGAATAAAAGAAATAGATAAAGATGCCTTCTTTGTTGTAACAGATTCCTACCAAGTAGAAGGAGCTAAATAATAATTAAAAGTGTAGACTTTTGTCTTAAAATGTTGAAAAAAGAGAGAAAAATCAATGCTCTCCTTTTTTTATGTCGAAATCTATGATATACTTAATTAACTAAGGTGGTGAATAAGATAGATGGATTTGATAAGAGTCAAAAATGTTGAAAAAAAATACAAAAACGGCGTAACAGCCATCTACGATTTGAACTTAGCAATAGAAAAAGGATCATTTGTCTTCGTCATAGGTGGATCAGGTAGTGGAAAAAGTACACTGATAAAAATGCTCTATCGTGAAGAAAAACCAACTAAAGGTCAAGTAATAGTTGGAGGCTTAGATGTTGCTAGAATAAAAGATAAAAAAGTATATAAATTAAGACGACAATTAGGAATTGTATTCCAAGATTATCGTTTATTACCTAAATTAACAGTTTATGAAAACGTTGCCTTCGCCCTTGAATGTCTAGGTGAAAGGAAAGATTCTATAAGAAAAAAAGTTTTAAAAGCTTTAGAAGATGTAGGACTAAAAAACAAAGTTCATAACTACCCTGACCAATTATCAGGAGGAGAACAGCAAAGAGTAGCAATTGCTAGAGCTATAGTTAATAATCCAAAGTTATTACTATGTGATGAACCTACAGGTAATTTGGATCCAGAAAAGAGCTTAGAGATAATGAAAGTCTTAGAAGATATCAATAAAGTAAGAGGAACAACAATTATTATGGCAACCCATGATAAAGATATAGTAAACAAAATGAAAAAACAGGTTATCACTTTAAAAGATGGACATTTAGTAAACTTTAAGCAGAAAGGAACATATAACAATGAAGCTAATTAGAATGTTAGGAAGAAGCATAAGAGATGCTTTCAAAAGTGTAATCAGAAACTTTAGTCTTTCCTTAGCATCTATTTCTTGTATTACAATTACTTTGATAATAGTTGCTATTGCTATAATGGCCTCATTTAATGTCCAAAATTTCACTGAAGAAATAGAAAAAGATTTAACGATAGTTGTCTTTATGGAAAATGATGCTAAAGAAGAAGACGTTGATAAAATGAAAGACTACTTAAAAAATAAAAATAACATCGCAAAATATACATATCAACCAAAAGAAGACGTAAAAGAACAAATGATGGAAGAATATGATGTCTTCAAATCAGTTATGAAAGATTGGGATGAAGAAGATAATCCCCTAAGAGATACTTTTAAAATTAAAGTAAAAGATGTTGAAAAAATTGGTAAAACTGCAGCTGACATAAAAAAAGAAAACAAAGTAGCCCTTGTTCAATACGGAGAAGGCATGGTAGAAAAATTAGTTAATGCCTTTGCCTCTATTGAAAAAGTTGCTTACGGAGTAGTAATTGCTTTAGTAGTTGTAACAGTATTCTTAATCATTAATACAATAAAATTAACAATCTTTTCAAGAAAAAGAGAAATTGGTATCATGAGATTAGTAGGTGCAAGTAACTTCTCAATTAAAATACCATTTATAATAGAAGGAATGATTTTAGGATTATTTGGTTCAATAGTACCAGTTATACTAACTACTTATGGTTATTTAGCTTTCTACAAACATTTTGATGGATATTTATTCACAAAACTTATTGAATTAATACCACCAGAACCATTTATTTATCAAGCATCAATACTAATTATTATTATTGGTATAATAGTTGGTATGATTGGTAGTGCTAGTGCTGTAAGAAAGTATTTAAAGGTGTAATATGAAAAATTGGAAGATAATAATTACATGCATTTGTCTATCATTTCTTCTAATACCTAAAAATACAGAAGCCATAACTTTAAAAGAATATGAAGACATGGTAGAAAAATATACTGCAGAACTAAGAGAAAAAGAAGCTAAGATGGCTAAAAATGATGCTGAAGTTGCAGAAATAAAAGCAAAGATTTCTAATATAGAAAAACAAATAAAAGAAGCAGAAGAAGAAATTAAGAAATTAGAAGAAGAAATAGAAAAAAGCAACAAAGAGATAGCTAAGAAAGAAAAAGAAAGTAAAAAACTATTAAAATACTTTCAAGTAGTTAGTAATGAAAATACATATTTAGAATATATTTTTGATGCTAATAGTATAACGGATATGATTTATAGAATCTCTGTAATAGAACAGTTGACAGATTACAATAAAAAAATAATGGATGAATTAGAAAGACTAATTGAAGAAAATAAGAAAAAGACAGTAGATTTAAATAAAAAGAATAAAGAATTAGAAAACTTAAAATCAAGTCTTAATTCTGAAAAAGAAAGAATTGAAAAAGAAACAAGAAGTATTGAAGGAACAGTACCTAGTACAAAAGGTCAAATAGAGTTCTATAAAAAACAAGTTTCTTACTATAAAGGACGAGGTTGTAAATCTAGTGATGTAATTGGAGTTACTTGTGATATTCCACCTAAACCAGCACAAAAACCAAGTGGTGGTAATGAAAATGTTGGAACAGGAGCAGTAATAGGAACAAATGGATTCAGACAGCCAGTTGTGGGTGCAAGAATCAGTTGGAATTATGGAGGAGCTCATAAAGGTGTTGACTTCACAAAAGGTTGTGGAGCACCAATTTATCCAGTCGCAGCAGGAAGAGTTTACTATAAAGGTAATACTCTTGATAACTATGGAGCATTTATGATTCTAATTGTTCATAATGTTAATGGAAAATTAGTATTCTCTCAATATGCTCATTTACAAGGCTATAATGTAAATATTGGTCAAGATGTTGATATTGGAACAGTAATTGGTTATATGGGTTCAACTGGATACTCAACAGGATGTCATCTTCACTTAGAAATGTCAGAAAATTATGGTTGGGCATACAACGGTAAATATAATCAATATACAAGAAGCATAATTAATCCATTTAAATATGTACCAAGATAAAGAACTGAAAAGTTCTTTTTTCTTTGAGAAAAACTTTATATGCTAATAAAAGTACTTAAAATCTCAAAACAAAATACAAAAAATGTATTATGGAAACAAAAAAGAGCAAAAGAACAAATTTAACTAAAATATCTAAAATAACCAGAGATTATATTAAACATGAATTATATGTATTTTATTCATTGATATTAACAGAATATAATTAAGTAAAGAAAAGAAATTGATTGAGAAGGTGATAACATGAACATTATAGTAATAAATCCAGGCAATAAGCCCTATACAAATAAAACAATAGTTGCAGAACCGCTTGATGTCTTAATGATTGCAACAATAATCGAAAAGAAATATCCCCAGGTAAAAGTACTTGATATGGATAGTAATAGATTAAATAACGATATAAATAAATATTTAGAAGAAAAAAATATAGTGATATTTGTATATGATTATCAATTACCTCTTCATACATCAAACGCTATTGAAAATATCTTTGAGGTAATAAAAAATACTCAAAAGCCAACCAAATTTATAATTATAGGAAAAACCTCAACTTATTACTACCAGAAGTTCTTAGATAATGGCATAGATATCATCATAAAAGGAATTGCAGATGATAAAGTACTTCCAGTAATTGACAATATAAACTGTGAAGAAGAACTTTCAAAAATTCCAAATATAATTTATAAAAAAGATAATAAAATAATAAAAACTACCTCAGTACCTTCAAAAAATCTTTTTTCCACAATGCCAATTCCTAATAGAAAACTTGTATCTATGGACAACTATATGGACACAAGAACAATGATTACTTCACGAGGCTGCATTGGCACTTGTAAATTCTGCACAACTCCATACTTCTATGGAAAATGGAGTGGGAAACCTGCAGAAGAAATAATCAAAGAGATAGAAATGCTTATAAAAGAATACCATACTAAAAAAATAATCTTTTTAGATGATAATATGATAGTTGACAAAGAAAGAATTATGAATTTATGTAGAGAAATAAAAAGAAAAAAGATTAAATGTTTATTTGGCTGTCTTTGTAGCATCAAATGTTATGACTATGAAATGTTAAAAGAAATGTATGAATCAGGTTTTAGATGGGTTCATTTTGGAATAGAATCTGGAAGTGAAAGACTTCTTAAGTTAATGCATAAAGATATGGATATCTCCTATATTAAGAAAGTGATAAAAGAAGTAAAAGAGTTAGGATATCGTGTAAGAACCAGTTTTATCTTAGACTATCCAACCACTACAAAAGAAGATTTACAAACCACTAAAGATTTAATTCTCGAGCTTAATCCTCATGAGTTACGCCTTCACTATCTAGCCTATCGAGTAGGAACTCCTATCTATAATGAAAATAAAGATATTTCAAATGGAAGTCAATATATTCACAGTAACAAACCCAATATCAAAAATAATGAAATTACTACTGAAGTTAATAATATAATAGAATCTCTACAAAAAGATAATTATCATCTAATTACAGAAGAAACAGATTGGAACAAATACACTGATTTACCTAAAAACACCAAAATTGCAGCTTTTACTCCAATAAAATATGGGATGTGCTGGTATGAATAGATTAATTGGTATCACAGGAGGAATGTCTGCAGGAAAAACAACACTTTCAAAAAAGATTATTAAAGCTAATCCAGACTTTCTTTATATTGATATGGATATCTTTAGAAGAAGTCTCTATCAAAACAAAGATTATGTTGAAGAATTAAAAAGAGTTATTCCAGAATTAAGACGATATTTAGAAATTAATTCACCAATAATCAATAAATATATTTATACAAATCCCAATTACATGAACAAATACAAACAAATTCTCTATAAATATCTATTTAAATATCTTAATACAATCAAAAACAAAACAATTCTAATCGATTGGGCTTTAATAGTAAATGACAATCTTCAAGAAAGATTCGATAAAATAATTTTTTTAGATACTGATATTAACGTTAGATTAAAAAGATTAATAGGCAGTGACTTACAGAAAGAAGAAATATTAAAAAGATTTGAACTACAGAAAATAAATAATCTTGAAAGCTATGCATCAGATAAATTTTTAATACTAAATAATGGAGGAAATGATATGGAAAAAATTAATAATTTTATAAATGGTATGGAATGTAAGTTTACCTTACCAAATAATGAAGGAAAAGCTATCTGGGAGATAACAAATAAATGTAATTATAATTGTTCTTATTGTATTTTCTCCTGTGATAGTAACAACAATAAAAATATAAAAGGAGAACTAACAACAGAAGAATGTTTTCATATCGTCGATGAATTATCTAAAAATGATTTCAAACATCTAAAAATAACAGGAGGAGAACCATTTATTAGAAAAGACATTTTAAAGATTTTAGAATATGCCAGCAAAAAGTTATTTACAGATATCTCTACTAATGCTTCGCTATTAACACCTGACAAAATTGACTTATTAAATGAATTAAAGTTAAAAATGATTCATGTAAGTCTAGACGGTACCAAATCTGCCCATGAATCAGTAAGAGGACAGGAAACTTATGACAAAACAATGCAAGGACTAAATCTTTTAAGAAAGTCTACAAATAGAATAAGAATTGGTTCAGTAATTCATAGAAATAACGAAAATAATCTAGAAGAATTAGTTAATAAATCCATAGAAGTAGCAGCAGATGAAATAATTTTCTCAATTATGGAGCCAATGCCAGGACAAGATATGACTTTAGTAAAGACTCGTCCTAATCCATCAATAATAGAAGAAATTGAACTGTTAAAGGAGAAATATAAAAATGAAATAACTATTAATTATAATTTTGGAAATCAACCAACTTACATTCAAGAATGTCCTGCAGGAGATAAGTTTCTCTACATAAATAATTATGGAAATATTAGTCCTTGCCCTTGGGTTTATGAAAACAACAGAAATTGTATCTCAAAAATATCATTAAGAAATCATTCCTTAGAAGATATAAAAGAAGATGAAAGACTAAAACAATTTCTTCTAGTAAAAAGTAAAGGACAATGTTATGGAAAAATTTAATAGTATTTGTCCCTTCACAACTGAAAATATTGCAGGTTACATGAAAAAATTAGACCTTGAAAATAAGAAAGTCATCACTGTCACAGCGTCGGGGGATCATATTCTAAATTTAGTAGTAAAAGGTTGCAAATACATTACTGCTTACGACATAAATCTACTTGCTCAAAAATATGCAGAATTAAAACTAGCTGGAATGAGGCAACTAGATTACAAAGATTTTTTGAAAGTATTTCTTTATGAAACATCAGATACTTTAAAATATGAGATTATAAAAAGTCTTGAGTTAGAACAAGAAATATCTGATTACTGGATAACTGAACTAAAAAGACACAATAATAATGGTTTAGAACTAAGAAAATCTATTCTTTTTAACACAAAGTATTTTAATCCAGCATCTAAGATAAAACAGAATTTATATCTCGATGAAGAAAATTATCAAAAAACAAGAGAAAAGCTCTCGTCTATAAATATTAACTACATAAATACAGACATCAAGGATTTAAAATTATCTTCCTCATATGACTATATGTTTCTATCAAATATTTCTGATTATTTAAACCAAATGTTTACAAATAACTATTTAGAAAAATATGCTAATTTATTAAATCAATTTTCCGTAGAAAATATCTATTTTGCCTATCTCTACGATATCTATAACAAAACTCCAAGAAGCATAATTGACAATATTTCGGAAGTTAAAAAGGTATTTAGAAATATGCAAATAGAACAATTCGATACTGCATTAGAAAATGCCAATGAAGATGCCCACGATGCAGTTTTAATATTAAAAAAGAGGTGATTATACGAAAAATAAATATAACGATTTAGAAAATATTGATACATTAATTGAAAAATTAGAAGCAGCTATTCCAATGCCTACATCAGATGATTCTAGAATTAAAGGTGCAATTTCTAAAAGAAAAAAACAAATTGCAGAATTAAAAAAAATGAGAGATGAAGCAAAAAAACAATCTCAAATAGAAGAAGAATTGGGAAAAATAGAAGAGGAAAATGACGAAATAGATGAGGTTATTAAAGAATATAAAAAGCTAGTTAAAATAAAAAAACAAGCTATTAATAAAAGATACAATCCACAAAGTTCAAGTAACTATTCATCTGAATCAAGAGCTAGTGAGAGTAATTATAGTTATAGACCAAGTTATTCTAGCTATTCATCTGAATCAAGAAGTAGTGAAAGTAGATGGTAAAATGGAAAATATTTATAAAAATCTTCATACCAACCAAAAGATAATGATTTATGAAATGTTAAAAAGAGGTATAAGTGTAGAGGTTATTGATGAAAATTTAGAACTTATAAAAGCCAAATATCAAAATCACGAAGAATTAATTTATGATAGAGATTCATCAATTACTCCATATCACGTCTCTGTACTTGCAGGAAATAAAGGTATTGTTAAGGAAATGCTCCAAAATAATGGCATTAGTGTACCTCTAGGGGCAACTTTTAAAGTAGGAGAAACTGACTATATTTTAAAAGCATTTAGGGTGCTAGGAGAATCAGCAGTTATAAAACCAGTATTTGGTTCTCATGGTTACGATGTTTATATGGATTTAACCAATGAAGCTGAGGTACTAGAGGCCTTAGAGAAAATAAAAAAACACCGAGGAGAGCAGACCGAAATATTAATAGAAGAATATTTTGAAGCTAAAGAACACAGAATCTTCATAACAGTTAACGGTGATTACGCCGTTTTACAAAGAGATGCAGCTCACGTTTATGGAGATGGAGTTCATACCATAGAAGAATTAATTGAAATTGAAAATTACAATCGCTTCCACCCAAGAACTAACGCTCTATGTGAAATTTTAGTAGATGAAGAACTACATAAATTCTTAAATAAGCAAGGACTAAGCATTTTAAGTATCCCTAAAGCAGAAGAAAAAGTCTATGTTAGAGGAAATTCCAATGTTGCGATGGGAGGAGTTTGTATTGATTATACGGCTGCCACACATGAAAGTGTTATTGAAATAGGAAAGAAAGTTCTAGAAACATTCCCAGGACTACCTTATGTTGGAATAGACTTCATGACAAATGATATTACTAAAGAACAGTCGGAAGAAAATTATAGAATAATTGAAATTAACACAGTACCAGGAGTACACATGCATTACAGACCAGCTATTGGTAAAAGTCAAAATATTGCGAAATACATGGTAGATTTAATTTACCCAGAAACAAAGGAGAGTGAATATTATGAAGGAAAACAATATCAAAAATCTATTAAAAGACTCTAAAGCATACTATGAAAACAATGATTACTACGAAATATTTAGCAAAGCAGAAGATGGAGAAGGAAAAGTCGCAGCTTACTTAAAAGAACAAGCAAAAGAAAAAATTGTCTTAGACGCTGGTTGCGGTACAGGTAAATTTTTAGAACAATTAGAAAATGAATCATCAAAGTACATTGGAGTAGATTTATCCTTTGAACAACTAATCAAAGCTCAGTCTAAAAAGAAGAAGAGTAACACTATTTTCATAAATTCAAATTTAAAAGATATTATGTTAGAAAGCAACTCAGTTGATTTAATAGTCTCACCTTGGGTACTTGGAACAGTAACAGACCTAATAGAAAGAACAAAATGCTTAAATGAATTAAAAAGAGTTTTAAAACCAGGAGGAGAAATTATTCTTATCGAAAATGAAGAAAATAGTGAATTTGAATATCTTCGTAACCATCATAAAGATAAAAAAACCAATATTTATAATAACTGGATAAGAAATAATGACTTTAATAAAGTAGAAGAAATTAATACATATTTTAATTTTGCAAATTTAAAAGAAGCCAAATTATGTTTTCGAAAAATTTATGGAAATGAAGTAGCTAATAAAATAAAAAATAATAAAATAGAACATAAAATAGGTATATTTAAATATGCAAAATAATAAGAAAAAATCTCTAAAAATAAGAGATTTTTTTATGTAAAAATAATACTTTGTAAAAAAATGTAACAAAGTATATTGACAAAATAATATACTTAGTATTAAAATGTAACTATGTGAGGGAGGTAAAAAATGAAAATACTTAAAGAACCAACATTAATTAGTTGGAAAATCGAAAAAGAATGCTCAACTAATGAATTGCATAATGCTGGTTGTGGAGCACATTTAGAGATAGAAACAGCTGATTTATATCTTACTTCAATTCAAAAATCTTATTGGAGTGATTATGCCGAAAGCAATATAAGCTACGGTATACCAGCATTCGCCTTTAAATGTCCATGTTGTGACAAAGAAACAATTCTTGATGAAGAAGAAATTCCTATTGATGTCAGAGAATCAATTAAAAGCGTAGAAAAGACTAAACGTGCTAAAAAAGCACATATGAAAAAATTAGAAAGTAAATAGAAGGAGATAGAAAATGAAAGTATTGGAAAAAGGACCAGGATGGTCAATGGAACAAGTTTGTACAGGAAAAGGAAATGGAGGATGTGGATGTGGAGCTAAGCTACTAATCGAAAGAGGAGATATCTATTTAACACATTCGTATGATTATGGAGGAGGACATGATGTGTATTATACATTCTGCTGCCCAGAATGTGGTGTAGAAACAGATGTTGATACATCTAAATTACCAAGTTTAGTATTAAACGAAGCACAAGATAAAAAAACTAACAGAAGTCGTAGTAGAGGACGTAGTAAATAAAAGACCAGGAGGTGTAGTAATGAACTTATTAGAAGAGAATATTGACTGGACAATAAAATGTTCTTGCTTGGCTAATAAAAGCGGAGAGCAAGCTTGTAATGCCTTATTAGAAGTAGGAATTGAAGATATCTATCTTAGTTATAGAGTAAGAACTAGAAAAGACAAATCTGGAAAAGTAAAAACAGACATTAAATTTTACTACACCTTCATGTGTCCCTGTTGTAAAGAAGAAACATTTATAAAGGAAGAAGACTTACCACTAAGTATTAAAAAAATAATATTAATTGTAGAAAAAGAAAAAGGCAGAAGAAAAATTGCCTCAGGAAAAAAACATATTAATTGTTAGGAGAATCTATGAAAATATTAAAAGAATCAATTTTAATTAGTTGGAAAAAAGAAAAGAAATGCACTGGAAAGGGTCATGGTGAGTATGGATGTGGGGCTCTACTAGAATTAGAAGCTAATGATATTTTTCTAGAATTTCAGGAAAAATCATATTGGAGTGTCGCAGATGAAGATTTTAATAGCTATATAGCTCATTCTTATAATTTTAAATGTCCATGCTGTCAAAAGAAAACTAGCATCGATGAAAAAGAAATTCCCAAAAATGTTAGAAATGCTATTTTAAGTAGTGAAAAAACTAAAAAAGATAAACAAAAATACTTTAAAAAAATAGGTTATAGGTAAGAGTATGAAAGTAATAAGAGAAGCACCTTTATGGAAGATGGAACAAGAATGTACAGGAAAAGGACATGGTGGCTATGGTTGTACAGCATTATTAGAAATAGAAGAGTCTGATTTATATCTTACCTCTACATATGATTTTGAAGGAGATATGGAGCAACACTTTACAATCAAATGTCCATGTTGTAATATAGAAACAGATTTATCTAGAAATGATATTCCAGATAGAGTAATAATAAAACTTCTAGAAGGAAAATCAAAAAAACTAAAAAAGCAGCAGGAAATGAGGTAATTATATGAATAGTAAAACACAAGTATTTTATACAACAGACTTATTAATTTTCGGAATTGATAGTAGAAAAACATCTAATACTAGATCACTTCCTAAAAAATATTTTAGTATTTTACTTGTTAAAAGAAATAAAGAGCCATTTATAAATAGTTGGTGTCTGCCAGGAGGATACATAAATATTGATGAAACGTCTAAAGAGGCCTCAAATAGAGTATTAACGAAAGAAACAGGGTTAACAGATGTTTATATGCAACAATTAAAAGTAAATGATGAAGTAACAAGAGACCCAAGAGGTAGAACTATTTCTGTGTCTTATATGGCTCTAATAGACAGAACATTACTTGAGAATACACTAAGAGAAGAAGCCAGCTGGTTTGATATCGAAATAGAAGAACAAGAAGATTTATATACTATTAAACTAACAAATACAGAAGATACTATTAGTTATCAAGTTAAAAGAAACGCAATTGATTTAAAAAGTGAAGAATATAACTATGATGTAATAGAAGATAATAATTTAGCTTTTGATCATGCTAAATTAATAGCAGAAGGAATCATGGAACTTAGAAATAAAGTTAATAATACTGATATTGTCTTTAATTTAATGCCTCAAGAATTTACAATTGGTGAACTTAAACAAGTTTATGAATTATTGCTTAATAAGACCTTAGTAAATTCTGCTTTTAGAAGAACAATAGCTGACAAAGTAATCTTAACAGATAAAATGATTAAAACGGGAGGCCATCGACCTTCAATATTATGCAAATATAATGAAAAGAGGTAATCCTAATTTATGGAAGAATTAGTTGACGAATATAATGAATTAACAGAAGAAAAAACAGGAAAAATAATTAGTAAAGAAACAGCTCACAGTAAAGGAATTTGGCATAGTGCCATTCATATTATTATGATAAATAAAGATAAGAATAAAGTACTCCTTCAAAAAAGATGTCAAGATAAGAAATTATATCCTAATATGTGGGATATAACGGTAGGAGGACATATTAGTGCGGGAGAAGACTCTCTAGTAAGTGCCAAAAGAGAGTTTAAAGAAGAATTAGGACTTAATTTAGATGATTATGAGTATAAATACTTAGATAAAATTAAGGAAGAATTCTATTATGAAAATATTAGTAGTAAAGAATTCGTTTATGTTTATTTAGTCATTGGTAACGTAAGAACAGACTCTTCAAAATTACAAAAAGAAGAGGTAAGTGACGCAAATTGGTTCACTAAGAATGAATTCCAAGAGCTAATCACAGCTAATAAAATAATTAAACATGATAAAGAATTTAAAATTATAGAAGATTTGTTAAATTAAAAAGCAATGTCTTCTTTTTTATTTTCTATTTTAAGAAACCTTATTATAACAAATAACTATACGATAATGAAAATTAGAGAATGAGTAATTACATTCATTTTTCTTTTTCTACTTGACAAGCGTATAAAAATACGCATAGTATATAATTAAGAGGTGATAGGATGAATAAAAAAGAATACGTTTTTATATTAGGAAGTTATGCATGTGATAAAAAATGCCCATATTGCATTGCAAAAATGAATAAGAATAATACAGAAAGTTTTGAAAAAGAATTTGAAAAGCTTAAAAAAACCTTACAAGAATACAAAAATAAAAAGATAACATTTAACAACTTTATTTTATCAGGTAATGGGGAAACATCACTTTATAAAATAGAGGAATTAAAAAAAATAAAAGATTTAGTAGAAGAAACTAAAATATTTACAGATTATAGAATACAGACTTCAGGAAATCTTTTTGGTGAGAAGGAAAAACTTGAATTATTCTCAAACTGGATAAAAGAGGTTACTGTTATTTCATCAAATTCCAAAGAAGATCAGGATTTTTATAAATATAAAATTGCTTATTTAAAATCAAAAGAATTTATCAAAACAGAAAGAGTTAGAGTAAATATTGTTGTAACTAATGAAAATCTTCTAAAAATTAATAAATACATTTCTGACTATTCCAAAATGCCCAATATCGAAACAATAGCATTAAAAATACTTGATAATTCAAATAATAACTCAACTGAAAGTAAATGGGTAGAAGAACATGCTTTTAAACATAATAAAATAAATGAGTTGTTAGAACTTATTACAGAAGAAAATAAATTTATAACTTTCAAGAATAAGCGCTTTGTTTTTAAAACTAAAGAAGACAAGCTCCTAACAATTCATTATTCTGAAAAAAACACTTATGATGGAATAAATATTACTAATAGCTTTAAATGGCATAAAAAAGAAATAAAAAAAGGAATTTATGGAGAATTATCAAAAGTAGAAGAAGAATTAGCAGAAGCAAAAGATGCCTTAGAGCAAAACAATACATTAATGTATTTAATTGAATTATCCGACATTGTAGGAGCAGTAGAAGGAATAATTGAAAAACATGGATTATCTCTAGAAGAAATTATAACTTTTTCGGACAAAGTAAAGGAGAGTAAACAATATGAATAAATATTTTACTAAAGACGGAATTTATTATTTAGATTATGAACTAAGTAAACTTGAGTTCGACCTTTTTCGTGAATTTGAAGATATGCTGTTAGAAAAAGGTTTTAAATATTTATCTTTACCAAGTGCTGGCTCTTGGGATGTAATTGAAAAACAGGAAGTAGTGACAAAAGAATATAGCCTAGGAATTGATGAACGCCAAGCTCTATTTGGAAGTGCTGAGCAAGCCTTCCTAGAATATTTTCAAAATAGTAAAGTAGATAAAGAGTTATATTTATTCTCTATAAATGAATGTTTTAGAAATGAACAAAAGTTAGAAGGATTGCAGCGGTTAAGAGAATTCAAAAAACTAGAGCAATTTTGCTTTTGTAAGAAAGAGAATGCAGATACTGCCTTTAATGAACTTCTTAATAATAGTATTGAGTTCTTAGAAAGACATAATATAGAATATAGAGTAGTTGATAAAACAAAAGAAGACCCTGGCTATCATCTTAAAAAGTATGATATCGAAGTGAAGACAAAAAAGTATGGTTGGATGGAAACACACAGTTGCACTTATTTTGGTGAAGAACAGACAAAAAGGTTAAATATAAAAGGAGGATTACACACTATTTCAAACACAGGAATAGCTTCTCCAAGAATACTAATACCATTTATTGAAAGACAAAAGAAATAATTTTATAGGAAGAAGGTTAAGAATGATTGATACTCATGCTCATTTTAACTCAAAAGACTTGAAAAATTTAAAAAGACAAATCCAAATAATAGAATCTTTAACATATTTAGATAAAATTATTAATGTTGGACTAGATTACCAAACCAGCAAAGAAGCAGCAGCTATTAGTTTAAAATATCCTAATTTTTATGCTACCTTAGGAATTCATCCTCTTCATAGTGGAACAATATCCTCACTTAAAAAATTATATGAAACACTAGATTGCAGTAAAGTGGTCGCAATTGGTGAGACTGGACTAGACAGTAGCACTAAAGAAGATATCACAATCCAAGAAAATAAGTTTATAGAAACAATTAACTTTGCCAATGAGATAAATCTTCCGATAATTATTCATGCTAATAACACCAATAAACAAGCTCTAGAAATAATAAAAGAAAATCTTCCTCAAGCTGGCTTTGTTTTTCATTGCTTTCAACCAAATCTTGAGATTATGGAAGAGATAATAGGAATAGGAGGATACATTTCTGTCGCAACTCCAATTACTAGACCAACTGCTAAAAAATCCTTAGAGGTAATTAAAAATATTCCTCTAGAAAACCTCTTAATAGAATTAGATTATCCCTATATGAGTGATAACCCAGAAATAGATGGAAAAAACGTCTTTAACAAAATAAAAGAACTTCGTCATTTAAAATATAACGACTTAGAAGACATTTTAGACTCCAATGCCAAAAGACTATTTAAAAAGCTATAACTAGAAAGCTATTTCGATTGACATCGAAAAATCAAATATATATAATAATCAGGAATTAGGGGATGCATATGGAAAAGAAAGAATTACTTCTAAAAATGAAAGAAGAGTTATCCAGATATCAAATAGGCTTTCATAATATAGGTCTTAAAAAATATCAAAATGTTTTAGAGTTGTGTGAAGACACTAAAGATGCCTTTTTAATTGATACAGAAATTACTGAGAAAAATATTGCAGAGCATATCATGAAAACAGGTTTAAACATCGTAAAAGACTATGGAGGTTTAAGCAGTACTGTCTGGTTTTTTGATAAACAAAAAGATACAAGTCTAGACTATACATACAATCACATTGAACTTGGAACAGTCTGGAATATCATTGCTGGAGTTCCTAATCCTTTATCCTATAATAATAAAGAATATTTCCTTGGAGACTTACAATATGCTACAAACGTTGGAAACCTAATGTTATTCGACAAGAGATTGCCTAAAGAATTTATTTACGGATATTATGGAATAAAAATAGTTGATAAAAAATGCGAAAATAGTTATGTTAATAACGACTTCATCTATGATGATGTACTTGAGTTTTATAGTAATCCAGAGTTTTTTGAATATCTAGGTAAAGAAGAAAAAGACTTTGTTTTAGATAATTTGTTTTTAAATAAAAAAAGAGCCTTAGAAAATCTAAAAGCTGCTAATAATGATAGCTATTTACCTTTATTATTTAAAACGTCAAGTGAAAAACACATTATTCAGTCAACTAGAAAACAAATAAAAGAATACATAAAATCTTATAATTAGTTAAAAAGATTCCAATTTGCATGGAGTCTTTTTATTTAAAAAAATTGTAATTTAACTATAAAAGCCTTTATTTATAGGCTTATGCAAAAGTCTTCGATACCATTTTACTACTAATTTACTACTTATATTTTAAAATTAAACACAAAAAGCTTTTTGACAAAGACAATAAAATATGCTATTATGAATATGTCAAGGAAACTTGCATAAAATAAAAAGGAATACCTAGTTTTGCAGATTTAGGTACTATTCCAAAAAATTGTTCAAGTACCGACTTATACAGTTGGTACTATTTTTATTAAAATGACTAAAATCACAATAATAAGGAGTATTATGATAGTACAAAGATATTTCTCTGATTTT
>CAMNUE010000004.1 GCA_946560065.1 uncultured bacterium | reverse complement strand
AGACTCAGAAATTTTCTTTGATCGAGGAGAAAAATACGATAAAGATGGAAATGCCTTTGAATTATTCTGTGCAGATGAAGAACAAGAAAGATATATTGAAATTTGGAATAATGTCTTTTCTCAATTCAATTCAAAAGAAGGAGTTGAAAGAAAAGATTATAAAGAACTGCCTAGTAAAAATATTGATACTGGTGCAGGTTTAGAAAGATGGTGTTGTATCTTTCAAAATGTTGATAGTAATTTTGAGACAGACTTATTCACACCAATAATTAAGCATATCGAAGAATTATCAGAATATGACTATGTTGGTCAAAAGGAATTTAAAATAATCGCTGACCACATCAGAGCAATCACATTTGCTCTAGCTGATGGGGCATGCTTCGAAAATGTAGGAAGAGGTTACGTTCTAAGAAGATTATTAAGAAGAAGTGTTCGCTTTGGAAAAAACATTGGTATGGAATGCCCATTCATGTACAAAATAGTTTCTGATGTTGTAGATGTAATGCATGAGGCATACCCATATTTAATTGAAAAAAGAGCAGAAGTAGAAGCAACAGTCTTAGAAGAAGAAAAACTATTCTTAAAAACACTAGAAGCAGGGGAAAGACGTTTAAAAGAATTAGTAAAAGAATCTAATGACGGATATATTAGTGGTGAAGAAGCCTTCAAATTATATGACACTTACGGTTTTCCATTTGAATTAACAGAAGAATATTTAACAGATTTAGGATATAGTGTTTCCCGTGAAGAGTTTGAAAAATATATGAATGTTCAAAAAGAAATGGCAAAACACAATGCAAAAAACAAATCATCTATGGCTTCTCAAAAGAAAGTATTATTAGAGTTTACTGATAAATCTGATTTTGCTTATGGAATATATCGTCAAAAAAGTCATATAATAGCTATTTTCTCTAAAGATGAAAAAGTTCAAAGTATCGATCATGACACATATATAGCAATTGCTAGAACTTGTTTCTATGCTGAAAGTGGTGGACAAGTAAGTGATACTGGAATGATTATAGGTAAAAACTTTAAAGCTCGCGTTGTTGATGTTTTTAAAGGACCAAATGGACAACATATTCATAAAGTTAGATTATTAGATGGTAAAATCACAGTAGGGGATGAATGTGAATTAGTAGTTGATAAAGACCGTAGAAAAAAAATCGAAGCAAACCACTCAAGTGCTCATATCCTACAATATTCATTGCAACAGGTAGTATCAAATACAATCAAGCAAGCAGGAAGCTATGTTGACTCAGAAAAATTAAGATTTGATTTTACTTATTCAGGTAAAATGACTGATGAAAAGCTTTTAGAAGTAGAACAATTTGCAAATGATATGATTGCTAAAAACCTAATTGTTTCAACAGAAATAATGCCACTAGATAAAGCAAAGAAAATGGGAGCAATGGCCTTATTCAGTGAAAAATATGGTGACACAGTTCGTGTTGTAAAAATTGGCAAATCAATCGAACTATGTGGTGGAACCCATGCTTCAAATACAAAAGAAATAGATAAACTAGCAATTAGTAGTTGTGAATCAAAAGGAAGTAACATTTATCGTATTGAAGCCGTAACAGGAGATAAAATAGAACAAACACTATTTGAAACAATTAAGCCATACAATGATGAAATGGTAAAATTATTAATTAAAGCTCGTGAAATTCTAGAAGAAGCAAGAAATTCTGGTATCAAATTAGAATTTGACGTTGATATCAATAACGATAAACCAGTTTCATACAAGGATATTATTTTTAATCGTAATGAATTACAATATGTTCACCAAGAAGTTAAAGATTTAGAAAAGAAATATTATGATGTTAAAGAAAAGCAAACACTTCAAAATCTTGATATCTACCGTGAAAATATTAAAGAAATAAACGGTATAAAAATATTAATTATGGAATTAAAAAATAAAGATATTAATCTTCTAAAAAGTATAGCAGATAACTTAATTAATGAAATGGATGAAGGAATTATCTTCTTTGCTAATACCAAAGAAGATGACAGCGTAAATTTCATTGGTAAAAGTAATTGCTTCGTAAATATTGGTTTAATCGTAAAAGATGCCGCAATCTCATCTGATGGGAACGGTGGGGGAAGTCCAACCTTCGCTCAAGGAGGAGGAAAAACTACTGACAAATTACCAGAAATATTTAAACATATTGAAAAGGTAATAAAAGAAAATGACTAGTTACTTAATAGAGAGTCAAGACTCTCTTTCACTAATCAAAGAAAGAAAAAACCTAATCAAGAAAAATTCATTTCAAGATGCTCCAATAAGTATTTATGATGTTGAAGAAACACCTCTAGAAAATGCCTTAGAAGATTTAGATACATATAGCTTTCTAAGTGATAAAAAAGTAATTATTATTAAAGGGCTAGAAAACTTAAAATATGATGACTGGAAAAAAGATATTGATCATTTATTTAAATATATTGATAACCCTAATGAGGACAATCTCTTAATTATTGAAGCAACTAAACTCAATAATACTACTAAAATAGCTAAGGAATTAAAGAAAAAATGCGAATATATTAGTGTTGAGTTAAATACCAAAAGTTTCATAAAAAATGAATTTAAAAGTTATACAATTGACCAAGCATCTATAAATCTACTTGATGAATATTGTCTAGGAGATATTACAAAAATAAGTAATGAATGTCATAAACTAAAAAACTATAAAATATCAGATAAAAAAATCACAAAGGAAGATATCGAAGACTTAGTAGTAAAAAAATTAGGAGATTCAAAAGAACTAACTTTTGCCTTTTCTAGAAGTTTAGCGTTAAAAGATAAAAAAGAAGCCTTAAAAAAATATAAAGAACTATTATCTTATGATATAGAACCATTAAGTATTATAGGTCTCCTTGCAAGCCAAATAAGAATTATCTATCAAGTAAAATTATTAGAGCGAAGAAATCTAAGAGATAAAGAAATAGCAAACTTCTTAGGAGAAAAATCTGATTACAGAATAACTAAAACAAGAGAACTTACAAGATATTATAGTGAAGAAGAATTATTAAACTTAATGCAAAAACTATCAGAAATTGATATAAAAATAAAAACTAATGATATTGATGGAAATTCTTTAATAGAATTATTTATACTAAATATATAAAAACAAGTGCCAAAACACTTGTTTTTTCAAATTGACAAATCATTTTAATCTAAGTTAGAATAAGATGTTAAGGGAGTAATGAAATGAATGCTATATATGATGAAAATGGCTACATTGACTTAATCGAGTCACAAAAAAGAAGATTTTCTAAAGAAGAAATAACTAAAGACGACATAAAGAAAATTCTAATTAATTGTGGTTCAATAGTTATTGGAGAAAGTATGTTATATAATTGTTTTTTAGATAATGTACCATTCACAATTATCCCACACATTATTTTACTGGGAGTAGGAAATGTCAATATCTATCAAACATTATTTAAAAAAACAAGAGAGTCAGAAATAATAAAATTAATTGAAGAATCAGAACAATATAATGACTATAAAAAATTATATGAAGATTATCTAAAAAATCTAGTAAGTTTCTTAAAAAGTATTAATATTACTTTGTCACTCGATATTTCTAGGTTCTACTCAAATTTTCTTGAAAGTGGTTTCTTTTCCGCAACAACAGAACATGAATGGAAAACACCAAAATACAGTAAGGAATCATATATTCCTAAGATGCTTGGTTCCTGTATAATATGTGGGTATGGTGTCTGTAGACACGCTGCTTCAATGTTAACTGATATCTTAAATGCCGCAGAAATACCAGCTTGTAATTTAAATGTTACTGCTTATGACATAGCAAAATACCAAAAAAGTCCAATAAAAATTCTCAATCTAAGATTAACAAATCATTTAATAACTGGAATCATTGAAAATAACGAAAAATACACCTATGACCCAACATACCAAACATATTCAATTTATAGTGAAGAAACTGCAAAAAGATTAGGCTTCAATCCTGATAGATTTTTAATAAGTGAAGACAATAAAAATTTCTACCAAATAACATCAATCATTGATTTCCTTCATGAAAGCTTCAATAGAAAAGGAGAAATGTCCTATGATTCATACTCTAGTTATCCTTCAAAGATTATAACAACAACAGCAAGTGATGAAAGTTATGACAATTTAATAGAAAATACAGAAAAAAACATAAATAAATTAAAGGATTTTCGTCAAGAACAATTACCAAATCTTCAAAAAATCAAAAAATTAAATCAAATAATTTCCCCATATTCAGAAGAGAAAATAACAGAATGGAAAATAAAATAAGACACTAATTTGAACTATTTTTGTGTCTTTTAATTTGTTCTAATCTTTCATAAATCTCTTTTAATTGTCGCTCATAACCAATATCTTTGGGAGCATAATATTTCTTATTTTTAATCTTATCAGGTAAATATTGCTGAACTACATAAGCTCCAGGATAATCATGTGGATATTTATAAGTAGTAGAGTCAGTTTTAATATGTGATGGTAAGTTTCCAGTGTTACCATTCTCAATATCAGCAATAGCAGCATCAAAAGCAATATGGGCTGTATTACTTTTAGGTGATAAGGCCATTTCTGCAACAATAGTTCCTAAAGGAATCCTTCCCTCAGGCAAACCAACTCTTTCACATGCATTAATAGCAGCATCAAGTCTCGGACCAATAGCTGGATTAGCAAGACCAATATCTTCATAAGCAATAACACTGAGTCTTCTATAAATTGATTGCAAATCTCCTTCCATTACAAGTCTTCCCAAATAATGAAGAGCAGCATCAACATCACTACCACGAATAGACTTCTGAAGTCCACTAAGAACATCATAATGCCCATCACCATTCTTATCAGAAAAGAAAACAGGTTTATTATTAATTGTTTTAATACGTTTCTCATCAACAACTTTACTATCAGTAGAATAAAAAGCAATTTCAAGTAAGTTATAAGCGTATCTAAGATCATTTCCAGACAGTTTAGCAATTAACTCGATACTTTTATCATCAATAACAATTCCTTCTAAATCAGGGTGTTTTATAGCCTTATTTAAGCCATCAACTATATCAGCAGTATCTAACTCTTCTAATTCAAAAAGTTGACATCTACTCCTAATAGCTGGATTAATCGCATGATAAGGGTTAGAAGTAGTCATACCAATTAAAGTAATCAAACCACTCTCTAATTGAGGAAGTAAAACATCTTGTTTATCTTTATTAAGTCTATGAATCTCATCCATAATAAGAACAATCTCACCATACATTTTAGCCTCTTCAATCACCACATCAAGATCTTTCTTACTATTAATAGTCGCATTAAGAAATCTATATCTAACACCTAAATCATTAACTAAAGCCGTCGCAATACTAGTTTTTCCAATTCCTGGTTTCCCATAAAGTATCATCGAAAATAACTTTTTATTTTTAACAAGATTAGTTAAAATCTTATCCTTACCAATTAAATGTCTTTGCCCAATAACATCACAAAGAGAATTAGGTGCAAGTTTTAAAGCTAAAGGTTTACTCATCTAAATCACCTCCTATATTTTATCAAATATTTCTTCTGTTTTAAATACAATTATTATATAATATTAAAAATTGAGGTGATATCATGCAATCAAATAATTATCTAAAGGAGATTGAAACTACAAAAACAAAAATAACAATATATAACTCATGGTATTATCATGACTATGTAGATGACTTAGAAGTACTAGCAAACATTCTAGATAAAGGAATACTGTGTAAGAAAGAATTAGGTATTAAGAATAATACAACAGATAGTTATAACAGACTACATTATGTCTCAATTACAAAGTGTTCATCTAGTAAAAACTCTATCTTCCAGTTAATCAATTCAAGACCACTAATCATTATAAATAGCCAAGTAAAAGCAATCAAAACACCCCCTCTAAATCAAAGTTCTCCAATTACAAGTTATTTGGTAAATACACCACTACCATTTAGGCAAAGTCCATATAATGATGAATGGCAAGTATATAAAAAAATACCTCCCAAATATTTTATTGGTATATACTTAGACTTTCAAAAATATATATAGAAAAACAGTCAAGTTAAACTATTAAATAATCTAGATACAATAATAAGTTACCTAAATCATTATAATCTTGATATTCCAATAATTGATGGTTCAGATGAAACTATGATAGATAAAAAAATATTTAGGAAAGGGAAAAAAGATTGAATACCTTTAGAAGATTCTTAAAAGTAAAAGGGATAGGTATAAATGATTTAAAGAAACAAATACTAGTAGTTGTTATTTTCTAAAAACAATAAATTAATGTTATAAAAGTAGATAAAAGCTGTGAATTATATGATAAAATAAAACTTTAAGAGGTACAATATATGAAAGAAAAACAAAGTAATTATAAACCATTCAGTAGTCATCGATGGAATCAAAATCCAGGAGCAGTACCTACTGGAAAAACTTTTGAATTAACAGAAGAGACAAAAAAGTGGAGTGAAGAACAAGATAAAAAGTGGCAAGAAACATTAAAAAAATTAAAAGAGAAGAAAGTTGCTAAAAAATAAGTGTTTTGTTCTGGAAAACTCACACAACGTTATCTTTACATGAACTTTAGTTGAAGAAGTTAAAAGTTAAGCTTTAATTTAAAACTATTTATTTAGAAAAATATGATTAACCTATGTCATATTTTTATTCACTTGAAAAAAAATATTATTTTTAATATACTTAGTATGGTGATAAAATATGAAACTTGAAGATGCAATTGAGGATTTTTTAAGTTACTGTATCTTTGAAAAAGGCCTATCAGATAGAACAAAATCCTCTTATCACAATGATTTAGAGATTTATAAATTTTTTTTAGAAAATAACAGTGTAACAAATGTCAAACAAATAACTTCAAATCACATAAAGGATTTTCTAAAAGAACGAAATTCTGAAGAAACAACAACTATTGCGCATAACCTAACTGTAATAAAAAACTTTCATACTTATTTATTAAAAGAGAAATTAGTAAAAGAAAATGTTTCTGAATTCATCGAAAGACCAAAACTAAAGAAATCTTTACCTAAAACATTAAGCATTGAAGACATCGACAAATTATTAGATATTGAATTAAATACCCCATTTGACTATCGAAATAAGGCTATGTTAGAATTAATGTATGGATGTGGTTTAAGAGTTAGTGAACTTGTAAATCTTGAAGTAAATAACATTGATATGACGAATTGCCTCATTAGAATCATGGGAAAAGGAAATAAAGAAAGAGATATTCCTTTAGGAGAATACTCAATCTATTATTTAAAGTCATATTTAGAGGTAAGAAATCAATTGTTAAAGAAAAAAGTTTGTACCAAATTATTTTTAAATAATCATGGTCAAGGAATAACAAGACAAGGTTTCTTCAAAAATTTAAAAGAATTACTACAAGAAAAAGGGTTAAATCCTAATGTTTCGCCGCATACTCTAAGACACAGTTTTGCAACTCATTTAATTAATCGAGGTGCCGATTTAAGAAGCATCCAAGAAATGTTAGGACACGCAGATATTTCAACAACAAAAATATATACAAGAGTAAGTGATGAAAAGGTCTTAGAGGACTACAATAAATATCATCTTAGGAGTAAAAAATAAAAGGAGTAGTGTACGTATGAAATTTAAAAGAATATTTTTGATGGTTTTAGATTCACTTGGAGTAGGGGAAACTACTGATGCAGTTAATTTTCAAGATAATGGTGCTAATACCTTAGGACATATTAATGAACATTGCGAACTATTTATACCAAATTTAAAAAAGATTGGTTTCTTAGACACATTAAATTTAAGTGAAAATACAAATGTAGACGCCTATTATACAATCGCAAAACCAATAAATGCAGGAAAAGATACCTTAAATGGACATTATGAAATGGTTGGTTTAAAAAACAATACGCCCTTTCAAACATTCAATCAAGGTTTCACTTATGAGATTTTAGCAGGAATCGAAGAAATTACAGGAAGAAGTGTCATTGGAAACTCTTGTTGCAATGATGATTCAATTATTCAAGAATTAGGAGAAAGACAATACAATTACGGCTCTCTTCTTGTTTATACATCAGCTGATTCAGACCTACAAGTTGCCGCTCACGAAGATTGTATCCCAATTGCAACATTACATGAATATTGTAATAGAATCAGAACGCTAACTTTAAAAGAAGATTGGCGTATCGCAAGAGTAATTGCTAGACCATTCACAGGAACACCAGGGAAATACAAATTAATTAATAGCGGCAGAAAAGATTATGCCGTAAAACCTCCAAAAAAGACCATTCTAGACAGTTTAGTAGAAAATAACTATAATGTTATTGGAATAGGTAAAATCAACGACATATTTGACGGACAAGGCATAAATAAGATGATTAGAGCAAATAACAATACAGAAGCAATAAATAAGTTTACTGACATTATCGACAAAAACTTTACTGGACTATGTATGGTTAATTTATCAGATTTTGATAGCCTATACGGTCATACAAGAGACGTTGAAGGTTATGGTAAAGCAATTGAAGAATTAGACGTAGACATTCCAATAATTTTAAACAAATTAGAATTAGATGATTTATTAATAATTACTGCAGACCATGGTAATGATCCAACATTCAAAGGAAATGACCATACAAGAGAAAATGTGCCAATAATCATTTACAGTAGAAACTTTAAAAATCCAAAGAGAATACCACCATTTGAAACATTTGCAAATATTGGAGCTACTATAGCTGATAACTTTGATATTGAGTTACCAGAAATAGGGGAGAGTATCCTAGATAAATTGGATTAATTATAATAAATAAATTAATAAAAATTTAAAATAGTGTAGGGGATTATATCAAAAAAGAGAATACTAATTACGAGTATTCTCCTTTTTCTATTTCTGATGTAACTTCATATTCATTATCTGTAATAATACCCCCACTACTGGCAAAACTTTGACAAATAGTAGAGGAGGTATTAGTGCATTCTTCTCCATCACATTGACAGCTAATAGATACTCTATCTAAAACACACTCACCCTCTTCTACATTATTGTAATTACAATTAGATACATCACAACTAATCTTATTTATATTACTAGTCATATATATATTCCCTCCATCTATATATATTATTTTCAATTTTAGCAATCTTATACAATTAAAATAACTAATGTCTCATTTCCCTTCAAATATCGAAATGCATTTTAAGAACTTTAGGTAGATAACTATCCATCTTTTAAATAATAAATTGCTTAAATTTAATCTAAGAATTTTAGGTGCATAATTTATTCATCTAACAAATATTAAATCGCTTAAAATGCATTCTAATTTTTAATAAAGATAAATAATAAATAGGGGTAGTTAACTATTTTCCATAACATAACAATATTAATATAATCATCAAATAAATATACAGCATATAATAATCAAAATTAGTTACTATCTAAATTAAATTATTTTAATTTCAATTTTAATATTATAAAATTAAATTTTTATTATTAATTAAAATATTTCTAAATTTATGTTATTATATATAATATAGAGTTAAATTAAAGATATTACATAATAAAATAAATGTTATAATTATATGTATCTTATATATAAATATATTGTTCTAAATAAGTATTTCAAAATAAAATATATAGAAGTTGACATAATATCAATTATCGGAAGTTATACTATTCTATAAAATTAAAGGAAAGAAGGATAATAATGAAAGATTTAATAATATTAGGAATCATCATATTCACTATTGGAGCAATCCTAAAACTACTAAATGACAAACTTTTTGGAAACAATCAAACCAACAATAACAACAATAAAAATCCAACATATTCAAGAAAAAAATTAATGACTGATTCAGAATATAATTTCTACTTAAAAATAAAAGATTTAGAACAATATTATAATATTGTTCCTCAAGTTAATCTCGCAACAATAATTAATAAACAAAGTGAAGATAAATTTAGAAATGAATTATTTAGAAACATAGACTTTGCAATATTTACTAAAGACTACTCCACTACTCTCCTGTTGATAGAATTAAATGATGCAACACATGCGAATTCTTCTAGAAAGAAAAGAGATGAAAAAGTAGAAGCAATATGTAAAATGAGTGATATACCTTTAATAAAATTTTATACAAAATATCCAAATGAAAGAGAGTATGTAGTAAATAGAATATTAAAGGAAATAAATACCAAATATAATAATACTCCCCCACTCCAAGAAAATATTCAAGAAAAAACACAATAAAAAGAATACATACTATAAAATGTATTCTTTTTTTGGGATAAATAATTATAATTTAATCACATTAATTTTACTCTTTTTGTAAGTTAATCTAGCATTAAAATTATACTTAAAATAACATTCTTCAATCTCTTCATATGCATTCATAAAATACTACTTCACCAATTTCTTATCTTTACTATATACTTCAGAATAAACCTTATTCTTATAATTGCTTAACTTAAAATATGGATATCTATCCTTAATATCTAACAAATTATCGACCAATTTACTTTTCACTAAAGCCCTTTTGCCATCTTTAGTTTTACCAATTCGATATCCTATATATTTGTAATCAACATCCCTAACATTTCCTGTTAAATTACATTCATTTGTATCAGTTGTAAAATACCAAGAAGTACTAGGAATCATAGTCCAAACTTTTCCAGCCTTAACAGGAAGATAATGTGTTACTTTATATTCATATTCAGTATATGGGAAATCATTTTTAGTTGCATTTTCTAAAGCCTCGACATTATCATCAATTTTAAGTAAATCATACTTACACATCATTAAAAGTTCTTCATTTGGAGTAACAGTTTCAACAGTCCAAAACATTCCTTCATTCTCCAAAAGTTCTCCTTCCTTATATGTAACAAATCCTTCTTCACTTACATATTTATGTAAATGAAACTCCTTAACATTGCAATTAACTTTTCGGTTCTTTTTGCCAATTTTAAAGCCCACAGTTCCACTGATTGCACAAGCGGCCACTATATTAAGCCAATCTAAATCAACTTCATCTTCCTTAACAATACCACCATAATTACTAAAGTAAACGTCTCTATTCAAATGATTCTCAATCACTTTAGTAGCTCCTGTAAATCCAACTAATACTAAAGTACCAGTTAAAGCAATTGGAGCAAATTTTTTACCTAATTTTAAATTTTTCATATTTATTCCCCCTAAATTAACATTTTTAAATTATTACTTAATAAGTTCTTTTCCCATTTCCCTTTTTTTTGAATATATTTTTTGCTTATAATCAGATAATTTAAAGTAAGGATACTCATCCATAATATCAGTTAAGTCATCAACCAAATCACTTTCTATTATAACAGCTTTACCTCTTTTGTTCTCACCAATTTTATATCCTTGATATTTATAATCAACATCTCGAATATAACCAGTTAATCTCTCATGATTTAAATCTGTAGTGAATCTTCTTCCTGTACGAGGTGAACTAACAGTAATTTTTCCAACTCTCATAGGAACATAATAAGTATATTTATACTCATATTCAACATAAGGTAAGTCATTCTTAGTAGCATTCTCTAAAGCTTCAATATTTTCATCAATCCTAATTAAATCAAAATCACTCATAGTCTCCAATTGTTTATTAGGAGTAGTAACTTCTTTTGTCCATGTCATATCAGAATTAACTTCATATTCACCTTCTTTATATGTTTCAAAACCTTCTTCACTTACATATTTATGCATATGTTCATCTTCAATATCGCAATCCATTTTCTTACCACATCCAGTAAGTCCTGTAACAACTAAAGTCCCAGACAAAGCAATTGGAACAAAAATCTTTCTAACTTTTAAATTATTCATTTATGATAAAATCATAAAAGTCTTGTTCTATTTTATATAATAACCCAGATTTTTTAATAATCGTATAGTTGAGTTATTAACACCTGCAGGTGGAACTACTCCCTCTTAAATGATTACAATAATATCATATATTTTAATTCTTGTCAATACTGCTTTACATCACAAAATCATAAATTTAACTATAAATATTAAAAAATTTGTATACCTTATACCAAAAAAGACTCCTACATTTCTATAGTAGTCCTATAATATATTATCTTTATAATAATTAAGTAATAATACAAATACTTATTATACTTTCCTTGATTGAATCTCTGCGATTTTTTCAAATACTTCTTTAGCATTATCTTCATTAATTTCAGTATAACCAAGTTCTTTTAAAGCTTGAATCTTAACAGTATTTAATTCTTGAGTCCTAGAAAGCTTCTCTTCTTTCTTTTGCTCAATATTTTGAACAAATCTCTTATGAGACTCACCTAATTTACTTCTTGAAGCTCCACCATTATTATATAAAGTCATCGCACTAAATATAATACTTTCAAATATAAACTGTTTATCCTCATTAAAGTTAAATTCCATTGGATCTACAAATCCTAATGATTTTGACATATAAGCAAGAATATATTTAAGTTCATCAGTTGTCTCCATAGATTGTAAGAAATGATACAAATATACATAAGTATTATAAGTGTCTTTAGTCTTATCATTAGCCAATTTCTCTTTTAATAAGTTAATAATATCAGAAAGTAGTTCCTGTTCCTTCTTATTAAAACCCTTTAAATCAGCAATTACTTCTTTGCTAGAAGAATCTTTTACACCATCATTTAATCTATTTTCAACCTCAATGATATATTCACCTGTAATCTTTATATCATTAAGTTCACTAATATTTTCTATATTTAAAAGACTTAGGAGTTTTGCAGCTTTTTCTTTAGGCCAATTATTAATGTCATCAATTCCTAAATAATTATATAACATTTGTCTAGAAACACCTAAATACTTAGCTAAACGCACTTTACTAATTCCTAACTCTGTTAACACAACATTTAATTCTTTCATCTTTTAACCTCCTAATATAATTATAGGACTTCCAGTGTAAAATATCAAGTGTAAATTGACACATTTTAATAATTTTATTTAACACAATCTTTGCAATCCTTATACTAAAAGTAAAAGAAATTTAGATACAATTAAACTTTCAAATAAAGCCGTAACTAAACCGCATAATAAGCAAAATAACAATATTTTTAAATATCTCCTAGTAATGCTTCTAATATTATAATTCTTCTTTAAAAATAGCAATCTAAATAAAACTAATGAGTAATTAACACTGTAATAAAGCAAGATAAAATAAACAATTATATTTAATAGTTTAGGACTTAAATAAACGAAAATAAATAATATATTGCTCAAATGTAGATTATTGAATAAAGATATAAATTCAAAGGCAAACATAAAAACTTTTAAAGAATATAAAAATAAAACTATTGGAATTCCAATAACAGCCATTCCAAAACTCCAAAGAACCGCAATAAAGGAAAAATTATTAAAAACTTTATTGATTATTAAATTCAAATTAAACTCATTCTTATTAATATTTTTTACCATCATTAAAATATTATTTGATACATCGCTTCTTACATTAGAATCAATAATTGCATTAAATAAAATACCTGCAATGAAACATAATATAGTAAGCATTAAACAAACACTAAAAGTCTTATTTTTCTTCAAAAATTTCAACATTATTATCACCTACTTAAATATATAAAATATTCATCGTTCTATTCGTAAAATAATTTTACTTTTTCCAACAAATAATTTATAATAAAGGTAGTGAGGTGATTTATAATGAGTGATAAAGTTATAAAGATTGTCGCTATTATAATGTTAGTAGCAATTCTATTAGGATTCTTCAGTGTGCTAATATACATCTAAAAAAGAATATTACCTTTAAAGTAGTATTCTTTTATTTTTGCTTTTCTAAATACTTATCAATATACCCCTCAATTTCTGGGAATATATCATCAACCAAAGAGGCTTCTATATTATATTTATTAGCAATATCATTAATTCTTACATAATCCTTTGACAGATATAACATCAAGATACCAGCAATTCTATTTGCTGTATATTGATCAAGGATTTTTCTATCTCCTGGAGAAATATGATACTTTCTAGTAATATCAAGAATAGGACCATAGCCATATAAATAATTAGTAAGTGATTTAGATAAAAGTTCAACTTGTCTATTCTTATCCTTTATACGTACTTTTGTCCATACCTTCATACTATCCACCTCTCAGTTGTATATAATAACATAAATGATCAAAAAAAACAATTGAAATCATAACCACTTGTAAAACAAGTGGTATGTAAAAGCCCTATAAGGGCATGTTGTTGCAATAAGTCCTTCGACTATATTAATGCCTGACAGCTGCAACACCATCACAAACTGCCTCTAAAAGAGGCTTTTTTATTGTTTTATTTCACTGGCATACCCGTAAACGGGTCTATAAATTCTTTCATACTCATTTGATCTGCTAATTTATCCTCCTGTAACTGATTCTGTATATATTCTCTTAGTGCCTTTTCATTGCACCCTACTGTATCTACAAAATAGCCTCTTGCCCAAAATTTTCTATTTCCAAACTTGTATTTCATATTTGCATGTCTATCGAATATCATCAATGTTGATTTACTCTTTAAATATCCCATAAATTGTGCTACAGAATACTTTGGTGGTATTTCTATTAACATATGAATATGGTCTGGGCATGCTTCTGCTTCTAACAATTCACAACCTTTCCTTTCAATTAACATTCTTAATATTTGTCCTATATCTTTTCTTAATTTATTATAAATTATCATTCTTCTATATTTTGGTATTATTACCACATGATATTTACATCTATAACTTGTATGTGATAAACTATCTATGTCTTTTATGACAATACACCTACTTTCATTTTATAATTAGCTGCCAGGCTAACTATATTGTACAGAAAGTAGGTGTTTTTTTACACTAAAAGATATGTTACCACGCGCATAGCACGTGGTATTTGCATGCGCAATAAAAAGACTGAATAAATTAATTCAGCCTTTTATAATAAACTAAACTTTTAAATAAGGATTATTTTTTTTCTCATCACCTAAAGTTGTAACTTCATTATGTCCTGGATATAAAGTAATATCATCATCATATTCTAAAATCTTTTTAATACTTTCTGTCATTTCTACATCACTTCCACCAGGTAAATCAGTTCTGCCAATACTCTCTTTAAAGATAAAATCTCCAATCAACATAAACTGTTCTTCTTCAAAATAGAATGTAACCGAATCTTTTGAGTGTCCAGGAGTATGAATACTTTTAAATTTAAAATCTCCAATTGTATATTCTTTATTATCTTCTAAATTACTTCTTTTAAATATTTTAATACTCTTTTTAGTAAGAAAGTTCCTTAAAGCACCAATATGGTCAAAATGAGAATGAGTAATTAAAACACCTAAAACTTTATTATCCCCAACTTCAGCCTTAATTTTAGGAAAATCATCTCCCGGATCAACAATAAGACAAGTTCCATTTTTAATTAAAATATAACAATTTTCATCTAAATACCCAGTAACAACACTTTTTATTTCCATCACGTTCACCTCATTTAATATTTGCTTTCATAAGTTTTGCTAACTAAAACATAATTATAATTCATATCTAATCTAAATGTATAATAATACATTCCACTCTTCAAAAAATCTGGTAATGTCATTCCTTCATTTTCATGATATTTAACTTCCTCAGTTAAAATTATTGTATTTCTAGTACTTGTAGCCTCTTTCAAAGTTTTTGTAGCCCTATAAGAAGTTGCTGTCTGCTGTTCACACATTCCTTGAACAAACTCTCCTCTAGCAGCAATATATTGATATCCACCAATACATGATGAACCAAGTCTAACATTTGCAAAACTAATAGTAGATTTTTCACCATACATTTTTTTTATTGCCTGAGTCATAGTTTCTTCTTTAAACGCTTTAGGCCTAAATTTAGTTGATACTTCACAAGTATAAGGCTCCATTGATAAATTATCAAATAAATTACAATTAGAATCATATTTATCAGTCTCAAGAATTTGTCGATAAGCTAAATATAAACGCATATCATCACTAAATTCAGGTTGAGCTAAATCTTCACGAATTGTAGTGTATACTTTAGAATATAAATCTTTAACTAAAGTAGAATTTAAGTCAAGTTTAACAGCATCTTTACTAGCAGTGATTGGTGTACAATTATACATCAAATTTTCAATTTTCTTTTTATGACTGTTAAAAGAAAACACCGTATACGCAATCAAACCTACTATAATAATCAAAAGAATAGGAATCCAATTAATATTTTTTAAACCACTTTTCTTCTTTGGTTCTTCAGTTTTATTATCATCAACCAAATTATTAACAGTTGGAGAAACAACACTAGGCGCTTGTGGAACCTGTGGCATAGCACTAGCAGGTTGTGAAACATTTGGCTGAACTGGAACAGTTTGCATTATTTGTGGTGTTTGAGCAGCACTTTGAGGTTGCTGAGTCATTACAGGTTCTTGACTAACTATTTGTGGTACAGCTTGTGAGACATTAGTATTCTGCATCATAGGCTGAGCAGCAACATTGCTATTAGTCTGATTCGTATTAGTATTATTAGTTACCCCATTATTCATTCTTCTTCACCTATCCTACTATAAAATTTTAATATATTTTTTCCTTTTTTTCAATACAAAAAGAAAAAGAAGTCCGATAAACTTCTACATTTTTACTTTATTAATAATTTTTTCCAATTCTTCAATAGACATATCACTAGAATACTCAATTTTTATTCCGTTATTCTTATACTTATCAAGCATTCTTAATAACTCCGCCTTATAATCATTTCTTTGTTTATTATAATTTTGCAAATTAGTCTGATTTTCTATACTTTCTCTAATTGATTCACCATTATAAAAATCATCAAGTGTTTGTTCTAAAGTGTTAAGTTTGTCACTAATCAAACTATCTATTTCATCCCTCATAAATCCTCCACATACTAAAAAAGACAGATACCTGTCTAAAATACAATTTGGTAGCCTGTACGGAATTCGAATCCGTGAATGCTGCCTTGAGAGGGCAGTGTGTTAAGCCACTTCACCAACAGGCCATATATTGCCTAAACCAAAGACAATATCATCATATCATTATTTAAAATTTTTTTCAACATAAATATTTATATTTATTAAAAGAAATTACAATAAAAAAGTAAATCATAATAATCAATTTAAATCAATTATTAAATTTACTTTTCAAACTACTTATCTATTGCTTTAATTTTTACAGCTGTACCGTAAACTATAATTTCTGCTGCTCCATTCATAACAGCAGAAGATCCATATCTAACATTAATAACTGCATCTGCTCCTAAATTTTTAGCATCATCTACCATTCTTTTAGTAGCAATTTGCCTAGCTGTCGCAATCATTTCTGTATAACTAGAAATTTCTCCTCCAACTATCGTTTTCATCCCAGCCATAAAATCTTTTCCAATATTCTTTGATTGAACAACTTGTCCCTTCACAATTCCTAAAGCCTCAGTAATTTCCGCTCCTGGAATATAATCAATATTTACTAGCTTCATCTTCTTCTCCTTTATCTATTTCATTTATTCTAATAACTAAATTATAAACAATACCAAAAACTGGTATTAATAACAAAAATACAACAAACCAAAATAAAAACCATGGCATTTTCTCAGCTTCAGTAAATTGAAAATATGTAACCATTCCTGATAAAGCTAAGAAAAACAAACTAAATACTAAGCTTGATAAAATCGCCCCTCTAATCTTCCTTGATTTATTAACTTGAACGTCTCTCATCGTAAACCCTTCTTTACTTAATATATTAATTTCTTCAAAATACTTTGTTATATCGATAGAATCAAAAGTATCATTAAATTCTGCAATATCTAAACACATACTTTTAATTTTTTTTAATTTTTCTTCCTCTTTTTCAATCTTATTAATTCTATCTTCCATACACTCTCGAATAGACATTTCCCCATTACAAATCATTTTAATTTCTCTAATTGGAACATCTAATTCTCTGAAAAATTTAATTATTTTTAATCTTCTAATATCCTCATCGTTATATATCCGATAATCATTCTCATCATCCCGCCTTGGATTAATTAAGCCAACTTCTTCATAATAACGAATATTCTTCTTAGAAAGACCAACAATTGACTCTACATCTCTAATAAATACACCCATTTTCTCTCCTTTCCAAGTACAAATATAGACCTTCCAGTAACGGTAAGGTCAATACTTTTTTATAATTTTTTGAATTTTTTTAATTTTAGCGATAAAAAGGCAACTCCTACAAGCAAAACAATTGCACTAATAAATATATACTTGTAGTAAATTATAAAACCAAGAAATGAAAATTTAATAGATTCAGTTAAATCAATGCTAATACTTTTAACTTTTTCTCCCTTATAAAAAACATCAACACACCCAATATTCTCATTTTTCTTCATAACTGGAGTAATAATATTTTTACCACTATATTTTAATTCTATATCATCATTAGAATAATCATTTTTTAAATATTTTTTAATATCCTGTCTCGCAAAAAACTTAACACTTTTTTCATTAGAATATTTAGTATCTAATTCTACTAATAAATCATTTTTCTTAACTAAATCTTGATACTTATAATTTTTAAAGAAATAATCATAAGTTATAGAAGCATCAAGTACTGGCTCTTTAATAGTAGAAGCCTTAGTTGTTACAAGTAAATAAGTAATATCATTATCACTATCGTAAGCAATAGATGCTAAACATCTCCCCGCATTACCTGTATAACCAGTCTTAGCTCCTAAAATATTAGACACATCAATGCCATAGACTGCCGCAGCTTTCTTCATTGAATTACGAACAGTAATAGTTCCATCCGAAACAGTATATGTCTCAGTCATAAAAATTTCCTTAAATTTATCATTTTTAAATGCTGATTTTAAAAGAATTGCAATCTCATTGACAGTAGAATGATGATTTTCTGCATCAAGTCCTACAGTATTTTGAAAGTGTGTGTTTTTAAGACCTATTTCCTTAGCTTTATTATTCATTAACTCAACAAATTTCTCTTCACTGCCAGCTACTGATATTGCAACTGCTCTTGTCGCATCAGCACCACTTGCTAAAAACATTCCATAAAGTAAATCATTATAAGTAACTTTTTGTCCTACCCTTAAATTAATCACATAAGCATTAGCCTCTTTCAAACCAAAAAACATTTCTTCCTTCAAAATAACTTCCTGGTTATAATCTTTAATATTCTCAACTGCCACTAACGTAGTCATAATTTTAGTAAGACTCGCAACACTTACAACATCATCTTTATTAAGTTCATAAATGACTTTATCTTCATTTAAATTATATAAAACAGCATACTTACTATTTAATTCTAAAGCATTAACTCTAACATAAAAAAACATCAAAATGAATAACAAAAGTAATAAAAATTTTCTCATAAACTTCCCCTCTTCATCAAGTTCATTATAACAAAAAAAGCAGACTATTACATCTACTTACTATAAAAATATTTATTCTCCTCTAAATATCTTGTATTAATCTTAATCCATGGACATCCAAATACAAATCTATTTAATTGAAACCTATATGTATTATCTTTAGTTTTAATCATCATTTTTCCAAGAATAGAGATATGACTAATTTTAAAATCTTCTACTTCATCCCAAGAAATAGTAATTGACCCTTCTAATGTAGTTGGATATATAGTAATTCCTTTTTCATCAAAATAAAAGAAATAATAATAAGTCTTATCAAATTTAATATAAGTCCTCCAAGGTGTTGGAATAACCATATTAGGCATTGGAATATTAGTTCCATATATAATATTATTTGTTTTTGTTATTTTAAACTTGCTCAATAATTCCTCGTACTGTTTATTAATCATAAATATCTCCTTAATTTTCCTTACATTTTTCTATTCAACTATCAATCATACTCTTCATCTAAATTTACAGTAGTAACTTTTCTAGTAGTAACATAAGAAGAGATTGGTATAATCATCACACATCCTATAGCTGTAAATAATATTTTTATAAATTCACTACAAAACGTTTTGGCATTTACAATGTCAAAAAATGAATAATTTCCTTTCGCAAACCAAATAACCAAAGTCATAAATTCACCTAAAAATGCAAATAATAATGTATTAGTAGTTGTACATAATATATCTTTACCAATAGAAATACCTGATAAAAATAATTCCCTCTTAGATAAATTTCTGTTATTATCATACACTTCATAAAGAGCTGATGATATCGCAATAGCTGCATCTGTCGTCGCACCTATTAAACTTATTAATACCAACGAAACTGCAATATTAGTAAAATCAATTTTAACATCATAAGAGAACATATTAATTTCTTCAAATGATTCATAACCAAATCCCGCTATTCTTGACATTTTAGTAATACCAAAGATGAATACTGCAAGTATAACTAAAACAATTACAATAGATATAAATGCAGCTTCTGTTTTAACATTTTTTCCATTAACAAAATATAAAATAATCACACTAAGTAAAAAACATCCGAGTAATGAAATAATTACAGAATCCATTCCCAAAGATATTAAGTAAAATAAAACTATTAATATTAAGAAATTTAAACAAATTGAAATAAAAAGTTTTATACCTCTTTTCCTATCTATATAAAGCATTAATATTAATAAAATTAGTATTAAAATCTTATTCATATTCACCACTTAGAAATTAAATTTCATAAATCCAACCTGGTTGCCAAGCCTTTGTTTTTCTCCAGTCCTTATCAATTGCCTCTTCCCAAGTAATATTTTTAGTTATTACTTCTAATGCCAATTGCGGAGCTTTGTGAGCAACTAATGCAACAGTCTTGCCATCATAATTTTCTAATAGATAGCTACAAAAGTCACGAAGTCTTGCTTCAACATCTACTAAAGCCTCCCCATTTGGAAAAGCTTCATTAATATGATCTTCATATTTTACAAGCGAAGTATCATCTCCATTTAAATCTCCATAATTACACTCTCTAATCCTAGAATCATGTAATATTTCTTTAACTCCCTTAAAAGTATAATCAGCAGAATCAATTGCTCTCTTTAAATCTGATGATATAACCAAATCAATTTCATCCATATTTATCTGATCTTTCAAATCAATACTTTGTTGTATTCCCTTTTCACTAAGTTCTCCAGGAATCCATCCAGTAGACTTATGCTCTAAATTATCTGTTGTTGTACCATGTACAAAATAAATTATTTTAACTGCCATTATTTTCCCTTCTTTCTCACTTATTTTAGCATACTTATCTAATTTTTACTATTTAGTATAAATTTTTTTCTTATTTAATTTAATTCCATAATTCTTTAGAGATTCTGCCAAATATTGTCCTGATTCAAGAACTATTTTTTGACAATTCTCTGCATTTTCAAAAATTTCTATTACAGCTGCAATTTCCGATTTTCTTCTTGCAATAAAATTATCACTATTTCCTCTTTCTTTAAATCTCTCAATATAATCTTCAAATTGATCAAGTCTCGGACATACTAAAATAGTTTTAACATCTTTTGCTTTGTCTTTAAAATAATCACTATTGTAAGCCTCATATACTGTTCTAACAAAAGGGGAGACAACAATTTTTCCTTCATCTAGTTCGCTTAGTGCATTAGTAAGGAAGTTTTCCGGCCACTCTGGATTATCTTTTCGTAAATCAGTTGAACCTTTCCGCAGTTCAAGTGGTAAATGTCTTATTGATTCATCATAAACATATCTAAAGTCTTGATGCTCAAAGTCCACCACATCTTCGTATTGTCTTTCAAGCTCTGTCTTACCACTACCAGGATATGCTAATACCAATATCTTTTCCATCTTATTCCTCCATCTTCATAGCTTTTTTTATTAATGACTTTTGTTCTTCAAAATTACTTTTAGTTACAGAAATTCTTCCAATCATCTCTGTCTTTAGAAAATGATTTAAGATATCAAAAGACTTTAATGTTTCTCCTGTACCACTTCCACTACCACCTGCACAAGCAATAGAAACTATTTTTTTACCCCTAATTTGTGATTTATCATTAAAAGCATCACATCTTTTTAATCTATCGAAGAATGTTTTTGCACTCTCGCTCATTTCCCAAAAATATACTGGAGTAACGAAAACATATACATCAAACTTAGACATTTCATTATAAATATCGTTAAAATCATCATTCATAACGCATCTATGTTCCTTAAGGCACTTCCCCCAACCACGACTACCACAAGCCATACATTTTTTTATATCCTTTTTATTGATACAGATATGTTCTACCTCATTTCCATTTTTCTCTAATTCTTCCTTACATAAATTTACGCAAGAAAAAGTTAAACCAATTTTATTAGGAACAAAACTATCTTCATTTACTTTATTTGCACTAAAACTTAAAATTAAGACTTTCATATTATCACCTTTACTTCTTTATTAATTTCTTTTCTAATGAATAGTCAACAATAGAATCAATATGAGACTGAGTTGTATCAAAAATAGGAATATCTAAATCGCTTTCTTTTATAAGCATTTCAATTTCAGTACACCCAAGAATAACTCCTTCAATACCATCTTCCTCAATCATTTGTCTAATAACATTTTTATAATATTCTCTAGAAATATTTTTTATTTCTCCCTTACACAATTCATCAAAAATAATTCTGTCAATTTCGTTAATTTGTTCTATATTCTTAGGAGTAGTAACTTCTATACCATTTTGCTTTAATCTATTAACAAGAAAATCTTCAATCATTGTATATTTAGTGCCTAATAATCCAACATTAACTACTTTATTTTCCTTACACTTATCTGCTACACAATCAGCAATATGAATAATTGGTATATTTATTTTATCTTGAATAAAATCAGCTAACTTATGCATCGTATTAGTTGCAATTACAATATAATCAGCACCAGCTTTTTCTAAAGTCTTCGCAATATCTGCAAGAATAACGCCAATCTCTTCCCACTTATTTTCTAACATTAATTCTCTAATTTCACCAAAATTAACATTATAAATTAATAATTTAGCACACGTTAACCCACCAGCAATTTGATTAACCTGTTTATTTATTCTCTCATAGTAATGAATACTTGACTCATAACTCATTCCACCAATAATTCCAATTGTCTTCATCGCTTCACCTACTCCTCTATTAAAAATTAATTATCTGATTTAATATAAGTTTTTGACTCATTAAGATTAAAATATTCTGCTAGTTCATCTAAATGTTTTGTTCCCTTCTCAATCATACCTTTTAAAAACTCGGTCTTCTCATAAGTATAACGTTTTGTTCTAAGCGCCATTTTAGATATTGTATATCTAAGCCTCATAAGTTGAAAAGTCCCCTCAAAGTTATCATACATGTTAATCTCACTAAAATATCCCTTCAAAAAAGGTTTGATTCTTTCTGGATCAAAGAATGTTGACCAACAAGCAATCTCTTGAATTGGATTTCCTGCAACACATTCATCCCAATCAATAACACCAGTTATTGTCTTCCCATCTGTCAATAAATTCCAATCAGCAAAATCATTGTGAATCAAAACAGAAACATCAGAATCAAGTAAAGCATTATCTTCAAACAATTCCTTCATCCTATCTGCCACTCCTTGAGTTAAAACATCATATTTAACTAGTCTTTCTAAATTCTCATCAAGAGAAGCATTAATAGATTCTTTTAATGAATTGTGTCTACCAACAAGTTTGCCAGATTTTGCTAAATCATTATCAAAAGGTCCAAATCCAGCAGCTTCAATTTTATGTAATTTAGCCATCATTTTACCCATTTCAATAACAAGATTTTCTTCTGCTTTAGGATCACCTTTTAAAGCATATTGAACAGTATCGCCATCAAGTTTTTCAATGACTTGATAACTTATATCATTCGCATCCTCAAGTTCATGAATACAATAAGTCTTATAGGCAGGAATCCCATTTTCTAAAGCAACTTCAGCAGCTAAACTCTCCGCATAAAAATAACCGTTCTTAACACCCTTCGGATGACATCTAATTATAACTTCCTTGCCACTTTCTAAAACACCAACTCTTATTGAATTAACATTTCCTAAACTTGTTTGTGCATCTAAGTCTAAAGGATTAATGAAGACTAATTTATCATCTACTAATTGTTTATTAATTTTTTCTAATAACTCTTCATTCGTAATAGCAGAATGTCTATCTTTCCAAATCATTCCAGTTTCTTCAGCACTAATTTTTCTATCAGTTTGCCAATAAAAACATTCTGACCTATCACTTATTCTTTGATTAATTTCCAATAAATCCATAATTCTATCTCCTATTTTTATTAATTAAATATCTCTATCATTTAATATATCTTCATATAATTTTGAAAAAGATTGATAATACTTTTCTAATTCATTTTTCACCACATCAAGTGAAAGTAACTTATATTTTTCTTGAAGCTTAAAATTTAATTGTTTAATCTGTTCAATAAAAACAATTCCTCTTCTTTCTAATAATCTTTCATAAGCAAATACTCCAATTGGATGAATAAAAATATAACAATCTGCATTAGCACAAATCTCTGCCTCTATACTTCCATATGGAACTGCTCCATGATGTGCTTCTATACAATTAATTATTTTATCCACCTCTTTATTGGTAAGATCATAATCTTTAAGAAAGTCTCCAGCAAAAAGAACAGCCATATCAGTATGCATTTCTATTTTTCCAGCCTCTTTTGCATCCTTAATTTTCAAATCCATTAAAGACATCGCAATAATTATAATATCTGCATCTCCATCATAAATCTCTGCAAGCTTCCTAGCTTTTTTTAAAGAAAAATCTAGAAGTTCTGGCATTGGAACAGTATTCTTTGCAAGTTCCAACGCATCTTTTACCAATTGTTCTCTACTTTTCATTCATTTTCTCCTCAACTTCAATATTCATAATAATAAAGTTACATATTCTCATCCTTCAAAATAGTAACATACAAATCAGAAAATATTTGATAATACTTTTCTAAATCATCTCTAACTTTATCAAGTGAAATAATACTATGTTTTTCTTCTAACTTTGCCTGTAACTTCTTAACGATCTCCTTCGTATCATCCAATTTAACTGCTAAAAATTCTTCGTAAGCAAACACTCCTTTTGGTGATATAAAACGATAACAGTCCGCATTAGCACATATTTCAGCTTCAATAGAATTGAAAGCCACTCTCTTGTGATGAGCCTCAATACAATTAATAATTGTCTCATATTCATCATTAGTAAGTTCATATTCTTTTAAAAATTCTTTAGCGTAATCAGTAGCCATTAAATCATGTTCACTTTTTCTGCCTACTTTTCTTGATTCCTTCAATTTAATATCCATTAAATACAAACCAATCTTAACAATTTCTTTATCTGCATGATAATACTCTGCAAGCATCTCCCCAGCCTCAAACGCTGTATAAATATGTTTTTCAGTAGTTGGAATTGTTTTGTTTGCACATTCCATCGCATCTTTTACCAATTGTACTCTACTTTTCATTCAATTTCATCTCCCATACTAAAACTAATTATTTGACTGATAAACCTCAATTTTCTTCTCCATTATATTACTATAAATATTTTCAAATACTTCTAATAATGAATCAATCATCATATCATTTTCAATCACATATCCCATAGATTCTTCATTAATAAAAGAATCTATAAATAATTGTCTCGTTCCATCTTTTAAAACGAATATTTCAAATCCCTTACCAATCTTAGGAAAATCACTTTTATTAAATCTTTTTACATCTTCTTCTTTGATTACTCCAATAAATTTAGCTTTTTCTGATTCTTTCAAAGTTTTCTTAATTAAATCATTATTTAAAATAAATTCTTTTTTATCCTCTGGTGTCATAATAATTCTATGTACATCAACATTCCTCTTTAATGCTTTAATGTGTTCATTAATATATATTTCTTCAAGTGGATGATCAATCCAACCATATTCTGGAGTAGTATCTAAACAATAAACTTTATCTTCATCTTTTAAACTAGCCATTTTCTCATTTAACCACTCATAACCAACAATCTTTCTATTTCTCTCGATTTCATCCTTCAATAAGACACTCACATTACCATAACCACCATTTATTGTAATGTTTTCCCCATTAATAAAACTTGATTCACTACTAGATAAGAAATAAACAACATTAGCAACCTCATAAGGCTGAGCAATTCTCTCAATTGGTGTCCATAAAGGTGCTTCAAATTCTTGTTCAGGAGTATTCATATCAGTATTAATTGCCCCTGGAGATATAGAATTAACTCTAATATGTCTTCTACCATAATTAACACAAAGACACTTCATTAAACTTACAACAGCACTTTTACTTATACTATAAGACATACTACCAAAAGCTCCGCTATAAGCATCATTACTAGCCATTAAAACAAGATTTCCATCATTTTTAATATAATTTTGCAACTTAGTAGCAATAATTAATTGAGAATAAAAATTACAATTCATAACATTATTAAATTCGTCCAAATCAAAATTAACAAAATCATCATTTTCAGAAAACGTACCAGCATTTAAAACCAACGTATCAAATTCTATTCCCGCAACATCTTCAACTAATTTAAAACTATCTTCTGTTCTACTAAAGTTATAAGGACCAATTTTTTTAAAATTATCTTTCCCATACTTATTTACTAATTCATTAATCCTTTCCTCACTTTCAAAAAAAGTACCATAAACAATATAGCCTTCCTCTAAAAATTTAACAGCAATACTTCTTCCTATACCTCTTGAAGCTCCTGTTACTAAAGCAATCTTTTTCATTATCTTCCTCCTATTTTTTTACATATTCAATATAATGTGGAATATCCTTATTTTCTTCGTAATAAGTTTCTATTCCTTTATTTTTAATTTCAGTATTTCCAAATAGCCATTTTTTAATTGTTGCACTACTATAAACACTCTCATTTACTTTATCACAAGGAAATTCTATACACTCCCCACAAAAGTCAATTTCATGTTCTTTGGTACATTCTGGTATAAAACAACCTTCAATACTACAGCCAAATGCTCTATCATCTCTACAGCCGTTACATTTTGGATAAGCATACTTTTTAAGTTTCTCACTGAAAACCTTAAACTCTTCTAATTTATACCTATACTCCTCCCTAAGATTCTTATCAAGAAATTCTTCATGTCCCTCTAATAATCTTAATAGTGCTTTAGCATGATAACTAATATCACCATATTGACACCCAGTGCAAGTTTGACAAAACATTGAACAAGGAGCAACAGCCTTAAGAATTTTCTCCATAAAACCACCTCAAAATCTATTAGATATTATACCAAGACAATAGAAAAAAGTAAAACAACACCTCTTCAAGATATTACTATTAATATCCCTTAAAGTATGCTACAATAATATCAATCAAAAGGAGGCATCCAAAATGGAAATTTTATTTGTAAGACATGGAAAAACAGCTTGGAACAAAGAAAAGAAAATGCAAGGAAATGTAGATATCCCACTAAGTGAAGAGGGAATTATTCACGCAGAAGAGATGGCTAAAAAATTAAAAGATAAAAAAATTGATATTGCTTTCGTCTCACCACTTAATAGAGCCAAAGAAACAATGGAAATTATAAACAATCATAGAGAAGATAAAATACCTATTCTTATAGAGGAATCTTTGACAGAAAGAAATTATGCTTTATATGAAGGTCGTAATAAAAAGACATTCAATTATGATATTGTCTGGGACTATAGCAATCCCTTAAACGTTGAAAACTTCTTTAATTTTGCTTGGCCAATCACAAAATTTATTTTTGGCAAACTATTAAGAGCTTATAAAGATAAAACAGTTTTAATTGTTTCCCATGGTGGTGTCTCAAAAATATTTGAAATGCTTTTAAGCAAAAACTCTTTATATCCAGAAGCAGTCTCTACATATCTTCCCAATAACAGCGAAATAATTACTTATAAAAGTTCCGAAGAAACTAACTTCCTATATAATGCAAAAGCCAGCGAAGAATCAAATCAAGAAACTGACTACTTCTTTAAAATCATTACTCCAAACACTATAGCTCAATTTTTTCCTAAAATGAACGTTGAAGACTTAATCGATACTAATAAGATTTCTGATGATCCTAAAATTAGATATCGAGCAAGTATTATCTTTCCAAGAGAAGATAAAAAGATTGCTATAGAATTATATAAGAATACTAAAGAAGTAAAACTACCTGCTAGATCAATTGAACCAACTAGAAACATCTTACATCAAGTAAGAGAAATTCTTTTACAGATGACTGGATATCTTGGTAATATCTCTGATTTTTACCATATTGGTGAAACAGTTGAAATTAGACCAAGTGATCCAGTTGCTGAAATAGTTTTTACAGAAATATATTATCTCTCAAAAGGAACTCTAGTAGCTGCCCCACTTCCAGATAAAAAAGATGAAGAAGAAGGCTTTCACTTAGAATTTTACTCACTAGATGAGGCATTAGATTTAATGAACAAATGCCTTATAGAAGCAAAATCTTTAGATAATGAATTTTATAGGCCACTTATCACTAAGAAATCAATTGCCATACGAGATAAATTAATATTAGAAAATTATAAAGCTAACCAAAATAAATAAAAGCTAAGTAATATAAACCTATTAACTAGCTTTTTTCTTTTTCTTAAACATCTTTTCGCTATTTCTGATCATCCTTATACATGTAAATGTCGCAATTGGAATCGTCATAACAATACCAATACTTCCTACTAAAAATCTCGTTAATTCTAAAGAAAAATTAGTACTAATATAATTATAAACAGAGAAACCATTTCTAATAGCTAAAACAAATATTGGCAATCCACCACATAAATAAGTAAAAAACAAAACATTAGTCATTGTACTCATTATATCCTTCCCTATTTGTTTAGAAGACTTCTTTAAATTCTTAATACTTATATTCTTATCTTTCTCAACTAATTCACTAATTGCTGCCGCCATAGTAATTGCAACATCCATAATTGCTCCAAGGCTACCAAGTAATAACTCAGGAATAATTATTTCCTCAGGTGGAACAGTTAAAAAACTAAGTTCATTAAAATTAACACCATCATAATTAGTTATCTTTGCAATAACAACCACCATCACCAACAATACACTCACTGAAACAATTACTGAGACGATAGCTGCTTTTGTCTTTTTATTAATACCACCAGCAATAAATAAAGAAAGTATTGAAAAGATAATTGACTCAATTATACATAAAAATAAAATATCAATTCCTCTAAAATACAAATCAATTCCTAAACAAAAAATTATTGTATTTAAAATAACACTTCCAATTGAAAGTAAACCATTAACTTCTCCAATTAAAACAATTAAAACAACAAAAACAGCCAATAAAATAGTCACATAAAAATCTCTCTTTAGCTCTTCAATCTCACCCTTAACAGTAATTACCTTATCTCCAACTTTATACCTATCAGTAACTACCGATGAATAACTTTCTTCATAAGTAAATACCTTTTTCTTTCCCCTATCCTTACCATTAGTTACAATACCTGTTATTTTTTTCTTATAATACTTCTCTTCTAACCCTAAATCGTTAGTTGATGTTGAAGTATCAATAGTAGAAATATCCTTTATCTTAATAATTTCATTTTTATATAAAAAATCATCATCATAAACAAATATTAACAAAAATCCTAATATAATCAATAATCCAGTAAAAAATAAAATATTTTTCTTCATTTAATCACCCATCATCTCACATTAAAAACGTTTTTCTTATAAAATTCATTATCACTAAGCATCTTATAAAGAGAGTCAAATTTACACTCACAAAGTCTCTCACAAAGACTTAAAACCTCATCATTAATAAAATCTTCAACAACATACCTCTCAATACCTGTATCTAAATGAAATAAAAAAATTACATTATCACCTGTTATATATTCATTCCAAAAACCTAAATCTAGCTTTTTAGTAATATATTCTTCCCAAACTTCACTTAAATTCTTAGGAAATGTAACTTCGTAATTATTCCTAACTTTATTAATCTTAAATCCAAGCTTTTCTAACTCAAGAATAGACTCATCAACACCCATTACATAACTATAATTCATAAAAACACCACCTAGTAATTATATTTATCTATATAATTATAGCACTTAAGAAAAGAATCATTAAATATTTATTTAATTATTTGAACAGAAAAATGACTATCTTCAATTGAAAATAGTCATTACTCATTTTAAATATTTTCTAACTTTTATAAACCTCTCAACTTTCAAAAAATTTAAAGTTCTCATTAATTTGTTTCATATTATTACCCAAAAAATTAATTTTTCATTAATAATGCAGCAAAAAGAATACTTAAAAGTTCTATATAGGACTTCTACTACTTTTTAATAATTTTCTTTTCACTACAATCTAAAACATTCTTTCTCATAACAGTTAATGCTAAAGCTCTAAGTCTCGCATCAATGTCTGCACGACGCTGAGTATCCATAAAACCTTGAATATCGTTTTTATCAGTAACATAAGGTAAATGCCATGCTTCACAATATGTATTCATCATTGGATATTCTTGCTGCTCTAAATACTTCCAAGTTTGAGTCTTTTTATCATATATAAAATCAATTCCGCTTATTGCACCAATTTCACGACGACAATTACTCATTATCGCAAGTGCCGCATCAACTACATCTTTTGGAATAGCCGCATCTCCAGGATCAATCCCATGAACCTTCAACACTTTCTGTTCAACCTCTGTATAAGCAATTTTCTCTAACAAAATGCTATTTCCACCAGCAACGGTATTTGAAATAATACTTTTACTTCCTAAATAATAAGGTGATTCAGAATCTTGTAAATATCTATCCACTAATCCATAAAAGCCTTCTTTTTCCATCTCTTCTGGACAAGCATATTTAAGACTAGCTCCAAATATATCAAGAGATGAAGATGCAACTACTCTTAAAGTCGTATTATACTTTGTAGGAGTATCGATAAACTCCTGCATAACAAAATCATCATGCATTCTCTTCTTATAATCAATACGACTAATAGAAATCGGACAATTAGAAGTACCATCTTCATTAAATACTACATCATCACCCAATCCCCATTGTCTTTTCGTTCTTATAATTGCTTCCTTAAAACTATAATCATTAATTTCTTCATAAAATCTTTTAAAAATCTCTAACTGTTCCTCTGTACTTATCAAAACCTTATCAATTCCGCCATCTTCTCCTGTATTCTTCAAAACAAAAGGTAATTCAGGTAAAACTTTGGGAAACTCTTCGTCAGCAAAATCAAAAGAAAGTGGTTCAGAAACATTAGTTGTCTCCAAACTATCCTTTATCTTCTTAGTTTTCTTAGAAACATAGTCATCTCTAGTTTTATTAATATGTTTATCTAGACAAGGTGTTAAAAAGAAAGTATCATCAGTAACCATACTACTATCAGTAATAACATTATATCCTAAATCAATTAAGCGATTTACAACCTCTCTTCTTTCTCTTTTACCTGGTGTTTCTATATCTTCAGACATAAAGAAATAAAATCCGGCCTCATCCTTTGCATTAATCCAATCTTGATCAATATAAACTTCTTGTCCAGCGCGTTCTGGCAACACTGTTAAATTCATAAATATCCCCCTTTAAATTAGACAAATTATACCACAAAAAAGGACTTTTTTCAAGTATAATCAAAAGTCCTATAAATTTTTATTTATTTTTCTTACCACTATATAATTAAATAGAAAATCCATTCGCCATCATAAAATATTCAAACATATAACTCACTAAAATTCCTTCTTCTTATATATTCTTAAAGAAATAAAATAAGAAGCAATAAACAGCAAAATTACAATTCCCAAAACAATAAATAAACCATAATTATCAAAGAAAACAAGAAATTCTTTAGAGAATTTAAATTTAAATTTAGAAACAATTCCAACGATTGCAATAAACAAAAGTGAAAGTATAAACATCGCAATTCTTCCTTTCTCTGAACCATATTTAAAAATTATTGGGTATAAAACTGAAATCATAAAAATTATTGCTGCAAAATATCCTAAACATGAAGATAATGTATATTCTAAATCAAAATTTCCCATTAATCCAGAAAAAGTAAGTGATAATATCAGTCCTAAAATAGAAACTCCTAAAATCAATATAATAGTAACCATATATTTACCTTTAACTACATTTTTCCTCCCACCAGGTAGTGTCACTGCATATGTATTCCATTTATTATAATCATCATAGCTAAATGTTGAAACAATAGCCATAAACATCATAAAAGGTATTATAAAAGAAGCGTCCATTTCATTAGTAATTATAAATAAAGCATAAATTACTAAAGCTATTAAAATATTCTTAAAATTATTTTTAACTAATAATAAATCTTTCTTAACAAAGCCTAACATCTACTTACCTCCTTTAATCATAAGAACCATCAATTCTTCTAAAGTAATTTTATCAATCACAAAATCATTATATTTCTTTCTACATTTCTTAATATCATTCACAAGTACTGACACATCATATTTATTTTTCTTATATGAAACAATATCTTCTTGATTAATTTTTCCCAAAGATTCATTATCACATCTAAGAATACCATAGTTATCAAATAACTCTTCTCTATCCTTATCCAATACCTTACAACCCTTATCAATAAAAACAATTCTATCTGCAATATGCTCTAAATCACTAGTAATATGTGTCGATAATAAAACTGTGTTCTCTTCATCTTTCAAAAAGTCCATAAAAATATCTAGAACTTCTCCCCTAACAACAGGATCAAGTCCACTAGTAGGTTCGTCTAATATTAATAATTTAGGATGATGTGCAAGTGCTGTTGCTATCTCAAGTTTTTTCTTCATCCCTTTAGATAATGTTTTTATAGCTTGATTATCTTTTATTTGAAAATCAGTCAAATACTTATAAAATAATTTTCTATCCCAATTCTTATAAATATCTTTCATTACTAAATTTATATCTCTAGCACATAAAAGTTCTGGGAAAAACTCTTCATCCAAAACAACACCTATATCTTCTTTAATTTCAGTTTCAAACTCTTTATAATCTTTCCCAAATATTTTAATTGTTCCAGTATCTTTATTTATTATATTTAAAATTGATTTAATTAAAGTAGTCTTACCCGCACCATTCTCACCAATAAGACCTACAATGATACCTCTTGGTATTTCTAAATCAATACTACCAAGTTCGAAATCACTATACTTCTTTTTTAAATCTTTAATATCAATTGCCATCATATCCATTAATCATCTCTCCCATATAATATATTTAAAACATCAATAATCTCGTCCTTCTCAACCTCATATTTAATCGCAAGATCAACAATTTTTGAAACATATTCTTCAATTTCTTTTCTAGCTGATTCTCTCGCCAGTTCTGTATTCTTAGGAGCTACAAATGTACCTTTTCCTTGACGAGAAACAATATACCCTTCACTTTCTAATTCATCATAAGCTTTCTTAATCGTCATTATACTAATTTTTATATCATGAGCTAAAGTTCTAATCGAAGGTAAAGCTTCATCTTCTAGTAATTCTCCATTCATAATTTGTTCTATAATTGAATTTTTTATTTGTTCATATATCGGTATAGAACTACTATTACTTATAATCATTTTCATAAGAATCCTCCTGACATATAACAGTATATAACACTATATTACATTAGTCAATATAAAAAGAGTAACCGAGTTACTCCAAACCATTGCTAATAAACAAATAGCCTCAATAAAATAAGTGAAAAACAGTTTTTCTTTATAGGAAATATTAAAAATACAACCATATTCTTAAAACAATTGTTAAAAAACTTAATTTTACAAACAATTACTTTCATGCTTTAATACCAGTTGACATATTTGTACCAAATGTTCCATGCCATTAATCAGGGAGTTCTGGTTTATGGAAGGTGGTGGTAATATGACTGAAAAGTTTTTTCTAAGACTTATAGTTATATTATTAATCTTCATCATAATAGCATTACTATTTAGATAAAGAAAAAGCACTTGAATTTTCATTCAGGTGCAAACCCACATGGAGTATTTGGCCATTACAAATATGTCTTTTTTTACTAAGACTCTCCATAAATAGATTATAATATTTTATATATCTTATTTCAAGATAAATAATTAACAAATAATTAATTTTACCAAGAAACTTTACATCTATTAAATAAAACAATAATGAAATTAAAACTAAAATTATTACTTTCATACTTCAATTACCTATTTCTACCACTAACAAAAACATAGTAACTTATATTTGAACATTTTTAGTGTATTTACAAAACCTTTCTATTAGATTCAATTTTATAATAAATTTCATATATTAAGCATTATTGGAATTATAGTCACCATACTGATGTATCTCTAAAGTTTTATCATCCAAATAATACTTCATTGCATATACATCATATTTCTTTATCGTACCATTATATATAGAAATATAAGAACTCTCCTCTTGGGTCATAATTTTTAGCATTAGTTCTTTTAAATCGGGATTAATTTTTGAGAATAATTTCCATGTTTTACTATTCTTTAATGACTTTTCCAAATTAATAATTTTATCAAAATAAATAGTTTACTTCACTCTAAAAATCACATAAAAAGGACTAGTCCAACTAATCCTTCTCGTTTCTTCCTTTAATAACTGCAATCACAATAAATATAACTTCAAATAATATTAATGGTAGAAAAAGCCAAATCCAATTATTTTTAAAAAAACTAGCTAATACTAACATACTATCTCTCTTTGATTATATTCTTACTACAGAAATAAGTAATTAAGAAATACCCTCCATAGATAATTACTATAAATATGGCAGTCATTACGATAGATGGCAATAATTTTTCATTACCAAACACTTCCAAAATATTAACCGCAAAGATAATTCCAAATATAGAGTGAATTAAAGCAAGTATTAATGGTAGAAGAAAGAAAATAGCAATTTGTCTAAATAAAGCTTTATTGATTAATTTCTCATCTGTACCAATTCTTCTAAGCATTCTAAACCTTTCTTTATTATCACTACTTTCTGATAATTCTTTTAAAGCAAGTATAGCTGCACTACTAATTAGAAAAATAATTCCAAGATACAAACCAATGAATGTTACCATTGCAGATAAACCAACAGTTGCTTCTTTTATAGATAACTTAGTAGAACCACTAGGAAGCAAATAATCACTAGCATTTGAATCATTTGAAAGTTCATTAATATTATCTTCTATCTTCTGAATCTCTTCTTTATCAGTTGTATTATAATTACCTATAAGATGATTATGATATAAATAGTCTTCATCAACTACTTTATCAGGAACTACAATAATACCAGTATTTATATGTTGACTAGACATTTCTAAAAAACCATCTTGGCATGAATTATATTTCGGTTTTAAAGTATAACCAAATAAATTAATTGATTCTTTATTTTCTAATGCCATGTTTCTAACTTCAACCATTGATTTAAAATCAGCGACTATTAAGTATTGATCACTATTAAGTGAATACTCCTTTATACCATAAAGTTTTGCCACTTTATTATAATCACTTATCTTCATAATAGTCTCCATTGTATCATATCTTAAGAATGGAAAACTCTGTCTTATAGTGTCCAATTTCGAACCTAATGTATGGTTAAGTGTCAAGTCAGGAGTTGCATATGTATTAGCTTCTACATACTCTTCTAAATTATCAGTAATATCATAATTAAATATCTTAAACGTTTCTATCGCTGAATAATTAGAATTATTTATTTGATTATCAGTATATCCAGAATTCTTATAATAATCATAGTATTTATCCATATTCATATTAACTGTAAACATCGCATCTACTGGAGCTAACTCTTTTATATTAGCATTCATAGAATTCTTAAGAGTTAAACATGCAGACAAAACACAAATAGTTACAAATAACATTAAACAAATAATTGTTGTTGAAAAAACTGTCGTATTAATTTTGCTACTAAACTGTCTCAAAGTAAAACTATTTAATCCTTTGTAATATAGCTTTTTCATAGACTTTACCATTTTAAGTAAAAGTCCTGATAAAGACCAAAAAATGAAAAATGTTGAAATACACCCCAAAGCAATTGGAATTAATATCTCTTTAGCATCATTTAACTTATCAATACCTCCTGTAACAAGATAATAAGCATACCCTAAAACCCCACAAGAGATAATAAACATAATGACACACAACCAAGAATTTTTTAACTTCACTTCTTCTGATTTCTTATTAGCGTGTAATAAATCAAGAAGCTTACACTTACTTACACTAATAGTATTAAAAATCATCACTAATAAGTACATAATTCCAAAATATACTAAGCACTTAATCGAAGCCTTAACTGAAAAGATAAACTCAAATCTAGTAAAATCAGCTTCAAACATATTAGCAACCAATATACTCATAAATTGTGATAAAACAAAACCAAGTCCAAGACCCACAATTAAGGAAAAGAACCCAATAATTAATGTCTCTAAAAAGAGAATTAAAGAAATTTTTCTTTTACTCATTCCAAGTGTTAGATATATTCCAAACTCCTTATTTCTCCTTTTCATTAAAAACCTTGAAGCATAAATAATCAAAAAACCTAAGATTAATGAAATAAAAACACTTACTCCTGATAACATCGTCATCATAAGTTCGATTAATTCCTGAGTAGATTTTGACACATTAAGCATAACCGTCTGTGAATCAAGTGCGTTAAAAACATAAAATATCGCAACACCTAATATTAGAGTAAAAAAGTAGATGGCATAATCTTTTATACTCTTTGTGATATTTTTAATAGATAATTTAAAGAGCATCGCTTAAGTCACCACCAAGCATTGTCACAACATCTATAATCTTATCAAAAAATTCTTTTCTTGAATTGTCCCCACGACGAATTTCATTAAAAATCTTACCATCCTTGATAAAAATAACCCTAGTTGCATAACTTGCCGTAAAAGCATCATGTGTAACCATAAGAATTGTTGCTGAAAGTTCACTATTCAAGTGATTAAATCTTTCAAGTAACATCTTGGCTGACTTCGAGTCAAGCGCTCCAGTAGGTTCATCCGCAAGTATTAACTTTGGATCAGTAATAATTGCTCTTGCTGATGCCACTCTCTGTTTTTGTCCACCACTCATTTGATAAGGATACTTATTTAAAATATCCTTAATATTTAACTCTCTCGCAACCTTTTTTATGCGTTCTTCAATTTCTTTTACACCCACATTTTGAATAGACAAAGCCAAAGCAATATTTTCATAAGCTGTCAGTGTATCAAGCAAATTAAAATCCTGAAAAATAAAACCAAGTTCCTCTCTTCTAAACTTATTAAGACTATTTCCTTTTAATTTAGTAATATCTTCACCACCTACATAAATGTGCCCTGCTGTTACTTTATCAATTGTTGATATTACATTAAGCAAGGTAGTTTTTCCAGAGCCACTTGCTCCCATAATCGCCACAAATTCACCCTTCTTAACTTCAAAAGAAATATCATTTATAGCCTTAGTTAAACTAGATTTATTTCCATAGTATTTCTCAATACCTTCTATTTTTAAAATATTTTCCATCTAATATTTCTCCTTTCTGTATTAATTCTATTAAAATAAAGTAAATTTGTCCTTCGTCTAATATTACCATTCATTACAATTTTGTAATCTAATACTCACCCCATGTCTTTATAAAAATCATTACTTCCAAATATAATTCTAATCTCAGTATACTCATTAATTTTTGAAGATACCTCTAATCTATGTCCAAGCTTACCACAAAGCTTATCTGCAATATAAAGACCCATCCCTGTTGATTTAGTCATACTCCGTCCATTCATCCCAGTAAAAGACTTCTTACAGACATTTTCTATATCCACCTCAGGTATCCCAATACCATTATCCCAAATACTAAGAATAATCTTATCATCTTCTTTTACAGTAGTAATTTTAATCTTTGAATCAACATCACTTCTTTTATACTTAATACTATTATTTATAACTTGATTCAAGATAAAATCAAGCCATTTCTGATCCGTATAAACAGTACCTTCTTCTAAATCAACTTCTATATCTATTTTGTTTTCTAATAAATCATCTTTATTCTTTAATAAGACCCCACTAATAATTTTATCAATAGATACTCTTTTTATTGTAAAATCTTCTTCTGTATAATTACTTCGTACATAATATAAAACTTGATCAATATAATTATCTAATCTTTTAATTTGCTCTAAAAATGTTTTATTTATTTTATCTTTATGATTATGGCAAAGTAAAGTAAGAGAAGAAATAGGTATTTTAACTTCATGAATCCACATCTCAATATAATCTTTAAAATCATCAATCTCATGTATTTTATCTTTTACATTTTCAATCATTGATTTATGAGTCTCATAAAGACCTTGCCATAAAATTTCTCCTTCATAAAAAGATGGTTTAGCTAAAGTCTCCAAAACTAAATATTTCTTATCAAGAGCCTCAATATTTCCAAGAAACTCATCATAAAACCTTTTCCTTCTAAAAAAATCAATAAAAAAGATTAAAACTATCATCGTCCAAAAAACAATAGAAAACGCAATTACTAAAGTATTAGAAACTCTAAATACCGTTAGCATCATCAAAAATACCAAATAAAAGAAAATAATTAAGAAAATTTCACAAAACTTATCTTTTAAATACTTACCTATTTTCATACTAAAATATAACCATAACCCTTTCTCGTCTCAATTGCCTCATAATAACCAAGTTCACTAAGTTTACTTCTTAATCTACTAATATTAACTGTCAAAGCATTATCATTTATATATTCTTCGTTATTCCATAAATCAGTCATCAAATCATCTCTTGTCACAATATTTCCTTGATTATTTAATAAATAACTAAATATAATCATCTCATTCTTGGTAAGTAAAACTTCCACATCTCCCTTCTTTAGTATTCCCTTTCCTGGAAAAAATTCTAAATCCTTGTACCTATAAAAATCTACTTTAGCTTCCATTCTTTTAAAAATATTTTGAATTCTAAGTAATAATATTGTTGGATTATATGGTTTAGTTACGTAGTCATCTGCTCCATAAGACATAGATAATACTTCATCTACTTCACTAACTCTACTCGTAACCATTATTACTGGTACATTAGATTCTTTTCTAATTTCTTTTAATAATGCTTCTCCATTTAATACTGGAATATTAATATCTAATAATATTAAATCAGGTTTACTATTCTTAACTATTTCCAAAGAATTATCGAAGTCTTCTAATATTTCAGCTTCATACCCTGCATTTATCAAAATACTTTTAAGTTCCTTGCTTATTGTAATTTCATCTTCTACAATTAATATCTTTTTCATAAATTCTCCTTTCAATATAAATTATTATAGTTACTTCTACTCATTATATTATACCATTATCTAATTCTTTTTAATCTTACAGATTTGTAAGATTTCTCTATTAAATTAGAAAAGTTATAATTTAAATATAATTAAAATTTGCTAAACAAGAAAAAGTCATATCTTTACCAATAAGTAAAAATATGACTTAATAAATATTTCTGTTTAATTTTCAAATGCTTTTCTCATTTTTTCTTCTTTTTCTATTTTCTTTATTCTTTGTATACTATCAAAAGAAAGTATACTATAAAAAGTAAAGTACGACAAATAAATATTAGTATTAAAAATATCTTCTACTTAATCAACAATATCGTACATCTTACCTTTAGAATCTAATTGAATTTCATATCCATACTCAAATATATAAGATAAACTAAAAATAATAAGTGCAATCATAACATCCATAAGTTCAAAACTTATTCCAAATTCTAGTCCAGTTATAACTTAAAAAACAGTTCCAAAAACTGCTGGTCCAAAAATAGATAAAATTAAATAAAAAGCTATTCTTCTGATATACTTAACATTAATCAAAGTAAATGGTGTATCTTCCCTATAAATATTTATAAATAATCTTTCGACACTCCTTAACATAATTAAAATCATCCTTAAATATACAACTATACTAATCAAAATAAATTCACTTGTTGAAATATAATAAAATTTAGAATGATCAATAAAATATTTTTCTACTTTTTCATTATTATTTACCTTCAATCTTAATTATTTTTCAATTCAAATAAATCTTTTCCTACCCCGCAAAGCGGACATTTAAAATCATCAGGTAATTCTTCTCCATAATATACATACCCACATACTGTACATACCCAAGCTGTTTTTCCTTCTTCAGTAGTTACTTTTAGCAATTCATCCTTATGTTCTTGATAATAAGCATAAGTCATAACATCACTATCTTCATATAAATCAGCTTCAATCAATTTTCCTATGAATAATGTATGTGTTTCATTTTCAATCTTATCAATTATTTCACACACCATATAGCCAAGTGAATCCTCAATAACAGGAACTCCTTCTACTTCAATCGTCTGAATATTTTCAAATTTATTGATATCACGCATTGAATTCATTCCGAAAGTCTTAATAATCTCCACATTTACCTCAATTCCCATTACAGAAAGAGCAAACTTATCATTCTTATGTAATAACTCATTGGTATAATTTTTCTTCATAACTGCAACTGAAATCAAAGGATTATCACCAGCACTAATTTGTGAAACAGCATCCACAACACATCCACCACCAGCTGTTGTCAAAACATAAACTCCCTGTGAAATTTTTCTCGTAATTTTCTTATTCTTCATAAAATTCTCCTTTTAATATAACAACAAAATTATATCACAAATCATCAAAAAAATTAAGCATCCAACCCATGAATCTTATAATATAATTCTTCCCAATTAGAAACTGAATCTAAATCGGTAAAACTTCTTTTTTCATATCTACTTTTCATTAAACAACATTTAATATTATTTTTCATTGCCAAATAACAATTAGTTGCTCGATCATCCACTAAAATATCAACCTTATTCTGAAGACACGCACTACTCTTATCGTTAGTTTCCGTAATCACTAATTTTGTATAATTTATCTGATTATTTTTTAAAGTAGTAGCTGTAGTCAAAAAAGGCTCTTTATAATGCGGATAAGCTCTATTAGAAATTAAAATTAATTCATGACCTTCCTCTAATAGTTTATCCATATAATACTTCGCACCTTCTAATGGTCTCAAAGTACAAGCAATTCTTTCAGTATTTTCATCCATAAAAGCGACTATTTCTGAATTACTCCAATCAAACATCCCACTTAAAATATAATCAGCATTCTCATTGATTATACCTTTATTTCTTTTATTTTTATCTTCTAAAAGCATCGCATCAAGCATTCCGCCATCAAAATCTAATATTACATTATCAACATCTAAACCAATTCTCATTTTAAAGTCTCCCATCCGCATACTATTGTAACATAATCTTTACATTTCTTCCATTTTAGTATAAAATAGTAAGAACTTAAAAAGGAGGTTGCACAATGTGTAAGAAAATTGATAGTTTAGTTGAACTCTGCCTAAAAGAACATACAGGTGGCGAAATATTTTTCGATGCTATTGACGAAAAGCTTCGAAATGATGACACGCTTCTAAAAATGATTACTGATAAAGTGTTAAATAACGAAGTTTTTGATTTCATAATTGTAAGTGGAAACTTTGGAAATGTTTTTAAAAAATTCATTGATACAAATCTCAAAGAACTAACTAAAAAAGTTATTGTAGTCAATGGAGGGTTACGCAAAGGAAAAAAAATAGTAAGCTTTTGGGAAGAATATGACATTTCTATGAAAAAAATTGTTTTTATCGATGATAGTTTTTATTTAGGAAGAACAAGAGATAAAATTGAAGAAATGATTACGAAACATCAAGGAACATTAATAAATACTTATGTTTTTTATGACGGAAGCAAAGAAAAAGAAGAAAATGTTCATAGTTTCTATCGTTACTATGACAATTTTCCTCTTTCCTAATTTTTTTTTTGCAAAAATTATGCACCATTCAACATATTTTCATCTGCTTCATCTAAAAGAGTAATAATTCTTTCCGCAAAACTTCTACTATTCATATACATTGCACTTGTTGACTGATAAACTTCAGTAAAAGTACTTTTAGCAATTATTGGTAAGATAAAGGTTTTATCATTTGTAGTAACTCTAATATTCATTTGATAGCAACTACTTTTATTTGCTGTCATTCTAACTCTTCTATTACTTCTTTTTTCTAGTACAACATTATCATCAAGTAGCAATTCATAGTTTTTTATATCTTTAATATTATATTTATAATCAAAATCCTTTGTATGAAAAACAAAATTACTCTCATTATCCATACTAATACCTGTACCTATATCATTAATTAAACTTAACTCTGGTTCCATTCCACAAAATCTTTTAAGACCTTCATGAGATAAATTCAATCTATAATTCGAATCATTAATTATTCGCATAAATTCACTAATCATTTCTTCTGCTCCATTAACTTCTAAAAGTATATTAGATAGATTCAGAACTTTGCTCATTAAATTATTTTTAACTACTTCAATCTTAAGATTATCATACAAATATCTAACATATCCACCAACACTAATTACCCATAAATATTTATTTGTTGGAACCAAAAAATATTCTTTATTAGTTTTACATTCTCTAGCATACATAACAGTTAAATACACTTCATTTATAGGTAAAACTCCCCTAATAGTCATAGCTTTACTGTCATTTAAATCAGGACACTTTTCCAATATATCTTTATAACTAATTGTAATGTTTTTCTTTTCAATAACTGGCAAATTTTCTAAATTAGAAATTGTTCCTGTAGTTTTTAATAATTTATTATATAACGCAGATTCTTCTTGAATCTTTTTATATTTATCTTGAACACTATTAAGTATTTCTTTAAACATACTACTCCACAGTATTTTCTACTACTAATTCTTTAAATTTATCAATTAGCTTATCAACATAAGCACAACTCATAAAACAAACTACTGAATCTAAATCATTTATTAATTTACCAATAGTCTCTTCACTAATAATATCACCATGATTTAATCGTTCAACTATCATACTAGAACTAACTCCTGGATAATCTTCTGGATTTTCTCTATTACAATCAATTTCAGTTAGATACGCCTTATCGGCAACATTTAAAGCCTCCACAAATTCATCCGTAAAATCTCTTGTACGTGAATAAGTATTAGGTTTAAAAACAACAACTAATCTCTTATCTGGATATTTTTGTCTAACAGCTTCCAAAGTTACTTTTATCTCTGTTGGATGATGAGCATAGTCATCAACAATAACAGCATTACCAATATTAGTAATAGCAAATCTTCTTTTAGCATTTTTAAAAGTACTTAAAGCTTCAATAATATCTTCTTTTTCAATTCCTAATTCACGACAAATAATAATTGCACCACATGCATCCATTACCATATGTTTTCCATATAGCGGTATTTCAAAACTACCATATAATTCTTCTTTAATATAAATATCAAATCTTGATCCTTCTGCAGTCAATTTTAAATTTTTAATGATAACATCATTTTTAAATCCAAAACCATAAAATAATGTTCTTGTCTTACAATTCATTTTTCTAACTTCACTATCATCACCATTTGCGACCACAAGCTTAGAAGTATTATTTGCAAAAATCTCAAACGCTCCACGAATATCATCTATATCTTTATAACATTCTAGATGTTCTGCTTCAATATTTGTAATTATTGAATACATGGGATGATACGCTGTAAAATGACGATTGAATTCATCACTTTCTACAACAAAATATTTATTTATTTCAGTAGCATACCCATCTCCTGCACCAATAAAGTAATTACATCCACCATTTTTTTCTAAAATATGTCTTACTAGCGAAGATGTTGTAGTCTTTCCATGGGTACCACTAACACCAATTGTACTAAACATAGCAATAACATCAGCCATAAGTTCATTATATTTTTTTATTTTAAACCCCAATTCTTTAACTCTAATGATTTCTGGATGATCATCTCCAAAAGCTACACTACGTGTAACAATAGTATCAGGATCTAATTCACAACTACCATCATAGTAAATTGGAATATTTCTCTCTTCTAATCCATCTTGTGTAAACTTATGCCCCTGTGCATCATCATAGCCAGAAACTTCATTTCCTAAATCACTTAAAATTTGTGCTAAAGTAGACATTCCTGTTCCTTTAATACCAATACAATAATATTTCACTTTTTTCACATCCTTCACATAAAATAAGTATACTATTTTCAAAAGAATAAGTAAAGTTTTTGAAGTCGTATAATTATTTTTAAATAATATATGCTATAATAATTATTAAGTTCAAGGAGTGATTAGATGGAAAACAACAAATTAGTAATTCTCGGACATATAAATCCTGATATTGACTCTATTGTTAGTGGGATACTTCTAGAATATTATTTTAATAAACATACAAAATATGAAGCAGAATTTGTCATTCCTGATGAAAGAATTGATAACGATACAGAAAAAATATGTAAGAGCAATAATATAGACTATAAAACTCACCAAAGACAATTAACTAAAGACGATAACCAAATAATTTTAGTTGATCATAACGAAAGAGATATCGAAGGCGCTAAAATAATCGCAATTTATGACCACCATCCAACAACAAAGCAAAACTATTGTCCAGTCTACCATAATAAAATAATCTCCTCTACTGCTGCTTTATTAGTAGAAGGAAGAGAATCATATTTTCCCAAAGAATTAATTGAATTAGCAGTTCTCGCAACATTTATCGATACAGCTAGTTTTAATTCCACTAAAGCTCAAGAAAAAGATAAAATCTGGGCCTATGAAATGATTAGAATATTTAAATTTGATCAAGATAAATTATACCAAACAGGACTATCTCTAACAGATACTACAAATCTTGAAGAAGCAGCTTTTGCTTGCTTAAAAAAATATAATATTAAAAGTAAACAAGTAGAAGTAAGTTCAATTCAAGTTAGTAATAAAACAACAAGTAAGGAAAAGATAAATAAAATAAAAGAAATTGTTCTAAATTACTTTTTAGAAAACAACTTAGACGTTTATATCTTAATCATCCATGATATGGATAATTTTAAATCTACTGCCTATAAAATATTTAAAGATGGTATTGAAATAGATAATTATGATAAGTATACATCACGAGGCAATGTAATAATTCCAAAACTAGAACAAGAAATAGAAAATCATACCTTTTCAAGTAACAAATTAAAAGAAAAAATAAGGACTATCAATGAGTAGTCCTTTTTGAATAAATGCATCCACAATAATCTTGTCTATATAAATTATATTCTTTTGATAATTCTATACTTCTTTTATAACCATTTTTCTTTTTGAAATCAGAATACAAGTATGCTGACTTGTATTTTTTATCAAGCTTTTCTCCAATCTCATTCAACCAATTACTATTTTTATGAGGAGATAAAGTAAGTGTTGTACAAAAATATTCATATCCTAACTTTTCTGCCACTTTAGCACTTTCTTCAAGTCTTAATTCATAGCACTTATAACATCTATTTCCTCTTTCTGGCTCATTTTCTAATCCTCTTGCCATAGTAAGGAATTTCTCTGGTTCATAATTACCCTCTATTAATGTAATTTCATATTTAGTTTCAAACATACTAATAAATTTTCTAATCTCAGCAATTCTCTTGTTATATTCCGCTTCCTCAGTAATATTAGGATTATAATAAAATATTGCCACTTTAAAATGATTAGCAATCCTCTCAAGTACTGCAGATGAACAAGGTGCACAACAAGCATGTAAAAGAAGTTCTGTTCCTTCTTCTATATTTTCCATTTGTTTTTCCATTAAAATATCATAATTCATATTACCACTTCACTTCTTCCACTAATTTTAACATATTTAGTTCTAAAAATCCATTAAGAAACATACTTATTACTATGAACAAAACATTATTTAGCTTTTTAATTACATTTATTGCGGGAATTTCTACTATTATCGGAATCATTCCTTGTTATATGAAAGAGAGTAAAAAAGATAAAATTATTGCCTACTCCCTTGCCTTTTCTGCTGGAGTTATGATAACAATTTCAATAGCTTCTCTAATACCTGAATCAATAGCCCTTTTTAATAACATTTTTAGATTATTTCCATTAATTATAATTTGTGCTATTTTCGTTGTCGTAGGTATTTTATTTTCTGCTAAAGTAGACGATAAAATCGAAGAAAAGTTCACTTCAAACAAATTATATAAACTAGGAATAATTTCTGTTATAGTCTTAATGCTTCATAATATTCCTGAAGGTATTACTACATTTATCTCAACATCTTCTAATATTAGCTTAGGTCTAAGTCTTTCCCTAGCCATTGCCCTTCATAACATTCCTGAAGGTATCTCAATTGCTGTTCCAATCTATTATGCAACAGGCAGCAGAAAAAAAGCATTCATATATACTTTGATATCTGGTTTTTCTGAATTATTCGGTGCAATACTTGCCTATTTATTTATTGCTAAATTTGTCAATGATTTCATCTTAGGAATGATCCTTGCTATAACAGCTGGTATTATGATTCATATTTCTATTTATGAACTAATTCCAAATGCTCTTGAATATAAAGAAAGAAAAGGCAGTACTCTAGCATTCATAGTAGGAATAATTGTCATGCTACTTTGTGATATTTTAATGTAAGAAATGCTATAAGCATTTTTTATTTTACTTTAAAATAAATTTAATATAGAATAGATAATTAAAAGGAGATAATGTAATATGACAACAAATAAATTAAAAGATTTAGAAGAGCAACTTTACATAGCTTGCCATGGACTTCCTAAAAAAGGAAATCCTGAAGAAATCTGGGAAAATATAAAAAAAGAACCTGAAGTCTTAACCGAAGCAATTCAATTAAGAAAAGATAAATTCGGGGAAAAAGACCTTTTTAAAGGAACAACAATTGCCGAGGCCCTACTAGTAGATTATCAAAATACTGATAAAGAAATTTATCAAAAAATAATTAATACTATCTACTCTAACACAGATATTGCTAGATTGGGATTCGGATCAATTAATGGTAGAACAACATTCCTAATAATGAGTCTATGGAATCATGATTTAAAACTAACTGAAGAACAAAAAAACTTCGCAGTTGCTGAAGCAATGAACAAAAGAGGAACGGTAAAACAAAATAATGAAGACTTAGCTTATGAACAGAAATTAGATGAAAATGGTATAACTGATGATATCACTTCAACTATTGAATTAGGTGGAAGCGTTAATCCTATTGGCTTAAAAGCAAAAAGTATCTATATGAATCACCTATTCGCTTCTATGAGTGAGACTCAAGCACATGGTTCTGGAGCATTTGACATTCGCTATCAAATTTTAAGAAATCCTAATTGGACAATTGAAGAAAAACAACGATTAATAATGGATTTTTGGTACGATGATGAAGAATATGATGAAGTAGTAGAAGAATGGGAATGGGACGTTGTTAATGATGAAGCAAATTATAAAGGTGAACCACTTCCCCCATTTGATAGATATGACTTATTCTATGAATACACATACGATATGTTATTAAATTATTATGGTAACAAAAAAACAGCAGATAGAATTTGGGACGAAATAATGTTCTGTAAACAAATGCATGAACTAAGACCACAACAATGGGAAAAAGAATATAAACAAAAAGAAAAAAAATTCAATGAAATAAATTAAATATTAAAAGAAGCATTAGAAATTACTCTAATGCTTTTTTATTCATCATAATAATCGTCATATTCTTCTGTTGACTCACAATTATAAATGACTTTAGTTCCCTTATATGTATCAATAGTTCTTCTTTCACACTTACAATAACGAGAATCGATTTTCATAGTATCAGTTAAGGCATCATACTTACCAGAACAATCATAACCATCAATTTCTACTCTATATTCATAATTACTAGTTCTAATACCAGAATCAGTAGTAGTCTTTTCATATAAATACATCTTTGATAAGTTGTTCATTAGTTTATCTATTGTCATTTGATTAGCTTTAACTGTTATTACATCAAATTCACTTTCACCATAATCAACTATAATATTATTCTTCAAATTCTTTATAAAAATATCATATATATTTTTAAAATTCATATTACTATCAGCATGCAAAGTATAACCACGCATACCATCTTCACTGTCATAATGTGAATTAACTTTAAATAGACGGTCATCATAATTCGTACTTATATAAATATCACCCTCAGCAATAGTCTCATCAACAACATACTCTACGTCATATCCATAATGATTAATATACAAATTATCCGAAAAACGAATCTTATCTTCAAACTTAACTAGATTATCGCTAGCAGATACGTTTTTAACTTCAACATCCTTAAGTCCTAAAACACCAATTCCAGAACCAACACCACCTAAAACAACAGCCACCACAAATAGTATAATTGCCATTTTAATGTTAACTTTTTTATTAAAAATAAATTTAAACAATAAAATAATAAGTAATAATGTTACAACTATACCCGCAAAAACTGCTACATTAATTCCAAAGAACAACATTGAATTAAAACTAAATGGAATTAGAATTACAAAACATACAACAAATGCAAATAATGTACAAACAGTCCCAAAATTAAACATCAATGCAAAAAACTTTATAAAACCAATAGCAATCTTTGAAAGAATTGATAAAAACGCAAATGGCTCATCCTTAGCATCTCTAATCACAACATTCTTAACCTTTTCACTATGACTAATTTTTTCATTTTCTTTAAGTTTCACTTTATTGTTTTTAACATCATCTTTATCTTCATTCTTGCTCTTTTCATTTAATGCTTGTTCATAATAATCTAAATATCTGATTTTAAATATATGAACCAAAACTATTAAAGTTAAAGCAACCCAAATCAAGCCCAAAACAGAACCAATAAAATTAGTAATGAAATATCTGTTACTTATAAATGATAATACACTATTCAGTAACCCCATCACAATTGATATAACTATAAATCCTCCAAATGCCATAACACAAGCAATAATAAACAATTCAATTACACATTTAAGACCACTTGTAAAAGTCATCCCTGCGAACATATCAATTGTTTTTGTAATAAAATCAAGCAATGAATCAATACTAATATTTAAATTGCTCTTTTCCTTTCTCTCAACTTGATCAATATCTATAACCTTATCATTAATCAAATCATCCATTGAACAATTAAATAAGTTACAGATTTGTACAATCTTTTCAGTTTCTGGATAAGTATTATTACTTTCCCATTTAGAAACAGATTGTCTTGAAACATTTAATTTTTCAGCCAACTCCTCCTGAGATAAACCTCTCTTTTTTCTTAGTGCAATTAATTTGTCACCAAACTTCATATTTTCACCTCTTTCACACTATCAATTTTACTAATATTTTTAGTTGCATTCTATACATTTTACTTGGAAATTATGTAAAATATCGGTTGCATATCTCTATTTTATCACAAAAAAAGAGTAAATTTAATTACTCATTTTATTTTTATAAAGGACTTTATTTTTTTCTATTTCTTGTACTCTTTTTCTTTGATTTTTATCACTAGGATTCAACTCATTTAGTAAATTAATCGCAACACTATACTTACCGTCTCTAAATAAACTCTCAATAATTAAGATTTTATTATCAAAGTCATAATCATAATAACTTTCTAAATCTAAAGTTTTTCCTTTATCAAAGAAATCACTCTCAGTCATTATTAATCTCTTTTTCTTATCTTTCAATTTTCCTTTTTTATTAAATGGAGAGACTAATTTAAAATCATGATTAAATATTTCATTAATATAAGACAACTGTGTATAATACTTTCTAGCTTTCTTCTCATTTCCAATTTCACAATATGCAGCCATAGTATATAGTAATGCCTTAGGTAACTTAGAACCACCAAAACGAGTATATCCAATAAAATAAGGATACGCAGCTCTTTTATTTCCTGCTTTAAATAAAGCTTTTCCCATATAATAACTAAATACATTATTTTTTGTTGCATCATACCCAGCAGCAAATAAATTATAAGCTTGACTGTAGTCTTTCTTTTTAAGTGCAGTTCTTCCCATACTCAAATATTCATCATACTTTTTCCTCATACTATCATCATATTCAGAATAAATTTCTTTTTCTCTAATCATTCCATACAAATACTGATATTCAATTGGGTTAGTATTTTTATCTACAAAAGAGAACATTCTCTTTGCTTTTTCAAGATTATTTTCAATCTCTTTTTCAATCATCACAACTAACTTCTTTGTATCTAAAGAACTATAAACAAAATTATTATTCGTCATAAATTCACCTCTTAACTCTCTATAATAAAATAAATACATTAATTAATCAAGATAATTCCAAATATTAAGTTTTCCCTTCGCTGGAATCTTATCAATCACTTCAATGTCTTCTAAAATCCAAGCATATCTTCCTTCACTATATATACCACAAGTAAACTCATTTTTATTCTCTCTCATTTTATGAACAAATTCTTTATCCATATATACACAATCAACCAATCTACACTTACAAATGATATAGCCAAAATTTAATTCACTATCCCCAACTAAATCCATCAATTTCTGATTATTAATGTCTTCCTTTATCATTTTAGTCTTAGAAGCATGAATATATAACTCTCCTCGATAACTAGTCTTCCAACTTCTAGTCTCAATAGTTTTAATCTTCTCTTTGATTAGAGTTGCATAAGGCTCTCTTAAACTTAAAACTTTCATATAACCTCCAAATATTAAAGAAGAAAACTATTTAGCTTTCTCCTTTTCTTCTTTTTCTAATTCTTTATAATCTATTTTATTATATAAAGTCTTTGGTAAACTATCTCTAAACTCATACTCTTTAGGTAATGAATAAACAGCTAAATTCTTTTTGCAAAGTTCTATAATTTCTTTTTTAATTTGAGGATTTGGTTTACGATCTCTTTCTAAAACTATGAAAGCCTTCGCAACATGCTGTTTATACTTATGAGGAATACCTATAACACAACATTTTGCAACATCAGGATGTTGTTCAATAATCTCCTCAATAACACTAGGATAAACATTAAATCCACTTGAAACAATCATCCGTTTTAATCTACCAGTAAAATAAATAATTCCGTCAGGGGAAATATAACCTAAATCACCAGTATGTAACCATATTTTTCCATCTTTGTGTCTCTTTAATATTTTTTTAGTTTCCTCTTTATTATTTAAATAACCAACCATTACTGTTGGACCATTAACACAAATTTCTCCTTCTTCACCGAAAGGAAGATCCTCTTGTGTTTCAGGATTACAAATTTTAAAACTATTTCCTACCATTGGAATACCAATAGATCCAGGTTCATTAGTTTCATTAAAAGTATAAGCTGTTGCTGCCACACTTTCAGTCATTCCATAACCTTTAGAAATATCAATAGTTGCTCCATGAGTATGTAAAAAGTTGTTCATCTTCTTTTCCATTGGAACAGTTAAATAATCTCCACCAGAAATAATATATTTAAGTTGTGACATATCAACATCATCAAACTTCTTATTATTCATCATACCTTCCCATAATGTAGGAACGCCTGCAATAACATGAGGTTTTAAATTTTTCATAATTCGATAAAATCTTCCCCCATCAAATTCAGGCATCAAAATTGTCTCAACCTTTAAACATAAAGGACAATGAATACAAACACAAAGTCCAAAACCATGGAAAATTGGTAAAATTGTTAAAATCTTATCTCTTGGTCTGACATCATAAACATTAACACCATCCTGTTGACATTCAGCATTAAAATTAAAATTAGATAGCATTATTCCTTTAGGCTTACCAGTAGTTCCTCCACTATGTAAAATAATCGCAACATCTCTAGATTTCATTGGATTATTAAATGGCTTATTATAAGAAACACCTCTAAGTAAAAACTCTTTCCATGTCAAAAAATCAATATCACCTAGTCGTGGTTTTTTAATTTTAAATCCTCGTGTTATTTGATAACCTAAACTAGTAACAGTTGGCATAGACTCTTTTGGAGAAACAAACACTGTTTTATAAACTAGTGTCTCCGGTAAAACTTCCTTATACTTTTCATAATTAGCATCTAACATAATCAAGAACCTAGACTTAGAATCAAGTAAATAACTCTTAACTTGCTCTGAGCTAGACAACGGATGAATCATATCTGCAATTGCCCCGATATTATTACAAGCATAAAAAGAAATTATTGCTTCTGGTGTATTTGGCATACAAATAGTCACTACATCACCTGGTTTAACTCCCATTGATCTTAAAGCTCTACTAGCCTGTTCAATTTTTAAAAACAATTCATTATAACTAATTCTTGTTCCAAAATAGTTTAAAGCAATATAATCCTTATCTTCACCAACACTATCTTTTAAATATTCATATACTAATTTATCAGTAAACTTAATCTTTCTTTCTTCCTTAGAATAATACTCAAGCCAAGGCTCACTTCTATTCTTCGTTTTAAATATTTTAGTAAAAAAGTCTCTTAAAGGCGTCATCTAATCACTCTCCATATAAATATATTATATCACAAATAAATTATTCATTTTAAATCAAATACTTATTAAAAATATAGTAGTACCTAACACTTCTTTTTTTCAGGATATTTCATACAACTCTTATACTCGATGCATTCAAGCTCAACTTTAAAAGGAATATATTCGACTTTTTTTCCATCACCCTCTACTTTAGCGCTCGTTATTTTAGTAACTTTTCCACTACATCTAGCACTAGAATCTCGCGGATCAACAACCTCGGAAAGGTACTGTAAATCAACTAAATCAGCAATACTAACACTATCTTCCGCCATATGATCCATAAAATATTCCTCAGCCGCATTGGCACTATTCTGTGACATTGTATCATATGACTGATTAACAGCCTTTTGCCTATATCTAGAATATGCTTGTATCGCAACACCAGATAAAATTCCCAACACAACAATAACCGCTAATAATTCTACTAATGTAAAACCTCTTTTATCATTCATACAATCATCTCCTATAATAATTTTATAACAAATAAAAAATAAAGTAAATATCAAAAGAACAGACTAAATATCTGTTCTCGCCAAAATCTCTGCTGGTCTTTTTCTAAGTGTATTAAATACTGGAACAAGTCCAACAATTATATTAAATATAAATAATAACAAAATACTATATCCAACTAACATCGGATTTATAACAAACATTTCTTCAAGATAAGATATCTTTGTCAAAAGAGTTAAAATATACGTAGACACTAATATACCTGGAATAGCCGCAAGTATCGTAATCGCAATAATCTCACCACTAAACATTACATAAATATCCCATTTTTTAACACCAATAGCTCTATAAATTCCAACTTCTTTAACCCTTGATAAGAAGCTTGAACGAATCATTAAGAATATTTCTATCAAAGAAATAGCAATTATTATCCCAGAGCTAATTACAGCAGATTTAATATTTTCTTTTTGACTTTTAACGTATTCATCTCGGCTGGCTTGATAACTATCTTTTATATTAATCTTAAACTCAGTTCTAGCTTTTTCTAAAACAGTATCCTTATCTTTAGAATAAACTGAAATATCAGATGAATCAGTAATTAAAAGCATCTTAATCATATTTGCATTAACAAAATAAGTATCTATCTGATCTTTAGAAGTATAATAACCAACAACCTTAAGCTTATGTCCATTAATAGTTTTATTTATTTCTTTATTTAACTTCATCAATTCACGATTACTATTATTAACCACAATTTCATAATCATTCTCCGGCCATCTACCTTCTTTTAAATTAATCTTATCAAAATATAAAGTATAATCATCATAAGCAACATTAGCATTATTCGAACTTGATTGTCCATACATATCACCATTGACATTATCTTTAACATGATAAATTACATTAAGAAATTTACTATTAGCCATATAAATAGCTGGACTATTGGTATCAGAAATACCAACAATCTTCATATTACTCATATTACTAATCAAAATATCTCTATCAAGAAAATCATTATCACTTCTAAGTCCCATCATCTTAGCAGCATCCTCTTTTTTTACATTTGCAAGAGTCATTTTATCAACAACAATTTCATTATCATTTTCTGCCATTCTACCACTAACAATCTTACTACTATCAATCATATTAATACTAGATAAACTACCTTCTAAAAATAAATCATAACCATTAAATTGATAAAAATCATCTGTCTTAACTTTTAGCTTTACTATCGAATCAGTAGGAATTATATAATTAACTCCTAAATTATTCTCAATATTAAAATATTCATCAATATTTAACTTTTTAGCTTTGATTGTTAAATAATCTCTATTTATTTTAACAAATCTTTCATCTTTAATTGTCAAACTAGCTGCAATTGTACTAATCGCAAATAAAATAAATATCCCTGATAAAAAGAAGCCACCAAGCAAAATCTTTTTTAGTATTGAATAATTAAATACTTTCTTAAATCCATTAGTTATAAAAGAAATAGGATTAAAAATAGAAGAATATCTAAGTCTCATTTTCTCATTAATTATACTATTAAAATCAAATTTATATTTATTTGCCTCTTCCATAGTAATATTTTTAAAATGATCATCAATCATTTCAATTGAAGACTCATCATCAATTACTTCTATTTTACGATTATCATGGGTCTTTATATAAATATTATTTCCATTTATTACAACACTAACATTTAAATCAGTTTTATTATTTGAATAAACCTCTACTCCATTCCCAAGTTTATCTTTATACTTATAGTCTTTTAAATATAAGGTGTTACCTATCTCATAATCTAAGTCAGCTTCATTATTATTTTCATAATCATTAATAATTTTACCATCTTCAAGCTCAATTATTCTTGATGCATAAAACTTCGCTAAGTTAGTCTCATGGGTAACTAAAATAACCAATTTATCTTTTGAGATAGCTTTTATAATATTCATAATCTCTACAGAGTTTTTACTATCTAAGTTACCAGTAGGTTCATCTGCAATAATAATACTTGGATTTTTCGCAATCGCACGAGCAATTCCAACTCTTTGCCTCTCTCCTCCTGATAACATATTACAAGGACGTCTCTTATATCTAAGCATTCCTACTTTATCTAATACATAAAGTACACGTCTTTCTATTTCTTTTTTATCTTTAATTCCAATCATTTTTAAAACTAAAGCAACATTATCATAAACTGACATATCTTCAATTAACTTATAATCTTGGAAAATATAACCTATATTTAAATTTCTTATTTTATCAATATGCCCTTGAAGACGTTTAGTAATTTTCTTATCATTAATATAAATATTACCTTTACGAACCTTATCAAGTCCTCCAATAACATTAAGTAATGTCGTCTTACCCGAACCACTTGGTCCAAGTAAAGCAACCAAACCTTTATTTCCGAATTCTAAAGAGGTATTATTGATAACATGAATTTTATTCTTTTTAAATCTATTAAAATATTTATCTATTTTTTCTATTCTTATCATTTTATACCTCCTCCCTATAAACTGACATAACACTATTCTTAAATAATTTAGCGGCATATTTAATACTTATTAATAATGACATTAAAGTAAGAACAACATATAAAACAATATAATCATTCAATTTAAAATATGTATTTACTGTATTTATAAACTCTATATTTAATAAACTAGTCTTATTAATCTCTGCAAGTCCAATAAATATAAAATAACTAAGATTACTTATAACAAGTAGTTCTATAATCAATAATTCTCGGCAAACGTTTTTACTTGCACCAAGCATTCTAAGTACAGAAAAATATGTATTACGTGATTTTAATATAATTTTAATTATAAAATATGAAATAAAGAATAAAACAAAAATTAAAGCACAAGTTACAATTAGTTTTAAGATTTTCATAATTTCAGTTGAACCTACATCAACTAAAGTATCTTTTACTTTTAATACTCTATATCCCATCTTATCAAGTTCTGCTACCACACCATCAAGATTCTCAATATCATCAACATAAACACTCATTTGATAAGTACCTTTATTAAATAATTCATTATAATCAAGAGGATTTATATAAATCTTTCCATTATAATTTTCTTCAAAATCTTCTTTTATATAATTATTTAATTCTAATATCTTATTAATATTTTTCTGATTATAGTTTTTTTCAATTTTAAAATCACGGTTTACACTATAATATTGATTTTCTACTTTTACGTTGAAGTTTTTATTAATACAAACATCCTTATCACATCTAGAATTAAAATCTTCGGGAATTATTGCTGTTCCTGGAGTTACCCAATTATTTGTTTCTAGCTTAAAAGAATTACTTTCATTCCCAGAGGTATGATTTTCTCCCATAAAGTCAATCGTAATTGTACTATATTTTTGGTGTGTGTCAAACAACACCTTATCAAGTAATTCATCACTTAAATATATTTTAAAATCAATGTAATCAAGTTTAAGATCCATATACTTAATTCCAACAATTACAATTTCTTTATCCTTGAATTTTTCTCCATTATCTCCCATCATATAAAATTTATGATCTAAAATACTTTCTGCATCACTACTTAAATAATAATTATCTTTATCTCCAGCAATTACCACTTCGTTAGGATTACTAGGCAGCCTTCCAAGATCAACCTTTCCATCAAATTGTTCCATATCACTTGCCCTCATCATCATCCATAACATTTCATCTTCATTAGTAAAGGCCATATCCTGATCTACTATAACATCATTCTTAATGACTGATTTAACATTCTTCATTTTCTTAATATTATCAAACTCTTCTAATGAAAATTCAGTCTTATCTTTTTTATTAAGTACAACTCTTTTATCATCAGTATCTTTAAATATTTCATTATAACCAGATTTGTCCATTTCATATTCATTTTTCTTAAAAAAAGAATATTCTCCCATAAGTGCTGCTACTATAAAAGCATAAACTAAAAATAGTAAAATGAATTTAGGAACTACATTAAAAGTATTTCTAAAACCTAATCGAATTTTATTAAATAATGTAATATTTTTATAAGAACTTTCACATCTTATACTCTCTTCTTCTACTTGTTTAAACTTCTTATCCTCTAAGACTTTACCATCATGCATTGTAATAGCACGAGTAACGTATTCACTTACTTGTTCATAATTATGTGTAACAATAATAACCAATTTATCCTCTGATATTTCTTTAAGTAGTTTTATTATATTGGCTGCACTTCTCTTATCAAGACTACCAGTAGGCTCATCTGCGATTATTACTGGAACATCTTTCGCCAGAGCTCTCGCAATTGCAATTCTCTGTTTTTGTCCTCCTGATAACTTTGATACTTTCGTCTTACGATATTTATACATATCAACTCTTTTAAGTAACTCATTTATTTTTTTCTTTCTCTCATCTTTTGGAATACCATTTAATGAAAGAACTAAATCAATATTTTGATATACAGTATAACTATTTACTAAATTAAAATTTTGATAAATATTACCAATATTTTTACGGCGATATATCTCCCAATCTTTCTCTAAATAATGACTAGTTTCCTTCCCATCAATATACATTTCCCCTTCTTCATAAGAATCAAGGCCAGAAATTACATTAAGAAGGGTACTCTTTCCACTACCAGATTCCCCTGTTATCGCAACGAACTCTCCTATTTTAAATTCTAAATTAACCTTTGTAAATCCTGTCGCAATGACACCTTTACTATAATAAAATTTAGAAACATTCTTAAGTTTTATCATATCATTTCTCCTCATAAAAATTATATCACTAACTAATAGTAATATGTAAATGACTTCTGTATTTTTACACATTGTCTTCTTTACATAACTAATTTTACCAATATTTTAAGTTGCATTCTATACAGTTTAATTAGAAATTATGTAAATTACTGGTTGCAAATTAAAAGAATCTTAATAATTTTAAGATTCCTTCATTAATTTAAAAAACAAGTTAAATGCTATTCTACATTTTTTAAAGACTCAATCATTTCTATTTTTAATAAACTAAAATGTGTAATTATATTTACAACTACCGTAAATATAACTGTAATTATAGCAGAAATAATATAACTAAATAAACTAATAGTTCTAACAAACATCACTGTATCAGGTTCACATGTTGCAATTATAAAATTGCTCAAATATTTACCACAAATAAGCCCAAAGAAAATGCCTATAATAGTTAAAATTATATTTTCTTTTGTAATATAATTATCAACTTCATTATTATAAAATCCTAATACTTTTAATGTTGCAATTTCTCTTTGCCTCTCACAAATATTTATATTAGATAAATTGTATAAAACAACAAACGCTAGAAGCGCAGCAGCAACGATTAAAACTACCACAACCGAATTTAAAGACTCCATTGTTTTTCTTACTAAATTAATTGTTTCATCAACATTAAGTAATGCTGCAACTTCACTCATTTCTAATAATTCTTCATCAAATTTATTAATGGTTTTCTTATCTAATTTCTTATCTAATTTTAATAAAAATGTATTTTCAAAATATTCATCAAATATCTCTTCATAAGTTTCTTCAGTTAAATAAATATACTGTCCCACATAGTTTTCTATAACATGTGACACCTTAACTTTATGAGTTTCACTACCATTATAGATTGTTAAATAATCTCCCACATCTATTCCAAAAACACTTCTAGTCTTTTCAGATATAACTACACTATCAGTAACTGGAAAAACTTTTTCACGATTATTGTCAACATCATATAAAGATATAACTTTATCTAACTCATTATAATCATCACTTACTACTAAAGTTACATTTTCAGCTTTTTTTTCATACTTAATTTTGACATCATTCATAAAACATGGAATAAGAGATTCAATTTCTTTTTTATCAGCTAATTTATCAGAAAGTGTTTTTGAAACAGAAGCTCCATTAGAAACAACCATTCGATCATAATGAAATACAAAATCATATTGATATGTAACAATATCTCTAATTGCATCCTTCAAACCAAAACCTGCTAAAATAAGTGCCGTGCAACCAGTAATTCCTATAATAGTTGCTAAAACACGACTTTTATATCTAAATATATTTCTAACTGTAATTTTTTGTGAAAAATTAAATCTATTCCAGATAAATGGAACACCCTCTAATAAAACACGACGTCCAGTCTTTGGAGCCTTAGGACGCATTAAATTAGCTGGAACATTATCTAAATTTTTAATACACGTAATAACCGCACTTCCAACAATACAAATTAAAGCAATCCCTAAACCAATAATTGTATATTCTAAGTTAATCTCACTAACAAAGTAAGGTACCGTAAACATCATCTGATATATATTCCAAATAATTTGAGTAATTAATTTGCATCCCACAAAAACTCCAATCATCCCTCCAGTAATAGTCGCAATAATAGAAAATAACAAATACTTAATTATAACTTCATTAGTTTTATATCCTAATGCCTTCATTGTACCATTTTCAAGTCTATCTTCTTCTACCATACGCATCATTGTAATTAAACTAATCAAAATAGCAATAACGTAAAACACTAGCGGAAAAACATTTCCAAGTCTTTTAACATTTTCACTAGCATCAACTACATCCTTATAAGCCTGATTATCACTTCGAGTATTAATCGTTATTTTTGCCTTAGGTAATTCACGCTCATTAATAGTTATTCCCATTTTCTTAGCATTATCTATCTTCTCACCATAAACTTCCTCAAATCTACGTTCCTCTAAATCCTTCTTTATTGAAGATAGTTCCTTTTTAACATCGTAAACCTTATCCTTATATAACTCACTATTAGTAATACAATCGGAAGCACCATTAACTGTTAAATAAATATGTGTATAATAATCATTTTTTACAACTGAATCAGAAACATAAACATAATACTTAACTTGACCATTTCCTATATTAGTCATCCCTCGATCCATTGAAAAATACAATGGACTAACAATAACACCAACTATTTTAAAATTATCAGAATCATTATTAGTACCACCAATACTAACAAAATCTCCAATCTTAAGATTATTGTCCCTTAGTAATTTACTCTCAACTACAACTTCTTTATCATTCTTAGGTAATCGACCATCCTTCACATATAATTCATTAAGATTATCTCCAATACAAAGTATCCTTACAACTGATTCCTTCGAATCAACTTTCAAGTAATTATCTCTCATGTAACTGCCTATAACAGCTTCCACATTTTCAAATCTCCCAATCTCTTTAATATCCTTTTCAGTAAATCCTAAAGTAGAAGCAATCTCAATATCATACACCTTATGTTTATCAAAGTATTTATCAAGTGACATAATCATATCTGGACTAGTTGCTTTAATTCCTACAAAAAAGCCAACTCCTAAAAAGGCCATAAAAAAAAGTGAAATAAATCTTTTATAATTATCTTTTATTTTTCTCAAACTATGTACTAGTAATTTGCTCTTCATATTACCACTCTATATCCTTCACAGATTTTGGTCTCTTATTAATAAGAATATTCTCTACTCCACCACTTCTAAATCTAATCACTTTATCAGCCATCTCACTAATCGCAGAATTATGGGTAATTATAATAACAGTAATACCTTCTTCTCTAGCAGTTTTTTCAAGTAACTCAAGTATTTGTTTACCTGTTTTATAATCTAAAGCTCCCGTAGGCTCATCACAAAGTAACAATTTAGGGTTCTTAGCCAAAGCTCTTGCAATACTAACTCTTTGCTGTTCTCCACCACTAAGTTGTGCCGGAAAGTTATTTATACGTTGTAATAAACCAACTTTTTCAAGTATTTCAACGGGTTCTAAATGATCATTACAAAGTTGAACTGCTAATTCAACATTTTCAAGTACTGTCATATTTTGAATTAAGTTATAAAACTGAAAAACAAAACCAATATCATTCCTTCGATAGGTAATTAAATCCTTATTACTAAGTTTATCTATTCTTTTAGAATCAACTATAACCTTACCTTTAGATAAACTATCCATTCCTCCTAAAATATTTAATGCTGTAGTTTTCCCTGCTCCACTAGCACCAAGAATACAAACAAGTTCTCCTTTTTCTATCTCAAAAGATGCATGATTAAGCGCTTTTATATCAACGTCACCCATCTTATATATTTTATCCACTTTATTAAACTCTATATAAGCCATACTTTATCCTCCTACATAGTATTATACCAAAAAAAAGAAAAAAGACTAAGATAATCTTAATCTTCAATATCTGTAATATTAATAACTTCTTGTTCTTTATCGTATTTTACTAATAACTTATCTCCATCTCTCAAGAATGGCAATTTATTTCGATTAACTTTTATTGAAACACGATACTTCTTATATTCATTATCTATAAAATAATAATAAGTATTACCATCTATCATCGCAGTCGTAATATTTTTAACAATAATTTCTTTTTCTAAACTTGTTTTATTAGTTTCAAGTTCATCACTTACTTCCAAAAGATAAGCTTCTGCTGCTTTCTTTATCCCTTTAGAACTATCAGTAACAACAACTTTTTGGTAATCAACTACATCTACAAATGCATACATCTTAACTAATCCCGCATTATCTTTTAAACTTATTAGGTATGTAGGTTTATTATTCAAATTAATAAGTAATGGGAACGTTGAAGTATAATTCATTTGTTGTACTTGTCCTTTAGCAGATTCCATTGCTGAATACTCCTCTGCTCCAGCAACATCATAAAACTTAGTTTCTTTAGTACGCATATTTGTTAATATAAAACCGATATTAGACTCATCAGCAAGTACTGAAGTAATTCCAGTATATAAATATATATCATCATTTTGTGCCAAATAATTATAACCTCTAGTAGTTTGAACAACATCTCTTTGACCAATCAAAGAATTAATAAATCCATTCTTATATTTTCCCCAATCATTAATTTGTTCTAGGATTAAATCAGCCTCATATACATGATCAACCCAACTAGGTACATCTTTAACATCATAATATTTACTTTTTCCATTAATTGGATTTAAAATTACAACTCCACTTACTTCACGTCTTAATCCAACACCAACGTACTTAACAACACTAGCTACATAATAAGGATTTCCCTCATTATCTATTTCAAAATTAACACTTTCAAAATTCTTTGTTGGATAAGCAAATTGCAATTTACGATACAAATTATCATTAAAACAACCAGAGCTTACATATTTCATGCCCTTCTTCAATTTTACTAATTTAGCTTCTCCAGAAGTAGAATTAACAGTAATATAACCAGTCACACCTTTTTTCCTATTAGTAAACCATTTAACAATTCCATTATACTCAAGTGGTGTAACACGAATTATTTCATTGTTATAATTAATTTGTGTATATTGACTAGAAACATCAAATTGTGAAACCAAATCGCTCATCTGTCCCATTGTTCTATCACCAATTTTTTCACTAGAATCTCTATCAAGTAATGGCATCTTATTAAAATCAGCCTCCATAACCTCTTCAGTGAAATCATTAGAAGAATCAACAAGAATACGATTATAATAAGATTTAGCACCAAATAATGGTGATAAGATAAAATTAACTAAAATAATTATAAAAGCGACAACAGGTATTACTAAAAATAATTTAGAACGAACTTTCTTTCCCTTACGTTTATATTGTAAATTTCTAACAAAATCATCTAAACTAATTTTTAGATTCAAAATTGTATTAAGTACACCAAATATCAAATATACAACCACAGCAAATATCCAAAACTCCATATTAGTTACATTTAAAGCTGGAAAAGTCAAATAATAGAGTAAACTACCAATCAAAAACGTAACCACTAAACTAATTAATGTTCCATATTTTTTCACTATCTCATCTCCTAATTCTATTATACACTATTATCAACTAAAAAAGCAAAAAACATTCACCATTGCGATGAATGTTTATTACATATTATTGCATAGTTCCAATACCAGCCTGCATACCAGTAATACTATTCGTAATTCCACCAGTAGAAGCATCTTGGTCACTAGAGAATGTAGACTCATCTTTCTTAGCACCATTCAAAATATCAGCAACAAACTCTATATCAGACAATTCAACCTTTCCATCAGTAGAAGCTATATTCATTACAAATATTTGAGTATCACTTGCTTTAGTAAACAAAATAGCACTACCATCAGTACGGAATCCATCAGCCACTTTTCTATTTTTTACTGTAATTTCTGCATCATTAGCTGCAGAAGGATTTACTGAAATAAAATATTGAAGATTAGCCTCATATGTACTATTATCAACAATAATTAAGAAAGTAGTATCTCCTTTAGTAATTGATAATTCACCAGTTCCTAAAACACTAACAACGCAATCCTTTGGAATAGTAAAATTGTATCCTTTATATAATTTTTCATTAGTATTCTTTGCAGTTTCACCTACAATATCACTTTCACTTTTCAAATTTTCATACGAAATATTAGCAACTAAGAAGAAAAATCCACCAATAATAATTGCAAAAAATACAAAAGCAACAACAATCACAATAATAATAATTTTTTTTGAGCCATTATTTTTTCCTGTATTATTACCATTAGTAGCACCCACAGTATTTGTAGGAGCAGAACCTCCAGGGTTTCCTACAGTTCCGTTAACACTAGCATTAGCTGTTGAATTAGTATTCATACTAACACCCATTTGAAGATTAGTATTCATATTCATTTGAGTATTAGCCTCATTATTCATAGTTCCTTGCGCATTAGGAACTTGTTCTGTAACACCAGCAACAGCATTGTTATTAACCTCCTCGACTTTTGTACCACAATTAGAACAAAAAGTCTGCCCATCATTCATTTGATTTCCACAATTTTTACAAAACATATCTTTACCTCTCATTTCTAATCATCACAATCACGATATCATATTTTCCTTTAAAAAAATCCTAAAACTATGGATAAAAAAACATTTTACACATTCTTTACAAAGCCACCATCGTCCCTCCATGTTCCATTCCAATTAGGATATACACCACTAGACTTTTTAAACATCTCATGGAAATTATTTACTTTAGAAATATTCCAATCATTAATCTTATCTACATTCTTAAGATTCTTTGTTAACATAAACATCTGACTAATATTTTCAGTCATTTCAAGATTCCAATCTTTCAATCCATTTAAATTCTCTACACTAGAATAATAAAAACAAGCCTCAAATGTTTTTACTTTTGATACATCCCAAGATTTTAAAGCATCAACATTCTTAATTTTAGTATAAGCAAAAGTCGACTCCATATCAACTACATTCGACACATCCCACTTTTCTAACGGACTAAGATCAGAAAAACCAGTATCACGAAATAATTCTTTTAAACTTTTTACCTTAGAAACATTCCAATTACGTATACCATTAATATTTTTAAGTGTTCTAATATTCGCAAAAGCCTCTGAAATTGATTCTAAACTAGATGTATCAAAACCAGTTAAAGCATCTAAATCAATAATTCGTGTATCTTTTAAAATATAATCAAATCTCTTAACCTTAGCAGTATTCCATTTCTTAAGGCCTGAAATATCTTTTAATTTAAAACAACCAGTAAATGATCCAGCCATATCATTAACCATACTAGTATCCCACTCAGATAGACCATCAACATCTTCAATAAAAGTATTAGCAAAAGCAAATGTCATATCTTCTAATTTAGAGGTATTCCAATATTTAATAGAATCAACACTAGTAATCTTAGTACCATAAAAAGCACTATCCATACTCTCTAATTTAGAAACATCAAAGTACTCTAAAGGACTAATATCAACAATTGCAGCATAATCAAATATAAAAGAAATATCTATCACATTAGAAGTATCAAAAGCATATAAAGGAGTAATATCAACTAAATTAGTACATGTAGAAAATAATCTACGCATAACCTCAACATTAGATGTATCAAAATAAGCTAAAGCCTTAATATCGCTTAAATTCTTGTTACCATAAAACATTCCAGACATATTTTTAACTTTAGAAGTGTCGAAATACTTTAAATCGTTAATATCTTTTAATTTAGCCAAATTACTAAATGAATCATTAGCAAGTTCATTAAAAGCAATCTTCTCATCACTGTAAAAATAAATTGTATGATTTAAATACCACATATAAATAGGATTACTTTGAGAAGAATCAGACACAAGATTATCAGTAGTCTTATACTTTTCATCAATAGATTTAGCAATTTTTATAGATTCTATATTTTCATCCAATCCAAACCCATTACCAGGATACACTCCATTATTGGCCATAGTAACCATTTTTTGGTTTAATTTTTCTCCATCTATCAAAGTAGCAACTTTCTCAGCTTTTTGTTCTATTAAAGAAAGAGTAACGTCAAATTCCAAAGTGGATTTTCTAGGAGATAAATAAGTTAAATTTAAAAACACTTCATCCAAATCATTCAAATTAGAGATTTTAATATTCGTATCATCATCAGTATGAACAATCCCTTTAGACAACATCTTATCATTAGAATCAGTTATAGAATAAAATACATAATCACTAATATTTACTTTAGGATTTTTAATAATAACATCATATCTACCACTATCAGGAATATCTAAAACTAACTTTTTAGATGCTTCTACATTAGAATGTAATTTATAATTAATTAAAGATTCCTTATCTAAACTAAGTTTAATACTCCTCCCCACTAACAAAAAGATTCCAATAAGCAAGATAACAATTAATATTAATAGAATAATTATAATATTCTTATATTTTTTTAAGTCATTTAATATCTTTTTCATTATTCTGCTCCAATCTTTACAATATTTGAAAAGTAAGTATTATTAGCTGTATCCCAAATTTGAACTGCTACATAGTAATCATAATCAGCAGAAAAGTCCTCTTTAATCAATTTAACCTGATCAGTACTAAAATAATGTCCTTGAATAACTCCATTATTCTCATCGCTCCAATTAGGATTATAATTTCCTTGTTCATCAACTACTTTATAGGCACTTGATACTGATTCGAGATACTTATAATCATCTAAAGAAACATTTACAGGAGAAAATGTTGAAAACTGATTATTTAAATTACTACTGCTTTCATCATTAAAATAAATATTTTTAATATAACCATTAGGATGTTCTTTATCTATTCTAATTTCGGCATTAACAAGATGCATGTCATAGAGATGATTCCTTAGAATAAACATTCCAACTATGTCAGTATAACTATCTGTAACTTCTTTTTCAAATCCTCTAATCCATTCACTATCTTCTAAATAATCAGAATCCGCAATTCTTAACATTTTACCTTTTACATCAACTTTTAAAGTATTATTTTCAAGTTTAACTGTATTTCCTCGATATAAAACATTATAATAACCATCTTTATTATCTGAAAAAACAAAATATCTTGCCTTAGCAAAGTTTTTTGCTTGCTCATCAGTAAGTTTAATCTCAACATCGGCTGACTCTTTAGTATTATTTTTTACATCAACATTATTTTTAGATGAAAAATCAGCAAAAACTGTAGAAGAAGTATTCTTCTTTAAGTTAGAAAAATCACTTATCAAATTATTATAATTTTTAGATGCCGAATAGTCACCATATGTTTTTAAAAAAATATCACCATTATAAGGAAAATATACTGATAATCCATGTGAGAAATCATTAGTACTCCAATTATAAACAACGGCTGAGCCAATTGCATTTTGTAGTTTCGTAGCATTATCTTTCGAATAAGAAGAAAATTTATTACTCAAATCATATAAATCAATCATATCATAAACAAGAGAATCATCTCCATATTGTCTAACATTACTGCGAATTTTGGCCATATCATTATAACTTTGATTTATTTTGTCATGTAAATCAGCAGAGAATTTATCTAATGAACTCTTAATAGGTTCAACCTTATCCAAATCAACTACTGAGTAAGTTGAATCTAAACAATAATTTTCTTCTAAATCCGTTTTATTTTGATAATTGCAAACAGCAGTTATTGTATTTTTATAATTTTCAATTTGTTTTTTACCAAATTCAACTGCATTATCTGTGCCATTTACATCATTCAAAAACTCTAATGCAGAACCAAAAACTGATCCTCTAGTAACTTCCTCTGAAGCTACTAAATATTCAGCAAAATCTTGATAAATATTTGCAACCTCTATAGTAGAATTTAAACATGTTCTAAAAGAAACGACCTCTAATTTATTTTTTTCTTTGAAAGGACTATTTTCAAAGCCCTTTTTCATATCCACTAATTTTAAATTATCACTATAAAAATCATCATACTCACTACCATCAACTGCTCCACCATGATTCCAATATATAAAATCGTATTTATTAGATTTATAATTTTTATGAACATAATTTAAATAATAACTTAAATTATCACTAGAACCCATGTTTGTAATATCACGACTATCAACTTCCACAAACCCATTCTTTGTTAACTCATAAATAGAAGTTTTATTTACGTCAATATAATTATTCTTCCAAGCTGTTGTTCCTCCTGCCATTAAAACTACTTTCATCTTATGTGAACTAATTTTCTCATAATCAAGTGCTGATAAATCAACCGTTGCTAAACCAATGTCTGTTTCCAAATTTGAACCAACCATATAAATCATTACTGTTCGACTCTTTGAAGGATTCATTAGCTTAAATGAAAATATTCCTACCAGTAAGATAAATATTACACCACAAATTACAATTATTTTCTTATTCTTAAATAAATTTAAAAAGTTATCAAACTTAGACAACTTGTCATTAGTAGTACTATTACTAATACCCGAAGTATTTTGATCCAGACTTCCTAAATTATCTGCAATAGTTTGATTTTCAGAACAAACGGTCTTATTACCACAATATGTACAAAACTTAGCATTTTCAATCAACTCTTTGCCACAATTAGGACATTTTAATTTTTCATCGTGTAATCTCGCTCCACATTTATCACAAAACTTATCAGTATCACTAACACTATTACCACACTTACTACAATACATGTCATACACCCCCTACTATAATTTAGTATAGCAAAAAAAGCTAAAAATAAAAGAAGATAATAACCACTAATTATTATCTTCTGAATTTGAGGATTCATTTTGATAAAGTCCTTGATAAACCTTAGAAGATTTAAGTAATTCCTCATGACTTCCAGATCCAGCAAGTTGTCCCTTATCAATAACATTTATAATGTCCGCATCAACTATCGTACTAAGTCGATGAGCAACTATAATTACAGTATGATTCTTAACCAAATTATCAATTGTTTTCTTAATATATTCTTGACTCTCATTATCTAAGGCACTTGTTGCCTCATCAAAAAGTATTATCTTAGTATCAAGTAATAACGTTCTAGCAATCGCTAATCTCTGTTTTTGACCACCACTTAAATTAATACCACCTTCACCAATTATCGTATCATATTTATTTGGTAAAGACATAATATAATCATCAATATAAGCCTCACGACAAAACTTTCTAACTTCTTCTAAACTAACATCTTCTTTTGCCAATTTAAAATTATCTAAAATAGATAAATTAAATAAAAACGGTGCCTGTCTAATTATTGAAATATTACGTCTCAAACTATCTTCAGTTAAATCTTTAATATCAACACCATCTACTGTAATAACTCCTTCAGTTGCATCAAAATATCTCAGTAATAAATTAAATATCGTACTTTTACCATTACCACTTCGACCAACAACTGCAATCTTTTGTCTTGGCTCAAACTTTAAACTAAGTCCCTTCAAAGTATTATCTTCTTCATCACTATATTTAAATTTAACATCCTTAAGTTCGATTATACCCTTAACATCCTTAAGTTCAACATTACCAAACTTTTCATCTTCATAAAGTTCATTATTAATAATTTCACCAATCCGTTTTAAAGATACTGTTACCTTATTATAATTAACTCCAAAATCTGAAATACTCTCAACAACTTCGTCTATTCTCCAAATATATGTCTCCAACATCATAAATATACTATAAGCAATCTTACCATGAATAACATAATACCCAGCCGTAAACAAAATTATAAATTGTAATACAAAATAAGTTAAATTATTAAGAGCATAATAAATTACTTCGTAACTTCTTATACTTTTAGTATGAGAAAATAAAGTATCTAAAATACCAAATATATTTTTCTCAATATTATCCTTTATTCCAAGAGACTTAATTTCACGTATCCCTGTAATATTTTCCGTCGCAACTTTTACATAATTATCAGATTCTTTCTTAATACTTTCCTGAGTCTTTTTAATTTTAGGAAAGAACTTATAAGAAATAAATCCCATTATAGACCCAAATATAACTATTTCAAATCCCAATAACAATGAAATCTTAAATGATATAACAAGTACTACTATTACTACTAATCCTTTACAAATTAATTTAATTAATTTCTGTAATAATTCCATTACTCTATCAGGATCAGTATAAAGTCTATTAATAAACTCTCCAACCCCAATCTCTTCAAATGATTTCGCAGGTAATTTATCAATCTTTCTATATAAATCTTTACTAACACTAGTCGTAAACTTAATCTCAAGATAATTATACAATTTATCTCTAGGTATCTGTAATACCGTATAAAAGATAATATAAATTCCTTCCCAAATAGCTAAATAAGTCGCAAAACCAAATATATCTTTACTAATCAATCTTTCTAAAGCAATACCCCAAAAATAGGCACTAGCAAGTGACGGCAAATAAGTAAATAAAACCAAAAGTATATATATTATTAGTTTAAACTTCTCATCTTTTAAATAATGAAACAAAATTTTAAAACTAGAAAATTTTTTCATCTTACCACCTTCCTCTTCTAAATAAAAACAAATGAAAAAGTCACCATAAGTGACTTACTAAAAGTTTAAAGTATGAGAATATAATCTCTCCCCTAAACAGTCACTTAAAATACATCTATCATTAGTCAAAAACATATAAATCATATTCTCACTCCTTTCCTCAAATTCCCATCAATTATATCACTGTTATCATTTTATATCAACATATTTTTAAATCATAATTCCCACTCTACTCTTAAAAACAGTATCTTTAATACTCAAGTATTCTAAATATAAATAATTAATGAGCCTTTTCTATAACCACTTGGTCTTAAATAAAAAAATCATCTCTTTATCGAAGAAGGAAATACTATTATAAAATCAAAATTCTAACTAAAACTCAAAAAAAGGATATATATATAACTTAATTAAACTTAGAAAAAAAGATAATTATACATAACTATTAATAAAAAGATTATTTATATCTCCAAAAAAATGGAATATATTCTTTAATTATTCCATTTTGATTAAATTATTTAACTCAAGTATTACTCTATTTTAAATAAAATAAATAATTGTAAATAATGATATTATAAATAAGTATATTGAAAACTTCCATAACTTTCCATTTTGTACTAAAGAAGTTAACCACTTATAAGCAATATATGTAAATATAAAAGCAAATATCATTCCTATTGCATAGTATCCAAGTAGGCTAACAACAAGACCACCTCCAACTAAGTCTTTAACTCCTAGAATCATTGTCACAACACTTACAGGAAAATATAACATAAATGCATATTTTAATGAGCTTTTACGACTAAGTCCACAAAGTAAACATCCAACTAATGTCATACCACTACGAGAAATCCCAGGAGTCAATGCAATAGCCTGACACAATCCAATTATTATCGCATCACGATAAGTAATATCATTATCTTCTTTACTACCATTAGATTTCATTACAAGCAATAATGCAATTGCTGTAACTAAGAATCCAAAACCTACCAAGAAAACATTTTTAGAAAGCATCTCTTCTAAAGGATCTTTAATAACAAGACCAAGTATTCCAACTGGAATAGTTCCAACTACAATTAACATACAATATTTAAATTCTTCTGCACATTTCTTACCTTTACTTCCAATAAAAGTAAAGAAACCTTTAATCAAATTAATAACATCTTCTCTAAAGATAATTAATATTGCGATAAAAGATGCAAAATTCAAAAATATTTCTAAATTTAAATCATTAAATAAATTAGTCTTAAATAAAGATTTAAATAAAAATATATGCCCACTACTAGATACTGGTAATGGTTCAGTAATACCCTGTAAAATTCCTAAAATTATATACTTAAAAAAATCCATTTCAACTCTCCTTTTCACTTTAACATTATATCATAAATAATGAGTTATAAATTAAAAATATTCCAAACAGTTAAAATGATTAAAAAAGAATGTAAAGAAAAAGTAATACAAATAATTAGTACTACTTTTTCTTACCAAATAAATTATTAAACAACCCCTTAGGCCTAATTAAACTCTCGATACTATCATCATCATAAATACATCTAATTGCTGTTGTAAGTATATTATTAGTATCCCCTGGAAGTAACACATATTTGCTTCTTAAATATGTATAATCAAAGAAGAAAATCGGTATTTGCATTTCATAATCTATTGTAACCATTTCTGTATTGTAATCAGCTATAGGAAGTTCTTTTTTAAGTCCATATAAAGAAGTAATAAATAATGAATGTTTGTTAACACAACTATCACTTACTGCTCCTATAATTTTATCTATTTCTTCTAATCCTTCTTTCAAATCATTAACAGTCCTAGATACATCCATGTGATAATCAAAGATAATTAAATCATACATACTCCCATTAATAATAGAATCAATAGTACTTGGATTAGTAAATGTTGGAATATCTAATTTCATAAAAGCTATATCTGGATTATTAACATACGTCTGTCCGTTTGCCAAAAAGTTAACTAGACTCATATTTTTTTCTTCAGTTACTATTAAAGCTTTTTTACCTGCTCTTTGCATCATTTTTGCTAAACTATTATCATAAACAATATTCTCTGCTAAACTTCTAATATTGTATTTTGTATCCAAATTAATCAAAGAATATGTTGGTAGATTAAACTGATCTACTTTAAGCATATCGTTAGCATTTTCATAAATTACTCTCAAGAAATTATCATAATTATTCCTATTAGTATTAAAAAACATAATTACATCATTATTAACAATATTACAACTATTAGTAGCACAAAATCCTGGTACTTCACATGGTCTAACATTATCCTCTTGTAATGATAAAAATTTCTTTTCAGTTTCACTCCATCTCTCAACAGAACACATAAAAAACATTTTCTTCATAAAGTCCATCTCAATCTTAGTAAGTTCTGGACTCAAATATTCTTTACCAATTATAAAACCAACAGTAATATTTTCATTAATATGATACTTAATATAATTAACAATTGTAATAAGTTTCTTATATTCATTAACTGTTTGTTGTGGAAGAATTAAATGTAGATATACTTCTCTTCCTGTATTTAAATTCAAAGTATTTACTAAGTTATTTATTTGCTCAACTATTTTATCATTAGTAGGCTCCACAAATATATGAAATTTAGAACTATTATTTCTTAAATCAGTCGCAATACTTTGGAATATTGGATTATTTCCAACATTTTCATTTATAATATTTTCTTTAATAAAATTCAATTCTAATTTATAAGTATCACCTAAAAAGAATTGTCGATAAGCACTTCTGTATTCAAGTGAATTAATAATAGCAGTAGTAAAAAAAGAAGTTTCCTTAGTTCTAGCCAGATTAGGCATACACTGATCTAATGAAATACTATAACTTCCTGCCTTTTCTATTCCTAAACCATTTAATAAAAAAATAACACTTTTTTTCATATTCACAGTCTCCTTTATACTAATACTATACAACTATTTTCAGCATTTTTAATAGAAAAAAACGTAAAAATTAATTATTTTACGTTAATCAAGTCTTGGAGTTAAAATCTCATACCCTTCTTCTGTTACTAATACAGTATGTTCATAATGTGCTGCAGGACTACCATCTGCTGTAATCACTGTCCAATTATCATCTAATAAATAAACATCTCGATGTCCAAAATTAAGCATTGGCTCTATACAAATTACCATTCCAGGTTTTAGTCTTGGGCCAGTATTAGGAATACCATAATTAGGAACTTCTGGATCTTCATGCATTTCTCTTCCTATTCCATGACCACACAATTCTCGAACAACTCCTAAATTATGCTCTTCTGCATATTTTTGAACCGCATAAGAAATATCCCCTATTCTATTACCTGGTTTTACCATAGCTAATCCTTCATACAATGATTTTTCAGTATGCTCCATCAAATATTTTTTATCATCATCCACATCACCAACAGCATAGGTCCAAGCAGCATCACCTTGATACCCTTTATATCCAATTACAACATCTATTGTAATAATATCCCCATTTTTTAATTTACGATTACCAGGAATCCCATGTACAACTTCTTCATTAATACTAGTACATAAAGTTGCTGGAAAACCTTCAAATCCTTTACAACTTGGAACTGCATCATTTGAAACAATAAAGTCTTCACATAATCTATCAAGTTCTTTAGTCGTAATTCCTTCTTTAATATATGGTTTAATAAATTCGTGCATCTTTGAAACAAGCATTCCAGCCTTTCTCATCAATTCAATTTCTCTTTCACTTTTAATAGTAATCATTAAATCACTCCCACAACACATTATACACCAAATTTATCGATAATACCATAATTGCTCTTTGGAAATATCAATTCAATATAAAAGAAAATCAAATTGATTTTCCCTTACCTATTGTTCTTCATCTAATTTATTATATATAGTTCTTGATGCATCCTTAGCTGCACATTTCATCATCTCAATTTTTTCTGGATGCTTCTTAAAATACATATAACCAACTACTCCAGCACCTCCTGCTAAAGCAGCTATTTTCATTAACATTTTTTTCATCTTATTTCACCTCTACTCTTAGTATTGGAAAAATAATTTAAATTATACCATTAATTAAATAATTTTTAATTGTTGTTCTTCTAATATCATCACTGACATTAGCAGCAGCCTTTTCTAAAGCCTTCATATCTCCAATTATATATAGCTTTTTCTTTGCCCTAGTAACAGCTGTATAGATAAGCTTCTGATATAACATTTTATTATATCCTTTAACAATAGGAATAACTACCACATCAAACTCTGATCCTTGAGCTTTATGAATACTAATTGAATAAGCTAATCTAAAATTAATAAAATTAGCAGGTGTATATTTAACAATATTACTATCAAAATCAATATGAACTTCTTTTTTAGGACTATTCATTATTACATCAATAAGACCAATATCTCCATTATAAACGTTATCGTCAGGCATATTAGTTAATTGAATAACTTTATCATCCTCACGAAAAATTACTTCTCCAATTCTATTTTCCTTTTTCATTTTACTCTTAGGATTAAAAATATCTTGAACATGTTTATTAATCTCATCAATTCCATTTAAGCCCTTATACATTGGTGCAAGTATTTGAAATTTCTTATAAGATAAATCTTTATACGTATTAGATATTTCACAAATATTATTAATTACCTCACTATCAGGACACTCAATAAAAGTAAGATCATCTGAAACATTAAACAAATCTCGACAAATACTTTTCTTTCTAATATCATAAGCTAAATTAATTATATTAGAATCTTTCCCTTGTCGATAAAGCTCAGTTAATTCAACTACTTCTAAAACCTTAGATTCAATCAAATCATGCAAAACATCCCCTGGACCAACACTTGGTAACTGATGATCATCTCCCACTAAAACAATCTTACAATTAGCTGATAATCCTTTTAATAAACTAGCCATCAAATAAGTATCAATCATACTAGACTCATCAATAATAACAAACTCTACCTTACTCTTATTATACTCATTAACTTGAAATTTATTAGTCTCTCTCGACCATTTTAAAAATCTGTGAATAGTACTTGCTCTAAGCAACGTTGTTTCACTCATTCTCTTTGCAGCTCTACCAGTTGGTGCCAAAAGAGCCAACTTCTGATCTAGTTTTTCGTAAGATAACTTATTCATTTGACGATATAACTCCGTTATACCTTTCATTATCGTTGTTTTTCCAGTTCCAGGTCCACCTGTAATAATTAAAAAGTCTCTAGTATAACTCTTTTTTATCGCTTCTAACTGACAAGAATTATATTTAATACCAAAGAACTCTTCTAAATCCTGCACTTTACTATCAAGCTTCTTATCAACTATTTCTTTATTTGAATTAAGCATTCTAAATCTTTTTACAATCATCGTCTCTGCTTCATACATTTCTCTTAAGTAATAACGTTCTTCTTTAATAATTATTTTTAAATCTTTTTCTAATTCCTTTAAACAATCATCAAACTTTTCTTCAATAATCCTAACACCAATAACTCTAGGTAATAATTGCGCTAATTCATCACGAAAATAATAACAATGTCCATAAGTATTACTTACTTCTTCCATGATATAAATAAGAGCTGCTTTAACCCTAATATCAGCATCTTTTGAAATGCCACTTTTCAAAGCAATCATATCTATCTTTTTAAAATATATCTCATTTATATCTTCAATTAACTTATAGATATCTTCCTCAACAACTTCTCGAGTTTTCTTCTTATATGTATTATAAACAATCATTGCATCTTTTGTTGAAAATCCCATTTCATTTAAATACATAATCGTTTCATAGCTCTCTTCATATTCTTTTAACTTAGTATGTAAAGTAGAAATATTAGCCTTCGTAATTCCTGGAACTAAAATCAAGTTATCAGGAGTCTCTAAAATTACCTTTAGAGTATCCTTTCCCATCACCTCAACAATTGCTTTGGCTTTCTTTTCTCCTATTCCTTTGAATAGACCACTAGTTAAAAACTCAATTATTGAATCCTTCTCTTCTGGTTTACATCTTTCATAGCTTTCTACCTGAAATTGTTCCCCATACTTTTCATGATTAATAAGTTTCCCATAAAACATATAAGTATCCATATTATTAAGTTCATGAAAATAACCTGTAAAAGTAATACTTCTACCTATATAATCAGCTAATTTTTCATCATTTGTATCACTAACTTTAAAGATACCAATATTGTAACCAGTTGCGTTTTGAAAAATGCTTCTTGAATAATTTCCCTTTATATACGTAGCCATATTACCTCCATCTAATTAAATAATTTCTCCAACACAATATGGATATTCTATATCAATAATCTTCACTTTAACCAAAGTATTATGAGAAATTTCTCCTTCTACTTTCACATATAAAAAATTATCTGTATGTCCATAACTATATCCATTCTTAAATTCTTCAATTAATACCAAAACTTCCTTCTCTAAGAATCTACTCATATAAGCATTTTCTAACTTTTTAGAAACTTCAAGTAATCTTCTTGATCGAGTTTTTCTATCTTCAACTGCGACAACTTCATCCATTTCAATTGCTTTAGTGCCTTTTCTCTCACTATATGGGAATACATGGATTTTCGAAAAACCAATTGCCTCACAAGTTTCAATCGTCTTTAAAAATAACTCTTCACTTTCTCCAGGAAAGCCAACTATAACATCTGTAGAAATAGCAATATCTGGTCTAATCTTTCTAATTTCTGCAATCTTCTTAAAAAAATAATCTAAATTATACTTTCTATTCATTCTTTTTAATATTTCATCACTTCCAGCCTGTAATGGAATATGTAAATGATTAACTATAACTTTACTCTCTTTAATTACATCTAAAACTTCACTATCAATTTCAGTAATTTCAATTGAAGAAATTCTTAATCTTTCTAAACCATCTATCTTAACAATTCTTCTAAGTAACTCAGCAAAACTAATATCACTATCAGCCCCGTAATTACCAGTATGAATTCCAGTTAAAACAACTTCCCTATACCCATTATTAACTAAAGTTTTAATCTCATCTAATACTTTTTCTTTATCTTTACTACGGCACTTTCCACGTACAAAAGGGATTATACAATAACTACAAAAATTCTCACAACCATCTTGAATCTTTACAAATGCTCTAGTTCGACCAGGAAAATCAGTGATATACATGTCTTCAAACTCAGTTTTTTCCTCAGCATATAATCTTCTAATTTGTTCTCTTTTATCAAACCATTCATCAAGAATATCAACAATTCTAGATTTATCTTTATTACCAATAATAATGTCTAAACCATGTATTTCTATATCATGATTTGCCTCAATAAAACATCCCATCGCAACAACACAAGCATTACTATTTCTTTTAATTGCATTTCTAATCATCTTTCTCGATTTAATATCACTAGTATTAGTTACAGTACAAGTATTAATAATATATACATCACATATATCATTAAAATTATTTATCAAATAGCCATTTTCCTTTAACTTATTAATAACAAATTCACTCTCATAAGCATTAACTTTACATCCTAACGATAATACTCCTACACTTCTCATCTTATCACTAACTTTCTTTATATTCTTGATACCAACTAGATATTTTTTCTTTAGCCTTTTCAATAGAAGACTTAGCCTTATTCTTACCTTCTTCTATGTATGGTTTATAAGTATCATAAACCTCTTTCGCATCATTTTTCCCATCCTCATAACTATCAATAGTATTTTGATACCCTTCATCTCCAACTCTTTCCAGATATTCATTTTGAATTTTATCCTTCAAAGCTGCAGCTTTATCTTTTATATTATTATACGCATTTTTAGAAGTCCCCTTTATATTTTCCTTATAATTAGGAAATTTAGTTTCTAATTTATCATCAATTTTTGTATATATATCAATAACTTTTTCTTTAGCACTACTAGTCAAATCAGAAAACTTCTTACCTTTAATTTCACCATCATAAAATATAAAATCTGTTAAAGTTATAAATGTATTCTTTAAAGTTCTCTCATCAGTTTTACTTATGTCTTCTTGGGTAACTAAAGTATCCACTTCATTTGATACATCATCAATGTAATTAACAAAGTCATTTTCTGTTGTAACTTCACTTTGATTAATAAGTAATTCATCATCTTCAATAATATTTTGCTTATTCTTCTCTTTCTCTACTACTTCAATTTTTGTACTCTTCTTATTATCTTTGTCTTTAGCTATAAAAAATATAGTTCCACCCATAACAACAATAATAACAATTAAAATCCCTATTATAATATTCTTTTTCATTTGTCCCTCCAACTACCAGTATATTATATCACGTCTTACATATAAAATCCATTTAGAAAAAGAAAAAGCTCGAACCTTCGAGCTAATCTAACTTCTTTTGTAATTCTTTAAGTGTCATTAAGAATTCATTAGTTTTCTTTATTTCTTCATCTAATTTTTCATAATTTGCAGTATTTTCAAGTTCTAATTCATTACTACTAGAGTTAGTCTTTTCAATTCCATAAATTGGTGAAATAATCGGACTACTTTTAAATTTCTTACTATCACTAATTGGCGCTGTAGCAACAGTTTTTGGTGTTGAATCTATAACTGTTGTTTTAGCTTCAATAACTGGTTGTTGAGCATTAACAGTAACTGTATTAATTGTCTCTTCAATAGCACTAACTGGATTATTCATAGCAACTTCTTGATTCATTTCTAAAGTTTCATCTTTTAAGTCTTCCTCACTAACTATATTTTCAATAATGAATGGTTCGTCATAACTAGCAGTTTTTTGTTCTCCAAGTTTCTTTTCTAAATCTTGTAAGCTAATTGGTTCATTACCTTCATCAGCATATTGCGTTAATTCATTAGCCTCATACATTTCTTTACTCTTCTTAACTAACTCATCTAAACTAATAATTGCATTTTCTTCTTGTTCTTCTTCATAGTTAGTTAACGCAATGTTTTGAACTTCTGCTTCTTGTTCCTCCTGTTTTCTTAATTCTTCAGTTAATTTTTCAAGTTCAAGTCTAGCAGTTGCTTGATCAGGTTCAATACTAGTATATTGTAATTCCTCTTCGACCTTTTCTTCTTTTACTTCAGAAACTACAGGTGTATCCATAGCAACAGACTCAGAAACAACAGAAGTAGTTTGTAGAACAACAGGTTCTACCACTTCTTCCTCTGCTTCAATCTCTTCAACTACCTCAGTAACTATATCCATAGGTTCAATTACTAATGTATTAACTTCAGAAACTACTGGCTCAGGCTCAACCTCAGCTTCAATTTTTTCAGTTCCAAGTTTTTCCATCTCAGCAGTACTTTTAAGTAATTCACTAACAGAACTAACTTCATCTTTGCTTTCTATCTTTTGAAGTATTGGTTGTTCTACCATAACAGGAGTCTGAACTAATTCAGGAGCTTCTTCCTTTATGGCCTCTACTAATCTATTTAACTCTTTAGTATTTTGCTTTCTCTTTAACTTCTCATTATTCTTCTCAACTAAATATATAATAAAACACAATAAACATGCTAAACCAGCTACTATGTAAACCACCATAATTTCCTTTGATGTTAAAAATTCTAATAATTCTTTCATTCTGTCCACCTCTATTATAAGTTTAGCATACAAAAATTAACATATAAAGACTAAACTACATCTATTTAAACCATTGACAACATTTTTTACAAATTTTTATCTATGTTCGATTTACAATTATTTACATAGAAAAATCGACACATTCTTACAAAAACAATCATAACACAGTTTTTAGGATAATGATATATTTTTTAAAAAACTTTCATATTTTTTATTATGAAAGAAAAATTTATTAAATCAACAATTATTTTATTAATAGGCGGCTTAATCACAAAATTACTTGGCATGATAATAAAAATTATTATGAGTAGACTTCTTGGTACTGAAGGATTAGGACTTTACATGTTAATACTTCCAACTTTCTCGCTATTTATTGGTATAAGTCAATTTGGTCTACCAGTTGCTTTATCTAAACTAGTTGCAGAAGATACAAAAAATAATAAAAAATTACTTTTTTCTGTTATTCCAATTTCCTTACTTATAAATATAATCTTAATCTTAGTAATAATTATTATTGCTCCATTTCTAGCAAATAATCTGCTTCATAATAAAAAAACTTACTATGCAATCCTTGCCATCACAACAGTAATTCCCTTTACAAGTATCTCAAGTATTACGAGAAGCTATTTTTTTGGCAAACAAAGAATGATTCCTCATGTTGTTTCAAATATTACAGAAGACATAGTTAGATTAATCATTATGTTAGTTGGTATTCCATTCTTTCTTCCAAAAGGAATATCATATACAGTATGCTTTATTATTCTTTCGAATGTCATTAGTGAAATAGCTTCAATTCTAGTTTTATTTATCTTCCTCCCACGAAAAATTAAAATTCACAAAAATGATTTAATTCCAAGTAAAAACTATATAAAAGAAAGTCTCTCCATTGGTATTCCTAATACAACAGGAAGATTTATTGGTAGCATTGGTTACTTTTTAGAGCCAATTATTTTAACTTCTACTCTTTTATATAGTGGATACACTTCTTCCTTTATCACTAGAGAATATGGTATTTTATCAGGATATGTAATGCCTCTTTTACTTTTACCATCATTCTTTACCATGGCAATATCACAAGCACTTCTTCCTATTGTTTCTAAAGAATATGTTAAAGGAAACAAAACAAGTGTCAAAAAGAAAATAAAACTAGGAATTATTTTTTCACTTATCGTCGGAATTCCCGCAACACTTGTCTTTACTATTAAACCAGACTTTTTCTTAAAACTAATTTATCATACAACGGAAGGCACAACATATATGCGCATTCTAGCACCAATATGTCTCTTTCAATATATTCAATCTCCACTTGCAAGTTCATTAGATGCCATGGGAAAAAGTAAAGATGTTATGGCATCATCAACCATAGGTATGTTAACAAGAACATCTCTTCTTTTTATTCTATCTCTTCTAAAAATAGGACTATATGGATTAATTATCGCAATCGGAACAAATGTCATTATAGTAACATTCTATACATTAAAAAAAGTAAGAGAATCTCTTACTTAACAGTACCACAAGAATTATTAGAAGAAAGCAATCGAACTTGTTCATCAGTAAAGACTGCCACCTCACAAGTAAAGTACTCCTTAGCAGTATAATAACCAGTGATATAATCAATTCCCGCTTTAATAAAATTAGTCTTAGCAATACTAAAAGAATCATAATCAAAATCTTCTCGAGCTATTTCCAAATCCCTTTTTAATTTTTCATAAGGAATATATTCTAAACCAGCTTGTTCATATAAATCACGACGAAGATTTTCAACTGAATCAATTCCTAAAAAATACTCATCAGCATCCCTAAATCCAACTACTTTAAAAGCCTTAATAGCCTTCTCTGTACTTAGTTCTTCCTCAGGTCCAGAAGCAGAAAGTCTCAATAATCTGCAGATATTCTTTCTAACTTCACTATCTAAATATATGTCAAGTAAATTCTTATCATTCAAAACTTTCTCAACAAGAGTCTTCTCTTTACTAGCATTTAACATTCTATTTTGAAACTCTGAATCATCAAAATTCTCAACATCATAATATTTTTTAATTCTAATTAATTTCTCGTCAAACCCTCTTTTCACTTCATATTCAAGATTTCTCTTAATACATTGTTTAATTGCCTCAGTATACAATCCGAATTCTTTTAATTTCATTTTATTTCTCCTCAATATTCTATTTTACTTTTTTATAATCAGTACCAATTAAAGTTTCAATATAAAATCTAGGAAGTTGTAAAACATCCTCTACTAAATAATTATTAGCAACATATTCATCATCCTTAATTCCAGCTTGTTCATAAAGGAATGAAACATCAACATCACTAGCACCATCTTCTTCCATTTGTTTAAGATCAGCATAGGAAATATAAGTCAAGTCTGCTTGTGAAAATAAATCTTTTCTTATCTCTTCTGGAGTATTAAACTCTTCTAAATATTCATCTGCATCACTAAATCCAATTCTTTTTAGTTTTTGCTTTGCATCATCACTATCAAATTTAGCATCATTAGGTCCACTAGAAATCAACTTTAAAATATGCATAATTCTTTCTCTTATTTCTGAATCAAGATAAACTTTCAATCTCTTATCATCTTCTAATAATTGTGAACTAGCAGACTTTAATATTTTATACTTTTCTTCAATCTCATAAGAATCAACAATTGTCTCGAGTTGCTCAGGACTAAATGAACCATAATAAGATTTAAATTGTAATATCTTATTATTTAGCCCCTTCTCAACATCGTATTCCAGTGTTTTTTTTGAATTTTCTCTAACTACATCACTATAAAGACCAAAATTATACAATTTTAAATCTACAATTACTCCAACAAGTTTCACCCGAATCTCCCCCTTTTTCCTGTTAGAAGATTATAACATATCCTAAATATTATATCAAGCTTCACATATTCTTAATTTTTTTTCGACTTTTTCACTAAACTTACACATTTATTGTATAATATATCTAACTGGGGAGGATTTCAAATGAAAATATTAATTGTTGATGATGAAAAATTAATAAGAACAGTAATAAAAGAGTATTGTGAAAACAACAACTACACTACTGACGAAGCTTCTAGTGGCCTAGAGGCATTACAAAAACTCAAAACAAATAACTATGATTTAATGGTATTAGATATAATGATGCCAGAAATGGATGGCTATACTATGCTTAAAGAACTTCCTATAGAAAAAAGAATCCCTACTATAGTTCTTTCCGCACGTGGAGAAGAATACGATAAACTCTCTGGATTCGAATTAGGAATAGATGACTATTTAACAAAACCATTCTCACCAAAGGAGTTAATAGCAAGAATCAAAGCAATTTTAAATAGAACATCCAAAAAGTTACCTAACTCATATACACTAAATACACTTGAAATTAATTTCTTAGCACATACGCTAAAAATCAACAATAAAATTGTAAATATTACTCCGAAAGAATTTGAAATCCTTACCTACCTAATTAAAAATAAAAATATCGCAATCAGTAGAGAACAACTACTTTCAAACATCTGGGGATATGATTATTTTGGTGATGACAGAACAGTTGACACTCATATAAAGATGTTAAGAAACAATTTAGGAGAATACCGTGATCACATTATCACAGTAAGAGGAATCGGCTATAAATATGTGGAAAACGAAGAATAGCTTAAATAACGAAATATTAAAATACTTTCTCTTATTCTCCTTTCTAATATTAGGAATACTTTGGTTATTCCAATTTCTTTTTTTTAACTCTTTTTATAAAAATCAAAAAATAAATGATATAACAGTTGTTACCAATAAAATAGTAAAAAACCAAAACAAAAATAATTTTGAAGATATTGTCAATAATCTAGCCTTTGATAAAAGTGTTTGTATTGAAATAGTTGATAATAATTACTATTCACTGTACCGTTCAGCTTTTTTTGGAAAAGGTTGTTTTTCCAATAATGAAAGCACAAGAAACTATAAATTCGATTTTATTAGTAATGATTATGATCAAAAAACATATGAATTACTTAATGAAAAATTTAATAATAAAACAATCGTATCCGCAACTAAATTAAATGATAATAAATATGCCTTTATTAATACATCAATTGATCCTGTAGATGGAACTGTTTCATTAATTAGAAAAGAATTAATAGTTATATCAATAATAATAATAGTACTCTCATTTATCTTAGCATATTTTATTTCTAACTATATTGCAAATCCCATCAAAAATATAAATAACAAAGCAAAAGAACTAGCTAAAGGTAATTTTAATATTAACTTCTCAAATACTAATAATATTTTAGAAATTAAAGAACTTTCAGAAACACTAAATTATACAAAAAATGAATTAAATAAAACAGAGGAATTACGAAGAGACCTAATGGCTAATGTTTCTCATGATTTAAAAACACCGCTTACAATGATTAAAGCTTATGCTGAAATGGCAAAAGACTTACATAGTAACAATCAAGAAAAGCAAACAGAGGACATGGAGACGATTATGAAAGAAACTGATCGTCTTACAATACTAGTAAATGACATTCTAACACTATCAAAATTAGAAACACTAACTGAAGAATTAGAAATAACAGAATTTGACTTAATTGAATTGATAAATGAAATAATAAAAAAATATGAAGTTCTAAAAGAACAAGAAAACTATACATTTAATTTTATTCATAAAAGCAAAAAAGTTCTAATTAAAGCAGATAAAAAAAGATTAGCTCAAGTAATTTATAATTTAATTAATAATGCCATAAATTATACCGGAGACGATAACACAGTAACAATAAAAATAACAACAAAAGAAAACATCCTAGTAGAAATAATTGATACTGGAAAAGGAATCAAAGAAGAAGATATTCCTTATATTTGGAATAAATACTACAAAAACAAGAAGAAACACAAAAGAAATCTAATTGGAACAGGCCTTGGTTTATCTATTGTCAAAAACATTTTAGAAAATCATCATTATAAATACGGTGTTAAATCAAAAAAAGATAAAGGCAGCAATTTTTATTTCATAATACCAAAAGAAATGTAAAAACTACATTTCTTTTTCTTTGCTTTTTGTCTTTTGTTTTGGAATATTTTCAATTGAATAAGCTAAAGCTTCATCTAAAATCTTTTTATCAAAACCAAAATGACTATAACCTTCCATACAAGTTTTAACATACTGATCACTTGGAACATGATAAGAAAATTCATCTCTCATCACATATATTAAAGCTTTTTTCTTCAAAAATCTTATTCTAATAGGAAGATACATCTTCTCATAAAACACAGGATACCCCTCATAATAATCTAACTTGGTAATATCACTATCAGTAACTTCAAAAATACCAACAGGAACTTGACAGTCTTCTGCCTCCTCTATTGTTAAATAAGCATACCCATCATCTCCACCCTTATAAGCTAAACGATAATTATCAAGAACACCTCTTGAAACTGTCACAGCATTAGGACATCTCATTTTCATAGAATAAAGATTTAAATTGCTACCATACGCTAAATAATACTTTTTCATACTCATTACACCTTATAAAATACTTTCGCCTTAGTTAGTTCTGTTAAAGCATAGTTATCTTCAAAATCTTTCAAATATTGTTTTAAAAAATATATCTTATCAATATTAGAATCAAAAACTAAATCAACAAATTCTAAAGCATCTTTTAAACAAACTTCATTGTATCGATATTCATGCCCTCTATATGGCAAAAATTCATGTTCTATTTTATAATCTAAAAAATCTTCAGCAATATCTTTTCTCTTCGCTGCCACTAATAATTTAGTACATACATTAACATTGTTTTGCTCAACAACTTCATTAACAGTTGCATTAGGAGTTCTAAATTCAAATGTATTTCCTTCATCTGCAACTCTATCTAAACGGCCAAAATCAATATTTTCAAAATTAATAGCATGATATTTACCTGAAAGATATGCTTCAGTTAATGACTCAAATTCCGGCTTAGAATGACTTTCCAAGTAATTCACCACTTGAAGCATTAAATCCGCAACAGGTGGTGCATACTCTGCCAGGTTTCTTCTTTGATTAAGCTTATCTCCATAAAAAAATCTACATAATACATGTTCATAAGCCAGATAAAGTCGAAAGAAATCCCACCAAGCTTCCATATCACTTCCTAAAACATTGCAACCAACATGAATATGTCCACCAGCAGCATCCTTAGTTTCTGCTCCATTCTTTCTTAAGAAATTACAAATCATTTGTAATTCTCTCCAAGTCCTTGGATTATCATACAATATTGGTGACCTGACTTCTCCACCAGAATGAACTGTACCATCGCTTCCAGAATACCAATTATCAAGATAATCGTCAATAAAATCATTAGTATCAAATTGACGTAAATTTTCATATTCTAATTCTAAACCAAATGTAACATTAGAAGGTAATTTTAAAATATCTCTATATTCTAAAATATAACTCTGAATATACATAAGTAATTGTCGTAAATCATTACCCCGCAAAAATGCCATCGGATCATTTGCATTATTTAAAAACATCTTAGTCATAACTCCTACTTCTTTCTTAATTGATAACTTGGTACCTCACACTCTTCGCTTAATAAAGCCATATTTTCCTCTCTAATCTCATATATCTTTCTATATTTATCTAATTCTTTTTCGTCAACATAATTATATTTTTCTTTTTCTCCGTTTAATTTATCTTTAATTCTAGTCTTAAGAAAAAGTCTTTTTTGAAAAGTAAGAATAGCACCGCCAACCAACGCTATAATAATAAACTTTCCTGAATTCAAAAGATTTTCAGAGGTCCTTTCTTTTCTCACAACATATTCTGTTTCGGAATCCTTATGTTGAACTATTGTAAAACTATCTTCATCGAACATTTTATCTTCCTCATCAAGTTCATTTTTCTTAATTGTTTTAATATTACTTACAAAAAACTTATCTGTTATTTCATCCTTAGTCATAGAAAAAATCTTATCAACATCACTAAAATCAATTCCCTCAGTTACATAAGTGGTAATAGTTCTCTCATATAAACTTTCATCTCCAATTTTCCAAGCTGTTGAATGTTCAAAACTCAAATCATCATAATCATAGTCATAAGAAACTTTTTCTGAATGAAAACCTAATGAAGTATCAATCATCTCAACACTAGCATAATCTACTATTTCATCTCGAATAAATGGCACATTTTCATCATCAAATGAAGCACACCCAATAATAAAAGTTGCTATAATAAAAGGTAAAGCATAATCTAAACCAATCCCACAATTAATAAGTGATCTAATTACAAAAGTACGAAGATTGTGTGATTTTCTATTAAATAGCTGTTCTTTAAGCGTTTCAAACTTTTTCTCATAAAGTTCTAATCCTCCTTCATTATTTTCCATTAACACAACCTCCTGTATTACCACAAAGTACTAATAATTTTTTCTTAGTCTCACTCATTTCTTGTTCTAAAAGACTTAGTTCTTTTTTATTAGACTTATAATCTTCATTAACATCTTCTAAATATTCTTTATAATCAAAATCTCTTACATGAGTAATAATACCACCTAATCCCAAAGTAATAATAATTTCTATAATCGTAATTATTTTATTCTTGCGATCACTTTCTGGAAATTTAATAAAATCATCACTATCAATCTTATAAAGTTTAGCCTCAATTATATAATCGTTAAAATCAGTGAACAATTCACTAGAAACTTCTTTCTCCTCTTTCGCAACATTATAATGCTTAATTATATAATTATAATCTTTTTTAAATATCGCATCATACAATTCAGAAAAATAATCTTCTTCTTCAGAAAGCTTATACGTTCTCTTATAACGAACATAAGAGCCATTCTCCTCCTCCCAAGGAGTATACATAGTAAGCGAATCACTAGGTAAAGTATCACTCCACCACTCATTTCTTACATACTCTATATTTGCATTAATCTCATTTAAAGTGTCATATTCTAATTCATATCTATTATATTTAGTAATATCATCTCGGTAAAAAGGAAAGCCTCCATTACAGAATTTAAAGACTCCAGTTGCTAATCCACCAACGACAACAAAAGGTAATATTAAATTACACGTACCTGCAAATACTTTCAAATTTCTTACATGAAATTCCTTAAAATTTTCTATTTTCTGTTCAGATATCTTTTTTTCATATTCCGCAATCTTATTTTTTAGATTTCTAATTTCTTGAAGTTTTCTATTTCTTTCTTCTGCTTTAAATCTTTTATTTTTACTTCTTCTCTTTCTTCTCATACAATTACTCCCTATCAAGTACAAAGTCTGGTGTATATTCTATCACAAAAAAAGAAAGAAAAAAAGAAAAATACTCTTTTTCAAAGTATTCTCTATTAATCACTATCAGAATTAGTCTCTTTTCTAATAGTTTGAATCATCTTTTTACCTTCTTCAGAATTTTCATTAGGAAAGTCATCTTTCTTACTATCTGTTTCCTTCACAACAACTTCAATTATTTTTTCTTCCATAAAATCACCATTATTAGTATATCCAAATAAGAGAATCTTATGAAAAATTAATTATAAATTAGAATATTTTTCTGACTTTAATTTTTCAATAATCCTTCGATGAACTGGTCTTATAAAATCAACAACATCATCTCCAACTGCTTCCTCAAATGTCATCCACTTAACACCTTTACTCTCATCACTTCTAAAAGCTAATTCATCATTTTCTGAAGCCTCTAATAAATATACAACATCTAAATGTGTATGAGCAGGAACATATTTTCCTCTTTTTACATGACCAATGATTGGAGAAGCAGAAATCGCAAAAATATCTTTCTCTAAAACCTTGGTTTTTAAATTTGTTTCTTCCTTAACTTCTCTAATCGCAACAGACAAAAGATCCTCTTCTCCATCAGCATGACCGCCTGGAAAAACCCAAGCACCAAATATATTGTGATATACAACAAGCATTTTTGTCCTATCTTTATTAATAACAAAAGCCGAAGACGTAAAGTGTCCAAATTCATTTTCCCTAGTTAAAACATCATCAAATGATTCAATCCATCTCAATAAATATTTTTTAATTTTCTCTTCCGCTTCATCAAAAGGAACATACTCCTCTATTTCATCTCTCAACCTTAAATTCATACATCCTCCTTCTCATATAGCTTTATCCAGCCAAGTTTTAACCATAAATCAATTTCCTCATAACATCCTACCTCAAGACTTGGCATTTTTAATAACACTAATTCTATATTTTTTTTATAAACCAATTTCTGAGAAAGACCAAAAAGCAATTCAGCATATGCTTCATAACCAATATATCCAGAAACACCATTTTTATCCTCATTCATTATAAACAATGTATCAGTCTTAACTACATTTTCCAAAAAATCAATATGTATCTGAGGATATAACTCCATAAATCTTTTCTCATCAATAGCTCTTGGATAATCTAATACTTCATAGTTTAAATTTTTAAAATATTTCAACCACTTAGTTACCTCTTCTTGAAGACCAGCACTTCCAGCAATTACTACTTTCTGCATTAATAATTCTCCTTACTTATTTTTTCTTCACATACTTACGTATTTCGTCATTTTCTTGTATAAAAGAACTAATTTTCTCCTCATCAACTATATTATTTTCCAATATCCAAATACATTTACAAATAAAATTATGAGTTACAATTAATATTTTTTCATCTTTATAATATTTATTATGAATTTCTTCTAAAAAAGATTTAGTCCTGTGTAATCCTAATTTTAAAGTTTCTGCACCTTCAGGTGTTCTGTCTATTACTAAACTATTCCATAATGCCTTATCAATATCCTTCCTTTTTTTACCTACTAAACCTCCTGGTTCTCTTTCAGCTAACCTTTCATCAAGAATAATATCTAATCCTTGACAATTAACGATTTCAGCAGTTTGGATAGCTCTTTTAACGTTAGAACTATATATCGCATCAAAACAGACATCCTTAAGTTTATTCCTTACACTATTAGCCTGTTTTATTCCAATGTCAGTTAACTCTTCATCATTTCTATCACTAATTATCCCTAAATCATTAGAAGGAACTCTTCCATGTCTTATTACATATAACTCCACAAAAACACCTCACAACTAAGTAATTACACATAACCTACTTTATCATCCACACACCACAAATTCAACTAAAAAATAAGTAAAAAATCACCCTAATTATAAATGTACAATTCATGTTGACACCTAGTACAAGCTACATATAAAAGATTTCTCTCATTCTTCTTATAAGAGTTATGTCTATCATTATAAATAATTACACTATCAAATTCTAATCCTTTAGAAACATAAGCTGGAATAATTATTAATTCTTTTTTAAATCCCTTACTATCAGCTCCAACCAAAGAAATATCAATTTCATCCTTAATTAAATCATATATTTCTTGAGCCTGTTTTAAATCCTTAGTAATAATAGCAGTACTCTTATATTCACTTTGTAGAGTTCTAACATCCTCAACCATCCTAGTCTTTAAGTCACTAACACCTTTTCTAATCACAACAGGACGATGATTATCTCTTCTAATCGCATTAACATGCTTAAGATTTAAAATCTTATTAGTATAATCAATTATCTCAGGTGAAGATCGATAAGTCTTTAATAATTCTAAATATTTAGTCTCTCCTCTAAATAAACTAGCTAAATCTTCTAAAGATTCATAATGATAATAAGGATTAATATTTTGATTAATATCTCCAAGTACTGTAAAATCAGCCTTTCTAAATATCTTATTTATAATAATATATTGCAATCTATTATAATCCTGTGCTTCGTCTATTATTACTTGTTTAATTGTTCCCTCATATAAAAATCCTTCTAAATTACCCTTAATATAAGCCATAATCAAAGCATCTTCATAATTAATAACGTCCCCATTAATCGCCTTTTTTACAGTAGCCTCATCTAACTTAATAGAACTGAATTCACTTGTAAAGAATTCAATAAATATTTTTTTATAATCCTTAGTAAAATTAGAATTATCATATAATAATTTATTAAATGTTTTGACTTTCTTTCTACTACCCTTATAAAAGTTTGAAGAAAGTTTCTCTGCCATTTCATCTATTCTTTCAAATAATGGAAGTTTTTCATATCGATCATGTAACATTTCATTTAAATCATTCTTACTTATAAAGTTCTTTTCTCCCTCTTTTATATCAGAAATGAACTTACAATTATCAATATAATTTTCTAAAAATTCATCTAAATCACTAATAATTTTATCACTTTGTTTATATTCAACAAGCTCTGGAAATACTTCGCTATAAGAATAATAACGCGAAACAAAGTCTGTAAAATTCTCTACTTCTTTATATTCAGTTAAAAAACAAGTTAAATAATCTGCAAAAGTAGTTTGTAAAGTATTAGCTTCTCCTAAAGATGGTAAAACATCCGAAATATATTCTGTAAAAATATTATTAGGAGAAAAAATCAAGATATTGTTACTAGTTAGATTCTTGATTTGATAAAGTAAAAAAGCTATTCGGTGTAACGCCACTGTTGTTTTCCCACTACCTGCTATTCCTTGAACTATCAAATTATCATCTTCAAGATTCCTAATAACTTTATTTTGTTCTTGTTGTATGGTATTTACAACATTTTTCATTTTCTCAGAAGACTCTGTCGCAAGTACTTCTTGTAATACTTCATCATTTATATTTAAAGAATTATCAAATACTCCTAATAATTTACCATCTTCTATTTTATATTGCCTTTTTCTTTTCAATTCACCACTAAATTCTCCACCAGGTGCCGTATAACTACAAGGTCCTGTTTCATAATCATAAAACAAACTACAAATTGGACTTCTCCAATCATATAAAATATTGTTTTCTGAATCATCTTTTAAATAAGTAAGTGACATATAAATATTAAAGATTTCTTCATCATCATCTTTAAATACAATACTAGCAAAATAAGGCTTTTTTTCAATGCTCTTTAATTTTTTATAATATCGCTCTTTCTGTAGTGCCTTATCCTCTTCTAAACTAGTCGCATTACGTACTTGTTGAATCTCACCATCATCAAAACTATTTTCATTCTCCCACATCATTTTTTTGAATTCAACTAAGTCCTCTGCATCTTGCTTAACTTCTACTCCTAAATCGTCAAGAGTCTTACCAAGCAATTTTCCAACATTCTTTAAAATTTTATTTTCTTTCATAAATTCTACTTCACTTATTGCCATAATACCACCTCTTTAGAATTATCATCATCCTTTAAAATATAGCATAAAATAGCAATTCAAACAATAAATGACACATAATTAAACATAAATTTTACAAAAAAAGAAATTAATTTTATTTTTAATTTCTTTCCTAATTACAAACATTCATTTCAGGAATTTGTTCAAATCTTTTTACATTTACTTTTTGAGTTAAATCTTCTTTTCTAACTCTTCCCTTCATTGCTTCCAAATACATTTGAGTAAATTCATAAACTGCTTCCTTAAGTTCTTCTGAAGTTGTAAAAACTCTTACATTATCCGTCCAATCAAGCACCCTAGTTTTTCCTGATGGAGTAACATAAATAGCCGCTAAGTCATTTTCTGATTCATCTACAAATCTCTCTGGTGAAAAAAGTCTATATTTGTCTGGATCATCAATAACCTCACTAGCCGGAACAATATAACCAAGCATATATATAATTTGTTTTTTGTCTTCATTAACCTGACCCAATGCATTCAAATAATAATTTGTTTGAACTAAATTTACAAATCCAGGAACTTCATCAGTCAAAACATCATCTAAACTTTCTACATTTATTCGTGCACAACCAGATTTTATTATTTCAGGAATTTCTAAATCTGTATGATATATAACATCCAATCTTTGTTTCTTATTATTCATAATATCCCTCATTTCAGTAAAATATTATAATACATAAACATAAAAAAGCAAGTAAAAAGGACTACCTTAGTCCTTCATTACTTATTATATTCTTCAATCAAATCAATAAATTCTTTTTGCAGAGCTGCCAAGCGCTCCTCTGTATTTGCTTCAAACCTAACAGTAATATTTGGTCCAGTATTACTAGCCCTAACAAGAGCCCAACCATCGTCAAATAATACCTTAACACCATCAATATCTAAATAATTATAATTCTTACTCTTAACATACTCTAAAATCTTATCAATAATACCAAATTTAACATCATCAGAACTCTTAAATTTTAATTCTTCAGTAGAGTAATATTCGTTTATTCCTTCCAATAATTCTTCAACATTTTTAGATGTATTAGAAAGAATTTCTAATAATCTTAACCCTGCATAAAGTCCACTATCAAAACCTGGCCATCTATCCCTAAAATAAACATGTCCTGATAACTCTCCACCAAATGCCAAATCCATATCTCTAACAGCCGCTTTTGTATAAGAATTACCAGTTCTATAAGTAATACACTTACCTCCAAGTTTTTCTACTTCATCACTAAAACTCTTAGAACACTTAACATCACATAAAAACTCTTTCTTAGAAACTTTATTAATTATATCTCTAACAATCATAATCATATATTTATCAGTCGGAATAAACTTCGCAGTATTAGAAACCATCCCCATACGATCTCCGTCTCCATCGAAACTAACTCCAACATCAGCACCAATTTCAAGCACTTTTTGTTTTAATTGTTCTAAGTTTGCCTCAACACAAGGATCTGGATGATGGTTAGGGAAAGTTCCATCACTCTCATCATTTATATATGTAACATCAATTGGAAACAAATCATATAATTTCTTAACAATTACACTACTTGTTCCATTCCCAGGATCAACCACAACCTTAACTCTTCTATCACCAAAACTAAAATTATTTCTAAATAAATCTAAATAATCAGGAGTAATATCATAATCAGTAACCTTTCCTAATCCTTTAGAAAAATCTCCTTTTAAAATATATTCTAAGAAGTCTTGTATTTCTTGCCCCTTACAATTACCTTTCTCATCAAATGCAAATTTAAATCCATTGTCATCTTTTGGATTATGTGAAGCAGTAACCATAACTCCACTATACACATTTAATTTAATACAAGCATAATAATACATTGGAGTTGTACAAAGTCCCAAAGAAATAATATCAATTCCTGTTTCCAAAATTCCTTGCATTAAAGCACTATATAAAGAAACACCACTTAACCTATTATCATGTCCAATAACACAAGTAGTTTTCCCAATACTCTTAATATAACTACCAAAACCAAGTCCAATAGTATATGCAGTATCTTCATCAATTTCACCAGGATAGATTCCCCTTATATCATATCCTCTAAATATATTTTTACATATATCACTTTTATAATTCATATATATCCTCCTACAATAATAATATCATATAAAATAAATCAATAAAACATTTCAAGCAATAAAATCAACTATCCATATCAATAATATATGGACTATCAACAGTACCATTACCACTTTCGTACATAATACCTGCACGAAGTGAAACTGCCGGACGAACGCCATACGAACTGTTAATACTATAGTTAAACCAAACACCCCTACTATTTAAAAGATGCCCAAGCGCATGGTAACTGAAAAAGTAAGGGTCAAGCGACCAGTAGTAGTTATATCTTTTCAAAGATAATGGTGAACTATTTGATGAAAATGTTAGGTTTTCTTCTTTACCTGTAACTAAGCCAATTGGATAAGTTAAAGCTCCATTTCCATTTTCTCTACTTACTGTAAATCTATCATTTTTGTTTTGACAAGTTAAGTCACTGCTATTACCAAAGTTTAAATAAGTGGTAATACTTCCTCCATTCGGATTCCACCCATTATCACTTTTATTACTTATACTTCGATCGTTACACCACACTGTATCTTCTAAATAATCTGTATACTCTGCCATATTTTTTGAATACCAGGCATCAATTAATGTTTTGATTGTAGAGTTTGTTGTATTGATATTCTCATCATATAACATTTCATCTAATAATGTCTCAACACTTATCCCATTTTCTAAATCTATGTAGTATGTATTTCCATTAAAAGTGTAATAAATATAAGAAATTTTTTGACATGTTCCACTCGTATTCCAACATGTATAGTGGGTATTACCTAACTTACTATAATTATTTGGCCAATCATAGAAATGCTGAGTTTCTCCACTTAGAGTATACATTCCGGTATCTTTATCATATGTAAATGAATTCCCATACATATAATCATCTGCAACATTTACATGTGTCATTGAAGTATTTGATGTTGATGTTACATAGTAAACTGTTGTACAATCTGGTGTTGGACAATAGAATTTATTTTTATAATCTGCATAACTATCATACCATTCTGTTGCATTTACTTCTTTTGTTGATTCTGGATCTAGTATTTGTTTTCCTGTTCCATCACCAATTAAAGAATCTGCAAAGTAATAACTTGTACTCGCGGATGAAATATCTTTACCCTCAATTAAAGAAATGAAGTATGCTTTTGAGCCATCAACTCCTGTAATGTAAAAAGATACACTACTAACATCAGACTCAGTACTACTAAGAAATGTATACTTACCTAATAAATTAGAATATTCATCTTCAGAATCAACCTTAAATTTATCAACTAAATTATATCTATTACTTGTCGGAGTTCCCCAAATTGCTTCATCAGCATAATAATAGTTCGTTGATAACAATGAACTACCTAATATTGTTGTGCTAGAAGTGAAATTACTTTTTGAGTTATATGTGTATCTTTTATTATACATATACCCAACATCAGCTACTGAACTATCCCTTGAATTAAAGACGCTTGACCCAATGAAGGAATAATTTGTTGTAGAGTTTAATGATAAAACATAAGCTGAGCTATCTGAACTATATGATTCTACATAATATAATGTACTACAACTTCCTGTCGTATTTCGACAAGTATATTTTCCTATTAAACTTGGATACGTAGTTGAATTCCAAGTTACTTGTTCTACATCACCTGCTAGTGTAAATGTTTTTGATACTTCATCATAAGTATAATCTGTTCCATAACTATAATATGCCGGAAAAGACTGGATAGTTCTATTTCCATAGCCTACATGATTTTCTCTATTTCCTCCACACTTACCTTCAGAATCTGGTTCACCATTGTAAACCATTTTTACGCCACCAGTATCCGTAGTTCGATACATTTTCCAACAAAAACCTCCAAAAATTACATTATTATTTGGAGTTTCTCCATAATAATAGTAAACATCTTCTTTTCCATTAAATGTACTAGTATCTCCAGTATATTTCTTCGCATGATTATTATTTTCAGCATCTTGTTTTAACTGCTTATATAAAGTGATTTTTTCTTTAATTGTTCCTTCCATAGACTTATTTATATCTAATTTACTCCAAGTAGCTTTTAAGGTAACATCTTCCTCTGGCATCATAAAATAATCATCATTGACTTTCTCAACATTATCATTAACTATCTTCCAACCTTTAAATTGATATCCATCACACTTTGGAGCACTATCACTTATCGCAACTGTATCGAATACTGTATGTTGCTTTTCTGCAGGTACTCCTTCTACCCTACAACCATCTGGTTCATTACCGTCATATATTACTCTATAATTATCAGAAAGTACTGGCGTTTTTAGACTAATAATCTCTTCCTCATATTTATCTATCTTACTCTTAATTTCTTCCTTTTCATTAGTTGGATAAAATCCACCTTCTCCAATTAGTTCTTCCTTTAACTTGGCTTTAATTGTCATTTTAGCTTTTAAACCAGATTTAAGATTATCCATTTTCCAAGTAAACTTTTGGTTATCTTTATCGAACATTATATTTCCTTGACTAACCTTTATATCGCTTTCGCTATCTACATAAAAGTAATTTGTATCGATATAATCTGTTATCTCAAAGTTTTCATAAGAGATTGGTGTAATAGATGCTTCAAATAAAATATTATTCAAAGTCTCCATATCCGCAATATCTTGATTATCACTAACTTTCTTTATTGGATCTAGTATAGTACTACCCATTTCATATTGAACTCCGTTTATTATAATGAAAGGATATTGACTCTTCAAATAACTATATTGTCCTTCCTCATTAGGTGTCCCTTCATTCGGATAGCCATCAGTCAAGAATAATACAATACACTCTCTGTCACTATCCTTAACGTAATCTTTTAAAACACTATCAACATTTACTAGAGCCTTATAATAGTTAGTAGAACCTGCAGTCGTTAATGAGTTTATCTTTTCAACTAACTCTTCCCTATTATTAGTAAGAGGTGAAACAATTTGAGAATTAGAATCAAAAGTAATAAGTCCAGCTTTATTTTTATCATTAGAAAGCAAACTTTCAATTAACTGAATACTATCTGCTTTTACTCTATTTAGCTTCTCACCATCCATTGAACCAGAAACATCCAGTACAAATAAAACATCAGTGTATTTAGTATTACTTTTCATAATAGTATCGACATCAAAAGTAATCTCTGCCATACCCTTTTCTACCCACTTCGCAGACTTATCTATCTTCCAAGCACCTGGTTCTTTTTCATTATAATCCAATCTTTCAGAAAAAATCTCTACACTCTTTACTGCTTGAGGCTGTGCAAATATTCTTGGAATAGCAATAATTCCTAAAACAAAAATTAATATAAAAGATAAAAATAGACTTCTATTTTTTACTAAAACTGTTTTAAAGTTTGAAAATTCCCCTTTAAAATCATTCATATATTTCTTTCTCCCTCTATTAATTGTTTTATATTAGGCACTTACTTATCCTTTTCAAAATTAATCTATCATCTTCCTATTTTCACTTTACATTATACCATTTCTTATCTAAATATAAAATACATTTTAACCAATTCAACTAAATTAAAATTAATAATTTAAAACAAAAAAAAGAGCTCAAACGAACTCCAAATTATGACCAACAAACAGGACACGCAGTGGTGTCAATCACATGAGGTGTTGCTTTTTCAGGTAAAATGACCTGATAATCACTAGTTCCCTTAGTTACACAACCCATATAAGTAGTATATTTATAATTACCCTTATTTTTCTCAACCTTAATAAATGTATTCTCTGTATCACAACTAACACCATCAACCTGAATATCTTTAATTAAATTTTTTTTCTTTAAATCACTGTACTTTATATATGCACAACCAGTATCTTTACGGCAAAATAAATCTTCATTATAATTATCTACATATAAACTAGCTGCTTCAGTTAAAATATCAGAATATTGTTCAAACTTCTTTGCATCATTATTATTAATAATATTTCTTATTAAAGGAAAAGATATTACTGTAATAATTCCTAAAATTGCAATTGTTACAACCAATTCTACCAAAGTAAATCCTTTATTGTTTTCTATATTAAGATTATTATTTTTCCTTTTACGTTTTTTACTTATAATCTCTTTTATTACAGAAAAACTATTATTATCATTTGAAAGTAAAGGGAAAGCCTTAAGTAATCTGTTATGAAAGTATCTATATCTTCTAAGTGATTTACTAACTTCTTCTTTTACAACTCTAGTTGCATCTTTATTAAGATATTTACTTGTATCAATTTTTAACTTAACAATCGTATAAGTTGACAAACAAAAGTCTGCCACAATTGTAATCAATAATATAATTCCAAGTACTATTACCAACATCTCAGGAAAAACATTAAGTAACATAGTAATCAATGGATTAAAAACTTCAATTATAAAAACTCCACCTAAGCCAAATAAAGCACCTGTCTCTAAGCAAATTCTCCCATTTAAATTAAATTTCTTATCAGAATAATCCCACCAACGTAATTTAAATATTTTTTCTAAAATAAGACTAGTAAAATATTCAAGTACACAACAAGAAGCAGTCGCTAATACAAACAAAGCAAGTGGATCACATTTATATTTTTGTAAAAAGAAAGTTATAATCATTGAACCACAACCAAATATTGGTAAATATGGTCCGATTAAATAACCTCTACTAAAAATCCACTTCTTTCTATCTATACTTACGCATGTAACTTCAACCAAGTACCCAACAACAGAATAGATAAAAAACATCAAAAAATAACAACATATATCATAAATCATATTATCACAATCCTATCTATATATATAATAAACTACTTTTTAAATAATGTAAAATAAAAAAAGTTAGAGTTATATAAACATCGATAAAACTAACAATGCAACTCCAACTAAAATTCCAATACAACTAATTTTTTTATTCTTTATATCACTAATTCTAGGTAATAATTCATCAATTATAATAAAAATTAACATCCCAAGAGTAAGAGATAAAAGTACACCTAATAACATGGAACTAATTTCTGTTAGTTTTAATAAATACATTACAAAGCCTCCAAAAAAAGTTGAAAGAGAAACTATTAATACTGTAATTATCGTTTTCTTAAAATTCTTTGTACTATGATAAAAACTACTAGAAATTACCATTCCTAATGGAATATTATGAAAACCAATTCCAAGTGTTAATGCAATTCCAAAGCTTGCATCACTAAGACAACTTGAATAAACTGCCATACCTTCAATAATATTATGTAACACTAACGCAAGTGAAGTCATTACCCCAATATGAACTAAATTCTCATTAGACTCTTCCTTAGACATCTTATGTTCATGATGATCAGGAATAAAATTATCAAGAATTTTAAGAATTAAAAATCCAGCAACCATTCCAATTAACCACACATAAATATATCGAAATCCTAAAGTTTCAAATATTTCTGGTAATAAATCAGTAACAATTAACGTTACAATTACTCCAAATGCTAATCCAATAGAAAATTCAACGACTTTACTTTTCTTATTAGCAAGTAAAGCAATTAATGCTCCTATAACTATAAAGATTCCAAGTAATAAAGTTGTTATCAAACCAATTTTATATCTTTCCATAAATACCTACCCTATAATATTCTTTAACAATCCAAACGACAAGATCATCATTATAATACTTGCCATAAATATTCCAATCATTGCTGCTAAAAATGATTTTTTTCTGTTCATTTCTAATACTGAAGCAATTAAACAACCAGTCCAAGCTCCAGTTCCAGGAAGAGGGATTCCCACAAACAACACTAATCCCCAAAAACCAAATTTCTCAATTTGAGCTTTATTCTTCTCTACTTTACCATCTAACCACTTAGCAATTTTAGCAAAATGTTTACTATTACGCATCCATTTCAAAATAGAACTCATAAACCATAAGATAAAAGGAACGGGTATAACATTTCCAATAATAGAAATAATGTAACTAGGGACCATTCCTAAATCTAAAAGAGCAGCAGCAATCAAACCTCCTCTAAGTTCCAAAATAGGCATTAAAGAGATTATAAACACAACTATTTCCTTTCCAAAAGGAATAGTCAAAAAACCACTAAACAATCCAACTATAGCCCCAACAATCTTTTCTACCATCAAATCCTCCTAATTATCTAAAGCTTCCATTATAATAGGAACAACATGCTTCTTACGAGAAACACAACCAGGAACAAAATGGCCCTCAGGTGTTTCACCTTGATATGCCAAATTAATTGTACCTGCTCCCTTAGTATTGTATATAACATAACTACCATTCTTAATAATATCAGTAACATACAAAGCAACTAAAGCATAATTATTAGCCTCAGCAACTCCATCCATAACTTTTATATATTCATCCATTTCTTTTTCAATTTCATCAAAATTCATTGTAAAGAATTGACCAATTGCAAAATTCTTATCATTAACACTAAATAACTTATAATCATTATATAAAACATCTTCTTTACTCATACCATCTAATGAAGTTCCGGATTTAAGTAAATTCAATCCATATTCTTGATAATCAACACCAGCTATTTCAGAAAGTTTTAAAACAGCCTCTCTATCTTTTTCAGTAGCCGTAGGACTTTTTAAAATCAAAGTATCTGATAATATTCCTGATAACATAGCACCAGCTATCTCTTTAGGAATTTCAACTTCACGTTCCTTATACAATGTATAAACAATTGTACAAGTTGAACCAACAGCCATATTTCTAAAATTAATTGGATTATTAGTTGTAATACTTCCTAAATTATGATGATCAAAAATCTCTAATATTTGTGCCTCATCTAATCCCTCAACACTTTGAAGTTTTTCATTATGATCAACTAAAATTACTTTCTTAGGCTTCTTTTCACTTAAATCAGTAATCTTTAATAATCCTAAACACTTATTATTCTTATCTACAACAGGATAATTTGTATGCTTAAGTTTATTATTAATTTCAACAATATCAGAAACAAAATCAGAACTTAAAAATCTTGTCGGATTATAAATCTTAATCATTGTTTTAATATAATTTGTAAGTGCGACAAGTCTTGAAACACGATAAGTATCATAAGGAGTTCTTATAATATTAACATTGTTCTTTCTAGCAATTTCAATATGCTCTTCTTTAATATATGAATCTCCTGAAAGTATTATCATCTTAACTCCACTATTAACTGCATATTCAATAACACTATGTCTATCTCCAACAATTAAAATATTATTCTTATCTAGCTTAACATTACTCATAAAAGTAGTACTTCTATAAGCAGCAACCATAAGTTTGCCAATAATATCATTAGAACATCTATTTATTTCTTCACCTTTTAATACATGCATTAAATTATCATATGAAGTATATAAATCCTCAATGTTTTCGTTAACAAGAATATGTGATAAATCTTTAATAGTAACAAGTCCTGAAAAAGTTCCATCTTCTTTAACAACAGGAACACCAGTCAATTCTTCTTTTAACATTGCTTGATATCCATCATATATACTAGCAGTATCTTTAACAAAAAAGCCCTTGTGATAATCAACATCTTTTAATTGTAATTTAACATCATTTAAATATTTCGGATGTTTAATTCCAAAATAATCTAAAGCATAAGTTGACTCCTTATTAATATTTCCTAATACTCTAGCTTCTGTACTCTCACCTAATTGATTTTTTAAATAAGAAAGCGCAATTGCAGACATTACTGAATCTGAATCTGGTTTCTTATGTCCAAAAATAAATGTCTTTCCCATATCTCTCACTTCTTTCTTGCAAAATTATAACATAAAATGCGTATAAAATAAAGTTTTATCACTTAATTTTATCATAATAATAACTTATACTAAAATTCGCTAACAAAAGTTAGCGAATTCTAAAAAAGTTAACAACTACTAAGAATAAAAACACACCTGCTGCTGACAATTGTCTTCTCGTTGAATAACTTCTTTCATAAATAGAAGCCACATCATCTGCAATATCAACAACCCAACTTTCAATATACTTTGGAGGAGTAAATGTCACTGGAAACATATGTGTTTTTATAATATCCTCTTGTAAAGGACTTAAATCTAGATATTTTGAAGCATTCTTTACTGCATAACCAGGATGTCTTCTTAGTTTAAACACCCCATTTTCATCATCCACTTCATCTGTAAAAAAATCATGTAATAACGCTGCCTCTGTCGCTTCCTTATAATTCAAGTGTAACAATTTAGTAACAACATAAGTATAATAAGCAACTCTTAGAGAATGATTATATCTTGTAATACCATGATGTTCTATAGATTCTAATTCATGAAATTCTTCTATATCTAAAAGTGGTTCTATAATACTATCAAATTCATCTTTCTTTATCATATTCATCATCCCTTATTATTATACACTAAAATACTACAATTAATAATAACATATTAACTAAAATACATTCAATTCATTGAATTAAATATTTTATAAATTTACATCATTTGACAAAGTATATATAATTATTTATTCTTTTTTAAAAATATCTTTTCTTTTACATCAGTTAATTTTCTTTCCATACCACAAGGCAAAAGATTTTTAACAAACAAGGTACTTTTCATCAACCAAGGATTAAATGCAAGTATTTTAAATATATTCTCAATATCCTTTCTCTGATAACTAGGATTTGCCTGTAATATATATTTCATAAAATCTTCATTCATTGGATTAGATTCATTATTAAGCCAAGGCTTTATACTACCATATCCATAAGCATGGTAAATCTTTGGCTTTTCTTTTGCTTCTTTTATTTCAGCTGCTGATACTTGTCTATTACTCATATCAAAATAAATTCTATTCGCCAAATCACTAAAAATCATCTCAACAGGACCAATATTATATTCTACAGGCAATGTATCAAATTTATCAAATAATGTTATATTTATCAAATCTTGATTAGGTAATAATAATTTACTTTTTTCTCTTTCAATATTTTCAACTAATTTATCTTGACACGAGTTTTCAATCCATTCATTAACGTTTATATACAAAACACCAGAATTATAATAAGCAGGTAAATTAAGATATCTCAAATCTCTCTTTTTCATTAAATCTTTAGCTCCATAAATTAAAGATTCTTGATATTCACCTAAATTGTTTAAATCTCCAACCACTACAGTATCAGAATCTAAGTAAAGTAAATTATCAATATCAGAAACTTTATCTTTCATAAATTCTTGAAAAAATATTCTAGCATTAGCAACCTGCGTTCCTCTCCAATCTGGAATACCAAACTGTGAAACATTAAAATCTTCAAAAGGATAAAAATCAATTTTTACACCTGGTTCACCTTCAACAACCTTACTAATTTTTTTATATGTTTCATCCGAAAATCCTTCCGCAATAATATGTAAATTAATATTTGGAATATTACAATTTTCAATTAAAGACAAAATCGAAGCTAACATAATATCTAAAAAACTTTCATTTGCTGTATACAAAACATCTATCTTTTCCACTATTATTCCCCCTACGCATAGCATATTATATCATCAGAATCATTTTTTATCAAATAAAAAGCACTATTGTGCTTTATACTAATTCATTTAAAATTTTATCAAGTTCTTCAACTTCTTCTTTAGTTGTTTCCAAAACCTCTTGCTCTTGGTTAAACCAAGCAGGAAGATTCTTACTAGTATCGGTCTTTACTTTTTTATCTTTTTCTGTTTCCTTAGATTTAATAAGTTTCTTAATTTTCTTATGCTCTTTTTCAGTAATACGCATAGCTTCTTCAACTGTTTCAATATTAAGTCTCTTCCATTGACCAGCAATTGTTTCAACATAACTTTTCTTCAATTGTTCATTATTTATTTTTAATACATAGCTAATCAAAACATTAACAACTCCAGGATTTAGCTTTTGATCAATTAATAAATTCTCAATTAATTTTTTATCTCTATCAGTTGGTTCAGCACCCTTATATTTTTTTCTAAGTAATTGATATGGAGTAATATTTTCAAAAGTATAAACCATCTGAGCCCATTTCGAATTATCACCCTTAGGTTTCTTCAAAAATTCTGGCTGCTTATTATATATCAATGTTGGCAAATTACCAGCATTATCAAATTGATAATAATCACGACAACTTTTACGAAGTAATGTTTTATCAATCATTCCTTTTTCATTAAGACTATTTCTAATTAATCCTTGCATATCTAAAGAACTGAGATTATAAATATAACTTAAATTATTAATAAGTTCACGAGTCTCAAGATTAAAGCATTTCTCGTTAATTTGACTTTCTGGAATACTAGACATAATCATATTAAAATCAATTCCCTTATTGATTAAAATATTATTACTATCCTTCTTAGTAACATCTTCATTAACTTCCATTATTGTTCCAACTACTGGAGTAAATACTTCATCAAATGAAGACGTTATATCCTCATAATCTTTTAAATTAATTCTTGGTATTTTAAAATAATTAAGTACTTTTTCATATTCTTTTTTACCAAGATTATTATAAAGAACAATATTTAATATCGGATGATTAAAAAACTCATTTGCACTTATCGGAGAAAATAATAAATATACATATTGATTTATATTATCCTTACGCATATATGTCTTAATAAGACCAATAGCTTCTAATTTTTCACGCGCAATTACAATATCTTCAAGCCTAAGTTGCATAGTAGCCATTAAATGATGGTGTGTTAAATCATTACTAATGATTTCTTGTTTATCCAAGTCATCAATTAATGTAAAATATAATGCTGATGCCGCAAATCCAATAATTGGTTGATATAACATTGAGACTAGCTTTTTATCTTTATCAGTAATAACAGTCTTATTAATAACTGTATAAGTATCAGCAGGTAAAATACTAATATTTCTCATGTTAATCACCACCTACATATATATTATAATACTAAAGAGGAAAAATAAATAAAAAAGATATCAAATATCTTTTTCTAAAATGAAAGCATTTTTATAAAGTCAACAATCATATTAAAATTAATTCCTGTAAAAAATATAAATGCAAAACTAATCAATAAAAATGGTCCAAAAGGAACTAAATTTTCATGCTTTTTTATCAAAATAAATAATGATACCGGAAGAGCTAATAGACTTCCTAAAAAGATAACAATAAGTCCTAAAAGCGGATTTAAAACCACTCCAAAGACAAACATCATCTTTATATCTCCACCACCAAGACTTTCTTTTTTAAATAAGAAATTTCCAATTATCATTATCAAATACATTATTCCAAATAAAGAAAGACCAGATAATATCGAAATAAGTGCTTCCATTACACCCAAACTCAAACATTTAATTATCAAAAAATAACCAGCAAAAAAAATCAAAACTTCATCAGGAATCACCAAATAAGAAATATCTGAAACAGAAATTATAATCAACATTGCCACTATCCCAAGAGCAATTAATAAATTCCAAGAAAAACCAAAAACATAAAAAGCAAGTGCATATAAAATTCCTGTAAAAAATTCCATATAAGAAGATAACTCATCAATCTTTCCTTTACAATATCGACATCTACCTCTAAAAATCAAAAATGATAGTAAAGGAATCATATCCACTAAAGAAAGCTCATGATGACATTTATCGCAATGACTTCTATTGGTAATAAATCCTTCACCCTTTGGAAGTCTTGATCCAACTACAGTAAAAAATGACCCCATTAATAAACCTAAAATAAAAAAGATAATTAAATATAAAATATTCATATAATAATTACCTCCCTTATTGTACCTGACTGTAAATAGAAAACATTGGCTGAATAATTGATAAAAGAATTATTCCAACAACCACCGCCAAGAAACAAATCAAAATTGGCTCAACTAAACTTTTCATTTGATCAATAATATTTTTATGTAGCATTTGAAAATGCTCAGCAACCTTTTCCATCATACTACCTAATTGTCCAGTAGTTTCACCAGTAACAATCATTTCATAAGCAACCACAGGAATCGCCCATTCGCCTCTAAAAGCAGTTGAAATAGAATCACCCTTACCTAAATTTTCTAATGTCTTATTAATTATCTTTTTATATATTTCATTATTAGTAATCTTAGAAAGAATTTCCATACTATCAGTAATGAAAACTCCATGGTTTAATAATGAAGCAAATGTCTTAGTAAAATTAGCAATTTCATTATAAATTACAATATCTTTAAAAATTGGCATATGCATAACCATTACTTGGATTGTTTCCCTAAATTTTTGACTTCTCTTATATAACTGTATAAATATAAAGACAAAAGCAACAACAACTAATAATATTATATACCACTTTTCTCTTATAAAATCACTCGCTGCCAAAATAGCTAAGGTTAAAGCTGGCATTTGAGCACCATTTTCTTCAAACATAGCTGAAAATTGTGGAACCAAATAAGTTAACATAAAAATTAAAACACCAAATGCAATAGTCAAGACAACTAAAGGATAAGTCATAGCTGACTTCATTTGCTTATGTGTCTGATCCATTGATGTATAATACTCTGACATATCGTCCAAAATTGATGGTAAATCACCCGTCATTTCAGCAGTTTTAACCATATTAACAAGAAGTTTAGGATAAACAGTTTCCTGCATCAACATTGCATCAGATAAACTTTCTCCTTTTAATAATTGATAAACTAATTGATTAAAACTTTTCTTTAAACTAGTTTTCTTTGTTTGTTTAGCAAGTATTCGTACCGAATCAGCTAATGGTATACCAGACTTAATGTATGTTGAAAGTTGCGTAAGAGAGAATGCTAAATCACTAGCTCCCAATTTTCCATTACCACCAATATCAATATCGAATTTACTTCTTTCTTTTACTTCCAAAACCTGATAATCTTGCGTCAATAAGAAATTTCTAACATCATTTTCAGATTCTGCCTCAAAAGTACCTTGTTCTTTTTTACCAAATGAATTAATAATCGTATATCGATAATCTTTAGTTGGTCTTTTAACTTTATCTCTACGTTCTGTAACAACAGAAGGATCATCTGGCAATGTTACTTCAGGCTGAGTAGAACCAGTAGCACCTGGCATTGTATTGTTATAATTGACATTTTGAACAGCCATTTGAGTAGTAGGTTGTTCTGGCTGTTGCATAAAAGTGCTAGTCTGTTCTGAGTCATTTAAAAGATCTCCCACAGGTCCAGTGGTTTGATTAACTAAAGTAGATTCTGTATTAGGAACTTCAGCTACAGACATAGTTTTGTTTTTTCTTTTACGTCCAAACATCAAATCAACCTTCCTTTTATTATCCTATCTTATTACATTTTACCATAATTAAAATCTTTTTTAAATATAAATTTAAACTTTTTAGACAATTGACATATATTAATATGAGAGGTGATATAATGTATCCTTATTCTTATCCAAGTCTATTAGGAAAAGGTCTAGGTTTAACAAAAGCAATTAATTGGACTGCCCTATTAGACGGAACTCAAAAAACTCTTGGAGTTATAAATCAAGCAATTCCAATCGTCTACCAAGTAAAACCTATTTTAGGTAATGCTAAAACCTTATTTAAAATAGCTAATGCAATCAACAGTCCAACAGTATCAGAGAATACAGCTATCCAAAATATTGAAACAACAGAACCTGTAACTCCAGTAAACAACAGTCCTATTTTCTATATTTAATATCGAAAAGTAAATTTCATCTATATAAAAAAAGATAGTCCCTCAACTATCTATTTATTTTTCGAATTATAATCTTTCAAGAAACATTCCTTATATTCAAGAAACTTATCTTCTTTAATGGCTTCTCTAATTTCTTCAGTAAGTCGTATTAAAAATCTTATATTATGGATTGATAATAGTCTGCCACCTAGAACCTCTCCTACACTTATTAAATGTCTAACATAAGCTCTTGAGTAGTTTTTACAACAATAACAATCGCACCCCTCTTCTACAGGAGTCAAATCCATCTTAAATCTAGCATTATTCAAATTTATCTTTCCATGTCTTGTAAAGACTTGTCCATGTCTTGCAATTCTAGTTGGAAGTACACAATCAAATATATCAACTCCACGTTCAACTCCTTCTAATATATCAACTGGTTCTCCTACTCCCATTAGATAACGAACTTTATCTTCTGGTAAATATGGAATTGAATAATCTATTGCTTTATACATATCCTCTTTAGATTCTCCGTCATTGGCAACTCCACCAATACTATAGCCATCAAAATCCATTTTAACTGTTTCTTCAGCAGAAAGTTTTCTTAAATCTTCATAAGCACCACCTTGAACAATCCCAAACAAAGATTGTCTCGGATTACTATGAACCTTCTTGCCGCGCTCTGCCCAACGTAATGTCCTAAGTACACTATTCTTCAAATAATCATAGCTAGCACTAGCAGGAGGACATTCATCAAAACTCATCGCAATATCACTATCCAATTTATTTTGTATTTCAATTGATTTTTCTGGAGTCAAAAGTAAATTTTTACCATCAATATGACTTTTAAAATGAACTCCCTCTTCTGTAATATCTTTTTTCTTATTCTTCGCAAGTGAAAACACTTGAAAGCCTCCACTATCAGTAAGAATTGGACCATCATAATTCATAAACTTATGTAGCCCACCACAATATTCAACTATATCTTCTCCAGGTCTAAGCCATAAATGATAAGTATTAGCAAGACAAACTCCACTACCACAAGCCTTTACTTCTTCTGGATTAAGCCCTTTAACTGTTGCCCTAGTTCCAACTGGCATAAACATTGGAGTATCAACAATACCATAATTAGTTTCTAAAGTACCAAGTCTTGCCTTGGTATCTTTTTCTTTATGTAATAAATTATATTTTACTTTCATATTATCCCCTCAAATTTCCTTTTAATTATAAAATAATTTTTAATTATAATCAAGAAAAAAAGATTATTCATCTGAATAATCTAATAATTTTAAAAATTTAATTGTGTAGCTTTAATGTAAACGTTACTTGGACATCCCTTAAGATTGTTCTTTGGCTTATCTGCACCCTTTCTACATAAACCGCCTTTTCCAACTAAATACAACCACTCACAATCACCATTGTCTTTAGAAGGATTCTTACAGTTATTATAAGCTGATGTATTAACAGCCCAAGTTCCATTCCATGTAAATGAGTGTGTCTCTACAATATAACTTTTGTCTGACAAAAGACTATTACTCTTTGCTGCACTTCTATTATAAACATTTCTTGATGAACCATTTTTCCCACCATCGCAAGTATAATGTTCAACAGTGAACCTTTTTGCATTTATATATTCAGACTTCGGAACTATAATCGAATAATAATCAACATTAGAACTAATTGGAACATTTCCTGTTACACCAGATTTTGCATTAGGATTCGTCGACCATCCTAGTGCAGCAAATAAGTTCGAATACGCAACTTTACAACCACTATGACCAGGAAGATTCTTAACAGTTGGTAAATTTATACTGCAGCTACCTGTTGTTGTTTTACAACTGTATTTAACTGAAGCACTACCACCATTCCATAAATGGGCTCCATTTTGATAATGCAGCGTTGCTGTAAAAGTTTTCTCATTTAATTTCCATTTCGCATACACTGCTAAATCAGAACTTACTTTTGTACTTGAAGTAATCAAAGTTCCTTTACCATTTTTATCAGTATACCAACCTTCAAATATATAACTAGTTCTAGTTGGAGTACATAATCCTCCCCAAGTATTTCCATAATAACCAATCTTTGTTGCACAAGCAGAACCACCTTCAGAATTATAAGTTAATTTATATGATTTTGCCCTCCATATTGCATACACTGTCATATCTTTAGAAGCAATTGTAGATGAATTAATAATAGTCCCTGTTCCATCTTTCTTATTACTCCAACCTACAAAATCATAGCCCGATTTACGTGGAGTACACAAACTTCCCCAAGAACTATTCTCAAAAGCATCTTTAGAAGCAGGAGAACATGCTGAACCACCATTTGAATTATAAGTCAATTTATATTTCCTTGCCACTCGATAACTGAAAGTTTTTGTTCTATAATTTCCAGCCCTATCCGCAACTGTTACAAATATTTTATGAACAGATCCATCATATTTAGTAGCGACTTTATCTAATTTCTTATTCTTCACATATTTATTATATTTTTCAATTTCAGTAGCTGACTTTTTACAACTGTCTTTATCATATGATATACATATTTTCAATTTATCTTCTGGAGTATAATTATCCGTAGCATTAAGTTCTAATCTAGGATCCAAACTATTATAACCAGAAACAGAAGAAACAACACGAGAATCTCTTAAATCAGGTTCCACATTATCTAATCTATAAGGTCCTAAATAAACATATTTTTCACCTTCATACGCCATTCCAGCTAAATCATATAATTCTTCAATATTGATAATTAAATAATAGTCTCCTGTTGCGCCATTTGGAGATGCAACAGATTGCAACACTTCAACTGACTTATTCTCATCAAATATAATCTTTTCTTGTTCTTTCCTTGAAGGCGATTTAAAATTAAGTTTTGACCAAGTAGTCACTCCGGAAACTTCCCTTTTTTGACTCCAACCATAAACAATATTAGGACTTCTAAGTAATCCTGTAGCACTCTGTAAAGTAACTTTTACACTAAGACTTTTTTCTTCTGGAACCGTTGTTGTATCAGGATTTCCTTTTATAGATACAGTTGTTTTTCCATAACCACAATTTTCCTCATCCATTTTAGGAATATATTCAGGAAAACGCTTCACAACATTAACACCAGCACCTTCTTTTTTATTACCACACCCCATATAAGTAGTATAACTATATCTATTATCAATTTTAATAACTTTTATATATGTTTCTTCAGTATCACACGTAATACCGTCAACAGATATTTCCTTTGCTAAAGATTTTGATGCTAATTCTTTATAGGGAATATAAGCACAACCAGATTTCATATGTCCAAACAAATCATCACCATAAGAATCAACATAAACCTTAGCACCTGATGTTAAACTATCACGATAGACTGTATATTTCTTATTTTCTCCATCCATAGTTATTTTTCTAATTAGTGGAAATGCCATACCAGTAATAATACCTAAGATAACCATCACTACCAACAATTCCACCAATGTAAAACCATTTTTAGAATTTCTCACCATCATACAACTCCTATCTACTTTACCTACTATTATAATAGTAGTAACTTATTTTTTATTTGTCAATCCAAATTCCAATAAAAAAAAGATTAAATTAATTAATCTTTAAAAAAAATTATTTAATGAACATTGCATCTCCAAATGAGAAGAAACGATATTCTAAATCCACTGCAACCTTATAAGCATTAAGAATATTTTCTCTTCCGGCCAAACTAGAAACTAACATTACAAGTGTTGACTTAGGCAAATGGAAATTAGTAATCAATTTATCAATTGCCTTAAATTCATAACCTGGATAAATAAAAATATTTGTCCAACCAGAACATTCTCTAAACTCTCCATATACGCTAGCAATAGTTTCCAATGTTCTTGTACTAGTAGTACCCACTGCAATAATTTTGTGACCATTTTTCTTTGTCTCATTAAGTAACTTAGCATCTTTTTCTAACATAGAATAAAATTCACTATGCATTTCATGATCTTCTATTTTCTCAACACTTACAGGTCTAAAAGTACCAAGTCCTACATGTAAAGTAACATAAGCAATATTTACTCCTTTATTCTTAACTCTTTCAAGTAATTCTTCTGTAAAATGAAGTCCTGCTGTTGGAGCAGCTGCACTTCCAATTTCTTTTGCATATACAGTTTGATAGCGACTCTGATCTTCTAATTTTTCATGAATATATGGAGGTAAAGGCATCGTACCTAACTCATCTAAAATTTCCATTAAAATACCATCATAAAGCAATTCAAAATGCCTTATTCCGTCATCAGCTACCCCACAACATTTGGCTTTTAATTTTCCATCTCCAAAAGAAACAATAGTTCCTTCTTTAATTCTTCTAGCAGGCTTAGTAAGACATTCCCATTTATCTCCTTCAATATTTTTTAGAAGTAATATCTCAATAACTGCATTAGTCTCTTCTTTAACACCAATAAGTCTAGCAGGTAAGACTTTAGTATCATTTAAAACTAAAGTATCTCCTTCATTGAGATAATCAACTATATCATAAAATTTCTTATGTTCCACTTCTCCAGTTTTTTTATCCAATACTAATAATCTTGACTCATCTCTTTTTAAAAGAGGAGTTTGTGCAATTAACTCTTCTGGCAAGTCATAATCAAAATCTTCTACCATCATAAAGAAAAACCTCCCTTCTCTGCAATCTCATCAATATAGGAACCTACTTCCCATAAAATTTCCTTACTTGATTTATCTTTCATATAAGCAATTATCTCTTCATTAGTCAACCCATCATCATGTAACTTCATTGCTAACTCATTAAAACTAAAATAAAACATATAATCTTTAGTCTTTTCTTGATAAATCTTAAATAACTCTTCAGTAAAAATCTCTAAATTTAAAGAATAATCATCTAAACTATCTAATAAGGAAAAAGCACTAATACTCATCACATGTGCTAATTCATAGTGCTTTATTTTATCATAAAAATTTCCAATGTAAACACTTCCAGCTAAAATAGTAGTAATTTTATTCTTCATATTTTTAGAAGAACTAGCTTGAGCTACCATTCTCTTATCTACATAATGCAAAAACTTCAAAAAAAGTTTTTCTTGATTCACATCATATGAAGAAATAGAATCCACTGAAATTCCAACCATTTCTTGATTAAATAAACTACTGGCAATACAATCTCTAACTTCATCTTTTTTTAATAAATCTAAAAAATCATTTTTATTATTAATCTCTTCAAGAAATGTTAAATTCTTCATATTCTTACTCCCTATACTTATTTATTCCTAAAACTTCATAAGCCTTATCTGTTGCTACTCTTCCTCTAGAAGTTCTCTTCAATAAACCATTTTGCAATAAGTATGGCTCATAAACATCTTCAATTGTTGTAACTTCTTCTCCAATTGAACTACTAATAGCTTCAACTCCAACTGGTCCTCCATTAAATTTATTAATGATTGCGAGTAATAAATCTCTATCAGTATTATCAAGTCCCATCTTATCCACTTTAAGTCTTTCAAGTGACTTCTCTGTAATAGCTAAATCAATATTACCTGTTCCTTCTACCATTGCAAAATCTCTAACTCTTTTAAATAATTTATTGGCAATTCTTGGTGTTCCACGACTTCTTTTTGCTAATTCAATTGCTGCATCATCTTCAATTGTTACATCTAAAACCCTCGCCGTTCTTTTAACTATGCGTGTTAACTCTTCAACACTATAAAATTGTAATTTATTAATAATTCCAAATCTATCTCTTAAAGGTGCTGATAAATCCCCTGCTCTAGTTGTCGCCCCAACTAATGTAAATGGTGGTAAATCAATCTTAATGTTACGACTATTTCCCTCGCTACCAACAATAATATCTAAAGAAAAGTCTTCCATAGCTGGATATAAAATCTCTTCAATATACCTAGGCATTCTATGTATTTCATCAATAAACAGCACATCTCCAGGTTCTAAAGATGAAAGAATCGCTGCCAAATCTCCACTCTTCTCAATACTGGGACCACTAGCTGTTTTAATATTTGTACCTAACTCATGAGCAATAATAAATGCTAAAGTTGTCTTTCCAAGACCTGGAGGACCATAAAGTAAAACATGATCAAGTGCTTCATTTCTCATTTTAGCTGCACTAACAAAAACTTTAATATTTTCTTTAACATCAGTTTGACCAACGTACTCTTCAATTGTTTCTGGTCTAATTGTATTATCGATTACATTATCATCAAATAAATCATAAGTTTTGATTACACTTTCATTTTTCATCAGCTTTCCTCCTCTTATTAATTTTTACCTTTACTTTTTGAACCACATCATCAAAATCCTCACGTTCAAGCCCAATCGGTACCATAAGTTCATAGCAACCCAACAAACCATTACAAATACTATCTAAATCAAAAACTTTCTCTTCTTCAGAAATTTCCTTACATATTTCATTAAAATAAAGGAGCATATCTTCAAGATATTGGTATGCAATCTCTTTTTTTAAATACAAATCGTATAAATCACTAAGAATCAATAAAATCTCTTCTCTATCGATTCTAAATTCAACATCATAATCATCTAAAATATTTACAATATCTAATATTTTCTCTGAACAATATCTTTTTTCTCGGTCAACAATACTTATAATCTTTCCCATAATTACCTCAACAATAATTTTAGAGCATCTTTTACTTGTCCTTCGATTGGAAGAGAAGTATCTACCTTCGCAAGTACTGGCTTTAGCTCTTTTTCTTTATATCCTAAACCAATAAGTACTTCGCGAAGTTCATTTTCAGTTTCAACTACATCATCAGTAATACCAACACCAATAAATTCAAGCTTACCTTTCAAATCAAGAACTATTTGTTTAGCAAGTTTATCTCCAATCTTAGGAAACTTCTTTAAATATAAAATATTTTCTCTTTCTATTGCATCCATTATTCCTTCAATTGATCCAACAGCAAGTATTGGTAAAGCCATCTTACAACCAAGCCCTTTAACACTAATAAGTTTTAGGAAAAATTCTTTCTCCGCTAAAGTCTTAAATCCATACAACAAATTAACATCTTCTTGTATTTGTTGATAAACATAAACTTTATATTCACTACCTATTTCAAATGAATAAGGGTTCGAAACATATAACAAATATCCTATTCCATTATTATCAACCACTATTGCATTATTTTTAATATTAGTAACTATTCCCTTTATATAATCATACATTCTTAATCATCTCCATAACATAATTTATTATATAATACATTTGTTCTATCGTCAAGAAACATCTTAATAAGCCATAGAAAAAGTCATACCAAAGTATAACTATTCTGTATCTTGTACTTTCTTATTAAGTAATTCATTAATTTTCTTCTCTTTTATTTTTATTGTTTCCTCTACTTCTTCTTTCACATCTCCATCAAGTTTTGTACGCATAATCACATCTATAAGACCCCCACCTCCTGCATATTTTCTAACAAGATCAAGTGCTATATCTAAAAACTCTATATTCTCCCCATCATCAAAAATCCTAAGTAAATTATTTATATCTGCATACCTATTAGTATTAGCATAATTCATAATATGCATAAATGAACTAGCTAAACGAAGAATTGCATAATGCTCTGTATAAAAACGATAATTACTAAACATTTCATGTTCAAATATTTCTAAACGTTCTGGCAAAACAAACTTCCTCATTAAACCAAAATAATATTTAAATAGTGTATCATTTTCTATATAATGAAGATTCTCTAAAATCCTATACTCATCTGCCAATTCATTTTCTAACTCTTTTAACTTCAGATAATCTTCCACATCTAAATTTTTAAATGCTCTATCCAATTCCATCTCCAAATTTTCAGAAGTATTATAAATTTCAATATCATTAATTTTTGTCATCGCAACAATTCCCAATCTTTTAAAATGTATTAACTCCGTCAAAACATCTTCCATTGTCGCCTCACTATCAAACTCTAATTCCATATATCTCTTCTTATCTAAACTCATAAACTCTCCATACTACCTACTATTTTAACAAAAAATCTATAGAAGAAAAAGAAATAGTACAAGAATTATCAAATTACTAAAATTTATTTTAATATTTTAACAAAATCCCCCTCTAATGGCTCCCTATCAGAAAAAATATTCATAAAGCCAACTAATACTCTCATCCAATAATAATTATCAGAAAAATTACTGATAACCACTTTTTCTTTAGGCATAGAAGCATGAATAAAATAACTGTTTCCTAAGTAAATACCACAGTGCCCTGGAAACTTATTATTCTTTTTTGGTTGATTATCTTTTAAAGACTGTCTATGAAAAAATAAAATATCTCCTTCTTTAATCAATTTTAAATTCTTATCCAAACAATGCTCATCAAACAATTCAACTTTTCCATACTTACTAGTCATAATTTTAGTAGTTGTTGATAAACCAAAACCTTTCTCATATAAATTTATCTTAAAAGCCTCATTATACACATACCAAACAAGTCCTGCACAATCAAATGTATCAAAACCATTCATTCCATGTTCATATAATTTTCCATACTGCAATAAAGCTAATTCTATTATTTCATTTCTTAATTTTATTTCATCTATATTTGCCTTAATCACTCCATAAACCAAAAAATAGTCAGATGACTATTTTCTAAATTTTCTCTTAATAAAATTAATTGCTTGCTCAAGTCTATCTCTAAAGCTCGGAATCACCCAAGGAGCAGCATAAGCAACCAACCAAATAAAGTTAAAGTAATTGCCTGCTTCAAAAGATTTAAATGCAAATATTCCTAATGAGATAGCTATTCCAATAGTTAGTAACAATAATATTATATTAATAATATTATTCTTATCATTCATATTATAATAATTAATTTCTTTTCGTTTTAATATGACATCTGCTTTCTCTACAAACCTTTCATATCTTTCCATTATATCATCAGTAGTTAAGACTTCACTAGATTTGTATTCTTCATCTCTCATAATAATACTTCCATCTTTTGTAATAGAAACATCAATTGTTTTAAAATTTTCCAGTGGTAAGTTAACAGAAAATTCTTCCCCTAAAATTTTAAGTATTTTATTTCTACATTTAAGAGAAATAAAAGCTGATTCATTAATATAAGATTTTAATTCTTTATTAATTTTCTTTAATAGTTCACATTTTTCCATTATCTCACCTTTTTATCTTAATCTTCTTTTAAATTATAATAAACATCTTGTACATCATCCAAATCTTCTAAAGTATCAACTAATTTCATAACTTTTTCGCACCCCTCTGCATCAAGGGATACTTCCATATTTGGAATATATGTAAGTTCACATTCTAAAAACTCTTTAACATCTGCTCCTTCTAAGGCATCTTTCACAGCTGTAAAAGTATTAGCATCTGTTGTAATCATATAAGTATTTTCTACTTTTTCAAAATCAAGTGCCCCAGCGTCCAATGCCGTCATCATCATTGTATCTTCATCATATTCTGCAGGTATAACAATAGAGCCACGTCTCTCAAACATATAGCTAACTGAACCATCAGTTCCTAAATTACCTCCTGCCTTAGTAAATGATGATCTAACTTGTGATGCAGTTCTATTACGGTTATCAGTTAAACAATCAACCATAAAAGCAACTCCGCCATGACCATATCCCTCATAACGAACATTTTCGTAATTTGCTCCATCACTTGCTCCACTTGCCTTATCAATTGCTTTTTGAATATTATCTTTAGGCATATTTTGAGCTTTTGCCTTATCAACCGCCATTCTAAGTGCAGCATTTTGACTTGGATCAGGACTTCCTCCTTTAGCTGCTACCATAATTTCTTTTGCAAGTTTTTGAAAAACTTTACCACGTGCAGCATCTAACAAACCTTTTTTTCTGTGAATTGTAGCCCATTTTGAATGTCCACTCATACTAATACCTCCTTTATTTCCTCTTTATAATACCACATTTTTTTATTGTTTAAAAGACATTTATGTTATAATTTATTAGAGTGGTGATTCTATGTATTTAAAAGTTAACAATAAGAAAATAGAAATAAAAGAATATAAAAGATTTATTGATAGATTTAAATCTTTAAAATTTGTTCTAAATGAAATAGACTATGGTATAAAAATACCAAATAAAAAGAAAGCCTCAACATATTTTTTCTGCCAACGTGTAGATATCTGTTTTACTGATAAAGAAGACAATATTCTCTATTTATATCAAAACATTAAATCAGAAAAAAGAATCATTAAATTAAAAGCAAAAAACGTCTATTACTTACCTCTTAATACTTGCAAAGATTTAGAAGTAGGAACAAAAATAAATTTAAAAAATAAAGAAGTCCAATAACGAACTTCTTTTTCTATATCACAACTTCCTTACGATACATTGTTTTATCAACTATTCTCTTAACACTTTGTTCATTAAATGGTTTTTCAAGCATATCAACAATCTCATAAGTATAAGCCTTATCAATTGTTTCTTTACTAGAGTCACCTGAAATGATTGAAACAGGCATTTTGTCTAATAACTCATTTTGACGCATAAACTCAAGTACTGTAAAACCATCAACCTTCGGCATGTTTAAATCTAAAAGAATTGCTTCAATGAAGTTATTATCCATATTCGCCTTAATTATCTTAATAGCTTCTTCACCATCTTTTGCAACTCCAACGTTGTATTTCTCACTAAAAATTCTCTTAACAAAATTTCTTACTATATTAGAATCATCAACAACCAAAATTGTTTGCTTATCTAAAATATCACTATCTTCTACTAAGATATTTCCTTCTGTTTCTTCTACTTCTCCACCATTCATATATTCTTGAATTAAAATAATTGTTTTATTTGTTTCTTCTATTAATGCATTTATATGAGTAGAAACATAATATAAATCTCCTGCTTTACTTTTTAATTCATGTTCATACGCCATATCACCAAGTTTAGTAAAACCAAAATATCTCGCATCACTCTTCATTGAATGAGCATAAATTGCATAATTCTGCATATCTTTATTTTCCATAAAAGAAATTAATTGTTTTATCTTAGTATGAACACCTACTAAAAATTCTCCAATAGTATCATTATAAGTATTAATATCTCCAAATAATTCTAAACTCTTTTTTATATCTACTCCATTTTTCTCTAAAAATTTAATACTTTTCACATACACACCTCTATTCTAAAAAAATTATATAACAAAAAAAAAGAAAAGACAATTATCATAATCAAAATAATCTACTTTCCTTTTATTAAATTACTAATTACTACTTCTGTCATTATAAATGATTGGATAAGGATTTCCATATTCTCTTAAATACTTAATCTTTACTTTTCCCATCTTATTATCTTCAACCATTCTACTTGTATAAGTAATCAGACTACATCTCCATTCCTCATCATCTTCAAAATAATCATATTCATCACCATGAGGACCACCTTCACAAAGTGCAACTATAAAATCAATATTATTTTTGACAGAAACATCAACAATGACTTCCGCAGCCTTACAAGGCATCAAACCAATCATCAAATCAATTCCCTTAACACTAAATCTACCATCAAATTTTTTTCTTACCAGTCTTAAATTAGTATTGCCTTCTTTATATTCACTTATTCTAGAATCATAAACTGTAATAGTTCCTTTATCCTGGATTTGTGAAATCCTCTCACCAAGTCTTGGTAAAACTCCTCCCCCAACTTCCAAAACATTTTTGTCTTTTAATTCAAAAAGCTCATCAATCATTTTTATAAAACCGATATATATGTTTTTATCAACCTCAAGTATACCTAGTTCATCATAAACTTCTCTAATTAAATCAGGCATCAAGCCAAAACCAAAAGCATTATTCTTGACATAACTTAGTATCATCTTTTTTTCATAATCATCAAAAATTCCTGGAAACTTCTTCAAATACTCAGATACAAGAAATAGTCTTGCCGATTGTATTTTATCCATAAAGTCCCTCCTCAATAAATAATATGTATTCTAACATAAACAATATAAATATGTAAAGTGTTAATTTATAAATTTCATTTATATATCTACTTCTATCAGGATTGGATAATGATCACTAATTTCTACATTTTTAATAACTTCCATCTTTTTAAGTTTAAACTCCTGTGACAAAAATATATGATCAATTGCTCTTTTCGACTTAGAAACCTTCAAAGTTTTCTCACCTACATCTACTCTGTAAATATTACTTTCTTCTAATGCTTTAAAAAAATCAATAAATAATTTATTATTATTTTTTAAATTAAAATCTCCTAATAAAACAATTAGATTATCATCTTTCTGAATCAACTTAAGAAGTTTCCTCAGTTCTCTCTTCTTAACACTATCTAGCATAAAATCTAAATGTGTATTATAAATACTTATTAATTTTCCATTATACAAGATAACTGTCTTAGTAACTATTCTTTTTAATGGTGAAGGAAAAGCTGGTAAATGATAAGTTTTACTCTCAATAATTTCCTTATTAGTAACTACTGGTACTTTCTCATTAAATCTCTTTAATAAAAAATGTAAATAGAAACGATATTTTCCAAGAATATTATAGTTACAATTCTCTAGTTCTTCTTCTAAATCTTTATTACATTTAGAAAAAACTTCTTGTAATCCCAAAATATCAATTTTATTACTAGTTAAATAATTAACTATATCTGTTGTCTTAGCTTTACTATAGTTTGAAAAATCATTTTGAATATTAAATGTACTTATTCTTAGCATCTTAATCCTTAAAATCAAAGTAGAAGTCACAAATTCTTACTTGATCACCTTCCTGAGCACCCATTTCTATTAACTTATCATCGATTCCCATACGACGAAGTTTCTTAGCAAATCTATATACTGCCTCATCTGAAGAGAACTTAGTCATTTTGAAGATTCTTTCTACTTCTCGACCTGTAATTGCCCATAAGCCATCTTCTTCTTTAGTAATTGTAAATGGTTCTTCCTTCTTAAATTTATATAGAACATGACTTTCAATTTGACTTTCATCATAAAGAGGATTAACTGGAATGGTATCAAGTAAATCTGCAAGTCGATCAACTACTACTTGCAATCCAGTATTAGTTGCAGCACTAACTTCAAAAACTTCACAATCCACCTTTTTCTTGAAGTCCTCTAATTTTTCACTTGCTCCTTCAATATCCATTTTATTAGCAACCACAATCATTGGTTTCTTAACTAATTTTTCATTAAATGCTTCTAACTCTTTATTGATTAAAACAAAGTCTTCATACGGATCACGCATCTCACTACCACTCATATCTAGAACATGACAAATAACTCGTGTTCTTTCAATGTGCCTTAAGAACTTATCTCCAAGTCCTTCTCCCTCACTAGCCCCTTCAATAAGACCAGGTAAGTCAGCCATCACAAAGCTTCTGCCATCAGTTGCCTTTACAACTCCTAAATTTGGATTTAAAGTAGTGAAATGATATGCCGCAATTTTTGGTTTTGATTTAGAAACACACGAAATAATTGTACTTTTTCCAACACTTGGTAAACCTACTAATCCAACATCTGCAAGCAATTTTACTTCAATTTTTAGATTTTTCTTTTCTCCTTCTTCCCCATTTTCTGAATAATCTGGAGCTGTATTTGTTTGTGTCTTAAAAGCAGTATTTCCTCGTCCACCACGGCCACCTTTTGCAATTACTTCTTCCTGATTTCTTTTTGATAAATCAGCAATTACCAAACCAGTATCTAAATCAGTAACTACAGTACCTTGTGGAACTTTAACAACCAATGGACTTGCACCTTTCCCATGTTGATTCTTTCCACGACCATTTTCACCTTTTTGTCCCTTTAAAATCTTCTGATATCTTAAATCCAATAATGTATGAAGGCCTTCATCTACCTTAAAAATAATATCTCCACCATGTCCACCATTTCCACCATAAGGACCGCCCATAGAAATATATTTTTCACGTCTAAACGCTGTACAACCATCTCCACCATTACCAGCTTCAACTCTTATTTCAACTTCATCTACAAACATCTTAACATCCCCTTTCAAAAGTTACTTAATTATAACAAATTATCAATCTAATGTCTAGATTCATAACGTTCTCTAAGTTTCTTAACTAGCCTTTTTTGTTCTCTCTCATCACAAATAATTTCTAAATCTCCAATATCATTCATAATAGCATCCTCAATACTATGCAAATAAATATCAAACTTATTTAATGACTTTCTCCCAAAAAGTCTCTCAAAATCCTTAATATTATTTCTAACTGCCAATCTATTAAGTATATTCAAATATTCATCAAAAAAGCCCTCTGTATACGCAAATAATTTTTCATAAACATTAAAAACACCTTCAGAAAATCCAAAATTAGAAAACAAAACCTTTCCTTCTAATTGCTTCTTATCTCTAATTGCATTCTTCTCAGTTCTAATCTCATTAAGTAAAGAATATCTTCCATTACTAAAACATTGAATACCGGCAAACAAATCAGTCATTTCAATCACATGCCTATTTTCATGAAAAAACATACCATCTAAATTACCTCGTTCTGTATTACTAAGTAATGGGAAATAACAAATTCTTAGTTTTTCTTTTTTACCAGTATCAATTAAATTACTTGAACCTCCACCATTTTCATAAAAAAGTAGTTCCATTAAATCAATATTTGAAATACATTGTCCCTTCTCTTCAAAGATTCTTTTTTTAATCTTCTTAGCCCACTTAGTATTACACGCTAAATAAAAATTAGTTTCAAGTTCTAGATTATCCTGCAATATAAATAACTTTTCAATCACCTTAGAATTTGTCAAACACTCTATTCCTAACCTCGCACACTCTTGCTTATATTCTTCTTGTCGTTTTCTTATCTCTTCTTTTATATCTAAAGGAGTATTCTCATCAACTAAAGCGATTTTGTTATCAAAAGAATAAGAATCAATATCAAGTGAAAACAACTCATCAATAAATCGACCAGAAACACCAAAAGCATCTGCCAAAGCTTCATATAATTTCTTATTAACTGTTTCATCAACTTTTAACTTTTTATTATAAAAATCTCTACATTCTAAAACTGCCAAATCAATTTTCTTAGAAACATCAATTAAATGCTTATGTTTTTCAAAAAAATTAAGTTCATCAATTGGTAATGAATCAAAAATATACATTGTTTTCTTAATTCTCTCTTTAATTAACTTAATATTTTCTTTTCCATAATCATCAACATACAAATCCAATAAGTTAGGCATATATTCTCTTAAAGCCTCATTTGGATTTAAAAAATTATCATAATTTGTAACAATCTCTTTCATTTACATTCCCCCAAAACAACAAAAAAGAGCCCACTGGCTCTCTTAACTATTCTCCTACTGGATAAACTGAAGCTTGTTTTTTATCTCTTCCTAAGCGTTCAAATTTAACAATTCCGTCAACTGTTGAATAAATAGTATCATCGTTACCACGACGAGTATTTACACCAGGGAAAATCTTAGTTCCTCTTTGACGATATATAATAGAACCAGCTGTTACAAATTCACCATCAGCTGCTTTAGCTCCAAGTCTACGTCCTGCAGAATCACGACCATTAGATGTTGAACCTTGCCCTTTATGATGAGCAAATAATTGTATATCTAATTTTAAAAACTTCATAATTCTCCTCCTTACTTTACTTCTATATTTTCTGGATAGTTTCCTTCCAATTCTTTTAAAAGACTTATCATATTATTTATTAGTATCTGGGTAGTTTGATCAGTACTCTTAATATCAATACTCATCCCCTTCTTACTAACTAAATAACTTAAACTTCCCTTATCTAGTGAAAGTATTCCATTCACTGTAGTTGTAACTATACTACTACAAGCACTACATACAATATCTTTTCCATAGTCATCATACATTGCATGCCCAAGAATTGTAATCTTCTTATATTTAGAATTTTCCTTTTTAATCTTTACACTAATCATACAAATTAACCAATTTTAGTAATCTTAATTTTTGTATAAGGTTGTCTATGTCCTTGTTTTTTACGGTTAGATCTATCTTTACTTTTATATTTGAAAACTTTAATTTTCTTAGCTTTACCATTCTTAATAACTTCACCTTGAACAGTAACACCAGTAAGATAAGGATTACCTATTTTGCTATCAAGCATTAATACTTGATCAAAGTTAACTACATCACCTGCTTCGCAATCTAATTTTTCAACATAGATTTCAGACCCTTCAGTAACATAGTATTGCTTTCCACCAACTTTAATTACAGCGTTCATTTAATTACCTCCTTCTTCTAAACTTAAGACTCGCTCTTAAGGTACAATTTCTTGTTTTTACCTTTTCGATGCGGTTTGAGCATGAGGCGTCAAACATCTAGATTATAGCACATCTACTATACCTTGTCAAACCAGATTCTTACTTTTTCCTATATGTTAAAACCATATTATCAGATTTTCTTCCATCAAACTTCTCAACACCAGGAATAAAATCACAACTATAAGTATCCCATTTCTTAACTAATGGAATTAAAATGCTTTCTTTTTTCTCAATATCCTTAACAAAATTCCAAGTAAGACCACCAAATTCCTCACTATTATAAGAAATTCCAAATTCATCCTTAAAAAGAGCTGTTCCAACTTCATAACCATAAGCGGCTTGAATAACTCCACCAACATCTAGCAGCTTACTAAGTCTCTTATCTATAAATCTATTAACATCATAAGGTGTATCAAATTCAGGTATGTCTTTATAAGATTGTAAAATATTATCTAAAATAATTGCATCATAACTATCAGTCATCTTTTTATCTAAATCTGTTAGAGATGCTATATGATAATTAATATCTGCTCCATTAAGTAACATATTTTTTAATTTATAAAACTCTTCTTCGTTATACAATGAAACAAATCTTTTTAAATAATCAGTTTGAACTGGATGTTCAAATCTAAATAATTTACTAATAATTAAATCAGGACTATAAAAATAATCATATAATGGACTAAGTACATACTCAGTATCTTCATCTAAATGATAAACTAATTTATCATACATTTCATTAGACAGTAAATCGCCAATATCAACTTTAGTAAATCGCGCCTTTTGTTCCTTCCAAGTAAAATGCTTAATGAATTCTTCATAATCAAGATACATAATTCCTGTCTTCATAAGATTATAAAATACTTTCTGTAACTCATTAACATCAAACATATCAACTTTTACAGCACCATTAAGTAATGCTTCAAAACCATGTGCTCCAGTACTTCCAACTGCTAACACCTTTTTAGCATCCCCATATAAAGCCATTGTATCTTTAACATTAGAAGTAGAAGCAATATAAATAGGACTACATTCAGTGTATTTTGCCTTTTTCTCACAACCTTCTTGATTAGCCAAAATAAAGGCATTTTTTCTTAATTCAATTTTATTCACTACCGTCACCAACTTTTTTAATAATTTTCTTTTGTGATAATCCTTCTAATACAAAATTATACTCATCTTCACTTAAATTTAAATTACTAAATAAAGCAACATACAAATCATATCCTTCATTTAGCAATCTAGTTACTTTATTACTAGAAATCAATACTCCATTTATATCATAAGTTCTAAAACCACTCCTATATCCATTAAGTAAAGAATTACTATCTCCCATTGCAATTTTATCTTTATACTTAACAACTGAAGGAATATAATCATCCAGTTCACTATCTTTAATAAAAAATGATTCATTAAGTACCTTCTCAATTTCAACTGTCGATAAACCAGTCATTCCCATAGCCTTTAATACCTCTAAACGTTTAATTTTATCACTATTAAGTAAAGATAAATTTTCTTCTAAACTATTTTCATATCCAAGTTCTATAAACTTATCAATCTTACTACTCAATTCATCATCAAGAATAAAATTATACTCTCTAATGTTTCTAATACTTTTTACTAGATAATATTCAAATAAAGTAGCCATACCTTTCTTTAAAGCCTTAGAATCAGCAAGTAAGATATTTACACTATTTTTAAATAATCCTGGATTAACTCCATATGAATTCAATATTTTCATATTTTCTTCAAGTAAATTTCTTTTAACAGAATCTGTATAAAAAACATCAATATTATTTTGTAAAAAATCGTTACTTAAAATTCCTGCATCCACATAGTTTTTAACAATTATCATTGATTCTAAATTAGCATTTACAAGTATTCTTATTATATCTTTCTCACCAATCGAAAAATTACTAATTATTTTTAAAATTTCTTGAACATCTTCAAGACTATTTTGTCTTATTAAACTAAATAAGTTATCATCAACACTTATTCCATAATCTCTTAATAATGCTTGATATTCCACTTTCGTATTTTTACTAAGCGCATCATATTCTTTTTCTAGTTTCTCATACTCTTTCATATTATGATCATAAATTACTCTTAAAAAATCACATTTTAACTCTTCATTCTTTACAGTCTTCACAATTTGTCTAGCATTAGTTATCTCTTTATCGCTATCAAGTGCACTAAACAATAATCTCTCTGCAATATCAAGCCCTGAAAGTTCCCTAGCTTGATTCTTGTTATAATGGATTTCAAAGGTTTCAACATTATTAACAAATTTACCAATCTTATTAAAATCACTAAATAATTTATTCATATAAAGATATTTCTTTAATCTTGCATTAAGTTCCCGATTTCTTTCTTTTTCCTTAACAGAATAATCAAGATCATCAAGCATCATATCTAAATCCTCTTCAATAGTTTCCATAACTTTAATAGCTTTTACAAAACTCATTAACTCTAAACACATATCATAATCAGCTAATAAAAATTTAAAAAATTCTAAGACAGCACCATCATGAAAATCATTATCTTTTTTTAGATGTTCAATTAATTTTCTATATCTCTTATTATTTGGATAAATAGATTTAAAAATCAAATTACTTTTAATTAACCTATTTTCTTCATAATACTCAATAATCTTAGGAAGTACTCCATCACTATGAAAAGTAAGACACATATTCATAAAATTATCTAAATCTTCCTCATCATACTTATTAATGAAATAATTTAAAAAACTCCCTATTGTTTTCTTACACTCTTCAATCGACTTATCTTTTGCTTTTACAAAATATAAACACTTAATAAATTTACAAACATCAATTTCTAAAAAATCTGCTGCCTTATTACAATTATTATTATCATAAAATTCTTTAAGATAATAATAAGCGTCTGGTTTTTCATAACTAATAGAAATTTCTTTTCGTTTTAAATCAATAAGTTTTTTTAACTCTTCCTTAGTCATTCAAACCACCCTTTTTATAGCCTTTATTCTTGGTACCACTACCTAAAATATTAAATAATTCTTCAACATAAAAATCATTAATTCCCATAAATTCACTTGAACTAATCTTTGTTTTTAAAGAATCTTCAATTCCTCTAAATTCCCAAACTTTATTCTTTAAAAATTCTTGATATTCCCTGTTATTATCAGTTTTCTTTATAAAAGCTGTAATCAAGGCATAACAATTTTTATCTAATCTCGAAAATATCACTCTAACTTGATAACCCCTAACTTCACAAAATCCGTTCAAGTAATTACCAGAAAATCTCTTAACACCCTTAAAAGTTCCATCAATAATCGAATTTATTAATTCTAAAAAACTCGCATAAAATTCATTTGGAATATGTTCTATGTCATCAATAATTATAATATTTCCTGCTAAGGTTGGTACTAAAACAATTTTATTATGAACACTTTCTACTTCTAAAGTATCTTCTTCTTTTTCTAGTAATACTTCTTTTAAAAGTCTTTTCTTCTTATCAATCTGTTCAATTTCTCTTCTAAATTCTTCTAATTCAGAATTATCAATAGAATCTTTCTCTTCATTAATAAAATCATTAATATCTTTTATTTCTTTCATAGCCTCTGCTTGAAAGCGAATAATAATTTTTTTAAAGTAATAACTTTTTCTAGATGGCAATACTGCTAATAGATCATCACGAGAAAAGTCTCTATCAAGTAAGCGATAGCCCTCTAAAAAATATTCAACCTCATCTTCAAATTCTTCTTCCTCTAAAGATTCATCATTAAAATTATCTTCTGATTTGGTATCGTCAATTACTGACAAATCAAACACATCAGTTACAGGATTAACCTTTAATCTATTTATTTGCTCTCTAAGTGTTTTTGCTTTAACATTATTTCTCTCAATAAGTGCCAACAATTCACTTGAATTAACTTTTTCTTCATTAATCACATCAAAATACATCAAATCACCCCTATAAATGTTGCTTATTATACCATAAATTATTCTTTTATGCAATTTTTTCTAATTCATGATAAACTAATAAACATAAATTTATGAAAGAGGTTAAAATTATGAACAATATAGATAACTATTACCTAGGATTTATCCAATTAGATCCAACTGTATACAATAGAGACACCGCAAGAAGAATGATTGATGATGTAAACTATGATCCCTTTTGTGAAGACAGTGAAATCGTTGGAATGATTCAAGGAAAAGTAATTCTTCTAAGAAAAGAAGGTGACATTTTCTATGACGAATACTCATCACGTTATAAAAATGAAATTAAACTTAAATTAGGAAAAACAGAAAAACATGGCATAAGACTAACTCATGTTAAAAAGTTTACTGATGTTTATAAAGAGAAGCCTCAAATCCTAGTAAAAGAAGATGTTGAAAATGACTGTAGTCTCCTATATGATTTACTTTTTGAACATGAATATTATATTTCTTACTCTAAGTTAGATAAAACTTATGTGCCAGTAATAATTAATGAAGAAAAAATGCTTGATGTTCGTGAAGAATACTTTGATATTTTCTTTCGTCAACCATATCAAAATAAAGGAACTCAAAAAAAATAACTATCATAATAAAAATGATAGTTTTTTAATTTAAATTTAAAATAATCTTTTTCATTGCCTCTGCAATAACTACAGAACTACTTTTTAAAAACTCCTCGTATGTAATAACATTATCGTTGTTTGGCACATCAGAAATACTTCTAAGTACTAAAAAAGGCACCCCTGCTAAATAGCAAACTTGCGCAATACTTGCTCCTTCCATCTCAACACATAGTGCATTAAATTTCTTATTAATTTTCTCACTCATCATGTATTCAGTACAAAAAATATCTCCAGAGGCAATTATCCCACTAACTGCTCCACTAATGTTATCTTGAGCTAATTTTACTAAATTACAATCACTATTAATAAAAATTCCCACATTAGGAATATAACCTTTCTCGTGATTAAAAGCCGTAATATCAAAATCGTGTTGTACTAACTTCTCTCCAATTACTATATCTCCAACCTGCAAATCAGAAGCAATACCACCCGCAACACCAATATTAAAAACAAAAGAAACATTCATCTTATCAATTAATATTTGAGCAGTTCTAGCAGCATTAACTTTTCCAACTCCACTCATAACTAAAATACATTCTACAGATTCTAAAGTTCCCTTATAAAAAGTTAAATCATATATTTTTTCTTCTGAAGTAATCTCTATTTCTTTCTTTAGTTCAACTAATTCTTCTTCCATTGCAAAAATTATTCCAATTCGCATACAAATACCTCCTAATTTCTAATTTCAAACTTAATATAGTTTGTAAAAACATCTAAATGAAGAAATTCTATTAAATCATCATTAAGATTTTTAATTATAACATAATTTTCACAATTAGGATAAATTATATAAATATTATGTCCTTTAATAAGTTTACTTTCATTTTCTATTAAACATTTAAAAATATATGTAAAAATGTCTTTTGAAAGTAATGAATCTAAATCATCACTAACTTCTAATGTACAAGCAAAAGGTACAAACAATATTATATTCTCATATTTCTCAGCTTTAGAAATTCTATTTCGCATCTCTTTATAAAATATTGAATTTGCTAATCTTTCTTCATTATTACTATTAATTGCTTCATATATTTCATTAATTTCTTTTTGTAATTCACTAATAAATGTTGCTAGATTATCTTTATTAATCGCCAAAGCTTGACACTGTCTTTCATAAAATAATATTTTCGCATCATAAAATATTCCACTTTCTGAGACAAAATCACTTTCTTTATGAGATTGATTTTCAATATATTTATAATTCTCTCTAAATATAATTTCTGATTGATTCATTAATTTTAAAATAATTGGTTCATAAACTCTTTTCTTTAATAAATCCTTATAAGAATCATATATTATACAATCAAATTCTAATTGTTTTTCATTATACTTCACCTATTTAATTTTAACATATATCTTTTATTTAACATATTTTTTTACCATTTCTGGATATTTATCTACAAATCTACTTAATTCATCCTGTCTATTTAAATGAGCTAATATTTCATCTATATTTCTCTCTACATAATTCAAATCTTTATCACTAAAAGAAACTTCTCCCTTCTGATTAAGTAAAAAAGCTAAATTTATATTAGAAACAAATCTTCTAAGTGGCGTAACAGAATGTGTATAACAGCTATCTTCACCTTTTTTTACATAGCACCCATCTCTATAAATGACAAAATCAGCCTCATCTCCCACATAATAATTTACTAGAATAGAAGAGAAGGATACTAAATCATTAAGTCTTTCTACATTAATTTCTTGAAGATAGGGATACTTTGTCTTTTTAATTATTTTCTCAATCATTTCTTTATAAACTAATAAGTCCCATCGCGCTTTACTATTACCATTTTTAGAAAAAAATATTTCTCTTGCTCGATTATAATCAAGACTATCAGTAACACTCAAGCTTTTTCTAGAAACATAAACTGATTCAATTTCTCCATCATCCTTCACAATAAAATTAAAATCTATAACATTACGCATCTTATCTTTTCTAAGTGACAAGTAATTCTCATCTAAAAATGCTGGTAACATATCAAGATGAATATTTTTCTTTCCTTTATAATTTTCAATTGATATAGAAGTTCCTCTTTCATATGCCCTCTTCGCAATATCTCTATTATCTTTTAAAAACGTTGGAACATCTGTAACATAAACATCAAAATTATAAAAACCTTTATCTCTTCTTATACTAAACGCTCCTTCCAAAGAAGAAGCATTATAAGCATCTATTGTAATAACTCTCTCACGTACAATGTCAAGCTTCTCTCTCGAAAAAGAAATACTCCTACGATTAATCCATTCTTCACATCTTAAATCAAGTTCTCCAGATTCTAATGAACGTTTAATTTTAATATCTGTATCTTCAAATTTCTTAATTCTTTCTTTTAATGAAATAATTTTATTTCTTAATACCTTTCTCTTTGGAAACATTCTCTTACCAAAAAGTTCTTCTTCATGCTTATCTATCCAGTCAATTAATCTTTTAAAAAGTTCAAATAAAGAATCACTTATATAAATATTAAGTTCCTTATCAAGTTTTCCAATTTTATTAATAACTCTCTCACAAGAAACATTTTCCTTTTCTAATTCTCTTAATAATTCTTTTAATAATACAAGCATGTAACTATGATTTTTCACATTAGAAACATCTCTCTTTAAATTCTTAAATTCTACTCTGTTAATTCTATCCAATTCCTCTTTAGAATAAATAATTAATTCATTTATTCTTTTTAGAAGTTTTCTAAGTTTAGCTTTCTCTTGAGTATCCCAAAATTTTCTAAGAAGTTCTTGCACAAAAAGCTCTAAATCACGAATCTCTTCCTCACTACACCACTCTTTATTTTCAATCCGATGATACAAGTATCTATTAACATCTTTTAAAAAAAATCTCTTAAGACTACCTTTAGTATTTTGACATACTTTAATTAATTCAGAAATATTCAAACCATCAAATCTCATAAATATACCATAATTAGCTTTAGAAAACTAATCCCTCTCTACTTGGTTAACATTCTCATTTCTACCACACTACTCTTCACCACTATCATATCAAAACTAAAATAATTAATAAATATTTTTTATAAAATTAACAAAAAAAGAAAGCTTAAATTTGCTTTCTTAGTCTCTCTATTAATAAATCAATTCCTAAATCCAAATCATTATATGTTTTTGAAAAATCTCCACTATACCAAGGATCAGTAATATCTTTATCTAAAAGCATAAATACTTTATCTAAATCATCAAAGATATAACTAACTCCTCGCAAATTGGCCTTTTCCATACAAATAAAATAATCAAATTTATCAATATCAGCCTCTTCTAATTTTCTAGCACAATGCTTAGTATAACTAATTCCCCTACTATCAAGCATTCTCTTGGCAGGTAGATAAATATCATTGCCCTCCTCTTCAGAAGAAGTACCTCTAGATTCGATTAAAAAATAATCGTCAAGACCTAAATTATTAACTTTATCTTTCATAATAAACTCTGCCATCGGACTTCTACAAATATTTCCAAGACATACAAAACAGACTCTAATCATTAAAGACCTCCCGATACTTTTCGTCTAATATTGAATATAAATAACACTTAACTTTCTTTCCACTTTTTTCTTCAATATATTTCCTATATCCATTTAATTGCTTATCATAATTAATATCATCAATATTCTTTAATTTATAATCAATAATCGTCATAGTATTAGTCTCTTCAATCAATAAATCAATTATTCCATGAGAAATAGTATTTTCTTCACGATAAATAAATTCATATTCTTTATACATTGGAAGATTAAGTTTATCACGCATCAAATCACTTTCTAAAAACTTACTAATCTTTTCACAAATCTTTGAATCTATTCCTTCTAAAGTACTTAAATCATTAAAATCCATTTGTTCTAAAACTTCATGCACTCGAGTACCAAAATTCATCAATTGTTGCTCTTCCTTAGTAATTAAATGAAGAGTATCTTTAGAATAATGAACTTCTTCTATTTCTGAAACCTCAAGATTAAGTTCTTCTACTTCTAACAAATCTTCTCCTGCAGTAATCTCACTACTAGAAGAACTACTATTACTAAGATAATCCTTTGTCCCAATAACATCACTTTTAACTACATAAGGAAGTAAAGAACTATAAATGCTCTTCATAATTGATAGAAAAGAATTATATTTTTCTCTCTCATATATAGGAACAATATCAACTACCTCATTTTCCTCTTCAACTTCTGGCATAACAATAATCATCTTTTCTTTAGCTCTCGTTACCGCAACATAAAGTAATCTAATCTTTTCAGATATTTCTTCCCTTTTAGTATTAACTTTTAAAAGAGTCTTTAAAATAGTTTCTTTGTAATACTCTGAAACCTTCGGTAAAATCAAACCATACTTATTATCATAAATTATCTTTTCTTTAAGTTCACTAGTATTAAATTTACCTGAAAAACCTGCAAAATAACAAATAGGAAATTCAAGTCCCTTAGACTTATGAATAGTCATAATCTTACAACTATTACTACTTCCACTATTAACATTAAATTTCAAATCATAATCATCATCAAATATTCCATTCAAATAAGCAACAAAATCATAAATAGTTTTACCAGTTTCCTCATAATTCTTAATTAAATTATAAAAATACTCACATCTAACTCTAAATGGTTTAACATTTCCAATAGTAATTAACTTCTCTTCATAGTTAAACTCTTCTAAAACAAGTAATAAAAAAGCAGATCCACTCATATAATCTATTTTATCTACTAAAGAAGAACACTTCTTATAAAGTTCTGACTCCATAAAACTATTATTTACAAAATAATTATGTATTTCTTCATCACTAATTTTATATAAGAAACTACGACTAATCGATGTAAAAGTATATTTAAATTCTGTATCATAACGTTTTTCTTTTATACAAATTAATAATCTTAAAATATTTTTAAGTACTAAAACATCTTCGTCTTTTCTAAGTGATTCATCTTTGAGTATTGCGAGAGGAATATGTAAATATTCAAATATTCTCTTATATAAGTTAAAGTTTTTACTCTTATCAAGTAATACTACAAAGTCTTTATATTCTATGTCTCGAAGTATCAATTCATCCTTATCAAATACTTGGAACTTCTCTTCCATTTTTTTTATAATATCATATCCAATAATAAACGCTTCTTCTTCATCTTTGGTAATTTTACCAAGATTATCTTTATTATAAGTAATTACATCCAAATCATAGTTCTGATCAGTCATTCCTTCTTCAATATAAGTATTATTCCCAAAAACCATTCTATGACTGGCTTTATAATCAGCTCCCCCTATTTCATCATCCATAAATAAATCAAATAATAAATTAATATTGGAAAGAACTTCCTTGCGTGATCTAAAATTTTTAAGTAAATCAATCTTAATACCTAAATCAGTATCTCGATAAGTATCATATTTATTCTTAAAAATATAAGGATTAGCATTTCTAAATCTATAAATAGACTGCTTAATATCTCCTACCATATAAACATTATTATTAGAAATCAAAGAAATAAATTTCTCTTGAGTATCACTAGTATCCTGATATTCATCTACTAAAATCTCATTAAAACTATTAGTAAGTTCTTCTCGAATATCCTCATTTTCATCTACTACTTTAATTGCCATTCTAGCAATATCTGTAAAGTTATAAATTTCTTCTTTTTCTTTCCAAGCTTCTAATCTCTTATCAAATTCTTTTAAAATATCAATAATAATAGTAATACTATCTTTAGTATCTAAAATCTCATTTTTAATTTCAAGGACACTTTCATATCGACATAATTCTTTAATTTCTTTTGCAGTATCAAATATTGTTGATTTAATCTTTTTACCAACCTCATCACTGCCTCTAGGAACAACTATACTTTTATAATCAAGTCCACGTCTAAACTCATCATAATTAGTAGCCTTAAGAATTTTTAAAAAATTATCTTCGTTTTTCGCAACAAAGTCTCCATCAAAATAATCATTTAAAGAAACAATTAAATTTTTAATAATCTTTTGCTTACCAATTAATAAATTAACATATTCCAAAACAAAAGAATCAATTCTTTCATCCGTCATCTCAACTTCAAAAAACTTCTCTAAATAATCTTCCTTATCATATTTAAGTTCTATTCTTTTATAAACATTTAAGATATAATTCTTTAATTCCTTATCATCTTTTAAACAAAAATCATTAATTAGTTTTAAGAAATTTTTCTTAGGTGATAAATAATTCTCATCAAATATTTCATCAAGGATTTCGCGTTTTTTCATATCAATCACAACTTCATCACTAATCTTTATATTATTAGTAACATTAAGTCTTGTATGATACTTCTTAACCATTGAAAGAGAAAAAGAATCAAATGTCGTAATATAGGCTCCATCTATCAAATTAGCTTCTTCCTCAAGACCAGGAGTCTTATTAATTGTTTTTCTAATTCGCTCTTTCATCTCAGCTGCAGCGGCATTTGTAAATGTCAAAACAAGTAACTCATTAACATGAACTCCACTTTTTAATTTTCTTTGAACCCTAGCCGTTAAAACAGCAGTTTTACCACTACCAGCACCAGCTGAAACAATTATATTCTTTCCTTCTCTATCAATTGCCTCTTGTTGTTCCATAGTCCATGCCATTACTCCTCACCTCCTAAAAAATCTAAATTCTTAACTTTGTCTAAATAAACGATATCTGCTTCTCTCATATAACATAAATCTTTAAAAGAACAGAATTGACAAGAAATATTAGTTCCATCATAATTCTTTGGATTAATTTGAAAATCACTCTCAAGTATCTCATCACATTTATCCTCAATATGCCTCTTAGTAAACTTAATTAAATCAAATAAGGTATCATTAGACATAACTTTCGAATAAGTACCAAATCCTTTTTCTTCATTATATTTCATACTTTTTATATACTCGCTCTCTTCATAAGTTGAATCAAACCTTGCAAGAATTCCTGTATCATCAGTAGAATAACCATTCAATAAATACTTATCCTTCTTTTCCTTCTCAATTTTCTCACTCCAAGTAGGATAATTAAATAATATGTTCTGATAATAAATTCCAGTAAATATTGGATTATTAAATAACTTTGAATAATGAATTAAATATAAATAAACAGGTAACTGCATATGTAGTCCATATTTCATAGGTTCTATGTGTGTATCAATAAAACCAGTCTTATAGTCAATAATAGAAAAATAAGTATCCTCAACATTCTTATAAAACATAATCTTATCAATATATCCAATAAACTCCACGGCAACACTTTTATCTAAAGAAACAACTGCTTTGGCTTCAAACATCGCCTCATCATAGCCTGTTAGTAATTGTTGTTGTTTTAAGACCTTTATTAGTTCTAATAAATCTTTTTTTATTCTAACTAGTAATATTTTTTCTTTTAAAGATAATTCTCTAGTTTCTAAATATTTTTGATATTCACTCTCAAAATCAAAGTTTGTTCTTTGATATAAAGATAATATTTTATGATACATACTTCCAATAAACGCTGCAAATGTATCAGTATATTCATCCAATTTCAAAACATTTTTAATATAATATTTAAACTTACATTCATTATAACTATTTAATGATGTATAGCTAATTCTTAAAGGATAAGCTAAGTGTTTTTGATATAAATCATTATTAATACCAGTATACTTATTATCATATGTTTTATAGTCAATTTTATAATGCACACTCAACTCTTCTAAATAATCATCCTTTTCCCCAAATAAATTAAATTTATCTAACTTTTCTGCCAATCGCAATTTATTATAAAAATTAGAACATTTATACTCATCAATCTCTGAAGAAACTACTTCTAATCCAAGATCACCAATTAAACTCGATTTATAAAAACTCGCAAATGGACTAGCTAGTTTATAACTCAAATACAAATTCTTAATTCGACTAAGTAAATATGTCACAACTTCTTTTTCTCTTTTATTAATATAACTAGATTTATACATATTTGCTTCCTCACGAATTGAGTCATCAATATATAAAATATCCTTCTGCATTTTTGGTAAACTATCTTGATTAAATCCAACAACAAAAACATATTCATCATCACTAAAACTTTCTTTATACAAATCTTTTATATTTATCGCATTATTATACTTTTTCGTACTTAAATAACTATTTTTTAACTTATCAATCAAAATCTTCTCAGTTATAGAATCTTCAGGAAGCATGCTAATTTCACTAAGAATATTAACTAACTTTCTATTAATAGCTTTCTTATCGCTATTTTCCAAATCAAGTTCACGAGTCTCTAAATAATCTGAAACAACTTTAGTAGTATAAATCGAATCACGAAAATCTAGATTAATTGGAATATGATAATAACCAAATAATTTCTTAAGAGTATAAAAATAATCAGAGGAAACATTACACAAATATATTTTATTAAGGGAAACTCCATTATTTAATAATTTAATTATTTCTAAACAAACATAATTAACTTCGTCTTCCATAGTCTGACATTCAATAACTTTATGAGAAAAATTAGTTCTTGGTACTTCAACCTTATAATTAAAAGCCTCTTCTTCATACTTATCCAAATCATAATAATTAACTACTTTTATATCTTTATTCTTAATATAATTTTTAAAATTAGGATTAAACTTAAGTAAATTATTATCGATAAGTTCTTGTTTTAATTTCTTTAAAAAATTAAGTTTCTGACTCTTATAATCTTTATCTATATCAATAACAACTAGATTATTTAAATAAACCCTCGCAACATCTAAATTAAATTTGTATTTTTCAAGTAGATAATGAAGAGCTTCATCACCATAACTAAAATAATAATTATTAATAAATTCATTCTTCGTCATAAACTTAATATTATAAAATTTATCTTCCGAATTAACTTTTTCTAAAATCCTAATTTTTTCTTCACTAGGACAAATAACTAATACTTCATTTTCCATTATTACCACCTTTGTTTATTATATCAAAAAAAGAGTGTAAAAACACTCTTAATTACTCATACTTTGTAAGTCCAATATCGTACTCACCTATTGCAGGATGATAAAAAGCAACAGAAAACTTACCAACATCACCATAAAACACATGAATATCTTCAGCATCCTTGTAACTAGCTCCTGCTTCTATATCGTCACCATAAAAATCTAGTGCACCTTGTATAGCATCATTAATCTGCTTTTGAGTAATATTTTCTTTATCAATAAATTCTTTCTCGGTAAGCATCCTTTTAGCCTTAACATCATATATAAATATCTCTGGAGTAACCTTTGTGACTTCATTAGTACATAGATTTTTAACGTCCCTTAAGACGCAAGCAGAAATATATTTTTCGTCACTATTACGCTTAATGAATGAGAACACATTCACAGAATGATTATAAATATCTTTTACATTCTCACATTCTTTTTTATCTACATTAGACTTTTCAACTTGATCATAATATTTTTGTGTATTAGCATTAATTTTATCTATAGCATCATTTACCTCTTTTATATTAGAATCGAAATCAAGCCAGTGAAAGTACTGAGGGTTGTCAACTAAACAACCTTCAGCCTTTTTACACATTTCTACTTTTTTAATTTCTTTGATTCTAAAGGATTTTTTTCTAGTAGTATGGGCGAAAATAATGACTCCTGTTAAAACCAGTAAAGCACTTAAAACAATAACCACATATATTATTAATTTTTTCTTATCAACATTCTTCATTTTTAACAACCTTTCCAGTCAAAACATGCTACATCCTATCCTGGACAATCACTATATTGACAAATAGCATTTGCTCTAGATTTATCTACACAGTTAGAATAAATATATCCAGAAGCATGTCCAGAACTAGGTGAAACTCTTGAACCACCTTGTCCACCAGTATAATGAATTTTCCATCTTTTGCCTCCCTTTTCAGTAACATACAAGTAAGTAGACCCACTACAAGAGCCTCCACCACCCCAGAAACTTGAAGGAACACTTTGATGACAAACTGCACCCATCCAACTAGTAGCACCTGGATCATTATAGGTACTAGTTATACCTCTACGACAAGCAGTATACCAAGGACATTGTCCCCAATTAGTATCATTGCAACAATTACTAGTCTTATATGATCCAAGATACTTTTCCTTTTTTGAAATATTGCCTAATTCATCAACACCTCTAGCATAAACTTTAACCGTTTCATTACAAGAACTGTTAGGTCCAGTACGTCTATCTTTCTTCCAAGAGCAGTTTTCTCCATTACCAACATAACAATATTGAACTTTTTCTACACCAGCGCCAGCAACCTTATAGTCATTCTCAGCACTTCCTATTTCCTTATCTGTAAATTTATCACTATACTTAGCAGCCTTAACAGTATTTCCAGAAATAGAACCTCCCCTTGAATAAGTAGGCCCAGTCTTATCGACATATACATCAAGTGTTTTTGCAGAACATTCAGTTGTATTACCAGCATTATCATTTATAGTAAATTTCGCAACTTTTACCTTTTTCTTACTTTCAGTCCATTTTTTTTGATAACCACCAGAACCTGGCTTGTTATCATTAGACGATGGATCTGGACATCCACTACCTTTACTTTCATCCGCACACTTATAATAAACTGTTCTATCCTTTTTTGTCCATTGATCATTATCACTCACTTTACATTTTGGTCTTGTATGATCAATCTTTAGTGTCTGATTAGCTGCACAGTCAGCGGTATTACCTGCCTTATCTTTTACAACTCCCTTACCACCATTAGGACCAGGCCCAGCAGTTGACGTAACAAGATTCTTACCAACAGCAACCTTGAAAGTATAAGAAATCTCTGCTTGAGCACAACCACTGGCTCTTGCACCACCAGCATCATTACAAGTACCTTTAATAACAGGATCAGGAGAATTAATTCCTATCCATTTTGTACTTCCACCTGTAGTCTTACAAGTAGGAGCAGTTCTATCAATCCACATTTCAGCAGGTGCTGAAGGTTTTGTGCAATTTCCAGCCCTGTCGCAAGATATAACAACAGCAGTATTTACTCCATCAAAGGATTTATCATCTTTGCCACCTTTAACATCAAAAGTTTCTGTATTAGCCGTATAAGAATTTCCATCACCTTTTTTAATAGTTGTTACAAATTTATCAAAACCAGACATTTCTATACCAGTAACATTATCTCTTCTTAAAGATGTAACATTATATGTTCCTCGTATAAAATCTTTACTCCAAGTTTTCAATGTATATGAACCTATAACCGTAGTTCCATCAATTTTTACAAGTGCCAAATCATTAGATGAAGTCGGATTTGGTGCTGGTGGAGCAACCTTATCCAAATTAGCATATATTCCTACGCTAGTACTATTTCCAGCCTTATCATAAACTCTTAAAACACCATATCTAAAGCCATCTTCTGTAAATCTTATATAAACCTTTTGACTAGAATTACCATTAGTACTAATAAACGCTTTTTCATTAAGTAATCCCTCTGGACCTGCACCAGCACTAGTTATATCTGTTGACTTTTCTGTTCCAGTATTAGGTTTATTAGTTTTCCAAGTATAACCAGCTAATTTAAGGTCATCACTAAGTTGTACTTCATAAACAACACCATAAGGATAATCTTTTCCATTAAACCATCCATTTGTAGTAGAACCGCTTTTATATCCATTACTAAGAATATTAAAAGTACCATCAGTTTCTTTATCTGCAGTTAAAGAAGCACTTAAAATATTAGAACCAGTTGGTTTTCCATTAGCATCACTCTTATACGCATTAAGTACTTTTATAGTAGGAGTAATACTATCAACATTAACACGAACTAAACAACAACCAGCACTTCCATGAGAACATGTTTCAACATTTTTATTGCCAGCATTATCTTTCACAGTAATCCATGAATACTCAGCAGATGGCTCATCAGAATTTGGCCATGTCTTCGAATATCTTCCTCTAACACAACCACTTTCACCTGCTCCATCTTTACAATCTATTGAAACAACACGACTTTTTTCCTGAGTTTTTAAATTATACCAAGTATTTTCATCTGGTGCCTCATTAGTAATGTTATCACAAGTAGGAGGAATCTTATCTTGATAAGAAGCCTGTTTTTCTCCTAGTGTCGCAGTACTTTCAAAAAAACCACCCGCAATATTTCTCACTGAATACTTAACATAAAATGTACTAACATTTGATATATTAACATAATCTTTCAAAGCGATTTCTGACTCGATATGACTTTCGTTATTCGCACTTAACGTACCCGAATTATAAATCTCTCTCAAATTATCATCAGTATTAATTTTAACAGAAACAGAATAATTATAACTTTCAATTGCTAACGGTTTATCATCGCTATTTTTACCACCATCAAACGAAAAAAGTACCATAGCATTCTTTATTTTATTAAAATCTGCATCCTTATATTCATCACCATTTTTCTCTACAAACTTAGCACTTCCACTTGGTTTAGGAACAACTTCCTCTTCTGGTGGTACCTCATCACCACAGAAAATATATGGTGTATATGTATATCCTGTATTAGAATACTTATAAATTCTAACATAAGACTCTTTCATACAGTTTTCTCCACTCGAATTTTCAATCTCCGAAGTTATATATTTAGCATCATATAAATCTTTGACAGAAATTCTTTCTACCTGCCCAATAGACTTAGGCAAAATACTCTTATTAGACTGTAAATAACTTGAAGCAGCCATCGAAACAGTCCTCTCATTTTGATTTGTTTTTTCTTCTTTAGATTTAGAAATTAATTTAGAAACTCCTGCAATAGATGCAACAGAAATAATTCCCAAAATAACAATTACACAAAGAAGTTCTACCAAAGTAAAACCTCTTTTGCCGTTCAAAGAACTACTACTACCATTTACCATTTTCATACACTCACACCATTCTATTTTTTCTACTCTTACATTACATTTTACAGTACATATAAAAATAATGCAACAAATTTTAAGACAAAAAAAAACAGACTATTCTGCTTCTTTTACTACTTCAACTTTTCCTTTATAACTTCCACACTTTGGACAAACTCTATGAGGCTTAATCATTTCACCACAACTAGGGCATTTAGTCATTCCAGGAATTTCCATAGCATTATGACTTCTTCTCATTCTCTTTCTAGTCTTTGAAACCTTACGGAAAGGAACGGCAAACATTTGAATGTCTAATTTCATCATTTTATCTCACTCCTTCTCAAAATCTTTTAATAACTCATTAAATGGATTGTTTGTATCTTTTAGTTCTTCTTCACTAATCAATCTCCATCCATCCCCATGAAATTTACTGAGATCTTCAACCTTAGTAAACTGTAAGGGGACCTCTAGGACAATATTCTCCCATAAAAACTGAAAAATATCAAGTGTATTTTCACTTTTTTTACAATTTTCTTCTAGTATATCATCATATTCAATAAAATATGGATACTCAATTTCATCTAAAGATATAGAATCATTAATAACCATTTTTCCTTCTATAGTACATCTGATATGATCAACGAAATTAATTGAATCATCTTCTTCTCTATAAATAGAACCTTCAACTATCACATCATCAAGCTTTTTTATATCTGTTCCATCAAAATACTCTGAAGTTATATTATAATGGCCACTTACATCAATCGATGAAACAGTATTGTTATGTAATAAACTTAAATCTATTTCCATTTAACATCACCTACTTATTAATAGCTACACTATTATCATCTTCAATAACCTGTACAACACCATGATAATGCATTGAACTTCCGATTGGTAACGTACTTCCTTGTTTAACCCAAATTCTAATAGCAAGATTTCTTTTTTCTAAAGCTTTTATCTTACTATCCAACAATATGCCATCTTCAAGATCACTCAAATTATATATTTTATTATCCATACTGCCATTTTTAATAGAAATGCGGATATCTTCCTTTGAAATTAAATTATCACTGCATTCATCTTCCACTATTTTTTCTAAATCGTCTACTACCTTAATCTTATAATTTACACTCTCAGTTAAATTGTTTGTAACTGTAATATTATATGATTTAGATGATAACCCAACTGAATCCGTTACTGGAGTAACTTTACTTAAAGTCAATCTATCTGCGGTAGATTCATGGTATGTAACATCTAAGGAATCAGAATTAAAATCTATGTTATTATCAACTTGAAATTTATTATAAATATAATAAGTTGATATAATTGCAATAAGCAAAATAAATATGATATAAACACCATTCTTAATAATTTCTTTTCGTCTATTGTATGTATACATAAAGCACCTCTTTAAATATAATATACTCATATTTCTATAATTTCAACAATTATAAAATAAAATTAATCATTTATTTACACATATAATCAAGTACCTTGTAAACTACTTCTTTATTAGCACAACTAACAATAAATCTTCCCAAGTGACAAAACTTCAAACCATTGATTTTAGAAACATTTTCTAATTCCTCATTACAAAGTCCCGCCCATTCTTCTGGAAAATCCATTCTCGCAGTTCTATCTTCTAAAGATTTAGGAACAGTTTTTATAGCATATCCCCCTCTATTAGATGGATAAGCTACAAACAAAATATTATTAGCGTCTTCCACATTCAATAAAGTTTCTTCATAAGGTAAAAATTCATCTAAGACTAAATATTTCTTTTCTTTATTTCTATTTTCAAGTAAACATTCAACTTTCTTAGCTGCTATCACTTTTCCATTTATATAAAGAATTTCCTCTTCAAATATCATTTTTGCTAAAGCCTCAGCTTTCAAAAATTGTTCTGATTCATCTTCATCACTATTAAAACTAGGATTAAACAATTTTACAATACTACTTGTTGTTTTCACTTTATAGTCAGCTTCAATTTTAGGAAAAATACCATTATCATCAGCATCAATTCCTTCTATTAAATCCTTATCAATTCCTTCAAATACTTCATCAATATATTCTATATTCCTCTTTTTTAAAAAATCTTTACCAAACTCTTTCCATAACAATCCAAAAGAACAATATGTAATTCCGTTTTCTCTTTTTAAGGCATCAACCTGATGATGATCAAACTTTCTGCGACCCACATCATATACTAAAGCATTAGAATCCACTTCATCAAAATTGACTGATGTTGTTCTAAAAAGTTTTACATCTCCAAAGTATAATTCAAGAAAAGCTGTTGCAAACACATCATCAGCATGCATTGTGCCACTATGAGTAATGCAATTAGCATCTTGTATATTTTTAACAAATGAAATCATAACTACCTCTTTCTAATCATCATTCCTTGCATTAGCAATCATAATAAGTCTAAATATTTCTAATACTGCAGTCGCAACTGCCGCAACATAAGTTAATGCAGCTGCTTTTAGCATCTTGCGTCCCTTACTTTTTTCATTAACATCTAAAATCTTTAATTCTTCTAATTGTTTAAGCGCCCTGCTAGAAGCATTAAATTCTACTGGCAAAGTAATAACTTGAAATGCTAAGATAACAATTTCTAAAAGAATTCCCAACCACAATAAACCTAAAGCAGATGTAAACAAACCAACTACTATTGCCACATAACCTGCACTTGATGCAAAATTAACTAAAGGAATAATACTATTTCTTATTCTTAAAAATGCATAATTATTCTTATCTTGAATAGCATGTCCACATTCGTGAGCAGCAACACTAATTGATGCTATAGAACTTTTAGCATATACATCTGGTGATAATCTAACAACTTTTGCTCTAGGATCATAATGATCACTAAGTACACCACCAGTTTCTACAACTTTGACATTTTCTAAACCATTACTATCAAGTATTTTTCTCGCAACATCAGCTCCTACCATACCACATTTAGACTTCACATTTTTCATTCTTCTATAAGTACTATTGATATAAGCCTGTGCTCCTAGAGTTATAATAAAAGTTAATATTATAATTAACCAATCTAATCCATAATAATTCATCTCTTGCCTCCTAATTATTGCTACTATTATAACATATTTATTTTCTAAATAAAAGTAATAATAAAATACAATGCTCGACTCGAAAATTACTTAACGCTTTGATACAATTAAATTAGTTGAAGGAAACTTTATAAAATAAAGATACTCAAATTAGGTATCTATTTTTTATTTACATCTATAGTTAAAGTTTCTAAATTATCAATCGATTTTACCTCTAATCCAAGTGACACTTGTAATGCATATACAATACCTGCATGACTAATAACTAGTACACGTTTATCAGAATAATTTGCTTTTAAGAATTCAATAAATTCTTCAACTCTTTTAGTTATTTCAGCAGTAGATTCTCCATTCGGTGGAGTTGAATCAATATTATTAAGTAAAAATTTCTTTTCATCTGAAGTAGGAGTATCTTCAAAATCTCCTAAACTCCTTTCAATAATTCTATCATCACAAATTATTTCTAAATCAGGAACTAAAATTTGAGCTGTTTTTAAAGTTCTTTTTAAAGGAGAAGTGAAACATACATCATAATTACTGCTATCAAAATTCATAGCTCTCTTTTTAGTTTGCTCTATCCCCTCAGCACTTAAATCACAATCAATTCTTCCTTGTAATAATCCCTTTTTATTATATTCACTTTCTGCATGTCGTAGTAATGTCAATTCCATTTAAATTAACCTCCAATTATTATCTTTTATAAACCTTAGCAATCTTTTCTGCAACCTTAACTCCATCTATTGCTGAAGTAGTTATACCACCAGCATATCCAGCACCTTCTCCGCATGGATATAACCCTTTAATATTAGAAAGTCCTTCTTCATCACGAACAATTACAACCGGTGAACTTGTTCTACTTTCAACTCCAAGTAATATAGCATCTTCCCTTGCAAAACCATTTATCCTCTTCTCAAAATTTGGAATTGCTTCTTTTAAAGCCTCATTAATATATTCAGGAAATAATTTATTTAAATCAGCAAAATTATATTTACCTTTAGTGTTTGGAATAACTTCTCCTAACTTATCAGTAACTTTTCCATTTACAAAATCTTTATACAACTGTACTGGAATCAATCCGCACCCAAGATCATAAGCTCTTCTTTCTAATTCTCTTTGAAACTCAATTCCATTTAATGGATTATCTCCAAAATCTTCACATCCAACAGTAACAACAATAGCGCTATTAGCATTAACTTCATTCCTTTTATAATTACTCATTCCATTAACTACTAGATATCCTTCCTCACTCGATGCATTAACAACAAAACCACCCGGACACATACAAAATGAATAAACTCCTCGTCCTTTGCTTGTTTGATAAGTTAACTTATAACTAGCAGAATCCAACAATTTATAAACTTCGCCATATTGACTTTTATTAATCATCTCTTGGGGATGTTCCATCCTAACACCAACTGCAAAATTCTTAGCTTTCATCTTAACACCTTTTTCATCTAACAGATAAAAAGTTTCTCTAGCTGAATGACCAATTGCTAAAACAACAACTGAACAATCAATAATATCCTTATGATTAACTTCTACACCATAGACTATACCATCATTAATCAAGATATCAGTAACCATCGAATTATAAAGAAAATCTCCCCCCAAAGAAATAATCTTATTACGCATATTAACAATAACTTTTCTAAGTATATCTGTTCCAATATGTGGTTTTGCTTCATACATTATCTCTTCTGGAGCACCATTCTCTACAAATATTTCAAAAACTCGTTTATTTCTATTAAACTTATCCTTAGTCAACGTATTAAGTTTGCCATCACTAAATGTACCTGCTCCACCTTCTCCAAACTGAATATTAGAATTTACATTTAACTTATTAGTTTCGAAAAACTCATCAACTGTCTTAACCCTATCTTCAATTCTTTCACCACGTTCAATTATTAAAGGTTTGTAACCAGCTTCAGCCAACATATAACCACAAAACAAACCACTAGGACCAGCTCCAATAATAACAATTCTCTTATCTAATTGAACTAAACCACTAACTTCGAATTTATATTCTTCTAAAGGACTAACAAAAATATCATTGGACTTGCCTCTTTTTAAAACAACCTCTTCATCTAAACATTTAACGTCAAACTCATATACAAATAAAATATTATTTTTATCTCTCGCATCAAGCGATTTCTTAATAATTTTATAGTCTTCAATCAAAGAACTTTTAATCTTTAATTTTTTAGAAATTGCTTTTAAAATATCTTCATCAGTATTCTTTTTAACACTAACCTTTACTTGTCTAACTCTTATCACACTTATCACCTATACTTTTTCCAGCTAACATTCCACTTATCCAACAATTAGTTAAATTATAGCCACCACAATTACCATTTACATCTAAAAGTTCTCCAATAATATAAAGATTGTCAATTAATAGAGACTCCATTGTAACAGGATTAATTTCCAAAAGACTAACTCCTCCGTTGCAGACCTGAGCACTATCAAATGACTTACTACCTATAATCTCTATCTCAAAAGATTTTAAGCTCTTAATTAAATTAAATTTCTCATCTTTTGTTAAATCTATATAATATTTATCACTAGATATATTATTTACTTTTAATATTATATTAACTAATTTATAATTCAAAATTCCCTCTAAAGCTTCCCCAAAACTTTTATTAGAAACTTTTTTCATATATTGGTCTATCCAAGGAGTAACAAGAGTATCTATAAAAGGAACAAAATTAATTTTAATTACTTCATGCCGTCCCTCATCCAACCCTCTAGTAACGTAATGACTTAAATTAAATGTACAAATTCCACTAATACCATAATCAGTTAATTGAACTTCCCCTTCTTCTTGAGAAATACACTTTCCATCTTCAAATAGTCTAAGTTCTACATCAGTTCTAACTCCTGACCAATCCTTTAAATATTTAAAATTACTTTTTAATTGAACAAGTGCAGGTAATGGTTTAATTATACTATGACCGAACTTTTCTAAAAAACTATATCCCATACCATCACTACCAGTCTTAGGATAAGCAAAGCTTCCACTAGCCAAAACTAATTGACTACATTTATAAGTATCTTTATCAGTAACGATTCTAAATCCACTACCATCTTTTCTTATATCAGTAACTAAACAATTATTAATAATTTTAACTCCTACTCTTAAGGCCTCACTAATTAAACAATTTTTTATACTCGTCGCCTGATTAGAAAATGGGTAATAACAACCATTTTTTACCTTTGAAACTACTCCTATATTATCAAAAAAATCTTTTACTAAATTAATATTCTCTGAAGATATAATTCTATCAACTATATCAATATTTTTACTATGATAATTATTAATACTATAACTTTCATTTAAAAAATTACATTTCCCATTTCCAGTTACTAATATTTTTTTTAAACATTCACTATTTCTTTCTAAAATAATTACTTCATTATCTTCTCTTGCAGCAAATATTCCTGAAACTATTCCACTAGCTCCTCCACCAATAATCACAACTTGATTCATAAAAGACCTCCCTCAACTTCAATAATTATAGCAAAAATACTACAAATAATCTATCTATTAATGTTATAATAAATAATATTAAAAACTGAGGTGAATTATATGAATAATAAAATTAAAGAAACTATGAAATTTTATAAATTATGCACAAAATTAAAAGATACAATAAGGAAAGGCCCCCTAGTTTGGAATGCTAAAAGAGACAGAATCGAAAGTGTTGCAGAACATATATATGGCACTCAAATGCTTGCAATTTCAATTTATTATCAATTCAATTATAATCTCGATTTAAATAAAATAATCTACATGTTAGCAATTCATGAATTAGAAGAAATTGAAATTGGTGATTTAGCTTTCTTTGAAACTACCAAAGAAGAAAAACTAAGTAAAGGTAAAACTGCCACTGATTATCTTTTAAAAGACTTACTAGGCAAAGATGAAATTTCTTCTCTACTAGATGAATATAATAATCAAACTACAGATGAAGCAATTTTCGCCTATCATTGTGACAAATTAGAATGCGATATTCAAATGAAGTTATATGATCAAGAAAATTGCTTTGATTTAAATAATCAACCTAATAATCCAATAATAAATAATCCTGATGTAAAAAAAGTTCTAGAGAGTGAAAAGAATATTTCTAATGCTTGGATTGAATTTGATAGAAATAAATTTAATGATGATAAAAACTTTATCTCAATCATTAATTATTTAAAAGAAAATGACATTTAAAATATAAATGCCATCACTACTCAATATTATCATCTACTTTATTCTAAATAAATATAACATCTCAAAAAAAAGTAGTCTCCACTTTCTAAATTAACTCATCAAATTATAATCTTTTTGCTATTAGCATATATCAAGGAAACTTGTATATAATAACAAGGAGCATTCAATTTTACAGCGTTGAGTGTTGCCAAAAAAATATGGGTACCACCTAAATCATTGCTGAGTTAGGTGGATTTCTTTTATATTAAAACTATAAATAGTAAAAGGAAGATACTAATCACTAAAGATATAATTAAAAATCCTTCTTGTTCACCTTCCCTTCTTTTTGAAGATTGGCTCCACCCAACTTATTAAATGTTCCTACTTATATTATTCTGAAAAATATCTGTAGCATCAAAAAAAGAAAGCACAATTACTTTCTAAAATTAATTCTATTTAAAAACTTTTCTACATAATCCCCTTCTAAATACACTTTTCCCATCGTATTTCTAACGTGAGGTCCATGAAAATCACTTCCACCAGTCACAATCAAATTATTTTCCAAACTAAATTTCAAAACCTCATCACTAGTATCAAAACGATATTGATAAAAAGATTCAATTCCATCTAAACCAAATAAGACAAGTTCCTTATAATCAAACTTTTTAATATATAAAGGATGAGCAAGTACTACTAAACAATGATTTCTTTTTAATAACTCTATTCCATCTTTGGCCTCATAGTTATTAATTTCAACATAACAAGGACCATCATTTCCTAAATAATCTCTAAATAAATCATCTTTAGTATAGCCTCGTTCAGGATATTTCTTTATAATAGCTGCAGCAATATGTGGTCTTGCAACAACTCCATCTGCTTCTTCTAACACTTCATCTACAGTTATATTAATATCGTATTTTCCAAGTAATTTAATAATTTTCTTTAATCTCATCATCCTATCTTTTTTAGTCTTTCTAAGAAAATCTTCAAGTTCATCATAATCCCCTCCATCATTTAAATAATAACCAAGTATATGAACAACATCTCCCTTATGATAAGTAGATAATTCAACACCCTTTATAACCTTAAAATCATAATCACTAGAATCAATCTCTCTCCAAGAATCAACACTATCATGATCAGTAATTGCAATCCCATCTAATCCTAATTTCTTTGCTAAAGAAACATTACCTTTAATATCAAATTCACCATCACTATAAGTAGTATGTGTATGTAAATCAATCTTCATAAACTACCTCCTACATAATAATAACATATTTTTCTAAAATCATTGAAAAGGAATTTAGATTATACTATAATAAAAGAAAATAAAATAAGGTGAGAAAAATGAAAAAGAAAAAATTAAATCTAAAAAGAAAAAAAGTCCTAATACCAGTATCTATATTTATCATTATACTAATAGTCTCTATAACAATCTATTCAATTATAACCTATAATAAAGTATTAAAATTAGATATAAGAAATCACTATAATAAATACTTAATTACTACTCAAAAAACTAATCTATATGATAAAAATAATAAAATAATTGGTTCAATCTCTAAAGATTTTAAATTAACTATGACAAATGTAAACGACTTTTCAAATAAATATTTTAAAATTAAAGATACAGACTATTACATCTATTATAAAGATTTAAAGAAAATAAAAAATATCGATAAAACCTCTAAAAATGAAAATCACTTAGTATTTAATAAAAATATTAAAACTAAAGATAAAATTATTTTATATAAAGATAATAAAAAAGTATTAGAATTAGACCAAGGACTTAATCTTCCAATTGAATTTATTGAAGATGACGAATATAATGTTTACTATTTAAATAATCTTCTTCAAATTAAGAAAAATAAAAATATCAAAGAAATAAACAAAGATAATACAAAGGAAATAGAAGCTGACTATATAAGTGTAATTCACTATGAAAATATAAATGAAACTTGTAATGATTACAATTGTATTACAACAAACTCTATTAAAGAACAAATTAATAAATTAAAAGAAAATGGATATTATACAATAACATTAGATGAATATAGAGATTATTTAGCAGGAAATATTCGTTTAAAAGAAAAAGCTATCTTACTAACAACTTCAAATCAAAATGATTATATAAATTCAATTAATACAGAATTAGGAACTCATATTGAATTAATTACTAATGACAGTGACTTAAAGTTTAATTCTACTAATAAGAAATCTACTAAAGAAAGTGATAAGAATCAAATTGATCGTTATCAAATAAAAAGTTACTCAACAATTGATAATATTTTAAAAATGGCTAATGGTGAAGAAGTAGTTGAACAAGAACCTGTTAAAGTAACTACAAGTACTAATACTAAAGGGCAAGGAATAGCTGTTTTAAATTATCATTTCTTCTATGATCCTAACTTAGGAGAATCATGTAACGAGGGAATTTGTTTAACAGTTCAAAAATTCAGAGAACACCTAGATTATTTAAAAAATAACGGATTCAAAACCTTAAAAATGGAAGAATTTACAAAGTGGATGTACGGAGAAATACAATTACCAGAAAAATCGGTTCTAATCACCATTGATGATGGTGCTATGGGAACTGGTAAACACAATGGAAATAAATTAATACCACTTTTAGAAGAATATAAAATGAATGCTACCCTATTTTTAATAGCTGGTTGGTGGGACCTTGGAAATTATATTTCACCATATTTAGATGTTCAATCACATACTTATGATATGCATCAATATGGTACATGTGGTCGTGGCCAATTGAACTGTCAACCATATGAAGAAGTTAAAGCAGATTTAGAAAAATCAGTAGAAATAATTGGTAATAAGAATTCATTCTGTTTCCCATTCTACTATTCAAGTGAAAGGTCAATTCAAGCTGTAAAAGATGTTGGATTTAGAATAGCTTTTGTTGGAGGAAATAGAAAAGCCACTCAATCAAATAATAAATATCTAATACCAAGATATCCAATTCATAGTAATATAACTCTAGAAAGATTTATTGATATAGTCAATTAAAAAAACTTCACTTAATGTGAAGTTTTCTTATTTTTTGGTAATTGAATTAAAGTAGAATGAACCATCATCTGCCTTTTTAAATGACAATTCATATTTACTAGACTTTTCCCTATCAGTCTCAGACATTACATAGTTCTCATCGCTTTGAGAAACTTCAGTTATTATTTTACTTGAATCAAGTCTCTCATAGTTTGGATTAATCTCACTAGTAAGTACTAATTTTCCATTTGGATCAACTACAAGACTAGCTACATACAAATCAACAGTCGCAACCCCATTTTCTATCTCATAATCATCTTTATGTAGTACAGTCTTATTAGCAGAAGAGCCACCACATGCAGCATCTGCATAAAAAACTTTCTTACCAGAATCATATGAAAAATAAGGACAAGAAACACCCAAATTATTTAAATCAATATCTTTCCAATCAGTACCAAAATAACTTTTATATGCATTTTTTACTTCCTCTTCACTCTTCTCAGTTCTTTCCATTGTTACTCTTGTACCTACAACAGAATTTAATGCTACCAAAGCCTTAGTTTCTAAAGTAACATTAGCATCAGTCAAAATCTTACTATCTAGTCCATAACTAATGAATTGTTCATCATCACTTGTTACATAGGCATCTGCACCATTAATACCTCTAAGAATTCCCCTAAAAAGAATTTGACTAGTCTTTGTACTTAATTCAGTCTTTTCACTCTCAGAAAGAGTCTCTTCTACATCATCATCTTCATCCTTATCAATAGTTTTCTTCTCATTAGTATCAATTTTATCATTCTTAAGTACTACCTTATCATAAACAATGTATCCACCTAACCCAACAACAGCCAATAATAATATAACAATTATAATTATTAAAGGCATATTACTCTTCTTCTTTTCTTCCATAATCTTATATCCTCCTATCATAATAATAGCACAAATTTACAAAAATGGAAATAAAAACAATCTAGGACATATCTATTGCAAATATAAAGTAATAGTGCTACTATGATAATAATAAATATTATAAAGGAAAAGGTAAATAATAAGTGATAAAAAGAATAACTATTGCACCAACCTATAGAGTATCCGGCGTAGAAAAAGTAAATCGAATGAAAATGAGTTCAAGCAAAGAAAGAGAAAAGCAAAACAAAGGAAATCAACAAAGAAAAGATAATCAAAAAGACTTCCAAGAAGCAATGCAAAGAGAAGAAAATAAAAAAGATGAGTTAAAAATATATACAAAGAAAAGAGACTTTAGAACCTAAGGCTCTTTTTCAATATCTTGAAATGCTCAAAAGCATCCCCATGCTAGCCATCGATATTAATAAACTACTTCCTCCATAGCTTAAAAATGGTAAAGTTACCCCTGTAACAGGAATTAATCCAACTACAACCATCAAATTCATCGTTGCCTGAAAAATTAATTGGAACAAAATTCCAAAAGCCAAATACTTACCAAATAAATCAGTACAATTTCTTGCTATTTTCATTCCCCGATATAATATTATTCCAAATAGTCCAACAACAATAAATGCTCCTACCACTCCAAATTCTTCTGCAACAATCGAAAATATAAAATCAGTTTGAGGCTCAGGTAAATAAAAATGTTTTTGAACTGATTGCAAATAACCAGTACCAAGTAATCCTCCTGGACCTATTGCATATAAACTTTGAATAATTTGAAAACCAGTACCAAGTTCATCCTTCCACGGATTAATAAAAGAAGTTATTCTATCCATTCTATAGGGAGCAATTAAAATTAGAATAACAACCCCTACTAAACCAATTATTCCACCACTAAAGAAAAACTTCATCGAAACTCCGGATATAAAAAGAATAGATATAATCGACATAAAAATAATAACACCTGTTCCTAAATCCGGTTGCAACATAATTAATCCAAAAAAAACTAATACTACTGACAAAATAGGTAAAACGCCCTTAAAAAAATTCTTAATATACCTATCGCTCAAACTCAAATACCTACTAGTAAATATAATTAAACTAATCTTCGCAGCCTCACTCGGTTGAATCCCTAAAGAACCAATACCAAACCAACTTCTACTACCGTTTCTAACACTTCCAATTCCCGGAATCAAAACTAAAATTAATAAAATAAAACTTATAACAAGAATAGTATTTGAATATTTATAATAAAGTCGATAATCCAATTTAGAAATAAAAGTCATTAAACACAATCCTATCATAAAGAAAATTCCTTGATACTTTAAATAATGAAAAGAATCATTAAACTTATAATCAGCCCAAATACTAGAAGAAGAATAAATCATTAGAAGACCAAAAATACTTAACAAAATAACTGCGATAAATAAAGGTTTATCAATTTTCTTCATTAAATCACCTAATAAATTATATTATTATAAAAAGAAAAAAATTAATAAACTTAATTTTTTAAATTTTCATTATAAAACTTTCTTACAAAGTAATATTTATAGTTTATAGCAATTTATTTAGTCCAGGTATTTTCTTTAATATTAAAGTTACTAACATTCCTGTAACAAATACTAGTATTTCGAAAAATATTAGGACAATCATTTTATTTATTCCATTATTATACATAAATTCACCTACAAATGTATACTTCTGAATAAAAAAATCAGATAACAAATAAATTCCAAAAGTAAGTCCACCCACATAATGAATAAAATTGTTTAAACGTTCAGAAAAACCTTTTTTAAAATAAAATCTAACTAAATAGAAAAAAGAAACACTACTTGCTATAATTAAAATCGTACTTCGATTATCAAAAAATAAAAATTGAGAATTATTCTTCTTATATTCAAAATAAGTCAAAACAACTGATAAAACAATTGATAATACAAAGACTATATATGCGATTAAAGTTTTCTTCTTTGTAGGCTCAACATATTTATCTATAAAATATCCTGCTAAAAAATACCCTATTATCGGATCAAACATATATAACATAAAATCATGATTATAATTTAAACTAGGATAATAATGAATAAGTACAGGCATAGTTCCTAAGAAAATAAAAGAAATTATTAAAAAATATACCATTTTTTCTCTACTTAAAGATTTCACTAACGATTGTAATATCGGTAGCGTTACCATTAATCCAAGATATGTATATAAATACCAATAAGCATTTGTTGCGCTTTTAGAATAAATTGTTTTAAAATAATTAATTAGACTAAAAGATTTACCTAATAAATAGCAATCCTTTAAATAATATATAAAAGAAAAAATAAATATAACTAAAAGAACTCTTAAAACTCTTTCTGAATAAGTCAATAAAAAGTAGACACTAAAAAAGAATTTGTTAGAACCCTAATT
>CAMNUE010000003.1 GCA_946560065.1 uncultured bacterium | reverse complement strand
TCGTGGTATAATATTAATATAAATTTAGTGTTGACAAAACTTAGATAGTCAATTTGAAAGTGAGATGATTGTATGACAGATTTAGAAAAAATTTGCTCTAATAGAGATATTACTAAAAGATTAAAACAAATAGTTACTGACGAATCTTTATGGCAAAGAGTATATATCTTTTGCAAACATTTAGCAAAATTCATTCATGCACCTATAACTTTAAATGATTATAAGAGAATGGAAAAATATACTAATGATAAAGAATTAGTAGAAGCAGTATATAATGCTGTAAAAGATTATTTCTATGTAGATAACACAGATGGTCATTTTGATATTATAGGACATGCTTATTGTGTGGCATTATTATCTCAAACAAAATACAACAGAGAAAATACAATAAATTATCTAAATAAATGTGCAGATATTTTAATAAAGAATAATGAGCAAGGTTATGGATTAGCAATGTATAGAAATATGAAAACATTAAGCAAAGAGTACCCTGATTTAAAGGATTTGGAAGAAAAGTTACAATGCTTTAAAGATTATGATTATTGGAAAGAAAAGAATAACAAGTAATTGCTAAATTACAATTTATAGAGCAGATCATATAAAAGTGTGATTTGCTTTTTTTATGTTGTTTGAAAGGAGAAAATATAAGAATCAGAATATGAATAATTTGAAGAAAATGAAGAATACAGCATCTAAATCAAAATGTGATACAAATGCTTTAAAGGACTTAATCGAAAATGGAAGAAGAATGAAAAAAATATCTCAAAGAGAATTGTCTAGAAAAATTGGAATAAGTCATGCCTCAGTAAATGATCTTGAAAAAGGCAGAATTCAAAAACCAAGTATGGAGATACTAATAAGTATTTCTGAAGAATTAGATATTTCTATAAGTGAATTATTAAAAGCAGCTGGTTATGAGAAATTATTATTTTTATTAAATAATGATAAATCTATAATTAATAATGAATAGGAGATGATTAATTTGAGTTTTGTAAATAAAGCTAAAAATTTTGCTAATGGTTTAAAAGAAAAACCAAAATATTTATATACACCTGAAGAAGAGGAAGAATTTGAAGCATATATAAGTCGAAACTTTGGTGAGTATTCAAAAGTTTATCATGAACTTTATTCTCCAGATATACATGTGGACATTCTAATTATTCCACCTTCAGAAAAAAGAAATTATTATAAATTAATAACAATGGGAATGGGTGCTTATAAAATGAATGTACCTAATCAATTAAAAGGTCATGGATTAGAAAGAGCTGAATTAGTTGCTTTTTTGCCACCTGAGTGGGATTTGAAAATTGATAACAGTATTTATAGCTGGGTTATAGGAGAATTAAAAACACTTAGTAGGATGCCAATTATAGAAAATAGTTGGGTAGGGTTAGGTCATACTTTTTCGAATGATGAAAAATCGGAGATTCCATTTTCCAAAGCAACTAAATTAACAAGTTCTATATTATTACCAGCAGTAACTAATAATTTTGGAGAATATCATGTTGATTTAAAACTTCCAGGTAAAGGGACAATTAATTTTTATCAGTTTTATCCGTTGTATAAAGAAGAATTAGAATATATAAAACAATACGGTCTTGAAGAATTTTCGAATCTTATTCCAGATGAAGAACTTTTACCAATAATTAATCCAGTTCGATCAAATTATTGTGAAACAAAATTTAATAATATAGAAGAACAAAATGTAAAATTAAATGATTGTGAAGAAGAAATAGAAAAATGAAAAGGAGAAACGTTATGAATATTGAAGAAGTAAAAAAACACATTAATTATTTAAGATGCGATAAGTATGATAAAGAATTTTATGTTGCTTTACTTTTATATGATATAGCAGGATTACACGAGAAAGACATTACTGAAGAATATATAAATAAAGCTTACGAAATATTTGATGATTATGATTCTATTTATAAAGAAGAAATTCGCTATGAAGTTCAAGATGAATTATATAGAGTACATGAAGATAAAGAAGAGTACGAAGAGGAGATTTGTTAACATGGAATATAAATTAGGATATTCATATAATCATTGTTCGATAACTCTTTATTTGGAAAGCAAAAAAGGAAGGATTCCAATTCGTACTACTTTTCATCATTTAAATTGGGATGATAATACTATTAAGAATATTGATGATTTCATAACTAATGAAATATATGAATTAATTAGCCATGCTAAATTGTCTGATCATTTGTTTAAAATTGATTATGAAAGATTAGGAAAAGAAAAAAATAAAATCTGTAAAAATTTTTCCAGTTATTTACAAGCTAAAAATAAACTTTTAAATGTTTCTATTAAAGAATGGTATATGGAAAATTATCCAAATGATGATTTAGGTAAAGAAGTTTTAAATTTTTCTTTTAAAGATCTTAATAATTTATTAACGTATGGAGAAGGAGATGTCTATGCTCTTATTGGTTGTGCTGATAGTGTTATAAGAGAACGATGCTTTGAAAATTTAGCTAAAATAACTGAGTTGCCTTACAAAAGTATTTATGACAAATGGTTGGATTTAAAAGAACCAGAAGAAGTCGAAGAAATAGAACAGGAACGATAGTATGAAAAAAATAAAAATATTATTACTTATATGCTTTAGTTTTTGTTTAAGTATTAGCATATATGAACTCGCAAAAGTATCTAAAGAAACAAAGCAAGCAGAAACTTTAAAAGAAGATTTAATTGATTTGATAGAAATAAATGATAATTCAAGCGAAAAAACCGAAGATATTATTAATTTTGATGAATTAAAAAAAATTAATTCAGATGTAATTGGATGGATAAAAATAGAAGATACAGAAATTAACTATCCAATTGTACAGGGAACTAATAATTCTTTTTATCTTAATCATTCTTATGACAAAAAATGGAGTGGTGCAGGTAGCATTTTTATGGATTATTCTTCCACACCAGATTTTTCGGATTTAAATACTTTTATTTATGGACATCATACTAATAATGGTTCAATGTTTGGAGAACTATATAAGTATATGGATGCTACGTTTTATAAAAAGCATCCTTCTTTTTATTTATATACTTTAAATGGGAATTATGTAGTTGATGTTTTTAGTGCTTATGTTGATGATGTTGAATCAGATTCTTATCAGCAAAAATTTTCTTCTTTTGAAGACTATGAGAATTATTTGAACAATGTTATTAATAAAAGTAAATATAAAACTGATGTAGAAGTAAAAGCTGATTATGATAGAATCATAACACTTTATTCGTGTTCGCACGAAAATCGAAGAACTAGAAGAGATAGGTATTATGTTCACGGAATTTTAAGAAAATTGTAATTTTTTGTAGTATGTAAGTATTTTACTTTTTTAGAAAAATATAATTAATTAAAGGAGTTGATTATAATATGGAAGCCGTAAATTATTCTATAGAAGGTAATATATTTAAAGCAAGAGATATAACTTTAGACGTTTCAATTATATATGTATTAGTAAAGAAATATATGAATAAAGAAGCTTAAAAAAATCTTGTTTGCATTACTACCAAATTTTAATCAAAAATGGTATAATAAGTACAAGACTTTTTACTAGAAATGCTTTTATAGGAAAAGGAGGAACTAAAAATTAGTATCGTAAAAGCAGTAGTAAAAAAGATTAAAGCAATCTACGTTCGTGTTTCAACTGATTCACAAGTAGAAGGCTATTCAATAGATGCCCAAATCGAACTTGTAACGGCGTACTTAAAGAGTAAGGAATGTACAGAATTTAAAGTCTATACCGATCCAGGATATAGTGGAAAGGATTTAAATAGACCAGCGATTCAACAATTAATTGCAGATATTAAAGAAGGCAAAATCGAAACAGTCTTAGTATTTAAATTAGATAGATTATCAAGAAGCCAAAAAGATACTCTTTATATGATAGAAGAAGTATTTAATAAATATGATGTTGGTTTTATATCTATCAGAGAAAGTTTTGACACAACTACACCATTTGGAAAAGCTATGATTGGTATCCTATCAGTTTTTGCTCAGTTAGAAAGAGAAACTATAATTGAGAGAACAAGATTAGGAATGCTAAAAAGAATTCAAGATGGCTTCTGGCGTGGTGGAGGAAAGATTCCATTTGTTTATGATTATAATAAGGATACAGGAATACTGGAATTTAATACTGAGCGAAAAATGATATTTGACTTGATGAAAACTTTAAGATTGCAAGGAATGAGTTATCCTCAACTAGAAGCAATTACAGGATTAGACCAGGCATGGATACAAGAAATCCTAAATTGTAAAACGAATTTAGGTTTAATACCTCATAAGGGAGAACTATACAAAGGGCGACATAAAGCAGCAATCTCACAAGAAGAATATGATGAATTACAAATAATAGAAGAGAACAGAAGCCATGCTCAAAGAGCTAGTCATTATCTTTTATCTGGCAAAATATATTGTGCTCATTGTGGAGCAAAATATAGATACCAAAAATGGGGGCAAAGAATAATTTGTTATTGTTATTCCCAACAAAAAAGTAAACCTCAACTTATTAGAGATCCTAATTGTCAGAATAATAGATTAGATAGTTTTGAAATTGAAGACACTTTCTTAGAACAGTTATTTGAAATGTCGCTTGATGAGAATAAGTTTAATGATACATTTGATTTAGCCCAAGCTGACGTACAAAGCGAATTAAATACACGACTTGAAGAGGTTCAAAATCAAATAACCAATTTAATTAATTGTATGTCCAAAGGAATTGTTATTGATGACATGAAAAAAAGAGTTGATGAGTTAGCTCTTGAACGAGATAAAATAACTAAAACATTAGAGGAAGAAAAACGAAAAGGTATAAAAGGTGTAACATCTTATGAAAGTATCAAAAATTTAAGTAAGATATGGAATCAATTAGAATTTACAGAACAAAGAAATGTTGTGGAAAGTTTAATTGATAAAGTAGTAGTAGATAAGAAAAAGCTGAAGATATATTGGAAAATTAGCAATGCCTAATTTTATATATTTTTCGCTTTTCTCCCTGTGTGTGTTTAGTGCCAATCAAACTCATTGAAATATTTACTTTTAAAGCTGAAATTATATTTTCTATATTACTAGGAAAAACAACTTTTCGAAAAATCTGCCACTTACTTGCACCAAAACTCTTAAGCATTATAATATAATTTTCATTAACATTAATAAATCCATTATAAATATTAATAATAGTTACAAAAACGCTAATCATCAACGCCATAAAGATAATTGAATTCATACTAGCACCAACCCAAATAATTATTAATGGACCAAGAGCTACCTTTGGAAGGGAATTCAAAATTGTTATATATGGATCTATAATTTTAGAAAGTCGTTCATTCGACCATAATATAGTAGCAACTATTATACCGATTCCACTGGCCATAAAGAAACTAATAAACACTTCATAAAGTGACACTCCAACATGCCTTAAAAGGTCTCCATTGTTATATAAAGAACAAATTGTTTCAATAACTTTACTCGGACTAGAAAATAAGAATGTATTAATTATTGAGTTCTGTGCTAACACTTCCCAAACAAACATAAATAAAATAACAATTAATATTCTAAAAAAAAATATAATTCGCTTTTCTTTTTTTATTCTCTTCAAATAATCATAATGCTCATTACTAAATGTGAACATCTAAATCCCTCCAAATCTTATCATAATAACCACTGAATTCTTTCCTTTTTCTATTTTCAATTGGAGTAGATTTATCTTCAAACTCTATCTTATATATTTTCTTTACTGTAGATGGTCTTTTAGTCAAAACAATTATTCTATCTGACATACTAATTGCCTCTGCAATATCGTGTGTAACCATAATAGCAGTTTTTCCTTCTTGTTTAATAATTTTATAAATATCATCACTTATTGTAAGTCTTGATTGATAGTCAAGGGCAGACATAGCTTCATCCAATAATAAAATGTCAGGTTTTGTAGCTAAAGTTCTAATTAAAGCAACTCGTTGTCTCATACCACCAGATAAATTACTAGGATACTTATCAATAAATTCTCCTAATCCGTAAGTATTCAATAAATCAATAACGTATTTCTTATTTTCATCAGTAAGTTTTCCTGTAACTTCTAATCCAATCAAACAATTATCTAAAATAGTTCTAAAAGGTAGCAAACAATCCTCCTGAAGCATATATGCAATACTAGAATCCTTCAATAAAATTTCTCCACCAGAACTAGGAACAAGATTACTCAAAATAGAAAGAATAGTTGATTTACCACAACCACTAGGTCCAACAATAGAAATAAATTCTCCCTCCAAAACAGAAAATGAAATATCATCTATTGCTACAATTTCATCGTCAAGTGTATGATAAACTTTCCTCAAATCTTTAACACTAAGTAGTTTATTCATAATAACCTCCCAACTATATTATTCTATGAGTAAAATAATAAAATGATAAGGATATTGTTAATAGAAAATGATTATGTTACTATATTAAAAGATGAGGTGAATAATAAATATGAAAACAATTTATCCAGATTATAATAACTGTTTAACGAATGTGACAAATTCTCTATTCAAACACTATGGTATTGAAACATATCATGAAACTTTAAAAGAATTAGATGAAATATTAGAAAGAAATACCTATAAAAATATAGTCTATATGCTATATGATGGAATGGGAGCTAATCTTTTAAAAAGAAATCTAAATAAATCTGATTTCCTAAATATTAACAAAATTAAGGATATCAATGCAATTTTCCCACCAACAACAACTGCCTCAACAACATCTGTCTTATCCGGAAAAAATCCTAATGAACATGGCTGGTTAGGCTGGGACCTATATTTTAAAAACATCGATCAAACTGTTACTATGTTTCTAAATACTATAAAAGATACAAATGTAAGAATCTCAGAAAAGAGCATTAGTGAAGAAACTTATCCATATAAAAATATTGTTGAAAAGCTATCTTCAAAAACAAATTCTCATATCTTATATCCCTTTGGAGAAACTCCTTACAAAGACTTAGATGACATGCACAATAAAATAATAGACATTTGTAATAATGGGGAAAGCAATTTTATCTATGCATATAGTGATGAACCAGACCATACAATGCATGAAGTAGGAACTGATGCCAAAGAAACACTTGAATTATTTAAAATCATGAATGATAAAACAGAAAAACTTTGCAGTAAGCTTAAAGATACGTTAGTTATTTTAGTTGCAGATCATGGACATCTAAATTGCGAACCAATAACACTAAGTGAATATGAAGATATTTTCAGGTTATTAAGACAACAAACATCAATAGAATCAAGGGCTTGTGCCTTCTTTATTAAAGAAGGAGAAGAAAAGCATTTCGAAGAACTTTTCCACAATTATTTCGGCAAAGACTTTATTCTCCTTTCTAAAAAAGAAGTTCTAGAAAAGCAATTATTTGGTCCTGGAAAAAATAATATTCATTTTGAAGAGGTAGTAGGTGACTATCTAGCAATTGCTACTTCAAATAAATTCTTCAGATACAATGAAAACAGTATGAATTTAAAATCAATGCATGCTGGCATTACTGAGGACGAAGTATTAGTGCCATTAATTGTAATAGAAAATAAAAACAATTGATTTCATTTATATTAATATAATAGATGATAAAGTTTTAATACTGAATCATCTTTTTGTTTAGAAAAGTTTTGCCTAACATTAAATTATTAATATTATAATATGTTATAATCAATAAAGAGGTGAAACGAATGAATAAGGTACACTATGAATCATATCAAGAAAAAGACAAAATGCTTTTAAAAGTGTTAGATGATGATGGAAATATAACTGATATAGAAGCAACAAAAAAAGAAGTTCATGAAAAACATCTATGGCATCAAGAAGTTGCTATTTTTATAATTAATGAAGACGGCAAAATACTTCTTCAAAAACGTAGTGAAAATGTTCACTATAATAACGGTAAATGGGGAATGATTGCTAATCATGTTGGCGCAAATCAATCACTAGTAGATGCCATACTTCAAAAAGCAATCGAAGAAATTGGGTATGAAATAAACCCAACAGATATTAGATATCTAACAATGCTAAAAAGAAATGAAGAACGAGAACAAAGATTTACTTACTTCTATTATTTAAAAACCAATATAAAAGATGAAGATATAAAATTAAATACTTTTCTCGCAACAGATAAAAAATGGTTTGATTTTTACGAACTTCAAGAATTAATGCTAACGAATAATAATGGAGTCGTTTTTAAGAACACTCCTGCTTATATCAATATTTTTGGTGAACTTTCAAAAATAATAAAAGGAGTAAACACCAATAAAGAATATCGCCAAAAGGAATTTATCATTTTAAATACCGAAGATGGTTGCTTCTTACCTGGACTAATTCAACATACTGATAAAGATACTAAGTCAATCATAATTTTTATTCACGGAAGTGGTGGAAACTTTTTTAAATCGGAATATTATGAAGACATGTTTGAAGAATTTAATTATCATGGTTACGATTTTATGATTTCAAATAACCGTGGTTCAGAACAATTTTTCCGACTACATCGTAAATATAGAGGTGTTACTGAAACAATAAAAGCAGGAAACATTTATGAAAACTTTGATGATTCTATCTACGATATATCAGCAGCAGTTAACTATGCGAAAGATGCAGGTTACGAAGATATTGTTTTAGTGGGACAAAGTCTAGGTACCCTAAAAGTTCAATACTATGCTGAACAAGTAGGGGATGTAAATAAAATAATTTTACTAAGTCCAGTAGATATGGTAAGCAGATTTCGTTCAAGGGTAAAAGATGAATATGACGAACTAATTGAAAAAAGTAAAAAACTTGTAGCAGAGGAAAAGCCCTATGAAATGGTAACTAATGAATTCTCAGCCCTAAAAGTAGCCTCAACTATGGCAATTGGTTCAAAAGCAGACTTATTTAAATTAGAAGAAGACAGAGATATTACGAAACCATTAAATTATAAAGGATACATTTCAATAATTGCAGGAAGCAATGAACATGTATATAAAGGTTGGAATATGTCATATGTTGAAAATAGATTAAAAGAAAGATTTAAAAATGCCAAATTTCAATTTCATGTAATTCCAAATTCTACACATGACTACAAAGAACATGAAAAAGAAATGTCAAAGTTAATAATAGATAGTATTAATAATATGAAATATAAATAACTGGAAAAGAATTACCTAAAGTACTATAATATAGTTATAAGGTAGGCTATTATGGAAGAAAAAAAAGTGGTATTGAAAAGGAAGAAAAAATTAGTTCTAAAGAAAAAAGCATTTGCATTTTTGATAATCACAATACTAACAATAATAATATTAACTATAATACTTGTAAAAATAATTCTTAATTCTAAAAAGTTAAACTTAGAATATGAAAAAGAACTAAATGTATCATTAAACGATAAAATAACCAATTTAGATGCAATTAGAAAAATTAAAAACGGAAAAATACTCACAAAAAAGAAAAAAATCAATACTACTAAAATAAGAAAAATAAAAGTAACTTTTGAAGTTGAAGATTATTTTAAAAAGAAAACTAAATACCACTATATAATTATTATAAATGATAAAGAAAAACCAACTATTAAATATACTAAAGAATTAGAAACAGAAGAGGGGAAAGAGCTAGATTTACTAAAAGACGTTATTGTAGAAGATAACTCTAGGGAAAAGATAACTCCAACAATTGAAGGGGAATATGATTTTAATAAGGCTGGAGAATATAAATTGTTCTACGTTGCTAAAGACTCTAGTAAAAATGAGGCTAGAGAAGAGTTTATACTTAAAGTAACTGAAAAGAAAATTGAAAAAAAAGTTGTTGAAGAAAAGAAAGAAAACAATAGTAATAGAAACAAAACATCTAAAGGATTTGACATTACAACTAAAAATGGAGTCACATATATAGGTGGATACTTAATAGTTAATAAAACGTATTCTCTTCCTTCTAGTTATGGGAATGGTCTAACAGGGGAGACAAGAAATAATTTCAATAGAATGAAGAGTGCTGCTAAAGAAGAAAATCTAGACATATTCATTTCAAGTGGATATAGATCATACAACAGACAAAAAACACTATATAACAATTATGTAAGTAATGATGGAAAAGAGGAAGCAGATACCTATTCAGCAAGACCAGGTCATTCAGAACATCAGTCAGGTCTAGCACTTGATGTTAATACAGTCGATGATTCATTTGCCAATACAGAAGAGGCTAAATGGCTGGTAGAAAATTGCTACAAATATGGTTTTATTTTACGTTATCCAAAAGGAAAGAGCAATGAAACAGGTTACAAATATGAACCATGGCATTTCAGATATGTTGGGGAGGATTTAGCAACAAAACTCTACAACAATGGTAATTGGATAACTATGGAAAATTATTTTGGCATAACTAGTACATATAAATAAACAAAAAAATAAGAGACCTTAAATTGAAATGTCTCTTGAGAGTGTAAAAAAAACTTTGTGTAAAGTTACCTAAGTATGGTAATAAAGATATTAGAGATTGATTATATAGGTCTCTTTTTTTGTTTATTTTGTAATTGTGTCATCAATATCTATACCTATTTTCATTTATTATCACCTGCAGTCATTATATCGTAGAAAAGAAGCTAATCATTAATTTTAGCTTCTTTTATGTAAAAAAATGAAATTAAACATGTACTTCAGTTTTCACTACTTATCAATTTTATACATTAACTTATTGTAGTCAACTTTTTCTTTTAATTCTCCATAGTCAATCATAATATCTTGCAAATGGTCAAACGATTCCTTTGTAAAACTAGTTGTTTTTGGCCAAGTATCATTTGCTCTATACCTTTTAACCGCACTAATTAAATCATTCATTGAAGTATCTGGAAATTGTTTATAAATAGCCTTTGCTACTTCTTTATCACTATGACTATGTACATAATCCAATCCTCTTTGAATAGCTTTATCAAAATTCTTAATTAATTCAGGATTTTCTTTTATGAAACTATCTCTAGCAGCATAAGAAGTATAAGGAACAACACCACCAATTTCTCCAACACTAGCAACAACATGACCGTATCCTTGATTTTCCACCATAGTAGCAGTAGGTTCAAATAATGTAACAAAGTCTCCTTGCCCACCAATGAAAGCTCCACTCATTGCAGGAAAAGCAACTGAAGTATCAATATCAACATCATCTCTAGGATCAATTCCATTTTGTTTTAAAGCATATTCTAGTGTCATTTCAGGCATACCAGCAGCACGACCACCAATTATGCTTTTACCTTTTAAATCTTCAAGTTTAAAATTCTTGATATTTTCACGAGAAACAATGAATGTTCCATCTTTTTGAGTAAGTTGCGAGAAAGTTTTTAAATAATCCTTTTCGCCACCATTATAAACATAAATAGTTACTTCACTACCAGAAAAACCAATTTGAGCATCTCCTGATAAAAGAGCTGCTGAAACTTTATCAGCTCCACTAGTTAATATTAAATTAACATCAATTCCTTCATCTTCGAAAAAATCTTTTTCTAAAGCTACATACATTGGTGCATAAAAAGCTGTATGAGCCACTTCCGCCAAAGTAATTCTTTCTAATTTAATCTTTTTAGTTGAATTCTTATTAGAACCATTAAAATTAAATAAAACTGAAGCTCCTATTATAAAAATTAAACATAGGCACAACAAATAAACAAATATTTTCTTTTTCATAATTATCTCCTTTACTAAAGTATTATATGAAAAGTAGAAAATTGTGTTATACTAATCTGCAGAGGTGATAATAATGAAAATAATGTTTATATCAGATATTCATGGAGTAAGTACAAACTTAAAAAAAGTAGAAGAAAAATTTGAAAGTTTAGAGTGTGACAAACTAGTAGTTTTAGGAGATTTATATTATATTGGTCCAAGAAATAGAATGAATCCTGGTTATAATATTCCAGAAGTAGAGAACTTTTTAGAGTCATTCAAAGATAAAATAATATGTATTAAGGGAAATTGTGATTCAGAAGTAGATGCTATGATAAGTCCTTTTCCAATCATCAATGAGTTAGCATTGATTGCAGTTGATAATAAGGATATTTATTTAACTCATGGACATATTCATAATGAAACAAATTGGAAAAAAGATAATTCAATATTAGTATATGGTCATTTCCATCTTCCATTTATTAAAGAAGTAGAAGGAAAAATATTTATAAACCCAGGCTCAATTTCATTACCAAAAGAAGACAATCTTCCAACATACATGGTCTATGATAATAACAAATTTACAATTTATGATATTAATGACAATGTAGTAGCAAATAAAGAAATATAAGTACCTTTATTTACTATATTCCAAATACAAAATTATAATTACTTAGATAAAAAATTAAATTAATTCAAAACTACATTTTTGTTATTAAAATAGCTGAATAAAATTAGAAATTTATAAAATTGTCAAAAAAATAACAAATATATCAATAAAATCAAATGATTGCATAAAATATACTTGCAAAATAAGAGAACAAATGTTATAATAAGTCCAATTTGAGGGGGAGAGTTTATGAAAAAAATGAGTAAGTTAGTTAAAAAAATCTTAACAATGATTATTGCTGTTACAATTATTGTTAGCTCTTTCGGAAGTGTAAATGCAGCTTCTGAAACAATAAAATTAGGTGATGCGCCAGTAACACAAAAATATATAGCTGGAGTTTCATTCCATTACAAAAGAACTACTGGAGGAAAAGATTTATATTGTTTAAATATTCATAAGAATACTGCTAGAAACACTACTGCAAGACTAGTAAAGAATAGTCCAAACATCAATGGTGGATTAGTATATATTCTAAAAAATGGTTATCCATATAAGTCATTCACTGGAGATAACGACAAAGATTACTATATTACACAAACAGCAGTTTGGTGGTATTTAGATAAGACAACTGGAAGTACTAATTTAGGTGAACAGTTTAAAAGAGATGGTTCTGACCCATATGATATGAGAAAATATGTAAAAAGTTTAGTAAATGCTGGTTATAAACATCGAAATGATCAAATTGGATACAGTAATACAAAATTAATTATTAATACAACAGGAAGCAACGACATGAAATTAGAAAATGATTATTATGTTTCAAGTCCAATAAAAGCTACAACATTAAAAAATGTCAGTTCATATACTGTAACATTAAGCGGTGCTCCAAAAGGAACAAAAATAGTTAAATCAGATGGTTCTGAAACAACTTATGAAAAAGGATTTGCAGTAAATGGAAAAGAAACATTCAAAATAAAAGTTCCAAGCAAAACTATGAAAACTTCTAATAAAACAGAATTATCAATAAAAGTAACTGCCAAAACAGCAGGTGAAGTACAATATATGGCCTATGAATATCAACCAGAAGATAGCAGTATGCAAAATGTAGCATTACTAGAAAAAAAACAACAAGGTGCTTCTTCAGAATTAACTTTAGGAATTGAATCATCAAAAGTTACAATTATCAAAATTGATTCAAATACTAAAAAAGCAATCGCTGGAGCTAAATTAGTATTAAAGGATTCAGCAGGAAACGTAATCACAAGATGGACTTCAACAACAAAAGGACATGTAATTAGAAATTTAACTCCAGGAAAGTATGTAGTTGAAGAAGAAGAGCCACCTAAAGGTTATCTATTAAATGAAAATAAATCAACATTTGAAATTTCAAATTCTAATAAAGAAGTAACAGTAAGATTTGAAAATGCACCTAAGAAAGTAGTTGTAAATATTACAAAGATTGATCAAGAAACAGAAGCACCTTTAGCAGGAGCAGTATTAAGTGTTAAAGATTCTACTGGAAAAGAAATAGCTAATTTTACAACTACAGAAGAATCATATGTATTAACAGATTTAGAAAATGGCACATATACAGTAGAAGAGATTAGTGCCCCAGCTGGTTATATAAAAAGTGATGAAAAAATTTCATTCACAATTGACGATAATCATTTATCTCATCAAATTACATTTATAAATGCAAAAGAAGTTTTTGTTCCAGATACAGCTTCAGTATCATCAATTATTATGTTAATTTTAGGTATTGGAATTACTGGGTTAGGTATTAGATATATTTACAAAAATGGACAAAAAGCATAACAGAAAAAATGAAAGAATCTCTCCCAGTGTAACAGCGATTATCGGCGCCGTACTAACACTAATTGGAGGATTCTTTCTTTCATATAATTACATTCAATCCAAAAAGATTATGGCTTATGACTATATGTCAAATGTTTTCTATAATGGTAATGAAATATTAGCCATAAGTGAAGGAGAAGAAACAAAACAACCGATAGAAGAAGAGCAACTAGAAGAAGAAGTTACCAACAATTACATCGGTTATTTAACAATACCAAAGATTAACTTGACAAAAGGATTTTTAGATAAAAGGTCATCAGAAAATGATGTTGAAAAAAATATCCTAGTAGTATCAGGTTCTAACTATCCAGATACAGATAGAGGAAATTTAATTTTAGCAGGCCATTCTGGAACAGGTTGGAAAGCCTTTTTCAATGATTTATATAAGTTAAGTATAAATGATACAGCCTATATAACATATAAAAATAAAAAGTATATCTATAAAATTGTTAATATCTATACACAACCAAAGATTGGTAAACTAGCAATTTATAGAAACTATGACAAAACTACACTAACATTAATAACATGCACAAATAATGATTCAAAAACACAAACAATTTACATAGCAGAGTTAACAAATATTGAAGAGTAAAAAATTAAAAGGGGGGATGAAGACATGAGCAAAATGTCGTTAACTGACAAAATAGGTGTTTTAATAGAGGCATCAAAAAATTTTAATTTTGCAATACTAATAATAATCATTTTACTATTTTTGGGATTTACATTTATAAACTCAAACAAAAAGAATAAAACAAGAACAAAATATGTATACTTAGTAAGTTCTGTCTTCATTATCGTAGCCTTTGCAATGACATATCATGCATCATTAGCTAATTTATTTGATTACATGATGGATAATTTCTTCATTGCAGTCTACTTCCCAAATCTTGCAATTTATGCTTTTGCATTACTAATAACAAATGTTATCTTATTAGTGAGTATCTTTAATTACAAAATATCTAAAATTATTAAATGTATAAATGTAGTAGTATATTTATTAATGAATTATCTACTGTCACTAATATTAAATATAATAAACACAAATCAATTAGATATATTTACACAAAAATCTGTATATGGAAATACAAAAGCAACAGCTCTAATTGAATTATCTAGTTTACTATTTGTTATTTGGATAATCTTTCTAATCGCTTATAGATTAATATTAATATACTTAAAAAAAGAGTATGTTCCTCCCGTTAAAAAAATCATAAGGATTAGGAAAGTCAAGAAACTACCAGCTAATTTTATACCAAAAGAGGTACCAGTATATGCCTATGGTAAAACAAAATTAACTAAAAAACAGGATAATCTAAAAGATGAACTTTTAAGAGAATATGAACAATTATTCACAATAGAAGATTACAAATTACTTTCTCAAATACTTCGAGAACAAAAGAAAAAAGAATTAGAAACTGCAAAAATGAATTTTTCATTAGAGACAAAAGATAGAGAAGTTGAAGAACAACAGCAACCAGAAAAACAAGAACCTGTAATTATACAATCACATTCTACTGATTCAGAAGATGAAGAAAATAAAGAACCTGACTTAATAAATACAATATTGAATGAAATGGAAACAGAAAAACAAGAACAACAAAATGAGAATGATGATAGTGAAAATGAAATCGTAATAGACGAATTTGAGAAAATAGATTTAGTTCAAGAAGAAAAAGAATCCGAAGAACTAGAAATAAAACAAGATGAGAAGATAAAACTAGAAGAACAAGAAAAAATAAGAATTGAAGAAGAACGCTTGAAGAAAGAACATGAAGAGAAAATCAGAAAAGAACAAGAAAAAATAAGAATTGAAGAAGAACGCTTGAAGAAAGAACATGAAGAGAAAATCAGAAAAGAACAAGAAAATAGATTGAGAAAAGCTAAAGAAGAAAGTTTAAGAATAGAAAAAGAAAAAGAACAAAGAAAGTTCACAGAACTAGAAATGTTATATAGAAGCATGGTTTAAAGACCATGTTTTTAATTTGTCTAAAACTATAAATTAATGTATAATGAAATTAAGAACAGGAAGTAGGTAAAATATGAATTTAGAACAATTAAATGATATGCAAAAAGAAGCGGTTCTTTACAATGAAGGACCACTATTAATAATAGCTGGTGCTGGTGCTGGAAAAACCAAAACTTTAACAACAAAAATAGCTTTTTTAATTGAAGAGAAAAATGTGAATCCAGAAAACATTTTAGCAATTACATTTACTAACAAAGCTGCAAAAGAAATGAAAGACAGATTGTACACTCAAATAGGAAGTACAGCTAAACGTCTTCAAGTTTCAACATTCCATAGTTTCGGGTTAAAGTTATTAAGAGAAAATTATGACACACTAGGTTATGATAGAAATTTTGTCATCATGGATAGTGATGATTCTCTAACCGTAGTAAAAAAAATAATCAAAGATATGGGATATGACCCAAAAATTTACAATCCACGGGGAATTAGAAATAAAATCAGTAGTTGTAAAAATGAAATGACTTCACCAGAAATGTATGAAAGATATGCAGTAAGTGATTACGAAAAAGTAGTTAAAGAAATCTATGAAAAGTATGAAAAAAAATTAAAAATAAACAATTCTGTTGATTTTGATGACTTACTACTTTTACCAATCGAATTATTTAAAAAATACCCAAATGTTTTATGTGATTACCAAGATTTATACCAATACATTTTAATAGACGAGTACCAAGATACAAATGAAGCACAATATATTTTAACTAAACTACTAAGTGAAAAAAATAGAAGAATAACATGTGTAGGTGATGACTCTCAAAGTATTTATAGTTTTCGCGGTGCTAACTACAAAAATATTTTGAACTTTGAAAAAGACTATAAAGATGCTAAAACAATTCTTCTAGAACAAAACTACCGTTCAACAAGTAACATTCTTGATGCAGCTAATCAAGTTATTAAGAATAACAAACAAAGAAAAGATAAGAATCTTTGGACAGCTAGAGGAATAGGTGAGAAAATCAAATATTATAGAGCCTATAACGAAAGAGATGAAGCACAATACGTAATTAGAAAAATCAAAGAATTATCAAATAAAAATGTTGAATATAAAGATATGGCAATTCTCTACAGAACTAATGCCCAATCACGTGTCTTAGAAGAGGAAATGCTAAAAGAAAACTTACCATACCGTGTAATAGGTAGTTTCTATTTCTACTCACGTAAAGAAATTAAAGATTTAATAGCATATCTTAGATTAATCCACAATTCAAAAGATAATGTCAGTCTCTTACGAGTTATCAATACTCCAAAAAGAGGGATTGGTCTAAAAACAATTGACAATTTAACTATCAAAGCTGATAGTGAGGGACTTAGTATCTACGATGCGATTAGTGGCGGAAAAGAACAAGAGTTTAAAAATTTAATCGAAAGATTAAAGGAAGTATCCGAAAATTTAACTCTAACTGAACTAATTGACAAAGTATTGGATGCTTCAGGTATGAAACAAGAACTAGAGAGTGAAAAAACATTAGAAGCAGAAATCAGACTAGAAAACTTAGAAGAATTTAAATCAATCACTAAGTCATTCGAAGAAAGAGAAGGATTAATATCACTAGAAGACTTCTTATTAGAAATAAGTTTAATAAGTGATGTTGAAGAGTATAAAGATGATCCAAATAGAGTAAGTTTAATGACAGTTCATTCAGTAAAAGGACTAGAATTTAATCATGTTTTTGTAGTTGGTATGGAAGAAGGAATCTTCCCACATATGAATTCATTAATGGAAAACTCTGAGATTGAAGAAGAAAGACGTTTATGCTACGTAGCAATAACAAGAGCAAAAGATGAATTACACTTAGTTAATGCCAGACGGAGAACTTTGTTTGGTAAAGAGCAAATAAATCCAGTTAGTAGATTCTTAAGCGAAATAAATAAGGATTTAATAGAAACAAATGTCAAAGATGAACTCCCACATAAAGAAGAAAAAATAAATACTGGTGAAATGTTTAGAGAAGAAGATGTTGACTATCAAGTAGGTGATTATGTATATCACGAATCATTCGGAACTGGAAAAGTAGTTGAGGTAACTAATACACTAGTAAGTGTTGCTTTTAAGCATCCACATGGTATTAAAAAATTAATGAAAAATCATAAGAAATTATCAAAAGTTTAAGAGGATAGAATGGAAGAAAAAATCAGATCTGGTTTTACTGCAGAAATTTTTATAAATGAAGATAAAATTGAAGGCTATTTTCTAAAAGAGAATAAGAAAATAGCCAAATTACCTAATGGTGAGTTAGAAGTTATCAAGCACTTACCAGAAATTATGGATTTATTAATTCAAGGAAAAGTTTTAAAAATATCTATATTAGAAAAAAATGAGTTTTTCTTAACTCAGTTAACAGAGAAAACAGAAAAAATGTCATTGTAGGAAAATCAGCCTTTTATCTACAAGCTTTATTTAATTTAGAAGATAATATAATAAATAGTAAAACTAACAAAAAAGGTAAAAGATTCGTTAAAATAAAAAATGCGAACAGTAATTAAGAAGGAGAAAATATGAACAAAGATTTAACATTAGTAATTATGGCCGCTGGAATGGGTAGCCGCTTTGGAGGACTAAAACAGATTGAGCCAATGGGACCAGGAGGAGAATTCATTATTGATTACTCAGTATATGATGCAATTCAAGCAGGTTTCACTAAGATAGTTTTTATAATTAAAGAAGAAAACTATGAAATATTTAAAGAAACAATTGGAAAAAGAGTAGAACCTCATGTTCATACAGAATATGTTTTTCAAACTAATGCAATATTACCTGAAGAGTATCAAGAACTTTTAAAAGAAAGAACAAAGCCACTAGGAACAGCTCATGCAATTCTATGTGCTAAAGATAAGATAAATGAGCCTTTTGCAGTAATAAATGCAGATGATTTCTATGGAAAAGATGCTTACATAAAAGCAGCAGAATATTTAAAAGATATTCCAAAAAATCAGTATGGAATAGTAGCCTATCGACTTGGAAATACATTAACTCCAAATGGTTCTGCTAAAAGAGGTGTTTGTGAAGTAAATGAAGATAATGAATTGCTAAAACTAACAGAAAGTAAAGTTTTATTAAAAGGAGAAGTAGCAGAAGTAGAACCATTAGATGGAAGCCCAATCTTCACAACAAGTAAAGATACAATTGCTTCAATGAATTTTTTACTATTTGATCAAAGCTTAATTCCATTATTAGAAGAGAAAATGATAACTTTCTTAGAAGAAAATAAAAATGATTTAAGTAGCTGTGAATTTTTAATTCCGATAGTATTAAACGAATATACAAAAGAAAAAAGAGGAAAAGTAAAAGTTATAGAAACTTCTGCAACATGGTATGGCATTACTTATAAGGAAGATAAAGAAATAGTAACAGAAGCCCTTAGAAATCTGGTAGATGAGGGCATCTATCAAAAAGAATTATGGTAGAGAAAAAGGAGAAAGTGTATATGAATAAAACACTCTTAATTATGGCTGCTGGAATGGGAAGTCGTTTTGGAGGTTTGAAGCAAATTGAACCAATGGGACCATCAGGTGAATTTATCATTGATTATTCTATCTATGATGCTAAAAAAGCGGGTTTCAATAAAGTAGTTTTTATAATAAAAAAAGAAAATTATAATTTATTTAAAGAAACTATTGGAAAAAGAATAGAACCACATATAAAAACAGAATATGCATTTCAAGATAATTCATTATTACCAGCAGAATATCAAGAATTATTTAAAGATAGAACTAAGCCATTAGGAACAGCCCATGCAATTCTTTGTGCTAAAGATAAGATTAATGAACCATTTGCAGTAATTAACGCGGATGACTTTTACGGAAGAGATGCCTATTTAAAAGCTTCAGAAGTTTTAGAAGATTTAAGTATAGATAAAGAACCATATGAATATGCAATGATTGGTTATAAAGTAAAGAACACAATGACTGAAAATGGAGCAGTTAAAAGAGGTATTTGCGAAGTTGAAAATCAGTTTTTAACCAACATAATTGAATGTTCAATCGAAAGAAAAAACTCTAAAGTAATCGCAACTCCATTGAATGGAGGAGATGATTTTGAAATTTCTGAAGATGATATTGTCTCAATGAATTTAGCTCTATTTACTCCAAGTTTCTTTAAATACTTAGAAAAAATGTTCTTAGAATTTTTAGATAAAAATAGAAACAATATTGAGAGTTGTGAATTTTTTATGCCAGACGCAATGTTTAGGTCTATAAAGGAAAAATATGCAACAGTAAAAGTATTTGAAACAAATGCTACATGGTATGGAGTTACTTATAAAGAAGATACTGAAATGGTAAAAGAGGCCTTAAAAAATTTAAATATCAAAGGTGAATATCCTAATGAATTATGGTAAATTTTAGTAAAAAGGAGTAAAAAAAAACATTTACTTCTTTTTTTAATTGACAATTAAAACAATAAAGAAATATACTAAAGATAAGATAGGAGAAGAATATGAAAAATAAAATAATATTGTTAGGAATACTAGTAATTGGAATTTTTTCAGGAGTAATAGCTGTTAATGCAGAAGAGCCAACCACAGAAGAAAAAAAGACTTGGCCAGCAACATTAACATACGAAGATTATGAATTTTCAATTGACGGAATTGATTTACGAATTTACAAATTAAACTCTGATAATGAAAAAACAACAACTGAAACAGATGAAAATGGTTTAACAACTACTATAACCACATCAGAAGATGCTATAAAATATATAAAAGATGAACCAACAAAAGTCATTAATCTTACACCAGCAGATTATACAATAAGTCCAGAATACAAAGAAGATAAAATAAATGGCTACAGTACAATTTTCATAGATTTAAATCTAAATATAACTAAAGAAAAACTAGAGACTTTACTAAGTGAAGAATTAAATCAAGTAAGTGATAAAATAACATATATCACAGAGTTAGTTGTAAACTATAAACTTACTAAAGTAAATGACAGATACAAATACTTTAAAAATGTAAATACTATAAAAGAAATGATGAATTTATTTATGCCAGACATAGGACGAGGAAAAGGCGTTACAGGAATAAATATGGCAAACTCTCAGGTATTTAATATTGCTTTCTTAGGGTTAGATGGAGAAAAAAATAAATCACTTGGCTTCGAATCAACACTATCAGAAGAATCAGATAATTCAGTATACTTACTAAACTATCTTGCACTATCATCAAGAGAAATGAATAATGAATCAGCAGAGGAAATAGAACAATTAGTTATGTTCCATAATGTTGATAATATTGAATATTTAATAGAAAATTTTAAAAAAATAGAAGATAATGCAAAAGATGAAATAAAGAATTCAACAGAAAATCCAGTTGATGATGCACAAGTTGTTAAAGTAGACAATACTGCAATGGAAGTGCCAAAATATGTCTACATTATGAGTATTATCTCTATGGTTTTAGGGGCAATTTCTATAATATTAGTTGTTAATGGAAAAAGAATTATATAATGTAAAAATAGGAGAGCAAATATGCAACCCAAAGTATTAAAAATATTTTTTATCATAGCAATTGCTATATCCATAAAGAACATTCAAGTTTATGCATTAGATTCAGTAGTAGAACAAAGTAATTGGCCAAAAAAAGTCATTTTAGATGATTACGAATATATAGTTTAAGGATTCGAATTACAAGTTTATGAGTTCGAAAGAGATAAAGATGAGGAAAATAATGCCTCTTCTGAAACAGAAGACATTATAAAAATGCCAATACCAACACAAGAATCATTAAATAAATACGCTGAAGGAAAGTACATAAGAAGTATTTCAATTCCATTAGATAATCTTATAATAAATCCAAAACATACTCTAGCAACGCAAGAAGAAATATTGAATTTCATCATGGTAAATATGAATTTAAATATTACAAAAGAACAACTAGAATTGTTATTAAGTGAAGAGATGGAAAAAGTAACCAAAGACAAATATTATCTAGTAGATATGGTAATGAACTACAGATTTACCAGATATCCAGAAAAATTTAAGTATGTAGGAAGAATAAATTTTAGTAGAATGTTGAAGGGACCAAGTGAAATTGAAAATCTAAATGCTCCCATATTATATACTAACATTACTGAAACGGTAAAACAACGAATCAATAACATGACTATAACAATTAATCAACAAGGAAATAAGGAATTATACTACACAACAGAGTTAAATCTTGAGGAAGAGTTTCCAATCTTCTCATTAATTACAATTGCGGATGCAATCATCTTATCAGAGAAAGAAATAAATATTAATATTGACTTAGATATTGATAAGGAGCCAAATATCGAGGATTTTGCTTTTAATCTTATTTCTTTTAGTAATTTAAATATTCCAAATTTTAGTTCAGAATCGGAAGCCAATATAAAAGAACTAAAAAGTAGATTAGAAGATGCTATTCAAGTGATAACAGATAATACAGGAAGTATAAACAATACAGAATTTGTCAACGTAATAGATACCGCTGCTAAAAAACCTAAATTAGTTTACCTAATTAGTATTTTTGCAGTAATAGTCGGAACAATTGTAATAGTATCAATAGTTGGAACATCATCTATTTGGAAAAAAAGAAAATCACAGAATTAATATTATCAAGATAAGTGGGAAAATATTTTTCCTTTTTTATTTGCTTAAACAAAATTTAACTATCTATTACCAATCTAAAGGTATATATGATATTATAAATATAACGATTAAAAAAAGGATGATGAATACATGTTAGATAGAATGAATGAATTAATAGATATAATTAATGAAGCAGATTATAATTATCATACTCTTGATAATCCAACTATTACAGACCAAGAATATGATAAGTATTTAAGAGAACTTTTTGAAATAGAAGAAGCTCATCCAGACTGGGTTAGAGAAGACTCTCCAACTCAACATGCTGGAGGTAAAATCATTGAAGGATTTGAAAAAGTTACTCATAAAATTCCCATGATGTCTTTAAGTGACGTTTTTTCAGAAAGTGAACTTATCGCTTTTGATGAAAGAATAAAAAAAGAAGGCGTCAATCCAGAATATATGTGTGAATTGAAAATCGACGGTTTATCAGTTTCACTCCTATATGAAAAAGGAAAATTAGTAAGAGCAGCAACACGTGGGGATGGAACAATTGGTGAAGATATAACTCATAATGTTAAAACAATCAAGGTAATTCCACTAAAATTAAAAGAAGAAGTAGACATTGAAGTTCGTGGTGAAATTTTCATGAACAAAAAAACTCTTGAAGAATTAAACAAAAAAAGAAAAGCTAAAAATCAACCTCTACTACAAAATTGCCGTAATGCCGCTGCAGGTTCTATTCGTCAATTAGATTCAAAAGTTGCAGCAGAAAGAAAATTGGATAATTTTATATATCATTTACCAAATCCTCTAGACTATGACTTACATACCCATTCTGAAGCAATTGACTATATGAAAAAGTTAGGTTTTAAAACTAACCCTAATAACAAACTAGTAAAATCAATAAATGAGGTCATTGAATTTATTGAAGAAAAAGGAACTATCCGCGCTAATCTTCCTTATGACATAGATGGTGTAGTAATAAAAGTAAATAACATAAATGACCAACAAAAACTTGGTTATACTGCTAAATATCCAAAGTGGGCCACTGCTTATAAATTTCCAGCTGTTGAAGTATTAACAAAACTTACTGATATAATTTTTACAGTAGGAAGAACAGGTCAAATTACTCCAAATGCTGTTTTAGATCCTGTTATAGTAGCTGGATCAACAATCTCAAGAGCAACACTTCATAATGAGGATTATGTTAAGGAAAAGGGCTTAAAAATAGGCGATATTGTCTCAATAAGAAAAGCAGGAGATGTAATACCAGAAGTAGTTGAAGCAAAAATCGAAAGAAGAACTGGCACTGAAAAAGATTTTGTAATGATAAGAGAGTGTCCGATGTGTAACAGCCCTTTAGTAAAAAAAGAAGGTCAAGTAGATTATTATTGCCCAAATGAAAAATGTCCTGCTAGACACATTGAAGGACTAATCCATTTCGTATCCCGTGATGCCATGAATATTGATGGTTTAGGAGATAGAATTATTGAAGATTTCTACAATTTCGGATTTATTGGAAATATTGCAGATATTTATTCCTTAAAAGAACATGAAAAAGATTTAATCAGAATGGAAGGCTATGGAGAAAAATCAGTTTCTAATATGCTAGAAGCCATTGAAAAAAGTAAAGAAAATTCTCTTGAAAAACTAATCTTTGCTTTAGGAATCCCCCACGTTGGAGCAAAAACTGCTAAAATATTAGCATCCAAATTCACAACTATGGAAAATTTAGAAAATGCAAGTATAGAAGACCTTGTAAGTATTCCAGATATTGGAGAAATAATTGCCAAAAGTGTTATTTCATACTTTCAAACAAATCATCATAAAGCAATAGTTTCAGAATTAAAAGATCTCGGAATTAATATGAATTATTTAGGACAGAAAACAGAAGAAAGAGAAGAATTTACTGGAAAATCGTTTGTATTAACAGGTTCACTTCAAATCTATACAAGGGATGAAGCAAAAGAAAAGATAGAGTCATTAGGTGGAAAGACAGTTGAATCTGTATCTAAAAAGACATCTGTAGTAATAGTAGGTGCCAATCCAGGAAGCAAATATAGAAAGGCTCAAGACTTAGGAATAGAGATTTGGACAGAAGAAGAATTTAGAGAAAAATTAGAAGAAGAATAAAATAAAAGAATCAAGGTCTATGAAAAATAACATTTATATACCTTGATTTTTCTTTACAAATTACTAAAAAAATGCTATAATATAGCGCATAAAAGGGGATAAAGAGGTGTTAAATATGTTTAAAAGAAAAAAAAGAAACAATGAATTTGACTCATACGAAGACGATATAATGAATTTGGTAACTAAAGAAGAAGAAATTATGTCTTCTTATGATGAAAACTATCAAAAAAATGATGAATATGAATACGAGTACGAAGATGAGTATGAAGAAGATTTTAATAAAGAAATAACTGAAGAAATCCAAGAACAAGAACCAGTTATAGAAACATATGAAGAAGCTACTGATATATCAGAAGAACCATATGAAGAATTCGAAAGTGATTATCAAGATGATGAATATGAAACTTACATGGAAGATGAATTTGAATATAACAAAGACAAAGAAAGAAAGTTCAAAAAAATAATAAATATTGCTTTTTCTATAGTAATGATTATCTTAGTTATGATAACTGTTGATGTTATTTCAGTAGCAAGATATGATGTTGGACCATTCTTCGCAATCCCAGTAAAAAAATATAAAGACGGCGGTTCAAAAGCCTATTATGGTCTTGGTTATAAAGTAATTAAATATAAACAATTACAAGGAAGAAGAGATAAAGAAATTGGTTTTTGGAATTTAAATTACAACATAGAGCCTCTAACAATCGAGGATGTTGACTTAGCAATCGAAATGCAAGGAAATGAAGTAAATACCTATAAAAAATATTATAAAAGATTTGTAAGAATCACATCAACATTAGAAACAGTTAATAAAAAAGATAATAAAATTAAAGTTAGTTATCAAGATGATGGTGAAAAATATTCATTAGATATGATTTGTACAATGGCTAGTAAGAAATCTAAATTAGATAATTTAGAGAAAGATAAAGAAATAACATTTATCGGAACAGTAACAGGTTTTAAACCAAAAACAAAAAACACACCTAACACTTTATATATAGACAATTGTTTCGCAGAACAGTAAGAGTTGATAACAAAGTTATTAAACTCTTTTTCTATGTAATAATCTAAGAATATGTTATAATAATAGAGTTAAAGAAGGGAGTCTTTTTATGAAAGATATATTATCAAAAGAAGAAGTATTACACGTTGCTGAATTAGCTAAAATTTCTCTAACAGATAGAGAAATCGAAAAATATCAAGTAGAGTTAAAGAAACTACTTAAAGATGTTGAAAAAATTAATGATGTAAAAGGATACGATGATGATATCTTAATAGCTTGTTGGGAAGAAAATACACATCTAAGAAGTGATAAAGAAGGAAAAATGTTAAATCCAAAAGAGGTAATTGGACAAGCTCCAAGACACAGTGGAAACTACATTGAAGTTCCAGTAGTAATTAGTGATGGGGAGGGTGCTTAATATGAAGTATTTAAGTTTAGAAATAAAAGAAATCAACAACTTACTTAAAGAGAAAAAAATTACACCTGTAGATTTAGTGAAAGAAGCTTTTGAAAATATTGAAAGTAATAAAGAATTAAATGCCTATATAACTCTTAATAAGGAAGAAGCACTAAAGCAAGCTGAAGAACTATCAGATAAAGAAGTTGACAATATTTTATTTGGCCTTCCTATTGCGATTAAAGATAATATTATTACTAAAGGTTTAAGAACAACATGTGCTTCTCACATCCTTGAAAACTTTACACCTATCTATGATGCAACAATAATTGAAAAGATAAAAGCAAAGAACATGATTATTATTGGTAAAACAAATATGGATGAATTCGCTATGGGATCAAGCAGCAGAACAAGTTACTTTGGAGCTCCCAAAAATCCTTGGAATAATGAAAAAATATCTGGAGGTTCATCAGGCGGATCTGCAACAACAATATCTTCACGTGATGTTTTGTTTGCCTTAGGAAGTGACACTGGAGGATCAATTAGACAACCAGCAAGTTACACAGGAATAGTTGGAATGAAGCCAACTTATGGAAGAGTATCACGTTATGGATTAGTTGCTTTTGCATCAAGCCTTGACCAAGTTGGTCCAATGACTAAAAATGTTTACGAAAATGCACTTTTATTAAATGTTATAGCTGGAAAAGATTCAAAAGACTTAACTAGTGCTTCTAAGGAAGAAGAAGACTTTACAAGATTAATTAATCAAGACATTAAAGGAATGAAAATAGCAGTTCCTAACTTCTTTATGAGTGATATCGTTTCAGAAGAAATTAGAAATCAAGTAAAAGAGACAATCAAAGTATTAGAAAAGAATGGTGCAACAGTTAATTATATTGATATTAAATATATTGAAAATGCTGTTACTCTATACCAAATAATTGCCATGGGAGAAGCAAGTTCAAACCTTGCTAGATTTGATGGAATTAGATATGGTTTCTCAAAAGAAAATCCAAAAGATATCAATGATGTTTATTACGGAACAAGAGCAGAAGGCTTTGGTGAAGAAGTAAAAAGACGAATCATGGTTGGTTCATATCTATTAAGTGGAGAAAACGCAAAAATTTATTATGATAAAGCACTTTCTATTAGAGATGACATGAGAAAAGAATTCACAGATGCTTTTAAAGAATATGATTTAATAATTGGACCAACAACTACAACAACAGCTTACAATCTAACTGATTCAATGGATGACCCTAGTAAAAGTTTCATGGATGATGTTCTAGTAATACCAGTTAACATGGCAGGACTTCCTGGCCTAAATATTCCAATTGGTTTCGATAATAATCACATGCCTATTGGAATGCAAATAATTGGGAATGCCTTTGAAGAGGCTAAAGTATATCAACTAGCAAGCTTTATCGAAAAAGAATTAAAATTAAATCTAAATCCTAAAGGAGGCGAAAATAATGAGTAATTATATAGCAACTGTTGGTGTTGAAGTACACGTAGAGTTAAAGACAAATACAAAAATATTTTCTGATTCTCAAAACGGATATGGAGAAATGGCCAATTCATTAACTAATGTTATTGACTTAGGATACCCTGGTACTTTACCAACATTAAATGAAGAAGTAATTAATTTAGCAATTAAAGCTGCAACTATTTTAAATTGTAAAATAAGGAAAAAAATGCATTTTGATAGAAAAAATTATTTTTACCCAGATAATTCTAAAAACTATCAAATTACTCAAGCAAGAACTCCAATTGGTTATGATGGCTATGTTGAAATAGAAGTAAATGGAGAAAAGAAAAAAATCTATATTGAAGAAATGCATATTGAAGAGGATACTTGTAAAAGTGCCCATCGCGGAACAAAAACCTTATTAGACTTTAATAGGGCAGGTGTTCCTCTAATCGAAATCGTTACTAAGCCATGTATGACTAGTGGAGAAGAAGCAAAGCTTTATCTAGAAAAATTAAGAGAACTATTATTCTATGGAAACATAAGTGATTGTAAGATTGAAGAAGGTTCTATGCGTGCTGATGCTAATGTATCAATTAGAAAAAACGTTGAAGATTCTTTTGGAACAAAGGTTGAAATCAAAAACATTGGTTCAATCTCTAATGTAAAATTAAGTATTGAAAAAGAAATAGTTCGTCAAGAACAATTAATCGAAAAAGGCGAAAAATTTAAGCCTCAAACAAGACGTTTCGATGACAAATTACAAGATACAGTTCTAATGCGTGTTAAAGAAACAGGAAATGACTATCGTTACTTTCCAGAACCAGACATCCCATTTGTTATAATAACTGACGAAATGATAGAAAATGCTAAAAAAGAAATTCCTATGTTACCAGATGAGAGAAGAAAAATTTATCTTGAAAAAGGAGTTTCTGAAATAAATGCCCAAAAGTTAATTCAAAATAGAAGTTTAAGTGATTATTTTAATACGCTTTTATCAGAAAAAACAAACTTTAAAATTGTAAGTAATCTTCTTTTAGGTGATATCTCAGCATACTTAAACAAAACAGAAAAATCAATTACTGAAACAACATTAACAAAAGAAAGACTCCTAGAACTAGTTAAAAATATAGAAGATGAAACACTAACAAGTAAAAACTTAAAAGATATTCTAGATAAAATTTTAGAAAGTGATAAAACAATTGCTGAGATTATCAAAGAAAATGGAATTGAAAATATCACAAATGACGCTGAAATTAGAAATATTGTTAAAAGTATTATAAATAACAACCCAGAGAGTGTTAATGACTATAAAAATGGTCATGATAGAGCTATAAAATTCCTTATGGGACAAGTGATGAAAGAAACTAAAGGAAAAGCAAATCCTAAGATGGCAATGGACATTTTAAAAGAAGAACTATAAAATAGTATCATTAGTTAACAATGATGTTACTATAAATAAAGTAGAAGATGATTTTGATGCAGAATATTTTAATAGTACTCTATCTTACTTAGGTGGTACTAAAAGCGGTTTCTTCTTAACGTCATATCTAGAACTTATTGTAAAGAGTAATAAAGAGAATAAAAATCATCAAATTACAGTAGAGTTTAAAGAAATACGCTCTAATAAAGAAGATGATATTGCTAATATAAAAAAGCAATTAGATGATTCAACAAAATATGAAGTATCAGTAAACTATGACGAAAAAGGATATATTAATGAAGTGATAATAAAATAATTGCAAGTTGAAAAAGCCTAATATATAGTGTATAATGTAATATATTAGGATGTGATAATATGAAATTTATAAATAAGAATGCAAGTGCAATAGTAGGAATAGTAGTATTTTTAGCTGTTTTAGCTGGTATATTTGCAGTAAAAAAGGTTTTTATGTCAGATGAGACAATGGCCATTTACGGAACAAGGCTAGAAGACAGAAAAGATGTTGAAATTAGTAATTCAACAAAAAGTAAAGTTGAAAAAAAACTTAGTGAGAATGCCTCTAAAGTAAAAGTACGTATCGCAGGAAGAATTATAAATGTTTACGTAAAAGCCAATGCAGATACTAATCTCGAAACAGCAAAATCATTAGGAGACAAAGCCTTAGAAGAATTTTCTAATAAAGAAAAAAAATACTATGACATTCAAATATTAATAGAAAATGACAAGAATACAAATCAATTTCCAATTATTGGATACAAGCATCATTCAAAAGATAAAATTACATGGACAAAGGACAGAGTGGAGAGTTAATTTATGAAAAAGAAAGTTGTAATAATATTATCTCTTTTGATAGCAGCGGTAGCATTCATTTTTGTATATCGTTACTATAATAAAGAAGATAAATCAACTACATTAACTGTAGCCGAAAAAAGATGGGTAGAAGAACATGAAGAACAAGCCTATGATTTTCAAATAGTTAATGATTATCCATTATATGCCTTAAATGGTGAAGGAATAATCTTTGACTTTTTAGACGACTTTGAAGAACAAATAGGAATAGAATTTAATAAGGTACCATACTTAAAAACATCTAATCCAACTTCTGAAAGTTATAAAATTCAAATTTTAAATAATAATGAAAAAGTTTCTAAAAAAGATTTATTCTTATTCAATGACAACTATGTTGCAATAGGAAAAACATATCAAAGAATCAATAATATTAAAGAAATGAAAAATATAGTATTCGGTGTTTTTAAAGATGATTCTGAGGAAATAAGTTATTATTTAAAAAGCGGAACTAACTTATCATTTAAATCATTTACAACAATAGAAGAGTTATATACGGCCCTAGATACAGGTACTGTTAATATGATTATTGTTCCAAACATCATGTATTTAGATCATACAATTGAAAAAGATAAATATTCAATTAATTATTACTTCACAGAAATCAAAAAACAAATAGTTTTAACTTTAAGTGATAAAGAGAAAGAACTTAATAATATAGTTACTAAGTACTATAACAAATGGAGACAAACTAATTATGTTAAAGAGTACAATAAAGCTTATTTAAATTACTATTTAGATAAAAATAAATTAAATGCTAAAACAAAAGCATCGTTAATTTCCAAGAATTACGTTTATGGATATGTTAAAAATGAACCATATGAAGTAAATGTAAATGGAAAAATTTCTGGAATAGCAGGAGAATATATTGACAGGGTATCTCGTCTAGCAGATATTAATTTCAAATTTAAAGAATATGGTAGTAAAGAAGAACTAGAAAAAGCAATCAATGCTGGAAAAGTAGATGTTTATTTTGACTATTATAACTTCAATAATAAAAAATATTCACCAACACTATCAACATTTATAGAAGATTATGCAATTTTAGGAAGACAAGAAGATAATCATATTGTTAATTCATTTGAGAGTATAAAAGGTGAAAATATTGCCATGTTGAAAAATGATTCCTTATATAATTACTTCTCAACAAATTCCAAAGCAAACATTAAGGCCTATAACAAACTAGATGAATTAATCAAAAAGGCAGAAGACAGATTAATAATTGTCGATTATGAAGTTTATTCTTATTATCAAAATAATAAATTTAAAAAACTTAAATTATTATATAAAGATACAATGATGAATGATTATAAATTTATGGTTAAAAATAATAATGAAGCATTCTATGATTTATTTAACTATATAATCAGTACTAATTCATATTACAACTATCGTAATACTGGAATTGAAAACTTAAATGCTTCTATCTTAGAAAATTCAACTTTAGAACAAGTTTACACTATCGTTTTAATATTAATTTTTGCACCTATCATTATTTTGACAATCATTTATCTATACATCAAAAAGAAAAAGCAAATTAAAAAAGTAAAGATTACTGATCGCCATAAATATACAGATATGTTAACATCCCTAAAGAATAGAAACTACTTAAATGTAAAAATGCCAGAATGGGAAGAATGTGAAGTATATCCTCAATCTATAGTAATGGTAGATTTAAATAATGTTAAATACGTAAATGATAACTATGGACATGAAGAAGGAGATCAACTAATAATAAAAGCTGCTGGTATTTTAGTTAATACACAATTAGAAAACAGTGAAATTATTAGAACTGATGGAAATGAATTCTTAATCTACTTAGTTGGCTATAGTGATCGCCAAATCAGTACTTATACAAAGAAATTGGCAAAAGAAATGAAAAATCTTCCACACGAATTTGGAGCAGCAATCGGATATAGTATAATAAGTGATGAAATAAAAACTTTAGATGATGCTATAAACGAAGCAACTCTAGAAATGATAACTAATAAAGAAGATTATAAATAAAAGGTGATATCATGAAAAAAGCAAGGGACTTTATATTAAAAATATTCAAATTACTAATGATACCAGAAATGAGAATATTACCAGGCCAGCTTGCTTTTTTTCTTGTTATTACAATCATACCTTTAGTAGCCCTAATAGCAACAATGGCTGCTGCTCTTTCAATTTCAACAGAGACAATTAGAGTCGCAATTGCTTCATCTGTACCAAGTGAAATAGCAACAATAATTAACAGTATAATAACAGGAGATGGAATTAATTTTAATATTATTGTTTTCTATTTTTCAGCTTTTTTACTAGCTTCTAACGGAACATATTCAATGATTAACACCTCCAATGAAATATACAAAGTAACACCCAGAAATATTGTTAGAAGACGTTTAAAAGCAATTGTTATGACCTTTATTATTGTGGGCTTATTTGTATTTCTAATTGCAGTTCCTGTATTTGGTAGTACACTTTTTGATATTATAAAACAAATAACAGGAAGTGGTAACCTTGTAAGTGTACTTCAGCATATTTTACATATATTAAAATATCCAATCATATTGTTAATACTATTTTTCAATATAGATTTAATGTATGTAATAGCTCCAGATGAAGAAATACCAACTAACTCTACAACCAAAGGAGCTATGTTTACTTCAATTGGTTGGATACTAGCAACCGAAATATTTGCTTTCTATATAGAAAAATTCACAAGATATGACATTTTCTATGGTAGTATTTCTAATATCTTAATTTTACTACTATGGGTTTATATTTTATCATACATATATGTTCTTGGAATGGTAATTAATGCCAGTTATTATACTAAAACAGAGGAGTAAAAAATTCTCTGTTTTTATGTTTAATAATAACATTTATGTTAAAATATAGTAGTAATATAGCGAACTAGGTTGAAACATTGAAAAAGTGTTTATACCATGATATAATTATATAAGCGAGGTAATGATATGAAAAGAATAAAAAATAGCATAAATACTCTAAAAAAGAACATAATTAGAAAGACCAAAAAAATAAAAAAAGAACATTTAATTAGAGAATACTTTAAAACTAATATTTTATTTATAACTTTTGTTGTTACTACAGTATTAAGTTCAACAGTACTAAGATTCTTTTGTATGCACTCACTAGAAAATTACTTGTCATGGAAAGCAATCTTAGCTGATACAATAATAGCAACAGCAATAGGTGCATTTGGTTATCTCCTAAAACCTAAAAATAGATTTACTTACTATTTATCATTCAATATCTTTTTAACAGCCATTTGTATGATTAATTCTGTTTATTATACTTTTTATACATCATTTGCATCTATATCAATGTTATCACTAACTCAATACATTGGTGATGTTGGTGATGCAGTTGTAGAAAATGTTTTACAACTAAAAGATATTGTTTATGTTCTTTCTCCATTGGCATTAATATTCGTGCATTTAAAATTAAAGAAAAAGAACTATTACAAAAAAATCGAATTAAAATCTGATAGAAAGAAAAAAACAGTCAAAACCCTTAGTGCTGCAGGAATTATGTTAGTAATATTTTTAGTAACATTATCCTCATTGGACGTATCAAGATTCTTTAAGCAATGGAATAAAGAATATATCGTAATGCGTTTTGGAATTTACATCTATCAAGCTAATGATGTTGTCACATCAATTCAACCAAAAATAAATTCCATGTTTGGTTTTGATAAAGCTAAACGTGAATTTACAGACTACTATACAAACGTAGGGGAGATGGAGACAAACGAATATACAAATATCTTTGCCAATAAAAATGTCTTAGTGATTCACGCAGAGAGTATGATGAGTAATGCTATGACTCAAAGTTTTAACGGTGAAGAGGCAACACCTAATTTAAATAAACTTGCTAAAGAAGGAATGTTCTTTTCCAATTTCTATTCACAAGTAAGTGTTGGTACAAGTAGTGATTCTGAGTTGACTTACAATACCTCACTAATGCCTACAAAGAGTGGAACAGCATTTGTTTCATATTCTGATAGAGAATATATTTCAACTCCAAAATTATTAAAGGAAAAAGGTTATTATACTTTTAGTATGCATGCTAACAACGCTGATTTTTGGAATAGAAGAGCAATGCATAAATCCCTAGGATACGATAGATTTTATAGTAAAACTGACTATAAAGTTACTAAGGAAACAAGTATTGGACTTGGATTATCTGATAAAGAATTCTTCTCTCAATCAATAAAAAAATTGAAAAAGATTAATAAAGAACATACTAACTGGTATGGCTTAATGATTATGTTAACGAATCATACACCATTCTCTGAAACAGACAAATATGGAGAATTCCCAGTTGATATCAAAGAGACAATTACAAATGAAGATGGAACAACAGAAGAAAAAGTATATCCATACATGGAAGGAACTAAGCTAGGAAATTATTTCAAATCAATTCATTATGCAGACAGTGCTTTAGGAGATTTAATAACAGGTCTAGATGCAGAGGGGTTACTTGATAATACAGTAGTAATAATTTATGGTGACCATGATGCTAGATTAGCTAGAAAAGACTATAATCGCTTATATAACTATGATAAAGAAAATGACTCTGTCCTTGACGAAGATGACCCAGAATATAAAGAATATGACTCTTACCAATATGAAATAGGAAGAAGAGTGCCATTTATAATTTGGACTAAAGATATGAAAGATACTAAATTAAATCAAGAGGTAACCAATGTCATGGGAATGTATGATGTTATGCCAACTATTGGAAACATGTTTGGATTCTATAATAAATACGCCTTAGGACATGACATCTTTAATATCAAAGAAAATAATATTGTTGTATTCCCTAATGGAAACTGGGTAACAAATAAAATGTATTACAACAGTCAAAAAGCAGCATATTTACCATTATCAGAAGAACCAATTTCCGAAGAAGAAATAACAAATAATACCGAATATGCCAATAAACTATTAGACGTTTCAAATGATATAATTGTTTTCGATTTACTTAATGAAGACAAGAATAAAGAAGAAAAAGAATAGGGAAGGGAAAAATATGAAGTTAAAAAAGAAAGCCAAAAGAGCAATAATACTAATATTAATTGTAGTAGCAATAATTGCAGGGTTAGTTATCTATAAAAAGAGCAATAATAAAGATACAATAAAAGAGGCTAAGGTTGTAAATGAAATAAAAAAATACGGTTATCAATTAAAAGATAATAAACCAAAGAAATACCAAGATATGTTTTCTGAATTAAAAGAAATATTAACTGCCAAAAAAGTAGACGAAGAAGCCTATGTTAAAAAAATAACAGAAATGTTTATTTATGATTTCTATTCATTAAACGATAAGGCAGCCAAAACTGATGTTGGAGGAATTGATTTCGTTAATTCAGAAATTGCTGAGAACTTTTTACAAAACGCTGAAAATACCTACTATAAGTACGTTGAAAGTAATATCTATAATAATCGTAAACAATCTCTTCCAACTGTTTCTGAAGTAAAAATTGAAAGTGTCGAGCAAGAAGAATATGCTTATGGTGAGAAAACAGATGAAGAGGCTTACCATGTAACTGCATCTTGGTCATATACAGATGATAATTTTTCTGACTATCAAAAGAATGCCGAATTGATTTTCGTTCACGATGGTATAAAACTAGTTTTAGTAGAACTACAATAACGTAGTTCTTTTTTTTACTTAAGTAAAATATACAAAAAAAATCTTTCCATACAATTGTAATTGTATAGAAAGACGTTTAATTATTATTCAGACGAATCTTCAGGAGTCTTAGTTTCTGTCGGAGCTGTTGGTTTAGGAACCACATCTTTATCATTATCGTTGTCATCTTTTCCATCATCATTACCTACAGTAGGAGGTTTAACAGGCTTTGACTCTTTATCTTTAGCAGGTTTACTTACTTTATTATCATCGTCATCATCGTCGTTTACTGTCTTATTAGATCCCCCAGATAAAGTTAACACAACGCTTCCTTTTATTAAATCAACTCTCTTATTAGCAGGATAGCTTTGACTAACAACATATCCACCAGTACCTTTAAAAGTTACTGATATTCCGTATTTAGTAGCAGTAGCCCTAGCGGTAGCTTCAGAATCACCAGTAAAATCTGGTAATAAATCGTATGAATCACCACTCTTATAAGGACCCTCACCGATAACTTCTTTCTCATATGGCTCATTAATAGAAAAACTAAATTCCTTTATAACTTCATGTTCCTCTAATTCAAGATTAACTTTCATTGCCTGAATTATGTCTTTACGACTATTATCATTCGGAACATAATCCCATAATACCATTCTTGCACGCTCATCATATATCATTTGACCTGTACCTTGTAAGAATAACTGTTGAATATTTATAAGGTCAGCATCATCAGAACTTAAACTTTTCTTAATAATATCTTTACCAACGTTATAGAAAGATAAAATTTGTTTTGTAGTTAGGTTAGTATCTAAACTATTAGAAATTGTATTTAAAATATCCATAAATGTAGAGACATCTTTAATAGTTTTCATTTTATTTACAAGGGCCATTATAATTTCTTGTTGATGTTGAGCACGACCAAAGTCTCCATTTGCTAAAGCTTTTCTATTTCTTGCAAATACTAAAGCCTGTTCACCATTTAAAACTTGGCGTCCTGGTTGAATACATACTTCTCCGCCACGAGAAGAATCATCAGTACACAGAACTTGTGGAACATCAACTTCAACACCACCAACAGCATCAACTAATTTAACTAGTCCTTTAAAATTAATTTTTGCATAATAATCTATATCAGTATCAAAATAATCTTGAATTGTATTAATCATACAGTCATTACCATAAGCAGCTGCATGAGTAATCTTATTTTCTGGTTTACCACTCCAACATGCAATAGGTACATAACTATCTCTTGGAATAGAAATCATTGTCGCATTAAGCGTTTTAGGATTAAATGTAATTAATATTAATGTATCACCATTAGCAATAGCATTCTTCTCTAATACTTCATCAGTAGAATCAATTCCCATTAAAAGTATTGTAAAAGGTTCTGTAATAGATTTACCAGAAGATGCAGTCTCAACTGAAGAGGTATCAGATTTTTTCATTTTCTTATCTTTACTAATTATTACTTTTGTATCATTTTCAATATTTTCATAACCAGTAATTCCCGAAAACATCGAAACGTAACTTCCAGAAACAAACATAGCATCCAATTCATCAGCATACATATCTACAAGCATTGACGTATAATCATCATACTTCTTAATCTCATTTTCATCATTCAATTTATTTTCACTTATAACCTCTTGTGGAATAATATAACCTTCAGGATTCTTTTTATCAGTTAAAATACCAATAGTCATATCACTAATATCATCAATTTTATTAGCCTCATTCGTACTCATAACCAATAACTTTGAAGTATATGTAACAGAATCTTTATTTAAACCATCAACTTTTTGGTAAATGTAGAAAATAATTCCTCCAATTAAGAAACAAATTAAAGCGTAAATAAATAATTCAAAAATAAACAACCCCTTTTTAGGCTTCTTCTTTTTCTTTGATTTACTTTTTCCCTTTATCAATCTCTTAGCTTTAGAAATAAAAAATAAATCTAATAATACCAAAATACCAATAAATATATACCTAAGTAATGTTTCAATTGTCCCAAGCAGTAACAATTCAAATATTGCAAAAGCACTACAACCAATAGCAATTATCAAAAAAATGATTATAAATACATTGATAATTTTTTTCTCTTTTTTCTCAACCTCTTTTGTCATAAAATGCCTCCAAACATAAAACCTCTTATTATAAGATTATACTCAATAATAGTAAATTTATCAAGTTTCCTAAAAAGGTTAAATTAATAACAATTTTTTTTTGTCAAAAAATGTCAAATATTCAAAAAAAAGTATAAAAGTACTGGTTTACAATTGCACAATTGGTATAATATAAATATGATACTAGAATGGAGGTATAATGCGTGAAAAAGAAAAATGTTTTTATCGCTATAATCTTTGCGATTATATTTTTTAATGCCAAAAATGTTTATGCCTTTGATGTGAATAATTACAGATACAAGAATCTCTGTGGAAATTATGAAGTTGCGGGCTTCCATACGGATGGGGTTATAGATCCAGTTGGTTGCTTTGGTACTTTTACAGAGGCTAAAACCTGGATGGTCAGTGTTGGAGCTGATGACTTAGCAATTATGTCAAAAGTTAATGGAGAAACTAAAATACTTGATGCTAATGTAGCACTACTTGATTTAAGCGTAAACCCAGAAACTCTAACATACTTTTACAACAATGTAACAACTAATAGCGCATATACATACATGGACACAGGTTCACTTTACGGTGGAGTAGATGGTGCTCATATGGATTCAGCATATTCTGATGCTAAAAAAAAGTGGATGGCAAGGGTAAGAGTTGGTAATTATACAGGATGGATAGAACAACAAGCCTATGAGATAGTGCCAATAACTTGGGTTAAATCATTAAGTTCATATACAGTAACAAATAGTGATATAAGACATAACTATGTTGCAAAAATTCAAAATACCTATGGTGGTAGTAATGGAAGTACAATAGGACCAAAACCAGAAATGTTAAGTGCTGGAACCTATTATAGCTATGACGGACACTACTTTTATAATGATATAAAAACACTTATAAAAGATTACAAAAAAAATAATTATAATAATTCAATAAATAAAAATAATCCATATTACAATTATTATATGTATTTATCAAATCATACAAGAACAAGTTATTCTAGTGTTAATATTGATGAATACATTAGAAATAATATGGGAATAAAACAGAATGTTTATGGAAATGCTTCTGAAAATAATTCTTCAAGACTTTATGGAACGGGAACATTTTTCTATTATGCTCAAGAAAAATATGGAGTAAACGCAATTCTCTCATTGAGTTTAAGTAGAAATGAAACTGGAAATGGTACAAGTAATTTAGCTGTCAATAAAAATAACGGATTTGGTCTTAATGCAGTAGATTCTAATCCAACACAAGCAGCAAATTGGTATGCTTCATTCTCAAGTAGTATTTTAGGATATGCTTCAAAGTGGATAACATATGGTTATGCTCATCCAAGAGACTGGCGTTACTTTGGACCTCAATTCGGAGATAAATGGATAGGAATGAATGTCAAATATGCATCAGATACATATTGGTCAGAAAAAATGGCTAGAAACTATTATTCATTAGACAGGGCCTTTGGACTTCAAGACTATAACTATTATCAATTAGGTGTTGTAACAGGACCAACGAATGCCTATCAAGAACCCTCAACTTCATCTAGGGTAATATATCAATATCCAGAAGCAGAAGATGGCTTAGTAATAGTTGATGAAGTAACTAGAAATAATGAAAAGTGGTATAAAGTAGTAAGTGATTTAAATATCGATGGTAATTATAATGAAATAACTTCTGGAAATTATAACTGGAATGCTAATGTTTACGTTAAAGCAAGCAGTGTAAAAAAGATAAATAAAGGAAAAAATGGTAATATAAGTCCAAATAATGTAACTGCTTATCAAAATAAGAATTATGAATATAACTTATATGTCGAAAATGCCGAATTTAAACCACGTGTAGCTATAACAACGAAAAATACACCATATTATTATGATTCCTCTCTAACAGCAAAAACTGGAAAAACACTGTTAAAAGATAGATATGTAATGGTATATACAGCTGCTTACTTAAACAATCAACCAGTAGCTTACTTAGTAACAAGTGATTACTGGTATGATCAAAAAGAATGGGTAAGTGCAGACAGCATAAAGTTTACAAAGACAAACTATGGAAAGATTACTGTAAACGTATCAGGAAATCAATATACGTGGGTAAATTATAATACTGATGACGCTAAATATTCGCTAATAAGTGGATTATATACTAACTCTTATGTTCCACTTTTAGAAACTGTAAACGTAAATGGAACTGAATGGTTTAGAATACCTGTAAGTTTAACGGATAACAATTATATCAATGGATATACATTAGCCTACGCACCAGGTGTTTCGATTGCTGTAAAATCACCAATCATTGACAACTATTCACCAACAATTAATGCATCGGATAAAACAATAATAGAGGGAACAGCATTCAATGAACTTTCAGGTGTAACAGCAACAGACCCAGAAGATGGCGATTTAACAAGTAAAATTAAAGTTACAAATAAAAATGTAAATACCTCTAAAGCAGGTGTTTACCAAGTAACATATCAAGTAACAGATAGTACTGGAAATGTAACTACCAAAACAATCAAAGTAACAGTAAAAGAAAATAAGGCTCCAGTAATTAACGTATCTGATAAAGTAATCACTCAAAATAAAACATTTAATGCTACAAGTGGAGTAACTGCAACAGATACAGAAGACGGAGATTTAACAAGTAAAATTAAAGTTGTAAGTAACAATGTTAATACTAAAGTAATTGGAACATACAAAGTAGTTTATGAAGTAACAGATAGCCATAATAAGAAGACTACAAAAGAAATCAAAGTAGAAGTCGTTAAAGATAGAGTTCCAACGATTAACGCATCAGATAAAGTTGTAGTTGTAAATTCGAAATTCAATGAATTATCTAACGTTAGTGCAATGGATCCAGAAGATGGAGATATAACAAATAAAATTAAAGTAGTTGAAAACACTGTTAAAATTGATACTATAGGAACTTATAAAATAAAATATCAGGTAACTGACTCCTATGGTAATAAAATAGAAAAAACTATTAATGTCGAAGTAAAAGAAAAAACTTATATTAAGAAAGACGGAGAATTTTACCTAGACACACTTAATTGGGATACTAAAAATAAATACTTTACAATCAGTGGATATTTAATTATTTATGACGTAGATAACATTGATAAAGAATATACTCTAATTTTCAAAGACAAAAATTCTGATAAGGAATACTCAGTTGGTATTGATAGTTGGACTGAAAAAACTCCTTATGATTTAGGCACTGTTGGTGGAAAAAAATACACAGAATCATGGTTCAAAGGAAAAGTGGATTTAAAAAATATTGCAAACGGTGATTATGATATTTATATGTCCGCAACATCAGGAAATAGTATTACTGAACAATTAGTTGATAACTTATTCAACAGACCTGTTAGTAGAAGAGGAGAAGATGACGACCATGGTTACAACTTCAAGGTTCTTCAAAATTTAAAATCTAAAAAATTAGAGTTAAACATTAGAGATGAAGTTTTCACAACAAAAGTAGCTCCAACATATCGTAATATGATAAATGATTATGAAGATATCAAATTTGTAAACGATAAGTTGTATCTTCTAGGTACATCCTATAATTATGATGGTACTTATAATAATAAAAACGATATAAAAAGGACCTTAATTGTTGAAAATCAATCAACGTATAAACAAACTTACTACGAATTAGGAAGTACTAATAAAGGACCATATGTCGTCAACTCATTAGATAAAAAAGATAAAAGTTATGCTTGGTATGAAAAAGAATTAGATGTTTCTAAACTTGAACCAGGTACATATTCACTACAAGTCTATACAAAAACAAAAGATGCTGAAGACTATGGAGAAATAGTTGATATATTCGCAAGTGTCCCAACAAAAGAGGCAACAATTAATGGTAAAAAATACCGAATTTCTCTAAATAAAGATAGGCAAAATAGAATAGAATTAATAGTTAAATAAGATGATTAATCTCATCTTATTTTCTTTTATTTGAATAAATTAAAAAAAATATTGTATAATAAAAAAGAAAGAGGTGTATTATGGAAGAATTATTAGAAAAATATGCTAAGGTTTTATTGGAAACATGTTTAAAGATAGAAGAAAATCAACCTCTATTTTTAAGCTTTAATATTGAAAGAATTGATTTTGCAAGAATAATTACTAAAATAGCTTATAAATTAGGAGTTAAAGATATTTATTATGATATAAGTGATCCACATCTAAAACATGAAGCTTTAAAGAATCTAGATATTGATGATTTGAAAAAAATGACTTTTTGGAACAAAGAAGAATGGAATGTTTACGCTGAAAAAAATGCAGCATTTTTAATGTTAGCATCAGAAACACCAGGACTAATGAAAGATATAGCTCCTGAAAAAATAAGTACTATGACAAAGTATGCTTTAGAAACAAGAAGAAAATTCGATAAAAAGCGTGATAAATCAGAATTAGCATGGTGTATCGCAGCAGTTCCAACAGAAGCTTGGGCTAAAGAACTATACAAAGACTCAGATGACCCTGTTAATGAATTATGGAATAAAATATTCGAAATTTGTAGTATTACTTCTGAAAATCCTGTAAAAGTTTGGAATGATAAAATAGATAAATTAAAGATTAGAGCAAAGAAATTAACAGAGTATCAATTTAAAACATTAAAATATCAAAGTAGTAATGGAACTGATTTTAAAGTTGATTTACCAGAAAGACATATTTGGGCCTCAGGCTGCGAAAATCTTTCAAATGGAAAGGATGTTTTAGTAAACTTTCCAACAGAAGAAGTATTCACATCTCCTGATTGCTTAAGTGCTGAAGGAATAGTTTATTCATCAAAACCACTATCATATCAAGGAGTTATAATTGATAACTTCAACATTTCTTTTAAGGAAGGAAAAGTAGTAGATGCTCATGCTGAAGTAGGGGAAGAAACTCTAAGGTCAATGATTAATGTTTGCGAGAATTCCGATATGCTAGGAGAAGTAGCACTTGTACAATACGATTCTCCAATCTCTAATTGTAATCAAGTATTCTTAGAAACACTTTACGATGAAAATGCTGCTTGTCATTTAGCTCTAGGAGACTCTTTCACTGAATGCATTGAGAACGGACCAAAAATAGATAAAGAAATATTACTAAAAGAACATAATTTAAATAAATCAGATTCACACACAGACTTTATGATAGGCAATAGAGATTTAAATATCACTGGAATTACTTCTAGTGGAGAAGAAGTACCTATTTTTGTAAATGGAAACTTTACAGAAGAATTTAATTAAAAAAGTTCAGATTTTGCTTCTGAACTTTTATTGTGCAATTGTAATTGTAACTGTACTACAAGAATTAGTATCTCCTCCTGTAAATCCACCAACAGGTGAACCAGGAGTCATTCCAGAAGTTCTATCCGGAACAATATTTACCTTTATTCCTGGACATTGACTTGAAATATGACTTCTTAACCCAGCAGCTGTGCCATCATAACTTCCTGAATTATTATGATAAACAGTTCTAAGTCCTGTAATTGTACAAGGGGTACAGACAGGAGCAGGACTTTCACTAGAACTAGAACCACTACCAGAATTAGAACTTCCACTAGAACCACCAGAATTACTTGGACGTCCATTCGAACTGCTAGAACTACCAGAATTTTTATTATTTGATGTCTCTTTCTTACCACTACTTAAAGTAACTGTAACAGTAGTTCCACTAGAAACTTCACTTCCTGCACTAAGAGATTGACTAATTACTTTATCTTTCTCAACATCATTACTTGAACTATAAACAAAATTATATTTTAAATCTGCTTTTTCTAATCTAGAAATTGCTTCACTCTTAGTAAGTCCCTTTAAATTTGGAACCTCTTTTTTCTTACCATCACTTATCTTTACAACAATAGTGTCACCATTCTTTATAGTATCACCTTTTTTATAAGAGAAACTAATTACTTCTCCAATAGCAATATCATCATTAAATTCATGTTTTTCTTCATATTTAATCTCATATTTCTCTGCCCATTCTCTAAACTCATTAAATGATTTAAACTTTGGCATTGTAAGTTTTCCACGAGATAATACAACTTTTAGAACAGTACCTTGTTCAATAACTTTACCTTTTTCAAAATTAACACTAATTACATTATTTTCTTTAATAGAATCATCATATTTATCACTGAATTCTAATTTTACCTTGTTTTTAATTGCCCACTCAGTAACTTCAGTCATACTCATTCCTTTAAAATCAGGAACTTTTATTTTTGGACCTTTACTTATAGTAACTTTAACAGTTTCATCATTAATTTTAACTTTTTTACCTGGTTTAATACTTTGCTTAATTACTAAACCACGTTTTTGTTTATTAGAAAAATCATTATCAAATTCATATTTTAATTGATGTTGCTTCATATAGAATTCAACTTCAAATTTACTTTTACCAGTAAAATCAATCAATGAAACTTCTTCATAACCAAGTTCTTCACCATAAGAAAAAGTTAACTTTAATTCATCATCTCTTTTTAAACTACCACTAGTATTTTGTTCAATAACAGTATCCTGTGCTTTATCAGATTCTACAAATTCAACTATTACATTACTTAAATAATTTTCTTTTACAAACTCTAAAACCCTTTCACTATCCCAAGTAATCATACTAGGAACAATAACTTCCTTAGATGGATTAGGTCCCTCACTAACTGAAACAGTTATTTCGCCTGAATTTTTTAAACGAGTACCATATTCTTTATCTTGACTGATAATTTTATACTCATCAACCATATCACTATACTCATAATCCTGATTAACAGTAACATTATTTGCCTCAGCCCACTTCATAACATATGTTAAACTTTTACCACTAAAATCTTCAACAACTTTACCATTGATATTTAAAAAATTAAATGAATTACTAAGTTCTATTGTGAAGTATACAAATAATAATAAGCCACTCACCAATATTGTTGATTTATTCTTCTTAGTAGAAGTAATACAAATAACAGTAAACAATACAGTAAATAAAGTTAATAATAAATTACTTATAAGTACTAAAGCAGATGTATCTTTATTACAAATATTAACTCCTAAAAAGACAACTGCAACAATACTCAAAACAATTAAAAATATATGTATAATTACATTTTTCTTCATACTTTTATCCTTTCCTTTAACATTAAAATCTTGACCAAAAACTCTATCAAGTTCTTTTTTTTCTAAATTAGAAGTTGTCTCACTAGCAGGAATATCAATCTTTTCTTCCTTATTAAATCTTTCTTCTTTTAATTTATTACTTTCTATGTTTGACTTATTAATGCTTTTATTATTTACATTTGAATTATATTTCTTCTTTTTATGATTATTTTGCTTATAACCATTAGGATTCGTATCTTTATGTTTATTATTACTCATCATATCCCTCCATTATCATTATAATTATACCTTAAATACTAAAAAAGATAAATAAGTAGAGTTGTTATTTTGTAAAAAAATGTATAAAAAAGAAGAATAAATTCTAAGTAAAATCATCTAAATCCAAAAGATTAATTATTTAAACATTAAAAAGCATGATATAATAAGAACATAAAAGGAGAATAATATGGAAAAACTAATTAAAAATAATATTAATATTATCATAGCTTTATTTATTTTAATTCAACCTTTATTAGACTTTTTTACAGGACTTTGCCTTCATGTTTTAGATTTGAATTTAACAATTGGAATTATAGTAAGAGTATTATTTCTGGGATTTATCTGTTATATTACAATCTTTACCTTTAAAAAGAAAAATATTTTAATTCCATATTTTATAATTGGACTCTATTGTATACTTTATTTAATTGGAATAATAATCTACAAAGATGGAGGCTTATTTCAAGAGATTCAAGGTCTAGTCAAAGTATATTATTTTCCAATTCTTTTTATAAGTCTTTATGCCTTGAAAGAGGAAATTAAAATTAGCAACTTAACTCTTTTTACAACCTTGTTTTTATATTTAATTTTAATATTTATTCCATTAGTACTTGGAATTGGCTTTAAAACATATGAAATTACAAAAGCTGGAACATTAGGTTTCTTCAATTCAGCAAATGAAATCAGTGGTATTATATCTATACTAACTCCGATTATGTTTATAATCTTTTCAGGTTCTAAAAATATCGTTCCTAAAATAATAGCTACAGTAATGTATCTAATTGTAATTTTAATGATTGGAACAAAAACACCATTATTATCTTTAGGAATAACTATTGGAGCAAGTCTACTATATTTGTGGACAAAATCATATAAAGAAAGAAAATATAAAAATATCTTTATTTCATTAGTAATAGTTATCCTAGGAAGTTTAGCACTTGCAGTTATTATTCCTAAAACAAACTTTTATAAGAATATTAAAACTCATCTAAATTATTTAGAATTAGATAGTATAACTGAAGTTTTCCAAGATAAGAAATTAATCGATCATTTTATTTTTAGCCAAAGACTTACATTCTTAGAAAGAAAAGCATCTCTATATAATAAGGCTTCAGCATATCAAAAATTATTTGGTATTGGTTATTTAAAAAATAATAAAGCAACTAAAATGATTGAAATGGACTATTTTGATATTTACTATAGTCATGGTTTAGTTGGCTCTATAATATTCTTTGTAATAGCCTTATACGTTCTATATAAAATCTTAGAAAAAGATAGAAAATTTAGTTACGAGAACTTTATGTTACACACAAGTGCCTTGCTAATAATTTTTCTAGCTTTCTTTACAGGACATATAATCACAGCACCATCAGTAAGTCTACTTTCGATTATTATTATCTTGTCCCTAACAAAAAGAAAGAAAAAAGATTTACTATTTGCAGATAAAAATCTAGAAATAGGGGGAATAGAAACAGCTCAGGTTAATCTTTTAAATAGCCTTGATTACAATAAATACGATGTCACATTAATACTTGAAGAAAAAAAAGGAAGTCTTCTTTCTAGACTAAATACAAATGTTAAAGTAAAAGAATTAAAAGTAAGCAGCAATAGTATAGTCGTTTTAAGAAAAATAATTAATATGACAAGAAAACTAATATTTAAAATTTTTAATTACCACAACTATGATTTTAGTTGTTGTTATACAACATATAGTTATAGTTGTAATAAGATAGCTAAGTTATCATCGAAGAATAATGCTTTCTACATTCATAGTGACTATAGTTACATCTATAAAAAAGAATCCGAATTTAGAGAGTTCTTTGACAGTAGAAAAGTAGAAGAATATAAACATCTAATTTTTGTTTCAAATGAATCTAAAGACTCTTTCTTAAAATACTATAAAAACTTAGAAGAAAAGACTCATGTTTTAAATAACCTTGTAAACGTAAAAGAAATTATTAAGAAAAGCCAAGAAGAAATAATTGAAAAAAAATCAGAATCTAAAAAACTATTTGTTTTTGTAGGTCGTCTAGATGATAGTTCTAAAAAATTAAAGAGGGCCCTTGAGCTTACTAAAGAAATACCCGAAATAGAACTATGGGTTATTGGAGATGGACCGGATAAAGCAATGTATACTAAATATACAGAAAAATTAGAATTAAAAAATAGGGTAACATTTTTTGGAAAAAAGGAAAATCCATATCCTTATATGAAACAAGCGGATTATATAATATTAACATCTGACTATGAAGGTTTTCCTGTAATATATCTAGAAGCCCTTGCGTTAAATAAAAGTATAATCACGACAATTCCAACAAGCGATAACCTACTAGATATAAGTGATTATGCCTATATTATCTCAAAAGACTCTAAAAAAATGGTTGAAGAAGTAAAACAAATTTTAAAGAAAAATCCAAAAGAAACAAAGATTGATTTAGATAAAATTCAAAAAGACAGAGTAAGACAATTAGAAACAATAATAAATTGTTAAAGTGAAAATAAACAACATTAAAGAGAACAGGAAGCATCTTGTTCCTTTTATATTTCTAGTAATGTTTAGTTGTCAATGATGTGACACCTAAATAAGTCGTAAAAAATGTTAATTCGGAAGCGATGCTTTTGCATAAGCTTCCTTTATTTTGTTTCTTTTTTCAATGGGAGAAATCCAGCCTAAAACTTGCATTGGAATATTATTGGAACGTTTTAAATATGCCTTCATTTGAATTTTTAAATCTTCATAAGAATAGAATTTTAAATAGTTGTAGAATCTGTTTTGATCATTTCTATGACTTCTTTCCACTTTACCATTATGTCTAGGAGTACGAGGCCAAATTAGTTTGTGTTCAATTTTAAGTTCATTGCATAATACATCGAATGGATGAACTCTTTTTGTATTTGCATGGTGAGTAAATTCAAATCCATTATCAGTTTGTATAATTTTTGGTTTATAACCAAAATAAACAATAGCTCTTTTAATAAAGTCAACAGTTGAATAAGATGATTGTTCTTTGTATGGATAAATAAATCTTTCACGGGAAGCTTCATCTATTATTGTATATTGATAAAATTTTTCTTTATCAGTACCAGAATAACATTCTGTAGGAACATATTTAACGTCGAGTTGCCATTTTATTCCGATTTCGTTAGGAGTATCGTAAGGTTTAGGAATATATTTGGTATGTTTCTCTTTATCAATATAGAATCCCATTTTTCTAAGAACTCTAAATAATGAAGTTGCATGTCTAGAGTAGCCATATTCAGTTCTTAATTTCCCATATAGTTCTGACATAGAGATGTGAGGGTTACGCCTAATCAGATTTTTAATCCATTTAATTTCAATATCAGAGTGAGCATTAGGATGTTTAGATAGAGGTCTATGAGATTTATCAATTAAGGATTCTTTAGAACCATCAAATCTCCTATTCCATCTCATGAGAGATGACTTAGATATTTTATATCTTCTACAAACAAAAGAAATAGAATAACCTTTCCTGTATAGATTAACTGAATAAAATTTTGTATTCAAATCATGTGGAAAATAACGTTGAGTGTGTGGTATACTTGTCATAAGCAATAAGTCCTTTCGTATAGTTTTTGGTTTAATTAATATTTTATACGACTTATTGCTTTTTTTGTATATAAAAGGTGTCACATCAATTGTAACGCTACACTTGTTCTTTTTATATTTCTAGTAATTTCTAGACTTTTACCTAGGTATTTGTTAAAATTAAATAAAAGAAAAGATGTGATTTTAATGCCAAAATTTAGTATAATTGTCCCTGTTTATAACGTAGAAAAATATATCGAGAAATGTATCGATAATATCGAAAGACAAACATTTACTGATTATGAAGTAATTGTTGTAAATGATGGAACAAAAGATAATAGTATAGAACTTATAAAAGATAGAAATGTAAAAATAATTAATCAAAAAAATAAAGGTTTAAGCGCTGCTAGAAACACTGGAGTAAAACATGCTAAAGGAGAATATTTAATATTTCTAGATAGCGATGACTATTGGGAAGAAGGACTTTTAGAAGAAATTGAAAATTCTCTTGATAATGACCCTGACTTGGTAAGATTCCAAATCCAAGAAGTAGATGAAGAAGGTAATATAATCAAAAAATATCCAGAAGTGCCATTCACAAATTTAAATGGAGAAAAAGCCTTCGAAGCAATTACTAAGTATCATTTTGTTGAAAATGCTTGGTGCTATGCTATTAAGAAAAAATATTACTTAAAAGAAAAATATGCCTTTAAAGAAGGAACTATTCATGAAGATTTTGGTTTAATTCCCTTAGTAATTATCAAAGCTAAGATAGTTAATTCAATTCCATACACAGGCTATAATTATCTTCAAAGATCAGGAAGTATAATGAGTACTAATAACTATGAAAAGGTTAAGAAAAAGGTTCAAGATTTTTATACACATTATCAGTATTTATTATCAGAAATTAATAAAACGAATTTAAATAAAAAAATATTTAAAAGTTTTATATCCAATAGCATGCTTCTAAAAATATGTGAATTGGATAAAAATGACTATAAAAGCTATTTAAAAAAATTGCGAAATAATAAGATTTTTGATAATCTACAAACTGATACAATTCCAAGAAAAATCAAGAAGATTGTGGTTAAGATAAGTCCTAGATTTTATTATCGCAATAATGTATAATACTATGTAGAGGTAAGGTGTATTTTATGAAGAAAAATAAAGAGTTAATAACTTTAATTGTTCCCTGCTATAATGAGCAAGAGTCTCTTCCAACATTTTATAAAGAAGCAGATAAGTTAACAAATGAACTTAAAGAAGTAGACTTTGAGTTTCTTTTTGTCAATGACGGAAGTAAAGATAACACACTAAAGATAATAAAAGATTTAGCCAAGAAAGATAAACGTGTAAGGTATATATCATTTTCAAGAAACTTCGGCAAAGAAGGAGCAATGTATGCTGGACTTGAAAATTCTAAAGGTGACTATGTTGCGATAATGGATGCGGACATGCAAGATCCACCAGAAATGGTTAAAAAAATGTATGAAATGATTAAAAAAGATGGTTATGATTGCGTTGCTTTATGTACCAGTTCTCATAAAGGGTACTCGTTCTTAAGAAGTTTTTTTACAAATTGGTGGTATAAAATAATTGGTGTAATTTCTTCAACTAAACAAGTTCCAGGAGCAAGAGATTTTAGATTAATGAAAAGAAAAATGGTTGATTCAATCATCAGTATGCAAGAATACAATCGTTATTCTAAAGGAATTTTTTCATTTGTTGGTTTTGAAACAAAATGGATTGATTATGAAGCACCAGATAGAGTAGCAGGAGAATCAAAATTTAACTTTATTAAACTATTTAAGTATGCCTTAGAAGGAATTCTTGCATTTTCTACAATGCCATTAGTATTGTCTGCATTTGTTGGATTACTATTTTGTTTAATAGCCTTCATAGCAATAATCGTGATAATTATAAAAACAATCGCCTTTGGAGATCCAGTAGGTGGTTGGCCATCACTTGCTTGTATTATAATCTTCGTCAGTGGAGTACAACTTTTCTTTTTAGGAATAATTGGTATGTACCTTTCTAAAACGTATTTAGAAGTGAAGAAAAGACCAATATATATCACAAAAGAAACAGAAGAAGACGAGGATTAATATGAATAAAAAAGACGTAAGTATAATTGTTCCAATCTATAATGCCGAAAGATATCTAAAAAAATGTATAGACTCAATATTAAATCAAACAAAAGAAGAATTAGAAATTATCTTGGTTAATGATGGTTCAAAAGATAATTCAGAGGAAATAATTAAGTCGTATAACGATAAACGTTTAAAATACTATAAAAATAAAAATCAAGGTATAGGCAAAACTAGAAACTTTGGAATTCAAAAAGCAACAGGAAAATATCTCATGTTTTTAGATAGTGATGATTTTCTTGAAAAAGATGCCTGCGAAAAATTATACAACAAAGCAGAAACTTATGGATTGGATGTTGTAATCTGCGATTTTTATAAAATATTCGATAATGGAAATACAGAAGAAGTACGAATACCAACTTTCAGGCCAACATCTTTAAAAGATAATCCTAAAATACTTAATGAATATTTAGCTCCATGGGCCAAAATATACAAAAGAAATCTTATTGTTAAAAATGAAATAAAATTTATTGAAAATTTAAAATACGAAGATGCACCTTTCGTCCTAGAAGCTCTAGATAAAGCAAAAAAAATTGGAAAATTAGATGAATGTCTAAATTATTATGCAATTCATGATAACAGTGAGACCACAGTCAGAGACAAAAAAGTTTTTGATATCTTAAAAATTATAGAAATAATTAGACAGTACTTTAAAAATAAAGAGTATATTAAAGAAGAACTAGATAAATTAACTGTACGTATGTTAACAAACTACACAATTCAACAAAGATATCAAGAAGATAAAAAAATCGGAACAAAATTCATCGATGAGGCATTTGCATATATGAAAAAGGAAATACCTGATTATAAGAGTAATAAATACTACAAAAATAGATCACTATTAAAAAGAACGATTGAAAAAAATAAATTTTTGACTAAAATATATTGTAACCATATATTTTAATTTTATAGATAAAAGAAAGAAGGACTAAAACATGAAAATAAAAATTCCACCAAAAAAACAAATAGTAATTTATCTACTAAGTATTTTTTTGATGATTTTACTTTTTAATTTCTTAACACCACTATTAGCAGATGATTTTGGTTATTCGTTTGGAACCGACGGAAAAATAAAAAATATTTTAGACATTGTTGGTTACCAAGTATGGCATTATTTCAATTGGGGTGGAAGAACCGTTGCTCACTTCATTGCTCAGCTTTTCTTACTACTACCAAAATGGATATTTAGTATTTGTAATTCAGCAGTTTATGTTTTACTAGTTTATTTAATATACCTACACGCTAAGGGAGATAAAGAAGAAAATCCAATAATGATTCCAATAATTCATTTATTTTTATGGTTTTCCTTACCAGTTTTTGGGCAAACATTTTTATGGTTGATAGGTTCATGCAATTATTTATGGACATCAGTAATTATACTGGCATTTTTATTGCCTTTTAGAAAAAATATTGATAAAAAAGATAGTCCAATATTAATAGTAACAATGTTTTTAATAGGTATTATTGCAGGTTGGACAAATGAAAATTCGGCAGTTGGATTAATAGTAAGTATCGCTTTACTAATAATTTGCTACAAAACGAATAAATCTAAAAATAAAATAAAAAAATGGCATATAAGTGGCTTTGCTGGAGCTTTAATAGGTTTCATAATTATGATTATGGCACCAGGAAATTTTGTCAGAAAAGATGCCGTTGTAGATAATACATTCTTCATAATAAAATGGATTTATAGAGCATTAGGATACACATACACATTAGTTGAATTTTTATTACCATTTATTGCAATAATAGTAATAGCAACTAGTATAAAAATGTATAAGAAACAAAAAATAGAAATTCAATCTTATATTTATTTAATTGCAAGTATTCTATGTGTTTACTCAATGGTACTTTCTCCACAATTTCCAGAAAGAGCTTGGACAGGAGTATTTGTTTTTATTATAATCGCCACTGTATCAATCATATTTAATCTTGAAAAAGTAAGTAAAATATTTAAATATCTTTTTATAGATTTAATTATAATATTTGGTGTTGTTTATGTGAGAGATTACTTACAGGCCGCAGAAGACATTAACAATTTAAGAAATTCTTGGGAGTATAGAAGTAACTATATTAAAGCAGAAAAAAAGAAGAATAAAAAAGACATTGAAATGTATAAATATCAAACATACAATAGATATAATCCAGCCTTTGGTTTATCAGACATTGAAGAAGATAAAAATCACTGGACTAATAAATTAATAGCAAAGTATTATGAAATAGATTCAATAAAATTAAAAGAGGATAGAGATGAAGTAAATGAATAACAGACAAAAAACAATTATTATTATTTTAACTATATTAAATGCAACTATTTTAGCAGCACACTTCTTTGTATCGAAGAATACCTATGCCCTTCCGAAAACAGAAGAAAAAGTAGAGACAATTACTGGTAATAAATGTTCTTGGGAATATAAAGCGAAGAAAAGTGATAATTTTGTTTTCCTAGGAGATTCAATAACAGATTGGTATCCAATCGACGAAATGTATGAAAATTTACCAATAGTAAATAGCGGTAAAGCCGGATTTAACACGAAGGACATTTTAGAAAGACTAGAGGAAATGGTTTATCGCTACAATCCAACCAAAGTAGTAATTTTAATTGGAACTAATGACTTAAATGTACCCAGTCCTGATTCAAACGACGAGATAATCGACAGAGTAATTAAGATTATTCAAAAAATACATGACAATAGAAGCGGTGCCAAAATATACCTTCAATCAATTTATCCAATCAACAAGACAGATGATGAAAAGATTGTTGACGAAGTTGTAGGTAAAAGAGAGCAAGAAGACATAATAGAAATAAATAAAAAGCTTAAAGAATACTGTAAAAAGAATAATGTTACATACATTAATGTTTATGATGAATTAACAGATGAAGATGGTAATTTAGATTTGAAATATACAAAAGATGGACTACATTTGAATACTTTAGGATACATAAAAGTAACAAAGACAATATTACCATATCTAGAAGGGTAGAATATTATGAAAAAAAGAGTAGTATATTGTGATATTTTAAGAATAATTTCCATAATAGGTATAATTTGTCTTCACCTTATGGCCAATATGAGAGATGCTTATCTTGTTCTAAACAAAAAATATTATTTTATTTTAACATGTTTAGATTCAATTCCAAGATTCGCAGTTCCCATCTTTTTTATGATAACAGGTGCATTTATGCTTGGAAGGAAAAATAAAGAGAGCTATAAAGAATTCTTAAAAAAGAGAATTCCCAAACTTTTAATTCCATTAGTTATTTTTTGTGTGATTTATTATATTTATGATGGAATGACACTACATTCAAGAATGTCACTTATAGACTTTTGGAATAAATTTAGCTCCGGTCTTGAAATCAAATACCACTTATGGTTCATGTATTCAATAATAACAATCTACTTATTCATACCTTTTTTACAACAATTTATCGAAAAAATTGATAAAAAAGATTTAAGAACACTTATAATAGTTATATTTATTTTTGGTAACTTAATAAATACAATCAATGTAGTTCTTTCAAGAATGGAAACAAGATTTCTAACAGCCTTCAAAGTACCAGATTTACTCATATATATGAACTATACATTTTTAGGTTACTATTTATTTAAATATGATATAAAACTCGAAGATAGAAAGAAAGCATATATTATTGGAATAATCTCATTAATTTTAATGCCAATTTTTGACTATATATGTACAGTTAATATTAGAGAAGATAGTATGCTACTTGCACTGTCAATATTTCCATTTTTCTATGCTATAGCAGTCTTCCTTTTTGCAAAATATAATCTTCATAAAGTAAAGATTTCAGCTAAAAATGAAAAATACATAAATAAAATAGCTAATAGTGTATTCTACATATATCTAGTTCATGTCTTAGTAATAGAGGTTAGTAGAAAAGTTATTAATAATATCTATGTACCTCAAAGATTTATAGGTTACAGTTTACAATTAATAATTCATTCTTTTATCGTAATTATTATTTCATTTGCACTTGGATTACTAATCGATTATTTGATGAATTTAAGAAAAAAACAATTCAAAAAAATAGGCTAAACTGTACATTTTAATGCAATTATTATATAATAATCGTTGAAAAGATGTTAATCAAAAATAAGATTAAGGCTATGATAATAATGATATAGAATTAAAAAATTTGATTAAAAAAATAAAAATAAACAATAACTAGGAGGTTATTAAGATGCTAAAAAACATAATGGCAAATTTTAATAGGTATCAATTCTTGATGCGACAACTTATATCAAGAGATTTCAAAGTAAAATACAAAAGAAGTGTTTTAGGAGTAGTTTGGTCATTATTATATCCAATTCTAATGATGCTAGTAATGGCAGTTGTATTTTCAAAGATGTTCAGATTCAGTGTACCAGGAGTTAGTTATCTTGTGTACTATGAAATAGGTTTTATAATGTTTAATTATTTTAGTGAAGCAACAAATAATGGAATGACATCAGTAGTATTTAATTTCAATTTACTAACAAAAGTATATATACCAAAATATATTTTTCCATTATCAAAATGTCTATTTTGTGGAATTAATTTCTTATTAACATTGATTCCTTTATTCGCTGTAATTTTATTTACAGGTACAATCTCTCATATTTCATGGTATTACCTTTTATTACCATTAATATTTCTATTTGGATTCTTATTTACCGTAGGAATAAGCTTTATCCTATCAACAATCTCTGTTTTCCTAAGAGATATGTTCTATATTTATAGTATTATCTTAACTATCTGGACTTATGCGACACCATTATTCTATGACATTTCAATAGTTCCAGATGCTCTACAAAAAATATTTAGATTAAATCCATTATACATATACATAAATGGTGCTAGAGATATTATTCTATATGGAAACTGTCCATCAGCAATGAATTTAATACTAATGGTAGCATATGGAGTTTTAGCTTTAATAGTAGGAGCAATAGTATTTAAACGTCACCAAGATGACTTTATTTACTACGCATAGGAGGGAACAAAATGATAAATATAGATAATGTAACAATGCGTTTTAAAATGGGAATAGATAAAGGTTTTTCCTTTAAACAACTATTTGTAGATTTACTAGATCCAAAAATAAGAAAAGCAAAACAAAAAAATAAAGGCAAAGACAAAGAATATTTTTATGCCTTAAGCAATGTCGGATTTCATGTTGAAAAGGGAGAAGTTGTTGGACTAATTGGTAGCAATGGAGCAGGAAAATCAACTCTTTTAAAAATAGTTAGCGGTGTAATGAAACCAACAAAAGGTAAAGTAACAGTTAATGGCTCAATTGCTCCAATGATAGAGCTAGGTGCTGGTTTTGATTCTGAATTAACAGCAAGAGAAAATATTTATTTAAACGGTGCAGTTCTAGGATACTCCAAAGAATTTATCGATACTAAATTTGATGAAATAGTAGAGTTTTCAGAACTTATAGATTTTCTTGATGTACCAATAAAAAATTATTCATCAGGGATGATTGCCAAATTAGCCTTCTCAATCGCAACAATAGTTGATCCTGAAGTTCTTATAGTCGATGAAATACTATCTGTTGGTGATATAAAATTTCAAGAGAAAAGTCGTAATAAAATGATGAGTATGATTAATGGAGGAACTACAGTACTATATGTTTCTCACTCATTAGAAAGTATCAGAGAACTATGCACAAAAGTAGTATGGCTTGAACATGGTCAAATAAAAATGATAGGGGAGCCAGAGGAGGTTATTGATTCTTACTATTATTACCAGATGGGCGAAACTCTTGAAGAGGCCCAAAAGAGAGTTCAAGAAAATAAAAAAAATAAGAGCAAGAAAAAAAATAAGAGCGGTAAGGAGTAATAAATATGAATATACTTGGAAAAAAAATTATTAAAACATCGTTAAATGTATCATTAAAAAAAGATAAAAATAAACTAATTGTTACAAATAATTCAGATAAAAAAGAAAAAATTATATTTTTAAAATCTTTTAAAAGTAGTGATAAGAAATTACGTATCAATTCAAAAGGCAATCTAAATGCTATAGAAAATGCTACTATAAAAGTATTAAGTAGGAGATTAAGAGTTATTCAATCTGTCGATATAAATGACGATGCATATCTTAATAATTTACCTTCTAAAGTATATATAGGAATATCAATATTACCAAAGTCAACATTAGAAATAGATTGTTTAGAAGTTGATTTAGAAAAAGAAGAAAAGAAAATAGAAAAATATTTTTCTGGTAATATCTTGCTAATATGTCCTGGTTATCCATTACAAAAAAATAAATATTTATTTTCATTTATTCATTCTAGAGTTTTAGAGTACAAAAAAAGTAAAATGCAAGTTGATGTTGCTGTAGTCAATAGAGAATATATTGATAAAACAGAATTTTCATCATTTGAAGATGTTGAATATATTAGAACGGGATACAATCAAATTAGAAATTTATTACAAGAAAAGAAATATGACAAAATATTGGTTCACTTTTTTGACCCAGCTTATTTTCAATTATTAGAACCACAAGATTTATCAGAAACTCAAATAATTTTATATTCGCATGGCACAGATGCTTTATATCGTGTGTTTGATAGAATTGGACAACCTTACTTCACAAATGACTATCAAGTTCCAGAGATAATGACAAGTACCTATGAAATAAGAGATTACTATATTAAAAAATATAATGACTTACCAAATGTAAAATTTGTTTTTGTCTCTAACTGGGCTAAAGAAATGAGTGAAAGAATTATTGGTATAAAATATAATAATTCCGAAGTAATACCATGTTTTATAGACGAAAATCAATTTCCATATCAAGAAAAAGATGAAAATTTAAGAAAAAAAGTATTCATTTTAAGAAAATTTGATGATTTAAATACTTATTCAATTGATATAGATGTAAGAGTAATTTTAGAACTAAGTAAAAGAGAATGCTTTAAAGATATGGAGTTCTCAATTTATGGAGACGGTAACATCCATGAAAAATTAGTACTTCCTATTAAAGATTTCCCCAATGTTCACATTTACAAAAAATTCTTAACTCATGAAGAGATAAGAAAAATGCATGCAGAAAATGGAATTGGTTTGTTCGCAACACGGTTTGATACACAAGCAGTATCTTCCTGTGAAGCAGCCATGTCAGGATGCGTAGTAATAAGTTCAAAAGATGTAGGAACATGTGAATACATTGATGAAGGCTTAGGAACATTCTGTGAAACAGAAAATATTAAAGAATATGCAGATTTAATCGAGAAATTATATAATGAACCAAAAACATTTAAAACACTATCCAAAAAAATGCATGAATCAGTTATGAAAACATGTAGCTATGATTATTCAATCAAAAAAGATATGGAAACAATCAAAAAATTTACAGAAGTAGAAAAGATAGAGGTTCCTTCTCTTAAAAAGAATCCTTTATTATCAATCATAATTCCGTCATATAATGTTGGAAAGTATATTAAAGGTGGAGTAAAAAGTCTTCTAAGATCAAAATACGCTGAAGATTTAGAAATAATCATTGTAAATGATGGTTCAAAAGACAACACATTAGAAAAAAGTAACGAACTATTAAATGACTATAATGGAAAAAATCCAATAGTAAGAGTAATTGATAAAGAAAATGGTGGACATGGTTCAACAATTAATAAAGGTATTGAACTAGCAACAGGTAAATATTTTAGACTTATGGATGGTGATGATTACTATCTAACAGAGAATTTAGACAAATTGATGGAACACTTAAAAAATGAAGATAGTGATATTGTTTTATCTAACTACATTGAAGACTTTGCAATCACTGCAGTCTATAATCCATGTCGCTTCTATCCTAATTTAACTCCAGGAGCAGTGTACGATATGGACAATATGTACTATAACGGAAATGAATATGGATTCATAATGTTTGGGCCATTACTACCAACAAGTACTTATAAGACAGAAGTTTTAAAAAATGCTAATTTTAAGATAGATGAACATTGCTTCTATGTAGATATGGAATACAATTTAATTGGTTATATAAACGCTAAAACAGTTTCATACTATCCTTTGGATATTTATAACTACTATTTAGGAAGACAAGGACAATCAATTTCTAAAGAATCTTATAAAAAGAATATAAAACATCACGAAAAAGTATGTTTAAGAATTGTTGACGAATATACAAAACAAGAAGCAAAATTATCAGTAAGTAAACAAAATTATTTAAAAAATTGTATCATCGTTCCAATGTGCAAAAGACAATACGAATTGACAACAGAATTATTCAAAGATAACAAAAATTTCGTATCTTTTGAAAAGCAATTCAAAAAATACGAATCATTCTACAATAATCCAGCAATAGCAGGTAGAAAAGTAAAATTACATCGTAAGACAAATGGACACCTAATTTGGATGAGTGGATTTATTAATAAAATAAGTAAACTAATAAGGAGGTAAAAATGAGAGTAAAATATTTATTAATAGGAGCAGGAATTTCTAATTTGACATTTGCAAATTATGCAAAAGAAGATTACCTAATAGTTGAAAAAGATAATAAAGTAGGGGGGTATTGTCGAACAACAGAAAGGAATGGATTCGTTTGGGATTATGCAGGTCATTTCTTCCATTTCAAAACAGAAGAATTTAAAAAGAAATTTTTAGATAAAGTACCAAAGGATGAAATAGTAACCCAAGATAAATGCACTAAAATACTATATGACAAAAATTTATTAATAGATTATCCATTCCAAACTAACATTCATCAGTTAGAGAAAGAAGAGTTTATTGACTGTTTATACGATTTATTCAATAAAGAGGAAAAAGAAAAATATGACAGTTTCTTAGAAATGCTGTATGGAAAATTTGGTAAATCTATTACTGAGAAATTCCTAAAACCATATAATGAAAAATTATATGCTATAGATTTAAGAAAACTTGATGAAGATGCAATGGGAAGATTTTTTCCATACGCCGACAAAGAACAAATTATTAATAATATGAGAAATTCGAAAGATATTTCATATAATAATTCATTCTTGTACCCAAAACATGGTGCAGAAACATTTATCAAAATTCTTCATGATAATTTGGATGAGAAAAATATAATGTTAAATACGAAAATAGTGTCTATAGACTTAAAAAATAAAATAGCTACAACAGATAAAGGAGATAATATTGAATATGAGTATTTAGTTAACTCATCTCCACTAAATCAGTTCTTAGAATTATTTGATAATCAAGAATTACATTCTCTAAAAGATGAGCTATCATACAACCAGGTATTAGTTTTCAATCTAGGATTTGATAAAAAATCAAAATTACAAAAAGAACATTGGATGTACATTCCAAGTAAAGAATGTAACTACTACCGTATCGGATTCTATGACAACATTTTATCAGCTGATAAATTAAGTATGTATATTGAGATAGGTTATGATAAAGATACAGTAATAACTGAAGAAGAAATAGAAAAACAGCTTAAATTAACATTAGAAAATCTAGAAAAACAAGAAATTATTGATAAAGATATGAAGCTAATTGACCATGAGTCAATAATCATGAGTCCAGCATACGTTCATATTGAAAATAATACTGACAAAAAAGTAAGAGAAACTTTCGAGAAACTATCTGAAGATAATATTTATAGTATCGGACGATATGGAGCATGGACATACTGTTCTATGGAGGATTGTATGCTTCAAGCTAAAGAATTATTTGAAAAGATATCACAAAAATAAAGAAGAAAGGAGATTAATTAATGACTAAGTATATTCATTATTTTGTCGAAGAAGAATCAAATATTCCAAGTTTTAGTAATAAATGTCTAGACAGTTGGAAAAATAATTTATCTCCTGATTTTGAATTAAAAATATGGAGTGTTAATGACTTAAATAGTATTGACGAGGAAATTGCAAAAAAAGTTCAAGCCACTAACATTTTTGGTTTACAAAAAGTTTTCATAGAAATTTATGCTATTTACAAATATGGTGGTATCTACGTAGATAAGAATCTTGAGTTAATTAAAGATATAAAAGACCTAATGGAGGAGAGTTCCTCCTTCTTAGGAATTGATGAAAGACACAATATCAATCCAACAATTTGGTACGAAGAAAAGGAAAAAAGTTTCCTAGCAACAGCATTATACAAGAAGTTTATCAAAGACTTTGATAAAGGTAAACATAATGGATTCTATTTAGATTTACCGATAATGCTAAAAGAAATCTTAACTGATTTTAATCAACAGGATACAAACACTCAGCATTTACAACATGACATAACAGTATATGGAAAGGATTATTTTTTCCCATACTCATATGATGGTTGTACAAAATCTAAAACAGTCAACACAAGAGTAAAAAATTATATACATTATGACTATATCACTCCAAAAGGCCATTTAAAAAATCTAACAATAACTATCTTTGGTAAATCAATTTCAAAAGGCTTATTCAAACTATTCAGATTAGTAAAAAGAATTTTAATATTTTTACTAACACCATTACTAAAATATAAAAAGTTTAAGAAGAAAAATAATCAAAAACATCAAAATCTAGTAAAGAGTGCTTTAGAAGATATTGCAAAAAATAAAGGTGAGTATTATGTAGCCTTTCATAACCCAGAGTGGACTGGAGTTTCAAATGCTACAATAGAATTATTTGAGAATAGTATTCCATGTGGAGAACTAATTTCTCAAAAGGAAATTAATATGGTTAAAGATGCAATTCTAGAAAATGGAATTAAAGAAATAATCTTCAGTGGATTTTGTATTGGTTGGAAAGAACTAGCCATAAAGTTACATAAAAATGGAGTTATAGTAAAAACTTACTTCCACGGAAGTCACTCTCAATATCTAGATGAATACGGTTGGGAAATGAACAATATCATCTATAATTTAGAGAAAAAAGGTATCGTTAGTGAAATGGCCTTTTGTAAAGAAAGTCTTATAGAATTTTATAAAGATAAAAAGTGCAATACTACTTTCTTAAGAAATTTAGTAAACATTGACTTCGATATAAAAAAGACAAAAAAGAAACAAGATGAACTTAGAGTTGGTGTTTATGCAGTTCAAACGAGAAACTGGCGTAAGAATGTCTTTTCAAGTCTAGGAGCCATTACTTTAATGAATAATTCTTTAAAAGGTAAGAAAAAGATTATTGTTGACATCGTTCCAAAATCTGAAGTTGCAGAAGACTTTATGTACATTTTAGGAATAGAGACAGATGGAGTAGAGAAAGCTATACCAAGAGCAGAATTAATTCAAAGAATGAGCGAATGTGATATCAACCTATATGTAACATATTCAGAATGTGCTCCAATGCTTCCTCTAGAAAGTTTTTATGTTGACGTTCCTTGTATAACAGGAAATAATCATCATTACTTCAAAGGTACTGAATTAGAAAAATACTTAGTAGTTAATAATGAAAATAATCCAATTGATATAAAAGAGACAATTGATAATTGTTTAAAAAATACCGATAAAGTCCTATCACTTTATGAAAAGTTTAGTGAAGACAATTTAAAAGAAGGACAAAGATTAGTAAAAAAATTTATAAATAGTGAGGATGATAGAAATGAGTAAAGTTAATAAAGTAATTGTCCATGAAACATCTGACTATTGTGAAGCATTAAAGCATTGCTTTGGTAAAGAAAATATAATTTATTTAAAAGAAGAGGAAGATATTAAAATATTAGAAAAAATTTCTAAAGAAATAGAAGAGGAAACTAATATTATATTTTTTAATCTAACTAAAACAAATTATTTGTTATTAAATATGTTACCAAAAAAAGTTAATATAAGTGTTATATTTGAATATTCAGTATCAGAATTTTCCGATTTTGATAAATCAAGTGAAGCATTACTTATTTTAAAATATATGGAAATCGGTATAATAAAAAATGTTTATTGTCTAAATAAAGCTACATATCAAATTTTTGAGCCTAAGTACAAATTCAAATATATTCAACTAGATATTGATGAACAAGAAAAATGTCCTGGAGAAACAATTGGAATTATTGCAGAATCAGATGATTATTATTCTGGAATAGTAAACGAACTTAGTGCCATAACTTTTACTGATTATAGGGAAGTTAGATTATATAACCCAATTAAACCAGTAAGAAAGTTTTGTAAAGACTTCAACATAAAAATGATTAAAGAAAAAAGTATGAGAGATGTCATAAGCAATAACGAAATAAATCTTTATGTAAACTTTTGTGGAATAAGTTATCCATTAATATTAGAAAGTATGGATAAAGGAATACCATGTATTGTTGGAAATACTGACTTCTTTGATTCAAATGAGATTTTGAAAAAACACTTAGTCATGAAGAGTGATGATGATATCAATGAAATTAAAGACAAAATATTAGAAGTTAAGAAAAATAAAAAGCTAATTCTAAATGAATATACTAAATTTAGAAAAAAATATTCGAAAAGCGTAAAAGAAAGTCTGAAAAGTATAAATGCTGACCTACTATAATAAAACAATATTTTAAAGTGTAAAATACAAAGCATAGACTTTTAATAAAAAAGCAATTATAAAATTAATTTATTGCTTTTTTTTATGGAATTTTATACTATATATTTAGTAACTTAAAAATATAAGGGAGTGAAAATAAGTATGAGTTCTGCAAAAACAAAGAATTCTAATCATGAATTAATGCGTATAATTTCAATGTTCTTCATAGTTTTATGGCATGTAATTATAAATATAACACTAAGAGGAGTTAATAATAGCTTCACACTCTTATTTTATAATTTGATGTTATTTTTAATCTGTATTCATGTAAATTCCTATGTTTTATTAACAGGGTATTATCAATCAAAGACAACTTTTAAGCAATCCAATCTATGGAGAATCATAAACAGTAGTTGGTTCTATAGAGTTGTAATTGTTTGCATTTTTTTACTATTCAGTTGGACATCTATATCAAAGACTCAATTATTAAAAGAACTTGCTCCAATTGGTATAGATAATTACTGGTTTCTTAAAAATTATCTAATACTATATTGTCTGAGCCCATTTTTAAATAGATTTATTAAAAGCCTAGATAAGAAAGCATATAGAATATTACTATTAGTGTGTTTTATTATATTTAGTATTATTCCTGCTTCGACTGGTGGAGAATTCTTCTCAAATGATGGATATTCACTATATAACTTTATCTATCTATATTTCATAGGTGCATACCTAAGAATTTATCCGCCAGAAAAAGATTTCTTATTTAAAAAGTTTAAAATTAAAAAATTCATAAAAATCATGGTATTTATTTTCTTTACCTGTGCTCTAGCAAATACTTTAATATACTATATAGGTATAAAAATAGGGGCACTAAATGGACCACTTAGCTTGATTTCTGAGTACATAAAATATTCTGCATTGAACTATAGCAATCCATTAATAATAATTCAAAGTATTGCATATTTCTCAATCTTTACAGCAATCACCTTTAGATCAAAAGTAATCAATAAAATTTCAGTTTTAATGTTAGGAATTTACTTTATTCATGAAAATAACTATATTAGAGAAAATCTCTACCAAGTAATAGGAATGGGTTCAATTAATAGAAGTAATCTTTCATTCATTCCATACGCTATTCTAGTTGCAGTCCTAATCTTTATAGTTTGTGGAATAATCGAATTTATAAGACAAAAAATATTCTTATTCATATATAATAGAAATATTTCAAAGAAAATAAGAGACAAATATTATAAAACAATACACAAAATATCTGACAAATGTGAGAAATACTTCAAATAAAGAACAAGATATTATACAAAATTAATAATTATAATGTTATAATTATCCATGTACGAATATAACAATAGAATAGCGGTGATAAATATGAAAAATAATCAATTAAAAATAAATATATCAATATTTGTAATTATTGTTATAGTAGCAATATTTTCTTCAGTCTTCTTTTATAACTACTTCAATAAAGAAGAAAGTAAGGAGATTGCTCAAACTACACCAACGGAGACTAGTAAAAACCAAGATTTAGGAAAAGAAAATATTGTTATCTTTGGAGATTCAATTACTGAATTATATCCGGTTCAAGATATATATGGCGATATGCCAGTATTAAATAGTGGTGTATCAGGATACAGAACACAAGATTTATTAGATAGAATGGATTCCATGCTATATAAATATAATCCTTCAAAAGTAATCTTACTAATAGGTATTAACGACTTAATGCCAAACAAATCATCAGAAAATCAAACTAAAATTATTAATAATATAAAGAAAATAATATCTGAAATAAAAACAAACCGTCCTAAAGCAAAAATATATTTAGAATCAATATATCCAATCAATGTTGAGATGAAAGATATTTTAGCAGAGCCAGGAGATAATGAAATAATTAAAGGAATGAATAAAAGATTAGAAAAATACTGCAAATCGGACAATGTTACCTATATAAACATGTTTGATGAATTAATCAATTCTACTGGAGAATTAGATCCAAAATACACAAACGATGGTATTCACCCAAATACAATGGGGTATGCTAAAATAACAAGAGTTTTACTACCATACATAATAGAATGATAAAGAATAACTATAACAAGGAAAAGGTATAAAACTCTTTTTCTTTCTTTTTTGTAATAAATAATTAAATGCTAGTAAAAATTATAAAAAATGTTATAATAAAGGTATTAAAGGGAGATGGTGCTTCATGAAAAAATGTGTAATCATCATGAATCCAGAAAGCGGAAAAAAGAAAAAGATAACTACTTACCAAGACTTTTACGACATATTAAGAAAATATGGCTACGACACTGAAATAATTTTTACCAAAGCTAAAGGAGACGCTAAAAATATCATTCAAGCTTTAGACGAGAAAACTTCACTAGTAATAAGTGGAGGAGGAGATGGTACATTAAATGAAATTGTCTCTGGAAATATCTTACGAGAAAAGCCTCTTACAATAGCTCCGCTTCCTATGGGAAGTACTAACGATGTTGGAAATATGTATGGATTAAATAAAAGTGTATATGAAAATCTTGAAATATTACTTCAAGGTAAAGCAAAAAAAGTAGATGTTTGCTTTATAGATAAAACACCATTCATTTACGTAGCCTGCCTAGGAGATTATATAGACATGGCATATGCAACGCCAAGAAGCTTAAAAAAGAGATATGGAAAAATCGCCTATATAATGTATGGTTTCAAACAATTACGTAATAAAATTAATCGCTATGACATTAAATATAAAGTAAATAAAGAAGAGCATCAAGGAACATATGCTTTTATATTCATATCAAATTCATCAAGAATAGCTGGACAACCTGATGTCTATTATGATGTAAAACTAGATGATAATATGTTTGAGGTAGCCTTAGCCGATATAAAAACAAAAAAGGATATGTTAAAAATGCTAGTACTAATAAGTACGATGGATGTAAAAGATATACCAGGAATTAAATATTACCAAACAAATAATTTTGAGATAGAATTTTTAACTAAACCAAAAACATCATGGTGTATCGATGGAGAAGAATATAAAGTAAAAAATAATAAATTTTCTTTCCATGTAGAACAAAATATGAAAATGTTAGTTCCACAAGAAAATATAAAAAAGCTTTTTGATGAATAGTAGGTGGCATAATGTCAAATAATAAAAAAAAGAACAAAAAATCAATTAAAGAATCAAGAAAGAAAAAAGAATTAAATATAACAGTATATCTTGTGTTAAGATTCTTTGTAATCATTTGTATGGTAGCTCAAAGTCTTCATGGAAACTGGAATAATGTTTTCCTATGTATCTTAACACTATTACTTTTTACACTACCAATGATAATATCAAAAAAATTTAATATAACTTTACCTACAACCCTAGAAGTAATTGTTTATCTCTTTATTTTCTCATCAGAAATCTTAGGAGAAATTCAAAACTTTTATGGAATATTTCATCATTGGGATACAATGCTTCATACTCTAAATGGATTTCTATGTGCAGCAATTGGTTTTTCCTTAATTGATATTTTAAACAATACAGATGATTTTTACATTAAAATGACACCAGCTTTCGTAGCTTTAGTAGCTTTTTCCTTTTCAATGACAATAGGAATTTTATGGGAATTTTTTGAGTATAGTGCAGATAAATATTTCGCAACTGACATGCAAAAAGATAGAATGGTTGAACAAATTTCTTCAACCAAAATAAATCCTAATGGGGAAAATGAAGCAATTGTCATAGATAACATTTCGAAAGTAAAAATATACAGTAATGATAATCAAACAGTAAATATAATCGAAGGTGGTTATTTAGATATTGGATTAATAGATACTATGAAAGATTTATTTGTTAACTTCATTGGGGCACTAGTTTTCTCAATAATAGGATACCTATACATTTTAAATAGAGATGGTTATAAATTTGCCGAAGTATTTATTCCAAGACTGAAAAAGAAAAACACACTACAAAAGGAGAGTTAAAATGAGCAGAAAGGTAGTTATCGTAACAGGTTCAAGAAGAGGATTAGGAAAAGAAATAGCACACAAATTTGCCAGTAAAGGCTATGACATCGTTCTAAACGACAAAGAGGATTTTGAATCTCTAGTTAAAGTAGAAAACAATATCAAAAATAAGTATCAAGTAGAAGTCCTAAGTTTATTATTAGATATCTCTAAAGAAGAAAATGTTAAGAGATTACTTACTGAAGTAATTAATAAATTTGGACATATTGATGTTTTAATAAATAATGCTGCCATTGTTTACGATATGGAGCTATCGGAAAGAACAGGTCAAATCTTTAATGAAACAATTGTTAATAATTTATCTTCAACTTATTTAATGTCTAAATATATTGGAGAATACATGTTTAAAAACAATGATTTTGGAAAAATAGTTAATATTTCGTCAACTAATGGTATTAACGCTTTCTTCCCAACAAGTATAGACTATGATGCATCAAAAGCAGGAATAATTTCCATGACTCATAATTTTGCTTTAGAATATGCACCTAAAATACTTGTAAATTCAGTTGCACCAGGCTGGATAAATACTGAAATGAATGCTGATTTGCCAGAAGATTTAAAAAAAGAAGAAACAAATAAGATTTATTTAAAAAGATTTGCAGAACCAGCGGAGATTGCCAACTTTGTTTACTATTTAAGCAGTGAAGAAAACACTTATATCAATGGTGAAATAATAAAAATAGATGGTGGTTACTAATAAGTATATAGGCTATTTAAATAGCTTTTTCTAATTGGGCTTATCCTTTTTATAAAAATATGTTATGATTATATCAAGGATAGAGGAAGTAATATGAAGAGGAAAAAGAAAATAAATGAAAAAAGATTAGTCATAAAAATGGTCGTTTGTTTAGTGTATCTTGCAATCATTACAATCCTTTTTGTTGGATCATATCAATTATTTCAAGAAAAGAAAGATGTTGTACCATGGGATGAAGTAGAAAATGTTGATGAACGTACCTATATTGAAATATATAAGATGTCTGAAAAGTTTGCCTACTACCAAGAAAGCAATGTTGGAATTCACTTTGTCATAGAACAAGAATCAACTGGTCTTTGGCACACTTATATAATTGCAATTGATGAGAGTGACTACAATAAGTATAAAGATATCATAGATTATTCTTATGAAAGAACAACAGAGGTTCCTGAGCCAATCAGAGCTTATGGCTATCCAGTAATCGCTAATCAAGAAATAAAAAATTTAGCTATTAAGAACATTCCAAATTTTGTACCAGCAGAGAATGAAGTAAAAATTACAGAAGAGAATTACGAAACATATCTTACTAATAGCTATTTAGATACTACAAAAGGGCAAAAAGATCGATTTAATATAATACTATGTATCTCATTAATACTACTATTTACTGTAATAGTACTATTAATCATTACAATCTTTGATAAAGATAAATTAGTAGATAATATCGATGAAAAACTTGAAGCTGAAATAAGAAGAACGAAAAAGTTATTAAAAAGAAAACTTAAACAAAAATAAGCTACTTATCTATAAGTAGTTTTATTATTAAAAAATATGGTATAATATTTATAGAAAACATATGAGGAGTGATTACATGAAATTTCAAGAAATAACAGAAAAAGAATACCGAACATATTGGGAAAATCATCCCTTAAAAACATTTTTATCTGCTCCAGAAATTTCTAAATTAAGAGAAAAATCAAATTGGGAAACATCATATGTTGGAGTAAAGAAAGATAAAAAGATAATTGCCGCAACCATGCTTCTTAGTCATAAAAGACACTTCAATAAGTATGAATTCTATTCACCACGTGGTTATTTAATGGATTTCAAAGATGAGGAGCTACTTAATTTTTTCACAACTGAATTAAAAAAATACATCAAAGACAAAAAAGGCTATATTTTAAGAATTGATCCATATATTATCTACAAAGAAAGAGATATAGATGGAAATATCGTTGAAGATGGAGAAGATAATTCACAAGTTGTAAATAATCTTCTAAAACTAGGTTTCCAAAAGGTTCCAATGGAAAAGAAAGAACAAGTAGGTTGGATGTTTTCACTTGATTTAGAAGGTAAAAGTGAAGAACAAATCTTAAAAGAAATGAAACCAAATACAAGAAACCAAATACGTAAAACAGAAAAATTCGGTATTACAGTAAATGAAATAGGTTATGATGAACTAGAAAGATTTCAAAATATTATGGTCGAAACTGGTGCCAGAAAAGGCTTTACTGTTAGAAAACTATCTTACTTCCAAGAAATGTATAAATTATTCCATGACAAAAATGAAGTGAAATTCTTTATCACTGAACTAAATCTAAAAAAATATATTGAAGGATTAGAAAAAGAAAAGAAAGAAAAAGAAGATAAAATGAATAGTTTAAGTGACGCCAAATATAATGATGGACAGAAGAAAGGACTAACTAATGAAATAACATCAATAAACAAACGTATTAAAGAATCAGAAGAGATAATTGAAAAAGAGAAAAAAGATGTTATAACTTTATCAGGTTCTATGTTCATGTTAATAAAACCAGAAATAATTTATCTTTCTAGCGGTAACTATGAAGAATATATGAAGTTTAATTCACAATATCTAATTCAATGGGAATTAATAAAATATGGAATTGAAAATGGTTTTAAAAAACATAATTTCTATGGTATCCCAGAAAATATAAATGAACATCCTAAAGATTATGGAATATATGAATTTAAAAGAGGCTTTAATGGTTATGTTGAAGAACTAATCGGGGAATATGAGCTTCCTATAACATGGCACTATAATATTTTTAAATTAATTCATAAAATAAAAGGAGTAAAGTAGTATGCATAAAACATATACACCAAGTGGTGTTTGTTCAAAACAAATAGATTTTGATATTGAAGATGGTAAAATTTATAACTTATCTTTTCAAGATGGCTGTAATGGGAATTTAAAAGGAATAGCAGCTTTAGTTGAAGGACAAAATGTAAATGTTATTAAAGAAAAATTAAAAGAAATTAAATGTGGTCCAAGAAATACTTCTTGTCCAGCACAACTTGCAAAAGCCTTAGAAGAATTTGAAAAGTAAGGAGAAGACGATGATTGACAAAGTAGGGGGAATTATTCTAAAAGATAAAAAAATCTTGGTTCAAAGAAAAAATAATAATCGAGAAGAATGTATAATTCCTGGTGGAAAACGAGAAGGGAATGAAACCGACTTCGAAACACTAAAAAGAGAACTAAAAGAAGAATTAGATGTCGAATTAATAGAGGCTAAATTTATTGGTGGATACGAAGACATCGCAGTATTTTCAAATAAATCAATTCATGTTCAAACTTATTTAGTTAAAGTAGAAGGAGTCATAAAACCTCAAAGCGAAATAAAAGAAGCACTATGGATAGATAGAAACTATCAAAAATCAGGAATAAAAGTTGGAAGTATTTTAGGTAAATATATAATACCAATGTTAATAGAAAAAGACTTAATGTAGTATTTAAAAGTATATTAAAGAAGAAACAATCTTCTTTTTTTTCATCTGTTGACAAATTAGACGTATTATATTAATATGAATATATGAACAATTATTCATATTGAAAAGGAGGATATATGAAAATACATAGTAAAGAGTTACTATACGGTTTAAGTGAATTTTATAAAATATTTGGAGATCAAACGAGACTAAGAATATTAGATGTACTAGTTAATAAACCACTTTGTGTCAATGAAATAAGTGAAATCTTAGATATCTCACAATCAGCTGTTTCGCATCAGCTTAAGAATCTACGATCATCAAACTTAGTAAAAACAGAAAAAGTAGGTAAAAACGTCTATTATAGTATTGCAGATGAACATATCAAAATCATTTTAAAATATGGTTTAGAACATATTTCGGAGGTAATATAAATGAAAAAATATTTGAATGGAACTTTAATTAAAATAATTCTAAGTACTTTTCTTTTTCTAATTTCTTATCCAATAAAAGTAAATAATATAAAATTAGTAATCTTAATAATAAGTTATATCATAATCTCTTATGAAATGTACATCGAAGCATTTAAAAATATTATTAAGGGAGAAATCTTTGATGAGAACTTTCTAATGATTATCGCCACTATAGGTGCATTCTTTATTAGTAGTTACACTGAAGCAGTATTAGTAATTTTACTATTTCAAATTGGAGAATATTTTTCTCATCTTGCAGTTCATAAAAGTAAAGAGTCAATCACCAAACTAATGGATTTAAGAGTTGAAAAGATTCATTTAGAAAAGAATGATAAAATTAAAGATATTCCAATCGAAAATGCTAAAATAGGTAATGTATTTATTGTAAAACCAGGAGAAAAAATCCCATTAGATGGAATAATTATTGAAGGAGAATCATACCTAGATACTTCTTCAATTACTGGAGAATCGGTTCCAAGAAAAGTAAAAAAGGACAGTTCAGTACTAAGTGGTTGTATTAACAAAAATACAGTTTTGAAAGTAAAAGCTACTTCTACATATGAAACAACAACTGCTCAAAAGATAATTTCCTTAATAGAAAACTCTAATAATAACAAATCATCAACGGAAACATTTATTAGGAAATTTGCCAAAATATATACTCCAATAGTAGTACTATCAGCTATTCTCCTAGTTTTAATTCCAACCATATTTGGACAAGATTTTAATACTTGGTTATATAGGGCATTAGTATTCTTAGTAACATCATGTCCTTGTGCCTTAGTTATATCTGTTCCCTTAGGATATTTCTGTGGAATAGGTGCTTCATCTAGAGAAGGTATTCTAATAAAAGGCTCTAAAGAACTCGAAAATTTAACAGACATTGACTACTTAATGTTAGATAAAACTGGTACCATAACAGAAGGTGTCTTTGAAGTTACTAAAGTAAATACAAAATTAAATGAAAAAGAATTTATAAATATAATCGCATCAGTAGAAGTAAATTCTATTCATCCAATCGCAACTACAATAAAAGAATGCAATAAAGAAAAAATGAAAACTATTAAAAATTATAAAGAAATTGAAGGTAAAGGAATCAGTTGTGCAATCGAAAAAGATAAAATTTTAGTAGGAAACGCTAAATTACTAGAAGATAATAAAGTTGATTTTAAGAAAGCCAAAGAAGTTGGCACAATAATCTATCTTGCCATAAATAACAAGTATCAAGGATATCTAGTTATATCTGATAAAATTAAAAAGAGCAGTCTAAATTTAAAAGATTTAAAGAAAATAATAAATAAAGATTTAATAATCCTTTCTGGGGATAATGAAGAAATAGTTAAGGAAACAAGCAAAAAAGTAGGGGTCACTACATATTATAGTAATCTCCTACCATTAGATAAAGTTAACTATGTAAAAGATTATAAAAACAAAGGAAAAGTAATGTTTGTAGGTGATGGAATTAATGATGCTCCTGTAATAAAAATTGCTGATTTTGGTGTTTCAATGGGTGGAATAGGTAGTGATGCTGCGATAGAAGCAAGCGATATAGTTCTAATGAATGATGATATCTCAAGCATTAGAACTGCTATTGGAATAGCAAAAACTACAAAAAGAAAAGTTACAGAAAGTATCATATTAGCCTTAACAATAAAATTTATTGTTTTGATACTTGGAGTTTTCGGAATAAGTACTATTTATATGGCAGTATTTGCGGATGTTGGAGTAACATTCATTGCTATATTAAATGTCTTATTAATCTTTATAAAAAATAAAAGTAAGAAGTCCATTTAAGTGTTCAAATCTGTTCACCTAAAGTGACTTCTTTTTTACTATTAGTATTTATAAAATAAATAAAAATAAGTTTCAGATTTATTTTATTACCACATTCTGTTATAATGAAGAGGAAAGTGGAGGTAATCATGGAGAAAAATAAAAGGTTAATCACAATAATAATATCAAGCATAGTAGTAGTCTTAATTATACTGCTTGGATATATATTTTATAGAGGATACCGAATAAAACATGCCCTTAAAGAAGTTAAACTTTCCACAAAAGAAGTAGAAGTATACGAAAAAGTTAAACTTAAAGATTTAATAAAAAGTATTAATGGAGAATTAATTGATAATCCTAAAGTTGATACAACTAAGTTGGGAAAAAGAAAAATTCATTTTGAATATATCACTGATAAAGGAATTAAAGTACCATACACAGTAGAAATAAATGTAGTTGACAAAACACCACCACTAATTAGTCAAATGAATACTTTCTCTGTAGATGTAGGTTATGATGGAAATATTGAAAAGGAATTATTTTGTGGAGATAATTATGACGATAATCCTAAATGTTCAATCGAAGGAGAATATGATTTAAATAAAGCAGGAGAGTACAATTTAACATTCATTGGAGAAGACTCTTCTAAGAATAAATCTGCCAAAAAGTTTACGCTAAATGTTAAAGAGAAAAGTAAGGAAAAAACAAAAAATCAAACTGAAGTAAAATCTACAGACTATGAAAATATTATCAAGAAATACAAAAATAAAAAAACAAAGATTGGAATTGATGTTTCTCATTGGCAAGGTGATATTGATTTTGAAAAAGTAAAAGATGCAGGAGTAGAGTTTGTTTATATAAGAGTAGGTCGTGGAGATGGTATTGGTGAAAAATACGTCTTAGATGATAAATTTAAACAAGACATTGAAGGATTTAATAAAGTTGGAATACCAGTAGGAGTTTATTTTTATTCTTACGCTAATAGTACCAAGGATGCCATAAAGGAAGCTAAATGGGTTATGAAGCAAATCAAAAAATATAAAGTTGATTTGGAAATTGCCTTCGACTGGGAGAACTGGTCATCATTTCAAGAATTTGATTTAAGCTTTCATAAGTTAACAGAAGTATCTAATGCCTTCAATAAAGCAGTTGAAAAAAACGGCTACAAAGGAATGCTTTATAGTTCTAAAAATTATCTTGAAACTATTTGGTCTAATGAAAAATATGCAGTTTGGCTAGCTCATTATACTGAGCAAACAGATTATCAAGGTAAATATAAAATATGGCAAATTAGTAGTAATGGTAAAGTATCAGGAATAGATGATAATCTAGTTGACATAAATATAATGTATAAGTAATGTTAAAATCAGTTGACAAACTTCCAAGTCTTATTGGTAGAATGCAACCTCAAAAAATATTATAATTTTACTCGTGAGGTGAGAAGAATGGATTTAGGAGAAAATCTATATAATTTAAGAAAAAAGAAAAATTTATCCCAAGAAGAAGTAGCAGAAAAATTAAATGTTACAAGACAAACTATTTCTAAGTGGGAAACAGGTGAATCAAAACCAGATTTTGATAAGATAGTTCCTATCTGTAATCTTTTTGAAATTACAACAGAAGAATTACTATCTGGAAAACAAGCAGAAAAAAAAGAAAATATAAAAGAAACAATTTCTAATATTAATAATAAAGAAAAACAAGAAATTACCAGAAAAAGAGCAATCCTACTTTCCACAGGAATATTTCTATACTTTTTAAGTGTTGTGTCTATAATCGTCTTTGAAGAAATAGGATTAAATTCAATCATAGGAGTTAGTAGTTTTCTAATAATTTGTGGAATTGCTACAAGTCTAATTATCTATCAAGCTATGGTTTACTCAAAAGAAGAAAAATTAAAAGAAAAAGAACAGGAATCTCCAAGAGTAAAATTAATAACAGAATCAGTTGCGATAATATTTTTAATAATTTATTTTATTATAAGTTTTTCTACAATGGCTTGGCACATAACTTGGATAATTTGGTTAATTTATGCTGTAATTGAAAACATCATAAAAATAGTTTTTGAATTAGGAGGTAATAAAGATGGAAGATAAAACTTTAACAATCATTAAATTAGTAATATTATCATTTATCGCTTTACTCTTAACCGGAATTTTAATCGTTCTTTTAGTAAACCCAAAAGGTAATATTAATTTCTTTAGATTCTCATCTAGAAGTGAACTAGTTTATGAAAAAGAAATAACAGAACCAATTAAGAAGATAAATATTACTACCAAAGCTTCAGACATTCAAATAGAAGATAATAATACAGATAAAATTTCGATTAAATACTACGGAGAAAAAGATGATAAAAACTTATCAGTCGCTACAGATAATGAAACATTAAATATAAACGAAGATGGTGATTATTTCTGTATTGGCTTCTGTAATCATGCAGAACAAAAGCTAGTTTTAAGCATTCCCAAAGACATAGATTATGAGTTAAATCTTCAAACTGCAAGTGGAGATGTTTATGTGCCAGATATCAATTTAAATAATCTAAATATCAGAACAATCAGTGGAGATATCGGAATGGTTAATGCCTTAAAAGCAAAATTAGAAACAACAAGTGGTGACATCGATGTAAACAACGTTAATGACTTAACTGTAAAAACAGTTTCAGGTGAAGTTAATGTTAACCAAATAAAAAGAAGTTGTGAAATAAAAACAACTTCAGGAGATGTTGAAATTGAATTACTAGAAATTACCAATAATTCAAAAATTTCAACTGTAAGTGGTGATGTCGAAATAAATTCCAATGCTGGAAGCTATGTAAAAACTGAAACAATATCAGGAGAAGTAGAAATCAGTAATAATGATCGTTATGCTAAAACAGAACTTTCAGTAAATACAACATCTGGAGATATTGAAGTAGGAAAGTAATTATAAATATTTTAAGACTTTGATAATTAAATGATTACTTTTAGTATTTTTTAAAACCCCAATATATTTAAACTTACCAATTCTTTTAATACTAAAAATATCATTATCTCTCAGTTTATAAGAAGAATCTTTTAAGAAATCATAATTAAGCATGATTTCTTTTTTCTTTATCATTTCTCCAATATTATTTCTTCCACAACGACAAATACTAGAAATCACCGTATCAATTCTATTACTAGAAACAATTAACTCAAGTTCTTCATAACTACGTTCATAATCCTTCAAATAATCAATATCCAATAACTCTAATTCAACAGAACTATTTCTGACCATTAAAAAATTTGATTCAAAATAGTTTCTAACAATTGGCAAAATATAAATAAAATATCTATTCTCAATAATCAAAATATCTCCAAATAATTCATGAGAAATATTTAATGAATAAATACTTCCAAGTATATCTTGATGTCTAACTAAAACCTTAACTTTAATTTCATAAAGTAATACTTCTGGAGTATTCTTTTTATAAATAATATTTTTTTCACTATCTTTATATGGATAATATATTTTATATTCACTTTTCTTTAGCTTACCCTTGACATCTCTTAATTCCCTAGGATCAAGAAAAAAAGTACTTTGATTATTATTTAATCTCGTTAAGTTCTTCTGAATAAAGTACATTAAAATCACCCTTTATGTGACATATTATATCATGCTATAATAAATACAAGGTGATAAAATGATAAATTTAATTGAAGTATCAATTACTGCTGGAATTTTAAATAAATATAATCTTATGATAATTCCAAATGAAAATATATGTTACTTAAACAATAAGAAATATTCAATCGAAAAGGAAATAATCGATAGAATTCTAGCACTAATTTCCTTGTGGGAAATTGAATATAGTACAAAAGATGGAATTGATTTAGAAGAGTTTACAATTACCATCACAACAACAGATAGCGTAGATAAAATTCATGGAAAAGGAATATATCCAAATAACTACAAAAGGCTATTAGATATAATAGGTGAGATAAATGGATAATATAGCAAAATTATTAATGCCAAATGAAGTATTAAGAAATAATCTTGATAAGTTTAAAGAAGCTTTTATTGAGTTCTATGGTGAAGAATCAAGAACAGAAATAGAAGATAAATTTTCTAAAATACTACCAATAGGCTACATAAGTCCAGAACAATTAAGTAGAAATTTAAGTGATATAGTAAAGAAATTTACAGATGAATCATTTATTCGAATTCTTCAGAATAGTCCAACAACATTAAAAAAAGAAGATTTGATTGATAATTATTCTTTTGAATATACAACTCTCCAACCAATCTATAAATATCAAAGTTTTTATGAAGCTTTTTGTTTAGGTGCTGAAGAAAGAAAAAAAAGATTTACTGATAGAGGCTATGAGGTAATTAAAAGTTATTTAGGTACTTTAACAAGAGAAGAATATAACAGAATTATAGAAGAAAAACGTTTACCAGAAAAGTATGAAAATATCCCTCAACATATAAAAGATACAATCAAATATTATACCAATGAAAAAAGTAGTCGTATGGAATATAGAAAATTATACAAAGATGCTGAACCTCTTTTAAAGAAAATAATTCCAGAAATAGAAATCTCCAATATTAAAGATTATTTGAATGATTCTAGACTAATAGAATTAAATAAAATACTAGATTCATACAAAGAATCTGTAGAAAGCTATGATATTTTTAAAGAAAGTATAAAAGAATATTGTGAAAAAGAAAAAATAATTTCTAATTCTAAAAAAATACTCCAAGATAAATATCACAAAAAGCTAATTAGTAAATATAAACATTTAATACCAGCAAATAAGAGTACTAATTTAGAAGAATATTTACGAGGAGAAAAGGAAGACTACACTCTAGATAAATATATTAAATATTTCTTTGGTTATTCTTTATTAAGTGAGTTTCCTTTAGAGTTTTTCTCATCCGAATCAGAAAAATTAATAAGTGAAAATCAAGAAGCTAATTGGCGAAAAGATGAAATTATAAAGGGAAGAATAAATTATTTTAAAGCTAATGGAATAGACTTAGGAGATTCCTATGAATTATACTTAGAAGAGGAATCATTAAAAGAAATTTGGCCATCTACTGAATTAGCTGATTCATTTCTAGCTTTTAAAGATGACTGCTTAAATGATTATAATAATGAATTTTATACAACAACTCCAGATCATCAGAATATTCGTCAAGAAATAGATAGCCTCAACTTATTGAGTAAGGATGATTGCTTTGATGCTTCCATTTATATGAAATCTGGAACCTTTGTCGCACCAAATGTAAGGTTAACTAACAATATTCACGAACTATTTTCGCTTCTTGTAATATCACTTGATAATCCTGATGACGATTTTAAAGATCATTTTATTGTTCATGAGTTAAATCATGTCTATGAACTATACCTAGAACTAGTAGGGGAGAGGGAATACACAACAACCTGTGGGTGGGACATTCTTGTAGAGGATATTAAAGATACACAAAATCCTGCTAATACAATAGGCCCAGAAAGAGAAAAAAGACCATATGAATTGTTTAATGAAATAATTAATGAATTAATTGCTCAAGAAATTAGTAAAATTATGCATAAAAATAATATTCATGTGTTTGATAATCCTAAAACAGCCAAGTATCAACATGCTACAAGCTATGAACATTCTTTATTCTTAGTAAAAGACTTCTTTGATGAATTTAGAAATAAAATTATTGAAAGTAGAAGAAATGGAAACATTCAAGTAATTTGGAATGAAGTAGGAAAAGATAACTTTGATGAACTAAATAGTTTATTTAAAATTTATAATGATAATTTCAGTGGCTTTAAAATATATAATTTATTATCCGATTTATCTAGTGGTAAAGATACTGAACAAACAAGAATCTATTACGAACTTGTTGATAGAAAAAATCATATAATGGAAAATATGCGTAAGTTCCAAATGACTAAACAAACGAATTATGAAAGACAGGTGACAATATGAAAACAATCACAATAAAGCAGCCATTCGCAACCTTAATAGCAGAAGGCTTAAAAGAATATGAATTTCGTACTTGGAGAGCTAAATATCGTGGAGAACTTTTAATCCACGCAGGTCTTGGAGTAGATAAAAAAGCAATGAAAAGATATGAACATTTAAATTTAGAATATCCACAAGGCGTGATCATTGCGAAATGTACTATGACAGATTGCATAGAAGTAGATGATAAACTAAAAAAGGAATTACGAGAAAAAAATCCATTAGTTTACCATGGAATAATAAAAGAAGACTCTACTTGGGAAGGTTACGGTTTTAAACTAGAAAATATTGAAAAAATTAATCCAATCCCAGCTAAAGGAAAATTGAGCTTTTGGGATTATGATTATAAATAAGATTAAACACAAAAAACATTTCATTTTTATTGAAATGTTTTTTTTACTTTAAATTAAAGAATTAAAATTATTACTACTTATTGACAACACCAACATAGATTTAAATTCGTATTGTTATAAAAATCATCTGTAACTATAAAATAATAAGTATTTGTTGTATTAACTTTTATTATACTCTTTAATTTTTCTTTTAATTAACTTATCTTCTCTATGATATTGGTAAAAAGCTTGTGGCCCTCCATAGAATAATGAGTCCAATAAACTTCCTTTAGCACCCGTAATATTACTATTCATCTCACCACCATATTCTTTTAATAGTTTTATCATGTTTGTATCGTTAATATAGGTATTCAAAATTGCTAAATCCATAGCCGAAAATCCATTTTTAGTTATTCTGTCTATTTCTATATCATTTTCTAATAAAGTTCGTATTGTTTTTTCTTGCTCTAATTTATAATGTTTTCTTCCTTTATGGCTTCCATAACTTTTATTTATTTCATCCTTCTTTTTTCGAAAGAATGAGTATGGCATTTCTTGCATATGCCAGTCTGAAATATAAAATGGAAAAAATAAAGGAATACTTTCACACGCATTAAGTAGAGGATTATAACCATTGTTATTAATTGAATTGATGTTAGAACCATTTTCTATCAATAAATTAACTACATCGTCTGCTCCATATCTACTAGCATATTGAAGAGCATTATTTCCATAATATTTATCAACATGATTTACATCTATACCATTTTCTATTAAACACGAAATATACTCTGGTGCACTTGTTAATTCCCCATATCCTAGATTAAGCATAATCAAATCCAAGCCCATAGGTGTTTGAAAATTAATATTTCCTCCATTAGTAATAGTTTCATTCAATAATTTACAATCTGATGTTACTGCAGACTCTATTAATGAAGAATTTAAAAACGAATCATAATCGTTTGAATTTAGAATACCTTTTGACATACTAAAACCTCCTTAAATAATATTATACATTAAAATATAATATTTTAATATGTATTATAAAGAAATCGTTGATATTACCTTAAAGAGAGTAGTACTTTATCTAAGACTATCTAAAAGCCAATTAATAAAAGTATTAATGCCTGTAAAAATAACAAAAAAATTATCATAAAATAATATTTATAATAATTCTTTTAACTTATAAAAACTTCTTTAATTTTTCAATATACTTTTCTTGTACCTTGACATACTCACTACATATTTTATGAACTTTTTTGTCCATAGTTTTATTATTAAGTAATTTTCTGCCCTCAATAATTCCCATATTAGTTCCATTTATAAGTAAATCTGCTAACTTAGAAACACTATCATCAAGAATAGTATCTTTTTGAATACCATACCAAGTCATCATCTTTTCCATAACTGAAGTCTCATGTAAATCATCATTAGTATATTCTCTATATAATTCATCAATTCGATTAGATAATTCTTGATATTCCTTATATTGTTTTTCAAGCAACTCTTTAAACTCAAACTCATCAACTTTCTCAAGTATATAGTCTAAAGCAGTCATTCCCATACAACAACCTTTATTTAATTCATCTAATGTATTAATATTATTTTCCATATCATATCCTCCAATTATATTGTTTCCAAAAAAAGAAAACTTATACACATTAAGTATTATAATGTATAATAATATTGAATTATTAAGTAATAATTAATTAAAAAGACTGGTGAGATAGTATGAAGTTAATTTCTTGGAATGTTGCAGGGTTTAGAGCCTGCTTAAAAAAAGGTTTTGAAAAATTTTTCTACGAAGCAAATGCCGATGTATTTTGTCTTCAAGAATCAAAAGTAACAGAAGAGCAATTAACATTTTACCCAGAAAATTATTATGTTTATCTTTTTCCAGCCAAAAGAAAAGGATATTCAGGAACCTTAGTTTATTCAAGAGTAAAACCTTTAACTGTAACTTATGGAATAGGAGAAGCTGAGTATGATGATGAAGGACGGACTATTACCCTAGAATATGATGATTTCTTTCTTGTTAATAGCTATGTTCCAAATGTTAAAAGAGATTTAAGTAGAATGGATTCTAGAATGTATTTTGAAGAAGTTTTTAAAATCTTTCTAAAAAATCTAGCAAAAACAAAGCCAGTAATAGTTTGTGGAGATTTTAATGTAGCACATCAAGAAATCGATATAAAAAACTATAAAACAAACATTGGGAATGCTGGTTTCACTTATGAAGAAAGAAATAAATTCACTGAACTATTAGAAAGTGGGTTCATTGATACTTTTAGACATTTTAATCCTGATTTGAAAGATGCTTATACTTGGTGGAGCTATATGAAAGGCGTTAGAGAAAGAAATATTGGCTGGAGAATAGATTATTTCATCACTTCTAAATATTTTATTACCCACATTAAGAATCCAATTATTTACAAAGATATTTATGGAAGTGACCATTGCCCAATAGGATTAGAAGTCCTATAAAAGACAGTTGTTTAGTAATTAATTGTTTGCTATAATTTTACTGTAAGGTGGGATAGTATGAATAAGCAAAAAAACAAGTTTTACTATTTGAATTCATTAACAAGAAAAAATAAAATCATCGCATTAAGTTTTATTTTATTATTGTTTATAGGAATAGTTACAGTTCCCAAAATACTTGCCCAACCACAAGTTGTAAAAAAATAGAAATATTTTCGGAAAAGGCTAACTACGAAAAAAAAGAGCCAGGATCATGGAAAATTGATAAGAGTGCTAAATGGATAATCAAAGGTGTTGCTGAAATTACCTTTGATGTTGACACAATAATTAAAAACAATGATAAGTTTACCGATATACTTTTTGTCTTAGATACATCTGGATCAATGAATGAAGAAAAATTGGATAAAGTTAAGCTTGATACAATCGAATTAATCAATAGTTTACTATCTAACAGTAAAAATAAAGCCGGTCTAATCACCTTCGAAACTAACTCACAAATAATTTCTAACTTTACCAATAACAAAGATGATTTGATTGGAAAGGTGAATAGACTAAGTACTACTGGTTGTACTAATTATTATCAAGCACTAATTAATGTAGACTCTATTTTGAAAGAGTATGTAAAAGAAAAAGATAGGGAATGTATTGTATTGTTCTTAACAGATGGATATCCAAATGAAGATATTCCTAATGAGGTTGCGCAATATGAGTATTTAAAAAGCCAATACCCATTTATCACAATAAATGGAATTCAATATGAGATGGGTAAAACAATTCTAGAACCGATAAAAAAAGTTAGTGATTACCAATTTATTGCTGATATGCAAAACTTAAATAATGTCTTATTTGAAGCTTCAATAACATCAACTACTTATGAGAATTTTGAGATAACAGATTACATTGACACGGATTATTTTTACATAGAAGATGAAAGTAATATCAAAACAAATAGAGGAAAAGCGACACTGGACAAAGAAAGCCAAAAAATAACATGGATAATTGATGAATTAAATTCTGGAAGAAAAGCCAAAATGACAATAAAAGTTAAATTAAAAGAAGAATTTGTTAATCAAGGCGGAATTTTTCCTACTAATAAAAAAGAAGAAATAAAAAGTAAATTAGATGAAAATGAGGAAAAAGTTACAAGTGAAAGCACACCTATTTTGGCAGATAATTATAAAGTTGTATACGATGATAATGCCCCATTTGGATGCAAAGTAGAGGGAGACATTCCGAATGAAAGATATTATTCTGTCTTTGATTCAGTCGAAATAAGTGAACAGAAATTAAGATGTTCAGGATATAAATTTAAAGGCTGGGAGATAGTTACAGAAAATGTTAGTAAGCTTAATATGGATTATTTCGTTATGCCAGAAAAAGATGTTGTAATTAGAGCAGTATGGGGACGTACTTCAGTTGAGAAAAAACTTGAAGGAACTGTTTCCAAAAACAGTCCAAATTTCTTAGAACGCGTAATATACAATGAAGAAACAGATGAAATGGAAGCAGGCTTACATAAATATGCTGATAGCCTCGTAGAAATAGTTTTTCAAGATAGTATAAAGCAAATCCCAGAAGCTATCGATGTCTTGGATCTATCTGAAAATAAAGATAAAAGAATAATGGGATATATTGTTCCAAGAGAAGATGATAATACAAAATACACAGCCTATATTCAAAGTGATGAAACAATTCTTGCCAACCCAGATAGCTCGTATTTATTTTATGAATTCACAAATCTGAAATCAATAATAAATATCAATCTTCTAGATACATCTAACGTCGAAAATATGACTCTTATGTTTTATAATTGTGGACTTGAAAATCTAGATTTTAGTAATTTTAATACATCAAAAGTAACTAATATGTATGGAATGTTTTATTGGAGTAGCTTTACAAATTTAGATCTAAGTAGTTTTGATACATCTAATGTGGAGACAATGGCAGGAATGTTCTATGCAACTAGTTTAAAATCACTTAATGTAAGTAGTTTTAATACTAGCAAAGTAACTGACATGACTTCAATGTTTTATTGGAATGAAGATTTAGCTGAACTTGACTTAAGCAACTTTGACACATCAAAAGTTACAAAGATGAGTTATATGTTTGCAGGCTCTAGTAAACTTTTAGCCCTTAACATCAGTAACTTCGATTTTTCAAATGTTGAGGATGTATCTTACATGTTTTGGTGGTGCACAGGTCTAAATAATTTAATTGTTACCAATATGAATCTTTACAATGTAGTTAATATGGATACAATGTTTGCATACGTAGGAAATATAAACATATCTTTAACTCTAGGAAACAAAATAAGTTCTTATTCTAATGCTTTCGGTTACATATCAACTAGTGGAGATGGTAAGATTATTGTTAATTATTTGGAAGGCAGTGAAGAATTAGCAGACAAAATTATAGCTACAAGACAAGAAAGAAAAAACGTTGTTAAAGGTCAAGCTGTATCCTTAACAAGTTAAAAAAATATAATAAAGTCACTTCATTTTGAGGTGGCTTTTCTACTAAAAAATAACATCTTTCTTAAGAATATTGACAAAAGTTCGAAAAAAACATTAAAATAAAAAGAGATAAAACTATATAGAAAGTTTTAGGAGAGGCTTATGGAAATAAATAATAAAAGATACAAAAATATTGGTATTCATGCCCTTACAACAATATTTACTGTTGATAAAGGAGTATTCAAACTACTATTAATCAAAAGAAAGAATGAACCATTCAAAGATAAATGGGCTTTAGTAGGTGGAGCGATGTATAATGATGAAAAAGTCATGGATGCTGCCAAAAGAGAAATTAAGGAAAAGACTAATATAGATAACGTTGATTTAACAATGTCTCAAATATTTGATGATATAAATAGGTCACCTCTTCAAAGAATGATTTGCTTTAGTTTTGTGTGTAGTGTAGATATAGACAAAGCTAATATTTTAAAAGAAACAACAAAAACTACAGATGCTCATTGGTTTACATTAGAAGAAATACCTAAAGAACTAGCTTATGACCATCGAATAATTCTTGATGCAACGGTTGAAGAAATAAAAAAACTTGTAATGACATCAAATGTACTAGAACAACTATATCCAAATGGTTTTACTCTTCCAGAAATTCAAAAGGTTTATGAAACTGTTCTAGATAAAGAGTTAGACCGTCGTAATTTTAGAAAGAAACTCCTAAACAGTGGTTTAATTATTGATACAAATAAAACTCAAAGTTTCGTTGGAAAAAAACCAGCAAAACTATATAAATTTAAAAAACAACAAAAAAATAAAATAATCTTTTAATAAGAAGGTGCATTATGAAATTAGAATTAAAAGTATTAATTTATAGTATGATAAATAATTTATTTATTGCTATTATCAAAATAATAGGAGGAATATTTTACGGATTAGGATCCTTATTTGCAGATGGAATGCATACCTTTAGTGATTTTATTACTGATATTGTCTGCTTATTAGGAGCAAACCTTTCTAAGAAAAAGCCAACTAAATATCATCCTTTTGGTTTTGGAAAAGTCGAGTATCTTACCAACCTTTTTGTAGGTGTTATACTTTTCTTATTAGGAAGTTACATAGTTATTAGTAGTTTTTTTAAAAAAGCAACTGTTCCTCCAATATCACTACTTTGGTTATTATTAATTGTTTTCTCATTAAAAGTGATTGCGATACTAATAATGCACAAAGTTGGAGAAAAAATTCATTCTCAATTATTAATAACTTCAGTAAAAGAGTCAAAAGCAGATTTATATTCAACAATAGGAGTTGCAATCATCACAATAATTCTTCAGTTTTCCAATAAGTATCCAATACTAGACAAGGTTGATATCATTGGTTCCATACTAATTGGCTTAATTGTCTTCAAAACATCATTAGAAATAATCATTGATAATTCTCTATCTATAATTGGTGAAGTTGAAACTGATTCAGAAGAAAATAATAAAATTAAAGAGATATTAGATGATAATAAGAAAATAAAAGAATACAAATATGAATTAATTAAATATGGTTCATACTACAAATTACAATTAACAATTGTACTTGATTCAAGATTAAGTTTAAGACAGGTAACTAATCTTGAAAACAAATTAAAAAAAGAAATAATAAGACATCGTAAGTTAAAAATAAAATACGTTACAATCTATGTTACAAATAATTTAAAGAAAAAATAAATAAAGTTGCCAATATAGAAAAAGTGCATTAAAAAACTATTGAATAGTAATTTCAATAGTTCTTATTATTTCACATATCTTGCAGGAACTCCAACTACAGAAGTATTTTCTAAAATATCGTTAAGAACTACGCTATTTGCACCGACTTTAACATTATCTCCAACATTAATATCTCCAAGAATAATCGCATGGCATCCAATCATAACATTATTACCAATGGTTGGATGTCTCTTTTTCTTTTTACTACTAACTCCACCTAATGTAACTCCATGATAAATAGTAACATCATCCCCAATAACCGCAGTTTCTCCAATTACAATACCACTTCCATGATCAATAAATAGCCTTTTACCTATAGTAGCTCCAGGATGTATCTCAATACCAGTCTTTCTCTTCGCTTTTTCACATAAATATCTCGCTATAAAGAAATGTTTCCTTAAATAAAACCAATGCGAAATATTATAATACATCAAAGCTCTAAATCCTGGATATAAAAAAACTTCAAATGTAGATTTTATAGCTGGATCTTTTTCTTTTATAAGTTTTATTTGTTCTCGAATCATACTACCTCCAAAATCGTTTAGTATATATTTAGTATATAAATAATATATGTAGAAGTATAAATACAAACCATTTCATCTTCACTAATAGAATAAATCTTACTATTAACTTTTCACAAAAAATGTTATAATTTAAGCATAATAATAAATAGAGTTAATAAATGAAAAATAAATATACTCATTACCTTATTATTATAAAATAAAAAACAAGGAGAATTTATATGAATGAAATTATAATAAATATAGAAGGAATGCATTGTGAAGGATGCTCAAATAGATTAGAGAAAGTTTTAAATTCTAAAGAAGAAATAATCTCAGCTAAAGTTAGCTTAGAGGACAAAAAAGCAGAAATTAAGTATAATGGTTTAGCAGAGAAAGAACTAATAAAAATAATTGAAACAGCTGGCTTCAAAGCCAAAATTAAATAGGTGACTTATGAAGAAGGTTATATTAAGAATAGGTGGTATGAGCTGTAGTGCCTGTTCAAACGGATTAGAGAAATATTTAAACAGACAAGAAAAGATTAAAGAAGCCCAAGTAAATTTAGTTTTACAAACAGCTAGTATTATCTATCAAGATGATTTAAGTATCGAAGACATTGAAAAATATATTAGCGAAGCAGGATTCACTTCACTAGGAGATGAAAATTATCTTCTTCAAGAAGAAAAAGAATCTCTTACACCACAAATAATCTATGGAATATTAGGCTTATTTTTGATGTATATTTCTATGGCTCACATGCTAAAGCTCCCAATTATTTCTTTATTAAATCCATCTAAAAATCCAATTATTTATAGTGTTACTTTATTATTAATGACAATACCATTTCTAATTTATGGAATTGATATCCTAAAAGCTGGGCTTAAAAATCTTATCCACGGAATTCCTAATATGGATACATTAGTAACAATTGGTATTACAAGTAGTTTTATCTACAGTATATTCTCAGTAATAATGATAATTACAGGTTCAAATGAATTTATTCATGCTATGTACTTTGAATCAACTGCCTTTGTAATCTACTTTCTAAAATTAGGAAGACATATCGATAAAAAAAGTAAAAATAAAACTAAAGATGCTATTAGAGGATTAGTTCAAATTACTCCCGAAATAGCGCGCCTAAAAGAAGAAAATGGTTATAAAGAAATAACAATTGATGAAGTAAAAAAGGGAGATATTTTAATTTGTTTACCTGGAGAAAAAATAGCAGTCGATGGTGAAATAGTAAAAGGAAATTCTCATATCGATGAATCATTTATAACTGGAGAAAGTATTCCTGTTGAAAAGAAAATAAAAGACAAAGTAATAGCCGGAAGTATTAACTATGAAGAACCTATTGAATACAAAGCAGAAAAAATAGGAAAAGATTCTACAATTTCCGAAATAGTAAGATTAGTAGTAGAAGCAACTAATACTAAAGCACCTATTTCTAGGCTTGCTGATAAAGTTTGTGGAATATTTGTTCCTACTGTTATCATTCTAGCTTTTATAAGTTTAATAACAAATTTAATCTTAACAAAAAATCTATCTGAATCAATAAATAATTTTATTACAGTTTTAGTAGTTGCTTGTCCATGTAGTTTAGGACTTGCAACTCCCTTAGCAATGGTTATTGCAATTGGTAACTCTGCTAAAAAAGGCATTCTAATTAAAAACAATGAAGTATTAGAAGAAGTAAATAAAATTGATGTAGCGGTATTTGATAAAACAGGTACTTTAACCAATGGTAACTTAAGTATTAATAAAATAAATAATCACTCCGACTTAAAAGATGAAGAACTTTTAGAAATATTAGGTTCAATTGAAAAAAATAGTATTCATCCACTTGCTAAAGGAATAAATGCTTATCTAAAAGATAAAAAAATAAAAGTTAATCAAGAATTTATAACAGAAGATTTAGCAGGTTATGGTGTTAAAGCTAAAGATAATAAAACAATCTATTATGCTTGTAATGCAACTCTTTTAAAGAAATTAGATATTATTAATTCCTATAAAGCTGAAGAAGAAAGTATGGCTAAAGATGGAAATAGTATCATTTATCTAGTAAGAAATAATAAAGTTTTAGCGACATTTGGACTAAAAGATGTGGTTAGAAAAGAAGCTAAAAATTTAGTAAAAGAACTAAAAAACAAGAATATTGAAGTAATAATGTTATCAGGAGACAATCAAGTAACTGCAAATGCCATAGGAGAAGAATTAGAAATAGATAAAATAGTTGCTGGAGTAAAACCAAAAGAGAAAACTGCCTATATTAACAAATTAATAAAGGAAGGTAAAAAGGTAATCATGGTAGGAGATGGAATAAATGATGCTCCAAGTCTTTCTAGTGCTACTATCGGTATTTCTATTAAAGGAGCAACAGACATTGCAACATCATCAGCAGATGTAATCATAATGAATAACTTATCAAAAATATTAGAACTATTTACTATCAGTAAAAAAACAATTACAAATATAAAGCAGAACCTTTTCTGGGCTTTTGCCTATAACATAATTATGATACCTCTAGCAATGGGTATAATTAAAAGTATTAGAATTAATCCAATGATTGCCTGTCTTGCTATGATTGCAAGTAGCCTAACCGTGACAATAAATGCACTAAGACTAAAGAAAAGATAAAATATTCACATAGATTTAACTTTATTATTTTGTAAGTAAGTGTTATAATAATACAGCAATTTAAAGGAAAAGTGGAAAAAATCAAAGTAGGTGATAATTTGAAAAAAGTAGTAATAGGTATGTCAGGAGGAGTAGATAGTAGTGTTGCTGCTATAATGCTTCAAAAACAAGGGTATGAAGTAATAGGACTTTTTATGAGAAATTGGGATTCGCTAGCTGACGGAGAATTAGATGGACCAACAACTGCTAGTGGCATGTGCCCTCAAGAAGAAGATTACAATGATGCCAAAGCTGTTTGTGATAAATTAGGAATACCTCTTCATAGAAAGGATTTTGTCAAAGAATACTGGGATTATGTTTTTACCTATTTTTTAGATGAATTAAAAAAAGGGCGTACTCCTAATCCCGATATAATGTGTAATAAATATATAAAGTTTGACATGTTTGCGAAAGAAGCAATAAAACTAGGTGCTGATTTTATTGCAACAGGTCACTATGCTAGAATTAAGGATGGAAGACTTTTAAGAGCGGTAGACAATAACAAAGATCAAACTTATTTCTTATCACAAGTGAGTAAAAAACAGTTAGAAAATGTTCTCTTTCCAATCGGCGATATGATAAAGCCTGATGTTAGAAAAATAGCTGAAGAGTATGGATTAATCACAGCTAAGAAAAAAGATTCAACAGGTATATGCTTTATAGGAGAAAGAAATTTTACCAACTTCTTAAAAAATTATTTACCAAATCAGCCAGGTGACGTTGTTAACATTGAAACAAATGAGGTAATAGGAAAACATATTGGTCTAATGAACTATACAATTGGTCAAAGAAAAGGATTAAATATAGGTGGAACAGATGAAAGAATGTTTGTAGTTGGAAAAAATCTAGAAAAAAATATTCTTTATATCTGTATAGGAGAAGATAATGGCTATTTAGTATCGACATCAGCCATTGTTGACAATATCAACTATTTAGGAAAAGAAAAGATTACAAAATGTACTGCGAAATTTCGCTATCGCCAGGAAGATATTCCTGTGGAATTAGAATGGTATAACAATGAGGTTTTAGTAAAATATCCACAAGGAGTAAAAAGAGTAACTCCAGGTCAAGCTTGCGTCTTCTATGATGGTGAAGAATGTCTTGGTGGAGGAATAATCAAAGAAGTTCGCAAAAATAATCAAAAATTATGGTATCTGTAAGGAGTAGTATGGAAAAATATCAAGAAATAGAAAGAACAATAATAAAAAAATTCCGTAAAAGTATTTGGTCAAGATTTGTAAAAGCTGTTAAGGAGTACGAACTTATCAAAGAAAATGATCATATCATGGTTTGTATCAGTGGTGGAAAAGATTCATTTCTACTTGCTAAATGTATCGAAGAATTACATAAACACAGTAAAATCCCTTTTGAAGCAGAATATGTTTGTATGAATCCTGGTTATACTCCAAAAAATGAAAAACAAATAATTGAAAATGCCAAATTATTAAATATTAATCTAAAAATGTTTAAGTCTAATATTTTTGATGTTGTTGATGAAACTACTACAGGTAGTCCATGCTATTTGTGTGCTAGAATGCGTAGAGGTTGTCTCTATAAAGAAGCTCAAAGATTAGGTTGTAACAAAATAGCTTTAGGACATCACTTCAATGATGTAATAGAAACAACACTACTTTCTATGTTTTATGGAGCAGAATTTAAAACAATGATGCCAAAACTTCATAGTGAAAATTTTGAAGGGTTAGAACTAATAAGACCACTATATCTAGTAAAAGAAGATGATATAATTGCTTGGAAAAACTTTAATGAACTAACTTTCTTAAACTGTGCTTGTCATTTTACTGAAAAAGTATCACAAAAAGAAGAAGAAAGTAAGAGAAAAGAAATAAAAGAGTTAATCAAAAAATTAAAAGAAGGAAATAACCGAGTAGATTCTAATATCTTCACAAGTGCTGCTAATGTTAATCTTGATACTATAGTTGGATACAAAAAAAACAAGGAATATCATTCATTCTTGGATGAGTATGATAAATAAATATTAATGTATACAAGAATTAAAAATCTAAAAATAGGAAACGATGGTTTTCTCTACTACAATAATTTAAAAATTAACCATCTAAAAAAGAAAATAGATACTTTTCTTTTAGAAAAAGAATCTTTAAATGACATTGATTTTGTCAAACAAATATTATTTTTAAAAGAAACGCAAGATTTCAAAGAAGAAAAAATAATAGAGCAAATTAAAGATTCTAAAGATAAATCTGAAGCTGAAAAGACAAGATTAATCAACATTATTCGAGGTTATAAGTATATAGAAAGCAACCAAAAAATCACAAAAAACACTCTAAAGACTTTATATAAAATTTTAAGTGCAAATCTTTTAGATGACTATTCAAAAGAAAATATGGGAAAATACTATCGAAATAGAGAAGTATTTATTCTAAACAGTAGTTTTATAGAATGTGACTATGATAAAGGAATTCCCGCAGATAAGGTAGAAGAATACATGGAAAGTTGCCTTAATTACATCAATCAAAAAGAAGAATTATCTCCAATTGACGAGTTTATCAAATCCCAAATTATTCATTTTTATTTAATTTATGTTCACCCTTATTATGATATTAATGGAAGAACAGGTAGAACATTAGCAACATGGTACTTACTAAATCAAAATGCCAACCCATATGTTATTTTTAATAGAGCCATTACTTATTCAAGAGATGACTACAAAAAAGCCATTCGAAAATCTCGAAAAAAAGGAAATCTAACTTACTTTTTAGACTACATTTTAACAAGTACTTTAAAAGAATTAAAAAAAGAATACTTAATAAATTGTATTGATAAAGCCAAAAAGTTAGGCATAGATGATAAACAAGTACTTCAGTCATATCTATCCCTTAATGACATACCAACTGTTGATAATTTAGCAAGCTTCTATAATGACTATGATTCTCATAAATCAAATGAAAAAGTGATTACTAAATTAATAAAACCAATGATAGAAAAAAGAATTTTTCAAATAACTACTAATTATAGAGGACAAGAAACATTAAGTATCAATAAAAAACTAATTAAAAGAAATGAAAACTAAAAATATAAAATGGAGATTAGGCAGAATAAGTCACATTTTGTCGAAATTTATAGAAATATTTGCAAATATCATATATAATAACAAATGAAGGTGATAGTATGAAAAAAATTATTAATTTATTATTAATTGTAACTTTAATAATATCGGTAACAGGCTGTAAAAAAGAAGAAGTTGAATTAACTGATGCAGAAAGATTTAAAGAAGAATATGAAAGTATAAATAATACCACTCGCGAAAAAGATAATAAAAAAATAAGAGAAGTATCTATTCCAGAAGAGAATCCAATGGTATATAAAACAGCAGAAGAAATAGCAGATAAGATGGATAATAAAGAATCATTTATAGTATATTTCGGTTTTAAAGATTGTCCTTGGTGTAGAAGTATTGTAGAAGAATTAGTAAAAGTAGGAAATGATAAAGCAATTTCAAAAATATATTATGTAGATGTTTCAAAAATAAGAGACACAAAAGAAATTGATGATGAAGGTAACATCAAAACAACTAAAGAAGGATCTGAAGGATATAATGCTTTATTAGAGAAAATGGGAAATGTTTTAGATGACTATACTTTGGTTAAAGACGAAGAAGAAAAGTCAGCTGAAGAAAAAAGAATTTTTGCACCTAATATAGTAGCTGTAGCAAACGGTGAAGCAATATCAATGGAAACAGGTGTAAGTGAAGCTCTAAAAGATCCATATGGAAAATTAACAGATAAGATGCGTAAAGAAACATACAAAAAAATAGAATGTTTGGTAAAATGTATCGAAAAAGAAAGTAAGACTTGTCAAAAGAATAGCTGTTAAGGACATTATGTCCTTTTTCTTTTTGAAATAATTTATTATTTGATAAATAAAGTGCTATAATAATATAGAAAGTTAGGAGGAAAGTATGAAAAAAACATTACTTTTATGCATATTAGATGGTTGTGGAATTAGAGAAGAGTCAAATGGAAATGCCTTTAAAAATGCAAATAAACCCACATTTGATTATCTAGAAAAAAATTATCCACATACTACTTTAGAAGCCTCAGGAAAACCAGTAGGATTACCTAAAGGACAAATGGGTAATTCTGAAGTTGGACACATGAATATAGGAGCTGGGCGTGTAGTCTACCAACCACAAGAGTTGATAAATAAGTCAATAGAATCAAAAGAGTTTTTTGATAATGAAAACATAAATAAAATAATAGAACATACAAAAAGCAATAATTCCAAATTACATATAATGGGTTTAATCAGTGATGGTGGAATTCATTCTCGTATAGAACATTTATTGGCGCTAGTAGATATGTGCAAACAAAAAGATGTAAATGAAATATATCTCCATTTATTTACAGATGGACGCGATACTGATATACATAGTGCACCCAAATTCATTAAAATGCTAGAAGATAAAATTTCTGAAGTAAAAATTGGGAGAATAGCTACAATTTCAGGAAGATACTATGCAATGGATAGAGATAATAACTATGATAGAGTAAAACTAGCATATGATGCCATTTGCTATGGAATAGGGGATTATTATGAGACTCCAGAAGAATTATTAACTGCTTCTTATGCCCAAGATGTTACCGATGAATTTATTAAACCTTCCGTAATAAAAGGAGGAAAATTAGAAGATAATGACGGAATCATAGTTTTTAACTATCGACCAGACAGATTAAGAGAAATGTTTACAGCAATCACAAATCCAGAAGCATCTCCAATGGAAACAACAAAATTCAATAATGTAAAATTAGTTTCAATGATGCCAATAACAGATACAGTAAAAGGATTAACTGCTTTTAATCATCAAGAGTTAGACAATACATTAGGACAGTACTTAGATGATTTAGGTATTACCCAGTTACGAATTGCTGAAACAGAAAAGTATGCTCATGTAACTTACTTTTTCGATGGAGGAAAAGAATTAGATTTAAAAAATGCCAACAGAATTCTTGTACCATCTCCAAAAGTTGCTACTTATGATCTTAAACCAGAAATGAGTGCTGAAGAAATTACAGACAAACTTTTAGCTGAAATAGATAAAGACTATTTAGATGTTATCATCTTAAATTATGCCAACGGTGATATGGTAGGACATACAGGAAATTATGATGCTGCCGTAACAGCAATAGAATTTATAGATAAGTGTCTAAAAAGACTTTATGATAAAATCTTATCAATTGATGGAACAATGATTATAACAGCAGATCATGGTAACTGCGATGTAATGGTAAACGATGATGGTACTCTATGTACAACTCACACAACTAATAAAGTTCCATTTATTGTTACAAAAAAAGGAATTGAATTAAAAGATGGTGGAAAACTTGCAGATATTGCACCTACAATGTTAAGTCTTTTAAATATCCCAATTCCAATTGAAATTAATGGAGATTCTTTAATAAAATAATAAAGAAATAATGGCTGTAAAACCATTATTTTCTTTTTAATACTTTGAATTTATCATCATAAATATGAACACTAGTAGATTCATGAGCATTAATATATGATTCAATATCAGATTCATAACTATCATCGTCATATCTAAAAATATCATACACATCAATACCTGCATCATTCAATTTTTCAATCAAAGAAATAGCTTTCTCATTTCTAAACAAAGCATTTCCATTGAACGCAAGTACTAAGAATAACTCATTATCAGTCATATAACTTTTTAGTAAACTCAAATCAATTTTACTAATATCCTGATATTCTAAAATAATTATATTTCTTTCCATCTTAATAGAATTCACCAGTTCCTGTAATTCGTTATAAGACATCTTTTTCTGTAAATCTTGATTATTTTCTGGACCACTAGTTATTTTTCTAGCAACCTCAGAAGAAAAATAAAATTGATTATTATAAAAATAATAAATAATTGTATCCTTTAATTTCTTAAGACTTTTCTTTTTATAATAAAAATTAGGTAATAATGTAACTTTAGTAAGAACATCATCCAAATCTATTATTTTTATTTCTCCATGCGTAGTAAGAATAACATTATTAGCCTTAAAATCAAGAGTGTAAATTTTATTTTTTGTTAATTCTTGAGCATTTCTGATTAGTTTACTCATCATATCTTTTTTTATTGTCAAAGGCATACTACCAAGTTTATCTAAAGTTTCTCCACAATAGAGTTTTTTCTTTACCCCAACAAACTTAAATCCTTGATAAACAAGTTCGACAAAAACATCAGTATATTTAATCATATTATCACGTTTATTTAAACGTTTGAATTTCTTTTTTCTCATCCTAAGGCAAGGATTAGGAATAGAAACATGACAATCCGATTTAATAAAATCATGATATTTTTTAATTGTACACTCATTTGCATTATCTGCAAAAACAGTGCCAAAACCACCACTTCCGATACATCTTAATCTTCGAAGTTCCTCATCAGTAACATTTATAGTTTTCATCTCTTGACGTAACATATTTTTCTCCTCTTAGAAATTTAATTAATATTCTATCATTTTTCGACAAATAATGATAGAATTATTCTAAGGAGAGTGTAGTATGAAAAGAAATTTATTAGGTATTTCATTAGTAACATTAGGAGGACTATATGTTTTATTATCAGCAATAATTATTTTAGTTACTATACTTATTGGTGCTCCAGTAATCACAGGTATAGGAATAAGTATTGCAGTATTGATAATTCAATTTTTAGTATCTCCATTCTTTACAGACTTATCAATGAAATGGTTCTACAAAGCTAAATTTAAATATGAAGTTCCAGAGTATTTGAAAAAGTTTATTGAAGAAGTATGTGCATCAAACAACATGAAGTATCCAAGAATTGGATATATTGATGATGGTGCTCCTAATGCTTTCACTTATGGACATACAAAAAATGATGCTAGAATAGTTTTGACAAGAGGAATATTTGAACTTCTAACAGAAGAAGAGGTAAAAGCAGTAGTCGCTCATGAATTAGGCCATGCAGTTCACTATGATATGTTATTCATGACAGTTGCTCAACTAGTGCCATTATTCCTATATGGAGTATATGAAATATGTACATCAAATGATAATGATAACAATAATAACAGTTATCTTCAGTCGATTGGAATGCTTGCCTACATTTTATATGTAATCAGTAATTATGTTATTCTTTGGTTATCAAGAACTAGAGAGTATTATGCTGATGAACTTTCAATTGAAACAACTAAGAATCCAAATGCTTTAGCAAGTGCCCTAGTAAAAATAGGATATGGACTTACTACAGCTACGACCAATAAAAAACATTCAGCTGCTAAATCTAATGCTTTAGGAATCTTTGATTCAAAAGCTTCAAAAACTTTAGTTGTTGCAAGTTCAAGTGATGGAGAAATTTCAAAAGAAAATATTAAACAAGCCATGAAATGGGAACAGTGGAATGTTTGGGCTAAATGGTATGAGTTTAATTCAACACATCCGCTTATTTCTAAAAGATTATTAGCAATATCTAATCGTAGTAAAGACTTTGGTCAAGAACCATACATTGTCTTCGATTTAGAAAAAACAGAATCTTATGTGGATGATTTCCTAGTAGAAGTATTAATTAACTTTATGCCAACATTAACTTTACTTATTTCAATGTTTGTAGTCATATTCTCAGTAACATTAGAGACAAACTTCTTCTTAATTACAGGAGTCTGTATATTAGTATGCTTATTATTCTCATTTATTAAATTCAAAAGACAATATCGAAATCAAGCATTCAAAGAAACAACAGTTAGAGATTTATTAAGTGAAGTAAAAGTATCACATATCACATCAATTCCATGTAGTCTAGAAGGAACAATTATTGGACGTGGAAATCCTGGATGTATTTTCAATGAAGATTTTGTAATTAAAGACTCAACAGGAATTATCTTCCTAGATTACAATCAACCAATTCATATTGTAAATAAAATATTTGCCTTATTTAAATCACCTGAATATTTCGATAAAAATGTAAAAGTAACAGGTTGGTATCGTAGAAGTCCAGTTCCATATGTTGAGTTAAAAACAATCGAAATAGATGGAAAAGTAAAAAAAGTTTACACGTACAAATTTAGAGTATTCTTATACGTTCTAGCTTTATTTATAGCAATAGCACTTATTGGAATCTCAATTATGTAAAAAAGAGTAGTGTTCAAGATAAATTATCTAACACTAACTCTTTTTATTTTTCTTTAATAGTTGTAATAGTATAATTAGAAAAATCTAATTTCTTAATATTAGCAACAAAATCACTATACTTTAATCTTTCAACTTCACTAACTTTATCTAAGTACGGATAATTAAAATTAACAATATTGTCAATAAAGGGCATAACCATCTTCATAACATTTTCATCACGAAGAATAATTCTAACAATAGCAGATTTCTTCTCTAACTCAAACTTTTCTTCATTAAAATACTTAAGTTCTTTAAGAACTTCTAATATTCTATTTTTAAAATATAAAGCATCATAAGTATAAGAACCAATACTAACAATTAAAAAATTCTCAACTTTAATATCACTACAACCTATCCCAGAAGTAATTATCTTTTTATCAATAAATTCTTTGTGTAGTAAAGACGTAATTCCAAAAAATTGATTATAAAAACATCCTAAATAAAAATCTAAATCTAATCTTTCCACTGGAGAAAGTTTACTAATATCTAGTTTAAAAGAAATTTCTACATAATCAAGTGGAGTAGGAAAATATAAAGTATCTTCACTCTTATGAACAGTTAACTTTTCCTTATGCGTGATTAATTCAACCTCAACAGTCTTAATATCAATGTTATCATAAAACTTTTTAATCTCATTAACAACAACATCTCTATCAAAATTACCAGCTACTACTATAAACTGATTACTAGGTTGATAAAAAGCTTCATAGCAAATCTTTAAATCATCTATTGTAGCACTTTCTACTTCCTCAATAGTTCCACCAATATTTCTAAATTTAATATCGTCAAATAAATTATTCAAAGTCATTATATTAGCATGATAAAATTTATTATCTTTTTTTCCTCTAATTTCTTGATATATAGGATTCTTTAATTTTTCTAATTTATGTTCATCAAATTTAACATTATAAATACCATTAAGAATTGTTCTAATTCCAAAATCAACATCTTCAACAGCCTCAAAATAAAAATTAGTCATATCATAATGTGTAGATGCATTAGTATTCATTTGTCTCTTTCCTAATTCTTTTAAGAAGTTACCAACTTCATTACATTCGACTAAATAATGCTCTAAAAGATGAGCAATTCCATCTTGAAAATGATACTCTTTCTCATTAACTTTAAAATCTTTAGTAAGTCCTCCAAATAGGGTAGTAAGCTGAAAGAAGGTAGAATGACGTCTTTTATCATTATATAAATATATTTTTAAACCATTTTCTAAAACTAAAGTTTCTATTTTATTCATCATTTCCCTCCTTTAAAAAATAAGTAGTATCTAATACTAATCTATCAACAAAATTACTGATATCTTTTGCAGTTAACATAATATATTTCTCATAATACTCTTGAAAAGTAATATCAACACCTAAGTCATTGAACACAAAGTCATCAAACAAAAAGAATTTATCATCAAGTTGTCTCATTAAATCAACTCTTTTTCTTTCTTTTATATTATTAAGTGACTTAGTAATTAAATCTTTATTTTTAAATTCATCAATAAGTTCAAATAGCTTCTCTTTAACTAAATCAATATTGTTTTTATTAATGTAAACAGTTATTTCAAAAAGCCCAAAATGGGGATAAATCATAACTTTTGAAGAATAAATCAAGTCATTTTCATCTCTTAACTTCTCTGCAAGTAATCTTGAAGACATAGAAGCTAATATATCTCTTAAAGCATTAAGTAAAATTACATCATCATGACACATGTCTTTAACTTTATAAACTAATGAAAAAACAGAATCTTTAAAAGTAGAATCCTCTTCAATATTTAAAATATCTTTTCTAGGTTTTAAGAAATTATCGAAATTAGCATTATATGTTTTTAATTCGAATTTCTTTTGATACAAATATTTTTCACATAAAGAAGTAATTCTCTTTGAATCAACATCTCCCATAATATAAATCACAGGTTGAGCATTTTTTATTACTTTTAAATAATATTCATAAAGATTAACAGGAGTAATCTCATCAAGTAATTCTTGATGATGAATTAAACCTCTAGATAAAATTCCTTCATCATCAACCAACTCTCTAAGTCTAATACTATGATATGGTCGAATATTTTTTAAAGCATTATCCATTCCTAATCTAACGTTATCAATTTCTCTTGTCAGTTCTTCTTCCCCAAACTGATTATTCGAAACTTTTGGATTATAAATTAATTCACTGAATAAACTAAATTGTTTATCTAAAACATCTTTTTCTAAAGACTTTACATCAGGAATAACTAAATCAAAAGAAAAGCATCCTGTCGTACCAATTACACTTTTTGAACAATTTGTTCTAAGGATATAGGCTTTCTTTTTAGCCAGTTGCCAAGTTTCTTCACTAGGATATTTATTATTCATTTTATTAAGCATATTTGGTAATAACTGAATTTTAGCTAAATCAGCAACAGTTTCTTCAAAAGGAAACATTACTGTGACTATAATAGTTTGAAAATCAGTATTATTTAGAATTATAGGAGTAGGGTTCATCTTCATTTTCTCCACAAAATCACCTCAAATAAGATTATAACATAAACTATACTTAAAACCAGTAAATACACAGTTAGACGTGAGTATATTAACTTGACAAAAACGTGGGGAGGGGGTATCATTTTTCTATAGAATAATGGGTTTAGGAGAGTTCTCATATGAATAAAATAAAGGTGAATATTCCAAAATTAAAAACAGTTCTAAGTAAAAATAAAATTCCATATTTTTATCTAGCATTAATTTTTGTCTTAGGAATTGTTACAGCACCAAGAATATTTGCCCAACTACACCCAGTGAAGAGTGTGGAAATCTTTTCTGAGAAATTAGATTATGAAAAAAAGGAACCAGGTGCTTGGAAGATAAAGAAGAGTGCAAAGTGGAAAGAAAAGGGGACTGCAGAAATTACTTTTGATGTTGATTCTATCATGAAGAGTAATACTAAGTACACTGATATTTTATTTGTACTAGATGTATCTGGTTCGATGGATGGGGAAAAGTTGGATAAGGTAAAAGCAGATAGTATTCAGCTAATTGAGAGTTTACTTGCAAATGATAAGAATAAAGCGGGACTTATTACTTTTGAGACTAATTCTCAGATTGTTTCTCCACTAACTAATAATAAAGAAGAATTAATAAATAAAATAAATTCTTTGACTACTACAGGCTGTACGAACTATTACCAAGCATTAGTAAATGTCGATACAGTTTTAAAGGATTATGTAAAAGAAAAAGATAAAGAATGTATAGTTTTATTTTTAACAGATGGTTATCCTAATGAAGAAATTCCAAATGAAGAAGGACAATACAGTTATTTGAAGAGTCAATATCCATTTATCACAATTAATGGAGTTCAATATGAAATGGGAAGTACAATTTTGAATCCAATAAAAAAAGTTAGTGATAATCAATATATAGCGGATATGGAGACTTTAAACAATGTTTTATTTGAAGCATCTATTACTCCAGTTACTTATGAAAATTTTGAGATAACAGATTACATCGATACAAACTATTTTTATGTAGAGAGTGAAAATGACATAAAAGTAAGTCAAGGGAACATATCTTTCGATAAGGATAATCAAAAATTTACTTGGAAAATGGACGATTTAAAATCTGGTCTAAAAGCAAAAGTGACAATCAAAGCCAAATTAAAGGAAGAATTATTAGGAAAAGGTGGAATCTATTCAACAAACGAAAAGGAAGATGTTAAAAGTACACTAAACGAAGATGAAGAAAACGTTACTAGTTCCAAAACACCAATACTTTCTAATAATTATAAAGTAGTATATGACGGGAATAAGCCATCTGGTTGCAAAGTAGAAAGTGTCCCTTCAGAAAAACAACACACAGTATTCGATACAGTTGAAATAAGCAATAGTGTTCCAAAATGCGAAGGTTATCAATTCAAAGGATGGAAGATAATTAACAAGAATGCTAAAAAAGTTAATGATGATTACTTCATAATGCCAGAGGAAGATGTTACTTTAAAAGCAAATTGGAGTAAATTAGGTATTAGTAAATCAATGGAAGGTACTATCAAGGAAAAAATTACTTTATACAAACAAATTAAACAAGATTATGAAAATAATAAAGGTGCCCAAAAATATACTGGAGATACAAGTACGTTCAAAGAAAATCAAGATATTTACTATTACAAGGGAAAAACTCAAAATAATAATGTTATCTTTGGTGGATTTTGTTGGAGTATGTATAGAACAACAGATACAGGTGGAGTAAAAATGATTTATAATGGAGAACCAGATTCTGAAGGCAAATGTGGAACAAATAGAGAAACTCATGTTGGGTATGATTCAAGAACAACTCAAACACTTTCAGCTAACTATAACTATGGAACGGATTATACATACGATGAAGTATCTAAAACATTTACTTTGTCTGGAGATTTAGAACAAGTAATTTGGAATTCCACAACTTACCAGAATTTAATAGGAAGATATACCTGTGCAAATACAACAGGAACTTGTAGTACATTGTACTATGTGGAATCATATAAATCCAACACATCTGCAGAAGTCATACCAATATCTTTAAACACAAAATATTCTGAAATTGGAAAAAGTAAATTTAATAACAATGACACATCAATAGCCGATGTAGGATATATGTACAATGCAAGATATATATCTAAAACAAAGCAAATGTATAACACTGAACTGACTCTTAATGACGAATCAATATCAAATAGTTATTATTATGCTGATGATATTGAGTGGAATCCATCTACTATGGAATATACATTAGTAAATCCATTTAAAATAACATCTTCATCAGATTATTTAAATATAGCTGGAAAATATACCTTTTCTAGTTCAGATGAAGTATTCAGCAAAAATTACGTAAAGTACATAGAAGGTATAAATGAAAGAAGTCGCACTATGTATACAGTAGCTTTTAGAGACGGGGAAAATATACATTCTACTGAGGAATCTTATTATTTTGCAGATTCTTTAGTTGATGATGGGAATGGAAAACAAGTGTTAGATCCAAAAACAACTAAAAAAGTAAAAAAAATAGAATGGTTTAATGAACACAAAAATTATGAGAACAAATATTATTGTTCAAATCTTACTTGTGATAAGGTATATTACGTTACATTGACCGCTCCCAATCTTTTTGTCCGCTTAGATATTTCTAATAACTATAAATATGGAAGCTCATTTATTTACGACAACTCAACAGGAGAGTATACCTTAAATGGAAAAGTTCAAAACTTTTTAGAATGGGGAGCGGAAAATTCAGATGCAAAATTAGAAAATACACACTATACTTGCTGGAATTCTGAAGGTAAATGTAAAACACTATCCTACATATACAATATACAAGGAGTGAATATGAATAACGTTCCCATAAGCAATATATCTCCATACTATTTCGAACTGAATTCTGGTAAAGATATCGAAACTATCATCAATGAAATGTTATATGCCAATGATGTGAATAAATACAACTCTGCAATTAAAAGCGTAATAGATTTATGGTATTCAAAATATATGAGACAATACACAAAATATCTTGAGGATACAGTTTGGTGTAATGAAAGAAGTATAAGTAATATGAATGAAAATGGACTGAATAAAGATGGAGGAGGATATAAATCTGAAATAAAATTCTCTGCATACACAGACAACAAAGAAAATTTAACCTGTCTGAATGAAATTGATAGATTTACAGTTGATAAAATGAACGGTAATGGAGCATTGACATACCCTGTTGGATTAATTACCGAACAAGAAAGAAAAATGGCATTTCAATATTCAACGAAAGAATCACCAATAATGTCAAAAAGTGTTAGTTGGCTTAATTCACCTTATTATTATCGTTATGGTAATGCATATGGAAATTACTTGGCTCAAGATGGTGATGATAGTTACTATGGTAGAGATTATATCGGAGGCTTAATGGGAGTACGACCATCTATATCATTGAAAAATGGGGTTACATACAATTCAGGAGATGGTAGTATTGAAGCACCATATGTTATAGAAATAGACCATTAGATGATATTAGTTGGATGAAGATTGAAAAAACAGACATATCCTAAGTCGTAATTTCATACAACATTAATAAATACTTAAAAAATGTCATATAAAGCAACAATAACACCTAACTATGGTTAGTCGAGATAAGGGTAAGAGAAATTTGATATAATTCATTTTTCTCTTTTCATTTGAATTTTTCTTCATAAAATTACAAATAACTTAACTAAGTATGTTATAATTAGTAACAGAGTAGAAGGTGAATATTATATGAGTAAAGAGGAAGCGTTAGAAACAAAGTGTCCTGCTTGTAATGCCTCAATTTCTTTTAATCCTAAATTAGGTAAATGGAAATGCGAGTATTGTGGTAGTACTTTTACACTAGAAGAGATTAAAAAGGCAGAATCTCCTTCTAAAACTAAAGTAGAAGAAATTCCTCATGATGAATTTGATAAATACATATCTTATCACTGTGAAAGTTGTGGAGCAGAAATTATAGCTGATGAAGAAACTTCCGCAACATTCTGTGTCTACTGTGGCAACACAGCTATTTTAAAAAGCAAATTGTCTGGAAGCTTCCGTCCTAGTCGAATTATTCCATTTAAAACAGAAAAAAATCAAGCAATCGAAGCTTTCAAAAAATTATCTCACGGTAGACCATTAATGCCTAAAGATTTCAATAATACAAATAATATTGAGAAAATAAGAGGAATCTATATTCCATTCTGGCTATATGATATAAATGTTCAAGGTAATCTAAATGTTTTAGGAAAAAAAGTTGATACCTGGACTACAGGAAATACTCGTTATACTAGAACCTCTGAATATGAAGTTATAAGAGGTGGTTCAATGGACTTTGCTAGTGTGCCAATTGATGGATCTACAAGATTTGATAATGCCATTATGAACACTTTAGAGCCATTTGATTATAAAGAGATGGTACCATATAATCATGAGTACTTATCAGGATTTTATGCAGAAAAGTACGATACTGAAGGAGCAACTATATTCAAAGAAGTTTCAGAAAGAGCACTTAATTCTGCCAAACAGTTATTATTAAGTGAAATAAGTGGCTACACTTCAACAACTCTAAAGACTAATTCACTAAAAGCAACTGAAACAAGAAAAGAATATGCTTTATTACCAGTCTGGATGGTAAATGTAAAATATAAAGATAAAATGTATACATTCGCCATGAATGGACAAACAGGTGAATTCATCGGAAATATTCCTTTAGATAAAACAAAAACAATAGTCTTCACAATTGTTATATTTATAATTGCACTAATAATTACAATCTTAGTCAACTATCTAATATATATAAATGGAGGTTAAAATGAAAAAGATATTTAAAATTTTATTAGTCATCTTCCTCTTCACAATAGGAACTATTACATGTAATGCGAGTACTAAAACATACGATAGAAATGAATTAGATAACTATGGAGTTAGAAAGAAATGGGAAATAACTAGTAAAAATAAAAGTAACGTTTTAAAAACTCCTGCAGTAGATGCATCAGAAAAAATATATGATTATGACAATATCTTAACTGATGAAGAAGAAAATATTCTTAAAGAAAAAATTGATGAATTTATCTCCATAACAAGTATGGATATGGTTATTGTCGTTCCATCATTTTATTATTCAAATGATTCTGAAAATGAAGAATATGCCGCTGACTTTTACGATTACAATGATTTTGGAATGGAGTTTGAAAAAAATAGTGGGGTTTTATTCTTAAGAAATAATAATAAATTAGACCCATATTTTAATATATATACTTTTGGTAATGCTCAATTATATTTTGATTTTACCAGATTAGAAGAAATTCTTGATAGTATTTATAATGATATAAAGTCTGGAAATTATCTTAAAGGACTTTCTAGATACATTGACATGATGATTGATGATTATAATTCTGGTATACCATCAACCATGCAAAATTATAAAGTTAATGAAAAAGGCTTTCTTTATCAGCCATATCAAGTGCCTTGGATTATGGTTTTTCTAATAGCAGCTATTATTACGACGATTATTATAATAATTTTAATAGAAAAGAATAAAATGGTTATGAAGGCTAGTGAAGCAACAGAATACTTAAATAAAGGCTCTGTAAAATTGAGCGAAAGAAAAGACAAATTTATCACATCTCATACATCAAGCCATACCATCTCATCAGATAGTGGAGGTGGAGGAAGCTTCGGCGGAGGCGGAGGTTTCTCATCAAGCATTGGTTCATCAGGTGGTGGACATAGTAGTGGGGGTGGTCGACATGGATAGTGAAAATTACCAAGAATACCTAGACTTTGCCATAGAATTAGCTAGTGAAGCTAAAGAGATTATGTTGAGTTATTTTTATGGAGATGTAGAAAGTCACTATAAATCTGATGAAACAATAGTTACTAGGGCAGACACTGAAATAAATCATTTATTGATTACTAAAGTAAAAGAGAAATATCCAAATCATTCTGTTGATGGAGAAGAAGAAAAATACGGAAATGGTAACTACAAATGGATTTGTGATCCAGTAGATGGAACAGCAATGTATGCAAGAAAAATTCCAACTGCGACATTTTCTTTAGCCTTAGTCAATGATGGTAATCCAATTGTTGGAGTAGCTCTAGATCCATTTACTGATAGTCTATATACAGCAATAAAAGGAAAAGGCGCCTACCTAAACCATCAAAGAATTTATGTAAGTGACATAGGGTTTTCCAATATGGAAAGCGTTTCACATTTTGATATGATGCAACATACTCCATATAAATTAGAAGACGTTTTAAAAGAACTTTCAGACAAAACATATTTTGTTTCAATCGGTAGCATAGTAAGAGCAGCCCTATGTGTTGCTAGTGGCGAATTTAATTTAGCAATATTTCCTGGAGTACATAAAAAATACTGTGATATAGCAGCAGTGAAACTAATTGTTGAAGAAGCAGGTGGAATAGTTACCGATTTATTTGGTAATAATCAAAGGTATGATAAAGACATAAATGGTGCTATAATATCTAATAAGATGGTTTATGAAGAGACACTTAAAGTGATAAAAAAGTTTTTAGAAAATAAAAAGTTCACAGAACAATAATTCAAATTTCATATAAATTTCACAAAATAAGTATATATTTTAGAAGAAAACATGAAGAGGTGATAGAATGGATAAAAATAAAACAGAAAAAATAAAAGAAGCAGAAGTTATCAAAGATGACAAGATAAAAAAAAGTAGTAAGAAAAAAAATAATAGTAAAAATATAGGTATTTATCTAATTATTTGCCTATTTATCATAATTATTTGTGTAGCATTTGTAATTGCATTAAGAAATGTTGGAATAATTAGTTTTGATGGAGTAAACCCTGCTAAGAAAGCAGAACTAAATTATACAACAACAAATAATAAACAAAAAGAAGGAATCTATATTACTGATGTTTCTGAAGTAGTAGAAGAAGTAATGCCTTCAATTGTTTCAATTACAAGTAAAACTTTAGTAAAACAAGGCTTATTCGGACCTAGTTATTATAATCAAGAACAATACCAAGAAGGTGCCGGATCAGGAATAATAATTAGTAAAACCGATAATGAATTATTAATTTTAACAAATAATCATGTTATTGAAGGTGCTGAGGAATTATCAGTTCAATTTGTAAATGAAAAATCAGTAGATGCTACTGTAAAAGGAACTTCTGAAAGACGTGATGTTGCTGTAATTGCCATTAAGTTAAGTGATATTGATAAAGAAACTATTGAAGCAATTAAAATTGCAACTATTGGTGATAGCGAAAAATTAAAAGTTGGTAATGGAATCATTGCTATTGGTAACGCCTTAGGTTATGGACAATCAGTTACTACTGGTGTTGTAAGTGCCGTAAATAGAGAAGTAGCAATCGATAATACTAAATCAAAAATGATTCAAATTGATGCTGCAATAAATGGTGGAAATTCCGGTGGAGCTCTACTAAATAGTAGTGGTGAAGTAGTAGGAATTAACTCTGCAAAATACTCATCAGGTGGAACATCAACTAGTGCTAGTATCGAAGGAATGGGATTTGCAATTCCAATAACAGATGTTAAAGATTTAATCACAGCATTAATGAATGGAGAAGAAGACAAAAGTGATGCCACAATCGGTGTTGAAGGATATATGGTAAATGAAAATCAGAATAAAGCATACGGAATACCAGTAGGATTCTTCATCCAAAAAGTTGTAGAAAATGGTGGAGCTGCTAAAGCTGGTCTAGAAAAAGGAGATATCATTACTGAAATTGAAGGTGAAAAGGTAGAAGATATTTCTGATATTCAAGATGTTATCTACTCAAAGAAAAAGGGTGACAAAGTAAAAGTTAAAATAAGTTATCCAAGTGGAAGAGAATACAAAGAAAAAGAAGTAGAAATAACTCTACAATAAAGAGCATGATTTAAACAATCATGTTTTTTTCTATAAAAATAATTTTGTGATATACTAAAAAGTATTAAGGAGGTTTAAAAATGTCAGATATCAAAAAATTAAAAAGACTATTAAGGGAATATGAAGATATAATTGGAAACTACTTAGAAGGTTATCACTATAAAACAACTACTGATGATAGCTTTGTCTATATTGATGAAGGATGGGATGAATTAGAGGTAAGTTTAGTAAGCGAGACTATTAAAATCCAAAAAACAAAAGATAATATATCTCATCAAATAATTATTACCCTTCCTAATAAAGATAATAAAGCAGTTGAATGTGAAGAGAAAATAATCGAAGATAGAGAAAATGGCATTATTTTTGAAAAAGTTAGTAGAATCTATGATTATACAATCTTTTCTAAAGATGCAAGATATTTAACAGATATCACATCAAGAAGATATATTTTAGCAGGAGATGATTATCTACCACATTTATCAAATGAAGAAAAATTATCTGAAATAGCAAGCTTAAAAACAGTCTTTTCTTCTCATATGAAAACCATTTTGTTTGACGGCTCAAGACTATATACAGACACTCCAGCATCCACGAAGACATACTTGAATGGAAATGACATCTCAAGAGTTTATGATATTGTTGAAGGTCCAAATAAAATTGAAAAGATATATGACTTATATAATGGAAAAGTAACAGAAGATAATTCTTATGATTTAATCTCAATAAATCTAGGCCTTCTTCCTAAAGATGCTTATGCGTATAGAGAAAAAGCAGGTATAGTTGCAGCCGAAGATAATCTAATTGGTAAAGGCTCTAAGGAAGTTTCAGAAAAGTATAAAAGATTTGTTATGAACTTTTTTAAAAAGAAAATTCATTATCCATATGATTTTGATTTAACTAGTCGAGAAGAATTTATAAAAGCTTTAGACTATAGTCCAAAAGCAGTCGATGTTTGTAAAGCCAATTTGGAAAGGATGTTAGGTATTTCATATCAAGAATTTGATAATCTGGATTTTGATGCTCAACAAAAAATAATTAAAGAAGCTCGTGCAAAAAACAAAATAACAGAAAGAGAATCAGATACTATCACAATGATGATAGGAAGTGGAGAGCATGCAATTTTTACGCGTGTTAAAAGAGGAAAAAGAATCTTAGTTGGAAGTGGTGAACATTCTTATTTTATAGAAGCAGGTCTAACGCCAGAAGAAGAAAAAAGAAGGTTAAACGATAAAATAGATTCTATTTTAAACTCAAAAAAATCAAAAGTGAAAGAAAATGTCAAAAGTATCATAAACAGAATCACAGGAAGTTAATTCATGATTTTAAATGTAAGTGGTAGAACTGATATTGTTGCCTTTTATTCAGAATGGTTTCTAAATCGTTACAAGGAAGGTTTTATCGATGTAAGAAATCCTTTTAATCAAGATTTAGTAAGTAGAATTTATTTTGAAGATGTTGACTTAATCTTTTTCTGTACTAAAAATCCAAAACCAATTCTAGATAACTTAAAAATTATTAAGAAACCAATTCTTTTTCATGTAACATTAACTCCATACAAAGAAGATATAGAACCAAATGTTCCAAATAAAAGAGATTTAATTGAAACTATCAAAACACTTTCTAATATAATTGGTAAAGAGAATTTAACAATTCGTTATGACCCAGTTTTTCTAAGTGATAGATATAATCTGGAATATCATAAGAAAATGTTTGAAAGAGTATGTACAAATTTAGAGGGCTATACTGAAAAGATATTAATTTCTTTTATTGATGACTATAAAAATGTTAGAAATAATGCCACTAGTTTAAGAATAAAAGACTTTACAGAGTCGGATTATGAAGAAATAGGTCGTTCATTTTCTAAAAGTGCCAAAAATCATGGAATGATAGTTCATACCTGTTTCGAAGATAGAGATTTATGCGAATTTGGTTTTGATAAAGGAGAATGTTTATCACATGAACTAGCCTATATAATGACTGGTAAAAAATATAAAAATTGGACCGCTCGTAAAGAAAAAAAATGTAATTGTGTCCAAATGGTTGATATTGGTGTCTATAATTCATGTAAACATTTCTGCAAATACTGTTATGCTAACTACGATGAAAAGAAAGTTATAGCTAATTGTAAAAATCATAATCCCACTTCATCATTATTGATAGGAGAACTAAAAGAAACAGACATTATAAAAGTAAGAAAAAAATAATCAATGAGGAGTAAATATGCAAATAGAAGAACAAATATTTAAAAGAAGTTATCCAAGTATTGATAAGCTAATATCTTATGGCTTTATCAAACAAGCAGAAAATTATGTTTACACAGAGAACTTTTTTGATGATACTTTTAAAATTGAAATTACTATTACAAGCACCAACCAGGTAAAAGGCAGAATATATGATTTAGAATTAGATGATGAATACCTAGCTTATCGAATAGAACATCCAAAAGGTGAATTTGTAAATAGAATTAAAAATTACTTTGAACAAAAACTACTTCATGTTAAAGAAAAGTGTTTTATAGATAACAATTTTATTTATCCACAAGCAAACCGAATTAGTAATAAAATAAAAGAAAAATACAATATTGAACCAGAATTTCTTTGGAAAGATGATAATAAAAATGCTGTTTTTAGAAATTTAAGTAATAAAAAGTGGATAGGTATTATCATGAATATTAACAAAAATAAGTTAACCGCTGAAGAAAAAGATATTGAAGCCATCAATGTCAAATTAGATGATGCAAAAATACCAGAACTAATAGAAAGAGAAGGAATTTATAAAGCCTATCATATGAATAAAAAGTACTGGGTAACAATATCTTTAGATGATACATTGTCTGATGAAGAAATTATGCAATATATAGAAGAAAGCTACTCATACACAGTAACAACAAATGAATGGGTAGTTCCTGCTAATCCTAAATATTATGATGTGGTTAATTGCTTTAACAATACAAAACGCGTTACTTGGAAACAATCAAGTAGTATTCACGAAGGAGATACAGTCTATCTATATGTTGGAGCTCCATATTCCTGTATCATGTTTAAATGTAAGGCATTAAAGACTAATATTCCTTATAGTTACAGTAATTCTAATCTAACAATTTCTAATACAATGGATTTAGAACTAGTGAAAGCTTATCCACATGATAAATATACCTTTAAAGAAGTTTCAAAGTACGATTTAAAAGCCATTCGAGGTCCAAGAAGAATGCCTAAAAAACTGTTAGATTATATGAAAAAACAAGAAGATTAATTTACAAAGAAATTAATCAATATAATATGGTATACTTTAAATATAAAAAACAGGAGTAAAGTTATGAGTTTTGAAGAAAAATTAAATATAGTTATAAAGGAGATTGGAGAAGTCTACCATCTAACACCAGGAGCACTAAACAATATAAAGAAAAATATTATAGTTAGAAATAATATGTACAAAGATATTCAACCAATTATCAATAAAGATGAGACGACATTTATAAAAGATACGAATAGTGTAGGAGATGTACTTAAAAATCGATTAGTAAATAATATAAGAAGTTATGATTTATTAACTGAATTTAACCCTAATATTGTTACTAAAGGAACTTACACCGGCAAAAAACAAACATTATATTTAGAAAGTTATTCATCAATAAAAACTGCAATTCTAGACAAAATGAAAAATAGAATTCAAAAAGTAGATGAAGATACATTAAAAAAAGCAGTAAGTAAAGTGTTTGATCATGAAGTAGGTCATGCATTACAAAAGTCTTTTACTGGAATTAGAGGTTTTAACGATCAAAATTTTAAAGAACTAGTAAATAGATTAACTACAAAATATCCTACAGTTTTCGAAGCAAAATATAAAAATGAAGAACTTCAAACAATCCAAGCAGGTATGATTCCCAATAGAAAAGATGACAAAAAAAGTAAAATTCGCAGATTCTATAGTAGAGTTGCTTATACAACTCATTTAGATGAAATATTTAATGATAGTGAAGCCCTTGAAACCACAGATACTAAAAAGCCACAATTAAAATACGATTTTGGCAATGGTTTAAACAGGACATCTACAATTACGACTCAAGTTATTATAGAATAACTAACCAAGCTTATATGATGAAACTCTTGATGGGAAAAGAAAGAACGTATCGTTCTATGTACGAAGATTCAATTCAAACATATGAATTTTTTGATCAGTTTATAGAAGAATCCAATTCTGTTTTTCAAGGCTCAAAATATGAAGCTCCCATGCTTAATGTTATGAATTCAATGGAAGAAGCTAAAAGTAAAAGGTCAGTTGAAGCATCTTTGAAGTTAGATTTATTTTTTACAAGTTGTCTAAAAAGAAAAATAGCTCATGAACTAAGAAATCCTAATATAGACATGCAAAAAATTCAAGAACTTGTTCAATTGATAAAAGATTTTGATAAACGAATGGTTAAATCTGACAATCATCGACTTACTAGTGAAAAAATAATGGATAGTATTAAAAGAAATGTAGAAGATAAGTACGAAGAGGTAAGAAGAAAGCAAAATACTAATAACAATCATCAGACATCTTCACAACCAATAGCAGCTTCTTCTCAAAATGTAAATCAAAATAGAACAGAAGACAATTTTGATAAAGCAAATACAGAAGAGATTTATCATAAAATATTAACTATAGTTACAGAAAACAAAGATAAAAGACTCACTGCAGAAGCAAAAAAACAAGTTATAGCAGAAATAATTTACTATGAAGGATATTTAATGAAAAGTTTAAAAACAGCAGTCGATGTTAAAAACATACTGAATAGAATAGTTTATGATTTTTCTACCAGTAAATTAGAACAATACACTCAAAAAATATTACTAGATAGTCTAATAACACGTTATCACGAAATAACTCCAAATTCTAGTAGTATTCAACAATCATCAGCAACTGATTATGCAGATATTAAAAATGAACTTTCAACTCTTAAAAGCAGATATAATGAAATATTATCTGATAAGGTAATAGATAGTGAGAATTAAATGATTTAATAAACAGAATGAAAAATTTAGATAAAAAGGTTCTAGATAAAATTCAAAAAGCAACAACAGAAAAAGAAAAAGCCATTTTAATTCAAATATCTGATTCTATTTATAAAGAAAAAAATAAAATGGAGAAGCTTCAAATGGGCATAGAAAGAATTATTAGAAATAATCCAGAATTAGCAAAACCCAATACCTATTAAAATTTCAAAATAGTAAGAAGGAGTTATCGTGAAAAAAGAAGAAAAAACTAACGTTATGCGAATATTAGATGGTAAAAAGATAAATTATAAAAGTTATAATTACACAGATACTGATGCCATTAGTGGAATTGAAGTCGCAACAGTTTTAAATCAAAATCCAAATCAAGTTTTTAAGACACTTGTTACTACCTCAAAATCTAAAAATAATTATGTTTTTTTAGTACCTGTAAAAGAAGAATTAGACTTAAAAAAAGCGGCTAAAGCAGTAGGTGAAAAATCAGTAGAAATGTTAAAGTCTAAAGAATTATTACCATTAACTGGTTATATCCATGGCGGATGTTCCCCAATTGGTATGAAAAAACAATTTAAAACAGTAATTGATTCTACTGCAAGTAGCTATGATACGATTATTTTCAGTGGAGGAAAGATTGGTTATCAAGTAGAAATATCATTAAATGAATTAGAAAAAGTATTAAGTTATATTCTTGAGGATATAGCATTAAAATAAAGGAGTATTTATGGCAAAACATGAATTAGAATTAGTTGAATTGACTAATATGTGTATGATTTACGATGAAAAAGAAGATAAAGTATTAGTCCAGGTTAGAGATAAAAATGATTGGGATGGAATATCTTTCCCTGGAGGACATGTTGAAAAAGGGGAATCATTAAGCGAATCTGTAATACGAGAAGTAGAAGAAGAAACAGGTTTGCGAATAAAAAATGTAACACCATGTGGCTACAAAGATTGGTACGATTTTAAGAAACAGAAAAGATATATTGTTTTTATGTACAGAACATCCACATACTCTGGTGTACGTATTCCTAGAAGTCATGAAGGAGAAAATAAGTGGATGACAATAGATAATATCAGAAGTAGCAATCAAGTAGCTCCAGATTTTATTGAAATGTTAAATATTATGTTAGGATCCACTCAACATAGTGAATTTTTCTATGAGGATACTCAAAACGAAGATGAAAATAAAAGGTGGGTTAAAAAGTTTTATTAAAATAGTTAGGAAAGGGTGAAAGATGAAAGAAAGTACGGAAAAAATACTTAAGAATATTGATAGTCAAGTTAATGCCTGTAATGCTTGTGAAGGATTAGTTGAGAAGTTCCCTAACTCACCTACAATTTACCTTGGCAAAGATAATAATATCGTTCTAATTGGAGAAGCACCCGCAAATAATGGTTGGCGAAAAAGTCACATGTTATGGAAAAACCCAACTGGAAAAATATTACCTAGTGGCATAATTCTTCAAAAATTATTTGATATTATAGATAGAAATATTTTTGATACAACTTTCTTAGAGGCAGTAAAATGTTATCCGTTAGAAAGAAAACATCTAAAGACTTGCTCAATCAACTGTAAAGAGATAATGAATAAACAATTAAAAATTTTATCTCCTAAAATTATAATTACATTAGGAGAATTCCCAACTCGTAATCTCCTCAATTTTAAATTCAAAAAATTTGCTGATGTAGTAGGAAATATTTACGAAATAGAGGGGTATAAGATTCTACCAATTTATCACCCAAGTCCTATTTCACCTAAAAGTTATAAAGGAAATATTCCAATTTTTGAGGAATTAAAGAAATATCTTGAAAATAACAAAATATAAATAATAAAACAAAAGGAGAAGTAATATGGAAAAAGTAATAGTAGAAGTTGGATCTACCAACACAAAAATAGATGTTTATGATGGAAAAGAAGTAAAAAGGTTAGAAGAGGTTACGATTTTTTTTAAAACTAACTACAAAGAAAATAACCAAATAAAAGAAGATGATAAAAATATACTTATCAATAAAGTTGTAAAATTAAAAGAAAAGTATTCTAATATTTTTGTCTGTGGAACAAGTATTTTTAGAGAATTATCTGAAGAAGAAAGAAACTCTTTCCAAAATGAATTTAAAGAGAAGACTGGTTTAGAGTTTAATATAATTTCTCAAGAGGAAGAAAATATATTTACTGTTTTAGGTGCAACTAGATTTACTAATGAAAAATCATGTGTCTTTGTTGGTGGTGGAGGTTCTACCGAAATATCTGTGTACGATAAAGAGATTGTTGAGCGTAAAGAAACAAAGATTGGTGTCATGGATCTCTTAGCAGAATTTCCAGATTTAAATGATGATTTAGCAACAACCCCTTTAGAAGAAGTAATGAAATACATCGAAGAACGTTTAAATGTTCCAGAAACAAAAGCAGATATATTAATTCTTGCAGGTGGGGGACATGAAATGTTCGCAAGAAATTCTGGAATTAAATACGAAGATAACACTTTATATTCTGATGAATGTGCAAAAATAATGATGGATATCGATACTAGAATTAAAGAAACTGAAAGATACTATACAGAAATTTCCTTAGATGAAATAAAGAGTCGTGTAGATAATCCTTCATGGTGGTGCGGTACCCGTGCAATGTGTGCCTTCGTTTTAGTAGTTGCTAAGAAAATAGAAGCAAAATACATAGTTCCAACTAATATTTCTATGGTCTATGGACTATTAGATAAGTAAGAGGTAAAAAATGATTGAATATAGAATTTATGAAAGCGTCTATGAAAATATAATTTCTGGTAAGAAGAATATTGAAGTTCGTTTACAAAATGACAAGTCAAATAAAATAAAAATAGGAGACAAAATAAAATTTCAAGTTCTAGATAAAGAAATTTATCTCCAAGTAGAAGTTACAAATAAATACATATATGACGACTTTGAAGAATTCTGGAAAGATAAAGATATAGTTCTAAGTAGTGCCAAAAATTATACTAAAGAAGAATGTAAAAATAAATTATACGAAATATTTGGTAAGGAGAGAGTAAATAACTCAAAATTAGTTGCCATAGAATTTAAAATTATAAATAATTGAAAAGGAGAAAAAATGAAAGTATTATTATTCACTCATAGTCAGGATATAGACGGTATAGGATGTGCGATTCTTGCTAATAAAGCATTCAAAGCCTGTAAAATAGAACCAACCAAAACATTCGATATTACAAGTAACGTAAAAAAATATATTGCTAGTAAAGAAATATATAATTATGACAAAATTTATGTAACTGACTTATGTATCAAAGAACCCGTACTAGATTTTATTGATAATGACAAAGAACTAAAAGAAAAGTTACTTGTTTTGGACCATCATAAAACAGAAATAGAAGAGGGAAATAATAAGTACGATTTTGTAAATATAATTGTTGAGAATAATGGTTTAAAAGAATCTGGTACTAGTCTATTTTATAAATACTTACTAGAAAATGGTTATCTTAAAGAAAGTAAAATTTTAAATGAAATAGTTGAATGGACAAGACAATATGACGTTTGGGATTGGCAAAAAGAGAATAACTATAATGCCAAAAAACTTCATATTTTGTTTGAAATATTAGGCCTTGAAAAATATTTAGAATTAATGAACTACAAAGTAGAAAATTTAGAAAAACTAGAATTCAATGACTTTGAAACTAGTATTATAACTGAGTTCGAAAAAAATGTTATGAAAGACATAACAGAAATCTTAGAAAAAATAAAAATAGTAACTATAAATATAAATGATTATAATTATAGAATAGGTTATGTTAAGTCACCATATAAATATCGAAATGATATAAATGAATTTATAATCAGTAAAGGAAATCCATACGATATTGATGCAATAGGTATGATTATGACTGATATGGATACAGTATCTTATCGACAAGTAAAAGATTATGATGTCTCAGTTATCGCAAAACATTTTGGGGGAAAAGGTCATGTAGGAGCATCAAGTAATTCCCAAGATAATGAATTATTTAAAAAGATGCTTGAAGAAAATAATATTGAATTTATATAAGGAGGCAATATGCATAAACATACTCATGCCATTATTATGATTAAAAATAAAGAAAACAAATTTCTCCAATATTTTGATAATAGATGGAATAGCTATTTGTTTATAAATGTAAAATTAACAAGTGATGATGACCATGAAAAAATACTTCAGATAAAAAAAGACTTAATTAATAAATTAAATATCAAAGAAAATACTATTTCTATCAATCTAGCATTTGATAAGATTCATTCAAAATATTCAGAAAGTGCCAAAAAAGAAAAAGAGTATCATCACTATTTCTATAACGTAACAATAAAAAATCTATTTGAAAATGACTCAGAAGTAAAAAATATAGAATATAAATGGTTTAGTATCGAAGAATTAGAAAATGATAAAAGAATTATGGAAGTAAATAGTGATATCATAAGAATGATTAAGGAACATAATTAAGAATAAAATATTAGTAAATCAAAAGCAGCTTATCCTGCTTTTAAAATGGTTTAATTTTAAGAAATATTCTGTTATAATTAATAGTAAATTTTGAGGTGATGGTATGTATTACAAAATTAATAATGGAAGTATAACTCTAAGTGGAAATACAATCCTTGAAAATATCGACTTTTCTGTAACTGATAATGAAAAAATAGGAATAGTCGGAAGAAATGGTACAGGAAAAACAACTCTTTTAAAAGCCATCATAGGTGAAATTGAACTAGAAGATGGTTATGATAAATTATCTATCGAGAAAACTAATGACTTTAGAATAGGCTATGTGAAGCAAAATGCTCCAATTAATAAAGAGCAGACTATGTTAGATTATATATTAGAATCCTATAATAAATTAACAAATATTGAAAATGAGATAAAGAAAATAGAAATTAAAATGACAGAAGATTATACAGATAAACTTTTAAATAGATATAATACTCTAACTATGGATTATAAATTAAGTGGAGGTTACACTTATAAAAAAGAATATGAAACAGCTCTAAAACAATTTGGATTTACATCGAAAGATAAAGAAAAAAGACTAAGTGAATTCTCAGGAGGACAACTAACAAAGTTAGCTTTCTTAAAATTACTTCTAAGTAAACCTGATTTACTAATTTTGGATGAACCAACCAATCACCTTGATATTACTACAATCGAATGGTTAGAAGAATATTTAAAAAATTATAGTAAAAGTTTAATAGTTGTAAGTCATGATCAAATGTTTTTAGATAATGTTTGTAATGTTATTTATGACATAGAATATGGCTCTCTAAAAAGATATAGTGGCAATTATAGTTACTTTATAAAGAAAAAAGAAGAAGACTATCAAAAACAATTAAAAGATTATGAAAAACAACAAAAAGAAATAAAACGACTACAAGCAATAGCAGATAGATTTAGATATAAACCAACAAAAGCATCCATGGCAATGTCTAAGTTAAAACAAATAGAGAAGATGGCAATAATCGATAAACCTCAAAAGGAGAATCTAAAAACTTTCAAAATAAGTTTTAATCCAGAACAAGAAAGTTATAAGGAAGTATTAAAAGTAAAAGACTTATCAATCGGTTATGATAAGGAATTGTCAAAAGTAACATTTAATATTGAAAGAGGAGACAAGTTAGGAATAATCGGTGCTAATGGTATTGGAAAGAGTACTCTTTTAAAAACTTTAATTGGTGAGGTTCCTAGTTTATCTGGAAAATTTACTTTTGGAAATCATATCAATCTAGCATATTTCTCTCAACAATTAGAAAACTTAAATACTAATAGTACCATTTACGATGAGATAGACAATGAATTTCCCACACTAACACCAAATGAAATTAGAACTCTTTTAGGTGCTTTTGAATTTACTGGTGAAGATGTTTTTAAGAAGATTGGTGAGTTATCGGGAGGAGAAAAGGTTAGAGTAAGTTTATGTAAAATTCTTTATAATAAACCAAATCTTTTAATATTAGATGAACCGACTAATCATTTGGATATTATCAGTAAAAACACAATTAAAAAAATGCTTAATGAGTATAAGGGTAGTATCATTATGGTTAGTCATGATAGATATTTAGTAAAAAGCATCTGCAACAAACTTCTTGTTTTTAATCATGGAAAAGTAGATTTCTATAAATTTGGTTACGAAGAATATCTTTTAAAAAAAACAGAAAAAGAAATAGTTGAGAAAAAGGTTATAGAAAACCCAAAAGAAAAGAAAGAAAAAGTTGTGAACTATAATTTAAGCAAAGATATCCAAAGGATTGAAAGAAAAATCGAGAAGGACAGTCAAAAGGTAAAAAATCTTCAAGAAGAATTATATAAAAAAGAAGTATATATGGATATTTCAAAATCTCAAGAAATACAAAAAGAGTTAGATTTTCTTACAAAAGAAATAGAGAAAAATACTAGTTTATGGGAAGAATTAGTAAGCAAAATGTAGGAAAATAACCCAAAAAATACTAAAATAAGAGAAAAAAGCTCAAAAACTATTGACTTTATTCTCTTTTATAGTATAATTAAAAATGTCTACTTGATTTAGTCGACTCAGTTATCGGAAATTAAGACTGAGATTCGATTAAAATTTATGCGGATGTAGTTTAATGGTAGAACCTCAGCCTTCCAAGCTGACTACGTGGGTTCGATTCCCATCATCCGCTCCATTAAGATTATTACCGTTGCTAAGCAGCGGTTTTTATTTTATTTGATAAACAAAAAACTATGAAATAACTCCATAGTTCTTACTTCAAAATTACATATTTCTAATACTGAAATCCAAAACTTCACACTTACTATTTAATAAAAATTTACCCTCAAAAAGTTCATCTTTGAATAGGTAAGGGGTAAATTTTTTATTTTGATCAAATTGTGGAATCACCTTTAACTCATCAAAATCTATCCATTCTAATTCACCTTCCTCTGAAGTCAAAGTTAAATCTCCTTCATAGTCTTCAGCAGTATAAATAAATATAATACCTTCATCTTTATCTTTCCAATAAGACATTCCTTGAAATCTGGGATTAACTAACTTTAATCCTGTTTCTTCATAGAATTCTCTAATGACACAATCTAGAGGTGTTTCTCCTTCTTCAAATTTTCCACCAGGTGGAGCATATACATGTCCCCATTTTTTAGCAAACTTTATCATTAAGACTTTATTATCTTTTTTTAAATAGCAAGCAGTTGAATTAAGATGAGCAATTCGATGCTTTTTTATTTCAAAAACCACCATTCCATTATCTTTAATTTCTTCATCATTACAATATCCTTTTTGATAAAAAGAATTAACCGTGCTTTCAATATCACTATGTCTATCACTAAAATCTTCTTCAAAATGTGAAGATATCGCTTCCTCTAATGATTTAAAACAATCTATACACTTAACATCCATCAATATTTTTTCTTCTGGGTTAGAAATTTTATGAAATTCTATTATATCTCCAACTCTTATTTGCTGCCTTTTCTCATCGTTAACTCTATATTCTCTTTTTTTTGTTCCCTTTTTCATTCTTTCAAAAGCATTGTCATTTATTTTCATTGTATGTTTCATAATGCACCTCCGGATACCAAGATTATAACATATACTCCTTATATTTATGATTTATATTCAAAAAAAGACGACTCTATCATCATCTTTATTTGTAAGTATATTTAAATTTATTAATTTCAAGATATTTAATGGATTTATCATACCTCATTACGTAAATTTCATAGACTCCAGGTACCTTAGGTAATTCATTATACTCATCTGTTGTTTTATTATAAATTGAGAAATAGACATCTTCGTTTGATACGTAAGAAAAATGTGAAATAAATATTTTCAATTTTGACTTAATTTCTTTACTCAAAAACCAATTATTATTACTTTCGATACTACTTACTAATGATTCAAGTTCATTATTTTTAATATCAGAATAATAAACTTCTAGTCTAGTACATTCTTTTTTTTCTTCATCAAAGCAAGCCGCTGGATCATAAATTGCAAGTTCACCATCATTTGGAATATCAACATCCATAATATTTCTATATTCATCTATTTTATTATAATCTTCAGATAGAGATGGTATAGAAGACATTGAACCAACAATAAGTAGTAAAGCTCCAATTACAAATCCAGCTACTATATTTCTAGTACAATGGAATTCTTTTTTATTAAATTTGAAACCAAGGATAATAGATAGGATTGGCATAGGAAGCCATAAAAAGAATACCCACATATTCTTGAAAGGACTTAAAATACTATGTGGTCTTAATTTCTCAATCAATGAAAATGAAAGGGCAGAAAACCATATACTAGCAATTGTTAATATAAAAAGTACATGCATACAACTTTTAATAAACTTAGGATTCTCATATTTTTTAGTTTTTCTTACTTTGCCATTATCATTACAATAATTTTCTAAATTATCAAAAGTCTTTCTGATAAAATTTATTAATTCTGCCTCACATTTATCTTTCTGTATAAAAGCCCCGACATTTCTAGCTGAGTCAAGTAAATAAAAATTATTTTCATTTTCTACACATCTATCAATATCAGAATACTTAATTTGTCGAGTAATTGTTTCACCTTGTCTTACTAAGTAATCATCATAAAATTTAATTTGTAATTCTGTATCAATAGTTCTCTTTGTTATTTCTTCTTTACATTGTTTTTCTATAAGACGATTAAAGTTAATTTTATAATAAATCATAAGATAAATTTGATAGACTATAAAGAAAATAATAACAGCAAAAATATTTTTCAAAGAAATAGCAACTACAGCAGATAGTACTAAATTAATAAATATACCACGAACAACAAATGCCCAATATATTTTAGGAAAGTGCTCAAGAATCTTTATGAACTCATCAATCTCAAGTTTACTTTCACATAAGTATAAATAATCTTTATTATCATCTTTAATATTTATATTTTCTTCTTTTATAACTTTATCAGTATTAGCACAAAAATTTTCTTTCTTATCATTATTATTTTCTTTAGTAGTAATAGTCATTTTCTCATCTGCATTTTCTATATACTGAATCTCTTTAATAATCTTTGTTTTAGACTTTATCTTTTTTACTTCCCTAACAATAAGAACTATTATAAAAGATATTGCAAACCAAATTAAAATAAGTGAAATATTACCAACAGCAAATTCAAACCAGGTAATTTCTTCAGAATCACCACTATCTGGAATCATTGAAATTAATGATATTATTATCCATATAATAGAAGGTACAATAAATAGTTTTCTAAAGAAACTCGATTTAAAAATATTTTCTTTTTCTTCTTTTTTCTTTTCCATAAATTAAAAATCTCCAAATAAAAGTATCAAAATTAATATAAGCAATCCGAAACCAATAACTAAAACCCAAGGAGTAATTAAACAGAATTTCAATAATTTTTTTTCTTTTTCTGACATTGAATTCCATTGTTCTTTAGATGAATTAATTGGATGTTTAAGTTTTTCCTTAACAAAAGTGACATCTGCGTCAACTTTTTTATAGTATTCATCACCAAAATTGTTTTTAACCCATTCCTTATCATAAAATTTATTAGTTTTATTAAAAGAAAAACTCTTCTCAAGTATATAAGATTTATTAACTACATATGAGGAGTTATACTCGTTTCGATCAAGATAGAGTAGTAGGGCAATAACCCCATCACCTAATTCCTTATATTCATCTTTTAAATAACACCAATATTCATCTAATCCATCAACTAAAACATTAGATTTTAATGCCTCACCAATTTGTAAATCACCATCATATATTGGAAAGTGTCTAATATAACCATCTTCTACAGAATAACAAAAGAATTTTTTATTATTAATTTCTATAACATATCTATTCTTCCAAATCTCATTCTCTTCATAATAAATTTTAATTGAATTTTGACCTGAATTAAATATTAATTGATTAAATTTTTGACTTCCTGTAACTAGATATTTAAAAGGAATAAATTCTTCTTTAAGATTTTCAATATACTTATAATCAGTAGAATATATCTCTTTACCATTAATATCAGTTATTTTAATTTCTCCAATTTTATCAAGATTGAAAGGCTCATCAATTGAAACAAATGGCAGTTTTGCCACATATACTAATTTACCATCAGTTCTTATTTCAAATTCATTTGAACCTGTATTTTTAATTTGCTTAATTTCTATCTTCATTAAGACCTCCAATTATTAGTAACTAACTATACTAGATAAAGTATAACACACTATTTTAAATGAAAATAAAAAAGTGAATAACATAAAAAAACTAAACTTTAATTCACAGTTTAATTATTTTAATATCTTTTGCTTAGGATAATCTAAATATCCTAATTCTCTTTTAAAATACTTACTTTCATCAGATTTTAAATATTCTTTAAAAAACACATCTAACAACCATCTATTTTGATATAAGTCATCTGAATCTTCAGTATTAACAAACTCGTGTTCACTATCAAGATATTCATCTATAGAAGGACCAGGGCTTTGTTTTTGATAATCGAAAGGACTTCCAGCTGCTACATATACTTTACAGTTCATAGAATTTAAAAATGAATCAGTTATATAATCAGCCAAAACTCTCCCTTCAGAATTTAAATTAATTCTTCTTGTTAGTAAATTCTTTATACTCATAATTATTTCAGAATAATTGCCATCATTATTTACAGTAGCATTAATCATATAACGAATATCATTATTAGAAGACCTGACTTTTTCATAACGAACCAATTTCCATTTTACCTCATCTTTATTTTTTGAGTAGTGAAAAACATCATTAAAATAAAATCTGTCTACTTCATAAACACCTTCTTGTTCAAAGATTACCTTTCAATTATCTTGATTAAATTCTTTTAAATCTATTCCCATATTTTATCAACTCCATTTCTATTAAAATTATTCATGCTTTAATCTACTATTTATATAGTATCATCTATTATAACAGGATACCAATTTTTTTCAATGACAATTTTTTATTTGTAAAAAAATGTTAAAAGTAACTTAGAAATATGATAAAAATATTATTAAATAGACTATAAAAAATGCTTCAAGTTTCTTTTATATATCATAAACAAGATATCCTTGACATCAAAGTCCTAGAAAGTGTAAAATAAATACTATAGAATAAAAATAAAATAGCATTGAGAGTATAATAAAATTCAAGGCTAAAATAGTTCTTTATCATCACTATATTGAAAGGAAGTAATGTTATGAAGAAAATCAATTACAAAATTGTGAATATGGCTTCATTATTACTTCTTTTAGTTTTTACATGTTTTATAAGTGTCGGATATTCAGCATTAAATTCAAGATTAAGTATCTCAGGAGATTTAAATTATGAAAGTCAAACACTATATAGAATAATTGCGAGAAGTTCAAAAGGTGATGGAAGCAACTTTGACTTTAGTGTTAATCCTACAAGCGCAACTACAGGAGTATTTACTTATGATAATGACGGAACAGGTAGTGAAACAGTATATTTTTATCGTGGAAATGTAACAAATAATAACGTAAAATTTGCAGGTTTTTGCTGGAAAATAGTAAGAACTACAGGAACTGGTGGAGTAAAACTTTCATACAATGGAGAGCCAACATCTAGTGGCGATTGTAATAATGACCCAATAGTAAGTACAGTAGTATCTACAGATTTCAATAGTACTTATAACCAAACTGCTACCGATTATGAAAGCTATGTTCTATCTAATGGAGAAGACTCATCAATTAAAAGAACCATGGATCAATGGTACACTTATCACATGACGTCATACACAAGTAAATTAGAAGATACAGTATGGTGTAATGATAGAAGTATCTATGTTAGAGATCCATATAACCCAGATCCGATAGAAATCCCTTTTTTTAAACCATATGAAAGGTTTTCAACAAGAACTCCAGATTTATATTGTGAAAATGCAAGTGACAGATTTACCGTAAGTAGTAGTAAAGGTAATGGAAAATTAAAATATCCAGCAGCTCCATTAACTATGGATGAAGTACTACTGGCAGGTTCAGTCGACTCAGTAGGATATTTAGGAAGAAATCAGAACTGGTGGACAATGACACCTGGCAATGGAGGCGGAGAAGCAACATATATAGCTATAGTTAGTAAAAATAACAAAATAGAATTTATAGCCTTTGAAGGAAATGGAGTCGGACTTAAACCTGCTATATCTTTAGCACCAGGTATTAGAGTGGATAGTGGAACAGGAACTGTAAGCAATCCATATGTTGTCTCATAGTAATATTAGGTAAGCAAAAACTAAAATTGATATAAAGGAGAAATGAAAATGAAAAGGAGAAATTATAACTTATTATTTTTAGTTATTGTTGTCCTCTCTATAGGATTGCTAGGATTAAGTGTTGCATATGCAGCTCTAAGTACATCTATAAGTACACAGTTTGGTACTATAAGACAATCTGCTATGACATGGGATGTGGCCTTTAATACAGGAACAATAACAGGAACTGCTTCAAATAGTACTGTAAAATGTGACAAGGGAAATGCCCAAAATACAACTATTTCGGGAATGAAAGTTACCTTTAATGCCCCAGGAGATAAATGTTCTTACGCCTTTCAAGTAAGAAATAATGGAACAATTGGAGCAAGAATTAGTTCAATTACACCAAAAAAACCTAATTCAAGTTGTACCACATCAGGTTCAACAATGGTATGTGGAAACATCACTTATAGATTACGCTATAATTCAGCAACAAGCACTACACAACCAGCGGTTGGAGATGTAATAGCAGCAAAAAGTGGAAGTACTGCTACAACAAGAATAATTTATTTAACAGTTGAATATACAGGGGCAACTGCTGCTACTAGTGATTTTTCTCAATCAGGATTTGGTTATACAATTAATTATGCTCAAAATTAAAAATATAAATTAATACATATATTAAAGGAGGTGATTTATATAAAGAATAGGAGGATATTAAATATTTCTTTGGCAGTTGTTTCCGTACTAGTACTAGGAATAGTAGTTGCTTATGCAGCATTAAGTACAGCGTTAAATGTTTCATTTTCAGGAATAACACAAAACGCTTTGACATGGAATGTTGGTTTCCAAGGTAGTTCAGCTTCTGGAGCGGCAGCTGGTACAAGTTCAACAGGAAGAAGTTGTGGCACAGCAAATATCACAAGTAACTCAGTTAGTGTAGCCGCAACAACATTATCAAAACCAGGAGATAAATGTACATATACATTAACAATAAGAAATAGTGGTAGTATAGCAGCAACACTAAGTTCAATAACACCAACTAAACCAACTGGAATAACTTGTGGAACAGCTTCAGGTGCAACGATGGTGTGTGGAAATATCACATATAAATTGACAAGTGATAGTGGTGGAAATTCAGCAATATCACAAAATACAACATTAGCTGCTGGAGCCTCCAATACAGTCTATTTAGTAGCTTCATATACTGGAACAGGATTAAATAGTAGTGCTGTTACACAATCAGGTGCAAGGTTTACACTAAATTATGCTCAAGCATAATAAGGAAAGATTGTGAGGTAAGAGTATGAAAAATAAAAGAAAAAATATGTGCATTATAGTTTTTACATTAATAATAACTATAGCCAGTTTATCACTAGCATATGCGGCATTAAGTACTACTTTAAATATTGATTTTGGAGATATTACTCAAAACGCTTTAACTTGGGATGTAGGATTTCAAGGAAGTACAGTTACCGCAACAGTATCAGGCACGAGTTCAACAGGAAGAAGTTGTGGAACAGCAAGCATTACACCTAGTACAGTTACAGTTGGCAGTACATCATTATCAAAACCCGAGGATAAATGCACATATGCCTTAAATATAAAAAACAGTGGTAGTATTGCAGCTTTGCTGAATAGTATTACACCTAAAAATCCAAATAGTACAGCTTGTAGTACATCTAATGGTGCTACAATGGTTTGTGGAAACTTAACCTATAAGCTAACTACAGACGCAGCTGGTGTAAACTTATTGACTAACAATAGAACGTTAGCAATAGGCGCAACATTACCTATTTATTTGGTTGTTTCTTACACAGGAAATTCTTTAAATAGCTCAAATGTTACGCAGACAGGAGCAGCATTTACAATTAATTTTACACAATCGTAAAAATGATAGGACTAGATTAAAATGAAAAAAGATAGAAAAATTATGCACATTTCAATAATAATATTATTAGTAGTTGTAACTGGCTTATCAATAGCTTACGCAGCCCTCAGAACTAACATTAATGTCACTTTCGGAAAAGTAACTCAAAGAGCAATAACTTGGGACGTTGGATTTCAAGAGGGAGAAGTTACTGGGGAAGCATATGGTACTAGTGGTACAGGAAGAAATTGCGGAAAAGTAACCTTAAGCAAAGATACAATTACAATAGATTCAACAACAGTATCAAAACCAGAAGATCGCTGTAGTTACAAATTGACTGTAGAAAATTATGGAGGAATAGTAGCAAAATTAGACTCAATTACACCAAGAGCACCAAATAATGTAGAATGTGATTTTCAACAAGAATCAAAAATGGTTTGTGGAAACATAACATATCAGTTATCAACCGATATAGATGGAAAGAATATTTTAAAAACAAATCAATCAATTGGAATTAATCAAATTCAGACAGTGTATTTAAATATTTCTTATACTGGAAATACTTTAAGTGATAAAGTTAATACACAATCAAGAGGCGGATTTACGTTAAATTACGTACATGGATAAATATTTATAGAAAGAAGGTAAGAAAATGAATAAAGATAGAAAAGCAATGTATGTATCAATTTTAGCATTAATAATAGCAGTAGTAGGAGTATCTATTGCCTATGCTGCATTAAGCACCTCACTAAAAGTGACATTCGGGAAAGTAACTAGAAGTGCTTTTGTTTGGGAAGTTAAATTATCAAAAGGAGAAGTACCAGGAACAGCTTCAGGTACAAATACAACAACTTGTGGAACTGCAACAGTATCAGAAAGTTCAGTTACAGTGGATGCAGTAACGTTATCAAAACCAGGAGATAAGTGTTCATATCCAATAACAGTTCAAAATAAAGGAGATATTGATGCCAATATAACAAATATAGCAGCAACATCACCATCAGGAATTCCATGTGATAACACAGTAGAAGGAAAATTATCATGTGGTAACGTTACATATAAATTAACAAGTGATAGTGAAGGATTAAATGTTCTAAAAAAAGGAACACAAAGAGTATTAAAAAATAATGGAACTGCTGACTTTTACTTAGTAGTATCTTACGATGTATCTGCTAACGCTCTAAATCAAGAGGTTACTCATACAGGAGCAGGATTTACAGTAGTATATGGACAAGCAAATTAAATAAAAAAATAGAGAAGGAGAATAAAAATGAATAGAGATAGAAAAAGTATGTATGTATCAATTTTTGCATTAGTTATCGCTGTAGTAGGAGTAACTATTGCCTATGCTGCATTAAGCACGTCATTAAGCGTAAAATTCGGAAGGGTAACTCAAAGTGCTTTTGAATGGGACATAAAATTAAGAGAAGGAAATGTAACAGGAATAGCTTCAGGAACAAGTACTACAGTATGTGGAACAGCAACAGTAACAGAAAATTCCATAACTGTTGCTGATATTACATTATCTAAACCAGGAGACAAATGTAATTATCCATTAACAGTACAAAATAAAGGTGATGTAGATGCCAATATAGCAAGTATTACAGCAACATCACCAAATGGTGTATCATGTAATAACGACACAGAAGGAAAACTAGTTTGCGGAAATGTAGTTTATTCATTAGCAAGTGATAGTGAAGGATTAAATGTTCTAAAAAGAGGAGAACAAAAAGTATTAAAAACAAATGGAACATCTGATTTCTACCTTGTTGTATCTTACAATGTAACTTCAGAAGTATTAAATGAAGAGGTTACTCATACAGGAGCAGGATTTACAGTAGTATACGGACAAGATAATTAAATGCAATAAAAGATTAGTGAAAGGGAGCTGTATTATATGTCACAATTAAGAAAAATATTTTTTACAGAAATTATCTTGTTAATATGGACTTTTTTTCACTTTTTCTTACTAAGAACTTCAAATTCAATTTTTTTGGCTATAGAATTAGTTATCATAGCCATCATAATGCATTTCATTTTTAACGTAGATAGAAGAGAAGAAAGAACGGAAAAAGATTTGCTATTATTAATATTAATCGTATCTCTGGCGTATTATGTGTTTACTTATTTTATAGGTTTTTTTGCAGGTTTTGTATATAGTAATTATAGTCGTAGTCTGTTAGGAATTATAAGAAATGTAACAATTTCATGTGTAACGATAATATCAATTGAAAATATTCGAGAAAAAATAATTAAAAATGCTAAGTATTATAAATCATTAATCATACTTTCAATTTTGGTTTTCGCTATGCTAGAGATAACAACTCAATTAACATTAAAAAATATTCACAGTAGAATAGAATTAGTCCAATTTATAATGGCAATTGTAATTCCATATTTTAGTAAAAATATTTTTCTTACATTTTCTACTTACTATACAAATAAGAAAAATAGTATCATTTATAGCATAATAATGACACTTCCTAATTTTATTTTACCAGTTTTCCCAGACCTTGGAGATTACATTAATACATTACTGCTAACTGCAATTCCAATTGTAATATTAGCATTAGCATATAAAATGTTTTTCTTCAAAAGAGAAAAAATTACTAACAGTAAAGAACATAAAAAAAATTCAAACATACAAAAGGTATTTAGTGTTATATTGTTGATTATTTTGGGATGTATTGTATACTTGGTAAGTAATTTCGGGAGATTTTATGCACTAGCTATAGGATCGGGCTCGATGACTGGTACTATCAACAAAGGTGACGTAATAATTATTGATAAAAAGAAAAAAGAATATAAGAAAAATGATATCATTGCCTTTACTCAGAATGGAGAAATAATTGTGCATAGAATTATTAAAGTGAATAAAAAAGAGAATAAAAAGTTTTATAAAACAAAAGGCGATGCTAATAATGGTGAAGATGCTTGGGAAGTTGATGAAAAAGATATTGTAGGTCAAAAAAAGCTAAGAATACCATTTTTAGGTCTACCAACAGTCGCGCTAAGCGAACTTATAAAAAAATGATATTTAGAAAGGAGGTTGGCAGATGATAAATAACGATGAAACAGAAAAGGCAGAAAATGTCAATAAAAATAATGAATTAACAAACGAAAATATCTACAATAAAAAGAATACTCCACAAATAATCGATAGTGAACTTATTAGTGAAACTCTTGAAATGTTTGAAGACGAAGATGAATCTTCAAATGTAGAAGTAAATATAGATGAGACTTTAGAAGAAAATAACTATGATATAGAAGAACAACCAGAAGAAAACGATAATGCGGTTATACCAAACTTTGCAAATGAAAGGTTTGTAGATACAGAATCAAATGACAGTAATCAACTAATTGAGCCTTTTGAAGAGGCAATTGATACCGCAGGAGACTCAAGCCTAGTAGAAGAAAATAATACTGTGATTATTCCAAACTTTACAGATGAAAACATAGAAGAGTCAGTTGAAGAGTTAAGTGATAGTAATGAAGTATCTGAACCTTTTGAAGAGATAATTGATACCACAGAAGATGCTGAACAAGTTGAAGAAAGTAATACAATTGTTATACCTAGTTTTACAAATGAAAGCTACGTAGAAACAAATACAGAATTAACTGACAGTAATCAATCAATTGAGCCTTTTGAAGGACTAACTGATAATTCAGAAGAATCAAATCTAATAGAAGAAAACAATATCATTACTACTCCAAACTTTACAGATGAAAACATAGAAGAGTCAGTTGAAGAGTTAAGTGATAGTAATGAAGTATCTGAACCTTTTGAAGAGATAATTGATACCACAGAAGATGCTGAACAAGTTGAAGAAAGTAATACAATTGTTATACCTAGTTTTACAAATGAAAGCTACGTAGAAACAAATACAGAATTAACTGACAGTAATCAATCAATTGAGCCTTTTGAAGGACTAACTGATAATTCAGAAGAATCAAATCTAATAGAAGAAAACAATATCATTACTACTCCAAACTTTACAGATGAAAATATAGAAGAGCCAATTGAAGATGTAAACACTATAAATCAGTTTTCAAATTCATTTGAAAACAATACTTCAGAAGCTTCAGAAATAAATAACCCATTTATTGGAAATCCAATTAATGATTCTATGGAACAACAAAACAACAACTTTAATATTTTTGAGCAAGATAATAATATAAATAATTTGAACGAGACTCCTCAAGAATTTAAAAATCAAAATCAAGAGTCCGATAATGATAACTTCAACACAGACATTCCATATATAAATGTACAAGCAAATAATCAATCTGAGATTAATAATGAAACAATACCTCAAGAAACTAATGACAATATCTCTGAGACTCCAGTAGTCTCTAGCAACAATAGCTTTATGGAAAATGCTATCAAAGTAACTGAACCTAGTGCAACAGATAATGCTAAAGATTCGACTAATCATCCCAAATATATTGGTTATGAACTTAGAATATGCTTAAAATTAGTTAGTGCAATTATGCTATTTATAGCAGCAGGTATCTTCTTAGTTATCTCAGCAAACTCTTATAAAAAAAGTGAAGTAACATATAATGAATCATCAACAATAGATTATAAAGTTTGTTTAGAAAAAAATGAACATTATAAAGATGAATGCCTAAACTCTGGAATGGAATATTTATCAGCAATAACAAAAACTATTCCTGTATCATTCACATACAATGCTTTATACACAACAGAAGTTGATTATAATTATAAGTACTCTATAGAAAGTACATTAAAAATTACTAAACCAGAAGAAGAAAATAAAGTTTTATATACAACTGATGAAATTCTATTAAAAGAACAAGTATTAAAAGGAAATGCTAATGTTGCGACTATATCCGAAAACATAGAAATTCCTTTTAAAAAGTACAATGATTATGTTAATGAATACAACAATAAATACTCTCTAAATTCCGATTCTCACGTTGAAGTTGCTTTATATATAGAAGAGAATAATAAAAAGAAAAAAATAGCAGGTGTTGTTGTGCCATTATCAGTTCAAACATTTAATGTTGTTAAAGAAGAAATATCAAATACTCATTTACCTTTTAGTTCTTCTAAAGAGCATTATAAGAAAATGAGTCAAATATATTCAATCGTCGCTTGTATCTTATGTCTAATAGGAATAATAATAATTGTAAGACTAATAATATATGTACTTAAATCAACAACTAAGAAGAGCGAATATGAGATTAAACTTAATCAAATATTAAGAGAATATGATAGAATTATTGTTCAAGTAGAGAATGGTAATGAGCTTATTGGCGATAAGAGAATAATCAAAGTATCAAGTTTCTTAGAATTATTAGATGCTAGAGATACTTTAGAAAAACCAATTGTTCATGTTAAAGTAAATAACATTAAATCAGAATTTTATGTAGAAGATCTAGATAAAGCTTATAAATATACTATGAAAGAATCAGATTTTACTAAAAAACAATAACAAGAAATATAGGAAATTCCTATATTTTTTTATAATCTATTTTCTTAAAAAACTTTTGTTTTCTTGCGAAATAATGTATACTAAAAATAGGTGATAATATGCAAATATTAGCAAGTGATTTTGATAACACAATCTATTATTTAGATAATCAAAAGAAAAATGAAAAAAATATTGAAGCCATAAAGAACTTTGTTAAAAAAGGAAATATTTTTTGTATTGTCACGGGAAGAAATTACACAGATTTAAAGAAGTTATTAAATAAATATGATATTCCATATACCTATTTAATATGTGAAGATGGTGCTAAGATATTTAATAATATGGATTATTGTATTGAGACAATATTGTTAAGCAGAGAAGAAATTGAAAAAACTATTCCACTTCTAGAGAAGAATAATTGTGACTACTATTTAGATGATGGTTATAATAATACAACTAATTATGATGACTGTGTAAAAATAGTTGTGAATTGTTTAGCGGAAGATGAAAAAAATAGGATGGTTCAACTGATAAAGAAAGAATCCAATGTCCATATTTATGCTAGTCGTTTTCATATTAATATAATTAATAAGAGTGTTAATAAACAAAATGCGATTAAAAGATTATTTAATTTAGAAAAGTTAGACTATAATTTATTACACGTTATAGGGGATAATGATAATGATTACGAAATGCTTCAAGCTTTCGAAGGTGCCGTAATAAAAGAACACCATCCAATCCTTGATGAGCTTGATAAAAAAGAATATGAAACACTAAGTGATTACATAGAAGAATTAATGCAAAATTAATTCTTTTTTTCATATTATTTACTAGGTGATAATATGGCAGACTTTGTTATTGAATTAATTAGTGATTATGGTTACCTTGGAATGTTTATTGGAATGGTTTTAGAAGCTATAATAATAGTAATACCAAGTGAAGCAATTCTTGCAACAGGTGGAATTTTAGCAAGTAAAAATATTTTTACTTTTCTTGGTGCTTTCTTAACTGGTCTATTAGGAAGTGTTTTTTGTGCTATTATTATATATCTTATGGGCTATTTCGGAGGAAGAACGTTTGTAAAAAAATATGGTAAATATTTCTTTATGAAAGAAGAAGACTTGCAAAAATCAGATTCATGGTTTAATAAATATGGACTTTTTGCTGCTTTAATTGGAAGAAACTTTCCAATCATTAGAACCCTAATATCTCTTCCCATAGGAATTATGAAACTTCCATTTCTAAAATTCTTAATTTACACAACAATCGGTTCAATTCCTTGGACACTTGCTTTTGTTTATTTTGGATATTCACTAGGAAATAATTGGGTAGTTATAAACACCTATATAAGTAAGTTAAAAACACCAATTAGAATTCTAATAATATTTTTAATAATAAGATTTATTTATAAAAAAGTAATAAAAAATAATAAAAAAATAAAATCAACTTTGTCAAAATGAATAAAAATAGATATTCATGATATGAATAAAACACTACAAAAATGGCAATAATAAAATTTTACTATTATCATAAATTTCTATTAGTTAGCATCAGGACAAAAAAGCTAAATAGTAGGAAGGTGCTCTTAAAAGCATCTTTTTTTATGAAATAAAGACTAAAATTACCTAAAAAACATTACACTAAACATCTATTCAGTAAAATCCTTTTTTGATAAACAAACAAGTTACTTCCAAACTTCTAAAATAACATTTTTTTTTCAAAAACCTCTCTTTTATTCGTTTACTTTACCTCAGAAAGATGCTACAATTAAAGCAAGATAGGGGAGTGTTATACTGCGACAGCTATGACCTATAGTTACTGAATAAAAATACAATAATTTTCACAACAAAAGAGTAACCAATCAATATGATATGGCCCTTTTTTTAATATAGTAGGAGGAAAAATGAAAAGAATTAATGTTAAAAGTGAAATTAAACCACTTAAAAAAGTACTATTACATCGCCCAGGAAATGAATTACTAAACTTAACACCTAATACTTTAGAGGAGTTGCTATTCGATGATATTCCATATTTACCAATAGCCCAAAAAGAACATGATGAATTCGCCAGAGTTTTAAAAGAAAATGATGTTGAGGTAGTATATCTAGAAGACTTAATGGCAGAAGTCTTAGAAGAAGGAGAAACTATCCGTGAAGAATTTATAAATCAATTTATATATGAAGCAGGAATTAGAACTCCTAAATATCGTGATTTAGTATTTCAATATTTAAATAGTTTCAAAGATAGTAAGGAACTTGTGTTAAAGACTATGGAAGGAATCCAAATTTACGAAATTAATAGAAATCAAAGAAAAGATGAAAAGTCACTAGTAGATTTAGTAACAGAAGAAACAGATTTCTTAGCAGCACCTATGCCTAATTTATACTTTACAAGAGATAATTTTGCAAGTATTGGTAATGGCATCTCACTAAACAGAATGTACTCTGTAACTAGAAACAGAGAAACAATTTATGCAGAGTATATCTTTAAATATCACAAAGACTATGCAGGATATGTAGATAAGTATTTTGATAGAGATATGCCTTTTCATATTGAAGGAGGAGATATCTTAAACTTAAATGACCATATCTTAGCAATTGGCATCTCTCAAAGAACACAAGCAGAGTCAATTGACCAAATAGCCAAAAATCTATTTAAGAATAAGGATTGTAAAATTGATACAGTTCTTGCTTTCAATATACCGAATAGCAGAGCATTTATGCATTTAGATACAGTATTTACTCAAGTAGATAGAAATAAATTTACATATCACCCTGGGATAGTTGAAACACTACAAGTCTTTGAAATTACAGAGGGAAATGATCCAGATAGTGATGAAGATTTAAATGTTGTTGAGATAAACGACTCATTAGAAAACATTCTTTCCACATACTTGAAAATGCCAATTACACTAATACCATGTGCTGGAGGGGATAAAGTAGCAGCAGAAAGAGAACAATGGAATGATGGTTCTAATACTTTATGTATCGCACCAGGAGTAGTAGTTGTTTATGACAGAAATATCATTACAAACCAAGTCCTAAGAGAAAATGGTCTAAAAGTAATTGAAATTCCAGGAGCAGAAATTTCTCGTGGACGTGGAGGCCCAAGATGTATGAGTATGCCTTTAATAAGGGAGGATTAAAATGAATTTTTATGGAAGAGATTTTTTAAAATTATTAGATTACACTGAAGATGAAATATTATATCTAATCGATTTAGCTATTGATTTCAAAATAAAAAAACATAATGGTAAAAAACATGACTACTTAAGAGGAAAAAATGTTGTTTTACTATTCGAAAAAGACTCCACAAGAACTAGATGTGCTTTTGAAGTAGGCGCTAAAGATTTAGGGATGGGTGTTACTTATTTAGGACCAACAGGTTCTCAGATGGGTAAAAAAGAAAGTATTAAAGACACAGCTCGTGTCCTAGCTAGAATGTATGATGGTATTGAGTACCGAGGTTTTGAACAAAGCGTTGTTGAAGAATTAGCAAAATATTCAAGTGTACCTGTTTGGAATGGGCTAACTAATGAATTTCATCCAACTCAAATGCTAGCAGATATTATGACAATGTATGAAAATTTTGGCGATATAAAAGGAAGAAAACTAGTATTTTTAGGAGATGCTAGAAATAATGTTGCCAATTCTTTAATGGTAATTTGCTCTAAACTAGGAATCAACTTTTGCTGTTGTGCGCCTAGTGAATTATTTCCCGATTCAGAATTAGTTAAAGAATGCCGTAGATTTGCCAAAGAACATGACTCAGAAATTCTTTTAACTGAAAATGTTGAGGAAGGTCTTGAAAACGCATCAGTTGTCTACACTGATGTTTGGGTTTCAATGGGAGAAGACGATTCTTTATGGGAAAAAAGAATTAAAATGTTGACTCCATATCGTGTTACAAAAGAATTAATGAACTTAGCCAACAAAGATGCAATTTTCCTACATTGCTTACCATCTTTCCATGATACTAATACAAAAATAGGAAAGGAAATACATGACAAGTTTAATATAACTGAGATGGAAGTTACAGATGAAGTATTTGAATCAAGTCAATCAAAAGTTATGGATGAAGCTGAAAACAGACTACACACAATTAAAGCTGTTATGTATGCAACAATGCACAAATAATGCGAAAGAGAATAGTTATCGCCTTAGGCGGAAATGCTTTAGGAAATACACCTGAAGAGCAACTAAAATTAGTAGGAAAGACAGCAAAATATATTGTTGAACTAGCAGAATGTTATGACATAATCGTAACTCATGGAAACGGGCCACAAGTAGGAATGATAAATATGGCCCTAGAAGTATCACATGATGAAATAAATACTCCACAAGTACCTTTCCCAGAATGTGGGGCAATGAGTCAAGGATACATTGGATATCATCTACAACAGTCAATTCAAAAAGAATTAGTAAGTAGGAATATGCGCAAAAATTGTGTAACAGTAATTACACAAGTAATTGTAGACAAAAAAGACAAAGCTTTTTCTAATCCAACTAAGCCAATTGGAAGTTTCTATACTGAGGAAGAAGCTAAAAAATTAGAATTAGAAAGAGGCTATACTTTTAAAGAAGATGCTGGAAGAGGTTATCGTAGAGTTGTACCTTCTCCAGAACCACAAAAAATTGTTGAAACTAAAACAATTAATCAACTTTTGGAAAACAAAAATATTGTTATTGCTGGAGGTGGTGGAGGAATTCCAGTTGCCTACCATTATAATAAATTAAAAGGAGTAGATGCTGTAATTGATAAAGACAAAACAAGTGCTAGACTTGCAATTGATATGAAAGCAGATATTTTCTTAATCTTAACAGCCGTAGAAAAAGTTTGTATAAACTACAACACAGCCAATGAAAAGACTATTGAATTCTTAACTCCACAACTTGCTAGACACTACATGCAAACAGGTGAGTTTAAAGAAGGGAGTATGTTACCTAAAATTGAAGCATGCTTAACTTTTGTAGAAAAAAGAAGAGGAGGACAAGCTTTAATTACTTCTCTAAGTAAGGCTAAAGAAGCTTTAGAAGGGAAGACAGGAACAGTAATTAGTAGGAAAGGAGTATAAAATGGCTACTAAAAAGAAGAGAAAGGAGTTTATAACATCTTTCTCAATCATATTTATCCTAATATATTTATTAGGAGCAGTTACTTACATCTTACCAGAAGCAAAATTTGCAAGTGACGCAATTGTAAATGGTTCAGGTGTAGTAAGAGCAACTTTACCAGATGTTTTAATGGCACCACTGAAAGGATTTGAAGATGCAATTGATGTTTGTATTTTCGTACTTATACTAGGAGGATTCTTAGCAATTGTTGCTAGAAGTAAAGCTCTAGAAACAGGAATCCAAGTTCTAGTAAAAAAATTGAAAGGAAATGAACTTGCATTAATTCCAATATTAATGTTCATCTTCTCAATAGGTGGAACTACCTATGGTATGTTAGAAGAGACTGTTGGTTTCTATGCCTTATTAGCCGCTGCAATGGTTATTGCTGGAATGGATACCATTGTATCATCAGCGATAGTCCTTTTGGGAGCAGGATCTGGAGTTTTAGGTTCAACTATTAATCCGTTCGCTGTAGGCGCAGCAATATCAGCACTACCTGATAACATTAAAGTAAATCAAGGAGTAATTATTGCTATAGGAACAATCCTTTGGCTATCATCACTGTTAATTTCAATCATCTTTGTTATGAATTATGCAAAAAAAGTTATCAAGAAAAAAGGTTCTACAATTCTTTCATTAAGAGAAAGAAAAGAAATGGAAATGGAATATGGAGCAGCAGCAGCTAAGAAAGAAGAAAATGTAAAATTAACTAAAAAACAAGTTATTACATTATGGTTATTTGGACTAACTTTCTTAGTAATGATAGTTGGTTTCATTCCATGGGGAGACTTTGGAATTACTATTTTCGATAATTTTACTGGTTGGTTAACTGGAAGTCCACTAGGTACATGGTACTTCTATGAAGCAGCAGTTTGGTTCTTAATCATGTCTGTTGTTATTGGACTAGTAAATAGAACTGGTGAAAAACAATTCGTTGATACTTTCATCGATGGTGCTGACGATATGGTAGGAGTAATTTTAATTATTGCTATTGCAAGAGGAGCATCAGTATTAATGAAAAGTACTTATCTAGATAATTACATTATTTATAATGCAACGGAATTATTAAGAGTTGTTCCAGCAGGAGTATTTGCACCTCTTAACTACATTCTACATGTAATATTATCAGTATTAGTACCATCTTCATCAGCTTTAGTATCACTATCAGCACCAATCATTGGACCACTTACTAGCCAAATTGGCTACAGTACAGAAGTATCTGTAATGACAATGGTTGCTGCTAATGGTTTAGTAAACTTAATTACCCCAACATGTGGAGCAATCATGGGAGGTTTAGCTTTAGCTAAAGTTCAATATTCTACATGGGTAAAATGGGCTGGAAAAGTAGTATTAACAATAGCGATTGCTAATATAGTAATATTAACATTATTAATGATTTTACTATAATAAATTAAAGTGCAGGCAATGCACTTTTTTTGTGGAATAATCTTTTTCTTGTAAATAATAAAGTAAGAAGGAAGATTAATTGAAAAAAAGTTTTACACATGTCGCTATGATGCGGCCTTTAAAGAAGTTTTTATGAATGAGAAAAATAAGGAACTACTGATTTGTTTATTAGAAGACATACTAGATATAAAAATAAATGAATTAGAATACTTAAATTTAGAAAGAAATTCTGATAATGTACACATCTATCGCAAACATTTAGATCTTAATTTAAAAACAAATCAAGGATATATCCAAGTAGAAGTAAATGCTAATAAAGAAAGTTATATTAGACCACGAAATACTGCTTATATTTGCGATAAATATTCTCACTATATTTTAAGAGGAGAAAAGTATAGTGAAGATAAAAAGATAATTCAAATAAATTTTACTTATCACGTTAAATCAGAAAGAGAAAGAAGCATTTTCATGCTAAGAGATGAAAGTGGAAAGTTATTTGTTACTAACTTAATAATCTATGAATTTTATATGGATAACTATTTAGAACTATGGTATAGTAAAAATGAAAAAGAGATAGATAAAAATAAACATATAATAATGCTTGTTTTAGAACCAAAAGATTTAGATAAACTATCTCAAAATGATAAGGTGGTAAAAAAATATATGGAAGAAATAACAAGAGTAAATGAAGAGCCAGAATTTAGAGAATACATGAGTGCAGAAGAAGATAATAGAAAAATAGAAAATAGCTTAAAAGCAGAGTGGTTACAACAAGGAATTGAAAAAGGATTAGAACAGGGACTAGAGATAGGGAGTAAAGAAGCCTCATTAAAGATAGCCAAAGAACTTCTAAATATGGGAATGAAAAAAGAAGATATCATTGAAGCAACCGGATTAGATATTAGAGAACTTGAACAACTTTAAAATAAATTAAAATCATTATTTATTTATAAAAGTTATTATTGATAAAAAAGCTCAAGAAAAGTATAATAGTCATCACGAGGAGGATTTATGAAAGCAATTAAAAAATTAGCAGTATTTAGCACAGTTGGGGTTTTAAGTATGACTAGTCTAACAAGCTGCTTAGGAAAAATAAATACCGAAGAAGAGCCAAATCAACCACCACAAACAAAAGAAGAAATGTTTATGGAAAATACAGCCTTAGAGCAATTACAAGAAGAAGCAAAAGAAGGAGAGAAAAGAGCTTTTGAACCTTATCAACATCTATTCTTTATAAGAGTTGATTTACTTCTTGATTCTTCAGAATCCCATGCAGAAAATCTTAAAAGTGGAAGTATCAATATTCCAGAAGGATATAAAGTTTTTGACATTGAAAACTTTAACGAACGTGATGGTTATGGCTCTCAAACAAGAGGTTACGATATATGGTTTACTAATGAAGTTCCTGTAGAAGTAACTGCCACTTACAACGAATCATACGAAAAATATGATTATAGTCGTTTTGGAATTCCTGTCGTAGAAAAAGTAAATGAAGAAGCTATTCAAAAGATAAAATAGTTTCTCTTTTTATATAGAAATATAGGTGAAATTATGAATATATTCGAAATAACAGAACTAGATATAAAGAATAAAACAGGTAATCTAAAGAAAGCAGCCTCAAGTAGAGTATCAAGTACTAAATACTTTCCAACATTTAGAATGAATAATAAAGAAAAAATCTTCAAGCCTCTTTCTAAAACGAAACCGCTATCAACGCCACTATTTTCATATAGTGAAGTATATTGGTCATATCTCATTAATAAATACATAGACCATGAAACACCCGTTTATTCGTTAGCTTACTGTAAAAATCTATCATTAGAGCAACCAAAATATTATGAAAAGGGTTGTTTAGTAGATAATATTCTAGATGAAGGTGAAGAGTTGATTAATATTTATGAATTGTTTGAAAAATACCCAGATACTTTAGTAAATATATCAGATTATATCAATTATTGTGAAGTTCAATACAATTATGTTTCCATCTTAAATAGCACTTTTTTTAGTGAAAGAAGGGATTTAAGAAGTAAACTTGCAGAACAAATCCTCTGTTCAATCTTAAGAAGAGATGCAAATTATCACTATGAAAATATTTCCTTAGTTATTAAAAATAACAAAATAACTAGAGTTGCACCAATAATTGATGTAGAATTCTCAGAATTCTTCATGTATCCCGATAATGAGAATGTTCATAAAAAAAGATTTTCTAGCTACGATGAAGGAATGGAAACATTATTTTCATATGATGAAAACTTAAGCTATGAAGAAAATTATCAGTTCTATGAAAATAGAACAGTAAAAGGTACAGTTTATGATGAAACCGACCCATATCATTTTTCAAATTTAATAAAAAATTTAAAAGCAATTGTAGAACTTGAACCACAAGTAACAAGAGATTTTCTAAGCAAATTAGAAGCTATAAAAGTAGAGGTAGAGCAATTGAATATTCTCTTTGATGAAGGATTCTTAGGAAAATTTTCAAGTAAAGATTGGGAAGCAACCAGAATGATTTATAAAGATGGAAAAAGAACAGATGATGAAGAATATCAAAGAAAAAGGTTGAGCGCTGAAAAGAGCAGAATTACTCTAAATCAGAATGAATTTAATAAAAAACTAAAAAAAGAAGTTTTATGGAGTATTCAAAAATTAGAGAAAACTTTAAAATTTCTTTTGGAAATGAAAGATAAAAAATTACCCGATTTAAAAAATTATAAAAACATAACTTTATATGCTCCAATTGAACGTTTACCAGAAGACATTTTAAAAATTCTCACAGGCGAAATACAAAAAAATAGAAAGAATTTGAATGTCTATGAGAAAAAGCCTTTGCAATAAGGAAAATGTTAGAAAATACCTAGTATTTTCTTTTGTTTTATGCTATAATTGGGGACGATGTATGAAGAGGTGTATATTATGGAAAAAAGAAATGTTGCAATTATTGCCCATGTCGATCATGGAAAAACAACTTTGGTAGATGGTATCTTAAAACATTCAGGTATGTTTAGAGAGAATGAGGATGTCTCAAATGTTTCAATGGATTCCAATGCCTTAGAAAGAGAACGTGGTATTACAATTTTAGCTAAAACAACAGCTCTAGATTATAAGGGAGTAAGAATTAATATTCTAGATACTCCAGGTCATGCTGACTTTGGAGGAGAAGTAGAACGTATTATGAATATGGTAGATGGTGTTTTACTTGTTGTTGATGCTTATGAAGGAGCTATGCCACAAACAAGATTCGTTTTAAAGAAAGCTTTTGAAGCAGGAGTAAAACCAATCGTAGTAATTAATAAAGTAGATAAACCAAGTGCTAGATGTAAACAGGTAGTTGATGAAGTCCTAGATTTATTTATTGAATTAGGAGCTGACGATGATCAATTAGATTTTGATGTAATTTATGCATCAGCAATCAATAATACTTGCTCATTAAGCGATGATTTATCAACTCAAACTCCAGGATTCGATGAAATTCTAGATAAAATATTAGAAGTAATTCCTGCACCAACAGGTGATGTAAATAGTCCATTACAATTCCAACCAGCTTTATTAGATTATAATGAATTTGTTGGAAGAATTGGTATTGGCCGTGTTCATAACGGTAAAATTAAAACTGGTGAAATGGTAACTTGCTGTCGTTTAGATGGAACAACAAAACAATTTAGAATTCAAAAATTATTTGGATATTATGGATATAATAGAATTGAAATCGAAGAAGCAGAAGCAGGAGACATTATTGCTATAGCTGGACTTGCAGATATTTCTGTAGGAGAAACAATCTGCAATAACGATAGTATCATTCCGTTACCACAATTACATATTGATGAACCAACACTTCAAATGACATTTGGAACAAACTCATCTCCATTCGTTGGAAAAGATGGAAAAATAGTTACTGCAAGAAAAATCGAAGAAAGATTAATTCGTGAAACACAAAAAGATGTCTCTTTGAAAGTTAAACCAGCATCAAATGAATCATTCTTGGTAAGTGGACGTGGTGAACTACATTTAGGTATTTTAATTGAAAATATGCGTCGTGAAGGATTTGAGTTAGAAGTATCAAAACCAAGTGTTATCATTAAAGAAATTGATGGTCAAAAATATGAACCATACGAAGAATTACAAATTGAAGTACCAGAAGATTCGGTAGGATCAGTCATTGAACAATTAGGAATTCGTGGCGGAAAAATGGAAAACATGACAAACTTTGAAAATCAAGTTAGATTATTATATACAATTCCATCACGTGGATTAATCGGTTTTTCAACTGATTTCATGACTCTTACAAAGGGATATGGTATTATGAACCATACTTTCAAAGAATATTTACCATATGAAAATGTAGTAATTGGAGAAAGAAAACTTGGTGTTTTAGTTTCAATGGAAAATGGTAATTCAACTGCATATTCAATTGGAAACTTAGAAGATCGTGGTATCATGTTTATTGAACCAGGTACAGAAGTATATGAAGGAATGGTAGTAGGTGAATGTAATAGGGATAATGACCTTGCAGTAAACGTTGTTAAAGGAAAACAATTAACAAATACTCGTGCTGCAGGATCAGATCACACAGTTGTCTTAAAAAGACCAAGACCAATTTCTCTAGAATACGCACTTGATTACATAAATTCTGATGAGTTAGTAGAAGTAACTCCAAACAATATTCGTATCCGTAAAAGAATCCTTAACACAGAAGAACGTAAAAAATTTGATTCAAGAAACAAAAATAACTAGAAATAGTTATTTTTTTTAAAATTTTATTGGCTATTTATCCATGTTTTGCTATAATGTAATTAAGATAGAGGTGATTAGATGAATCAAAGGGAAATTCAGAATCGTGCTAGTCAGCAACAAATGACTCCAGAGGAACTTCAAAAGACACAAGTTCTAAATCTTCAAGACGTAGAAGAAGCCGCTAGATACGAAAAAAGAACTAGTAAAAAACCTGCAATTATTATTGCCGTAGTAGGAGCATTAGCAATCTTTTTAGGAACAGCATTCCCTGTTATCCAATCACTAAAAGCAAAAGAAGAGCCAAAGCAAAAGACTCATCACAAAGTTGAGAAGAAAAAACTTCTTACTAACGAAAGTACTCTAAATTGTATCTTTACAGCTGTAAATAATCCTGATGGAACAGATACAATACTAAATATGAATTTAACCTTTGATTCAGAAAAACTAACTAAAGTTTCTAAAACATTTACGATTAATCCAACCGCTGGAAATCCGTTAGGTGTAAACACGGTTCAAGCCTATACTGCCGGATATCAACCATTTCTTGCTTATCCAATTGCAGGTTATCAAATGACTGTAACACCAGCAAATGGTGGATTAATAGTTACATCAGAAGTCAATTATGCAACATACGATCCTACGAAGTTACCAGATCTACATAAATCAAATATAGCAACAAATGTTGAATACCCAGCAGCAACAGATAAAACCGCAATCTACAATGATCTTTTGATGAAAGGATTCACTTGTCAATAAATAAAAGCATTACTAACTACTAATCAGTAGAGTAATGCTTTTTTATAATCAAAAATATACAACAATTTCTCTTATAAATAGCAGAGTGATTATCATAATTTATTTTAAAAGACATTTGTTATTTAAAAAGTAAATTCAATTATAATAAATATAATTATTTATTTTCTTCTAAATACTTATCCAAATAGTCAATCCATTCTGGAACATTTTCTTCTTCAAAAAAGTTATATAGAAATTCAACCATTACCTTATGCCTTTTTAGAACTTCTTTTTTCCCTGAATCAGTTAACATCAAGTCCTTTAATTTTAGCGATTTTTCGAATATATGGTTAACTGCAGTTTCATTTTTTTTAGTCATATAATCATCCGCAGACATATTCAAAGTAGGGTATATATCTTTATCAAAAAATGCATTCCCATGAACTAGATTATATTGATAACTACGAAGTATTCCCATAATTCCAACACCATCACACATCTCAGCATCTGATACAATCATTCCCTCAAGTGTTTTCGGTTTAATACCTTTTAATCTCTTACTATAACCAATAGTTTTTATAGCATCTAAAATCTGTTCTTTAACATCATTAGCAACTGAGCATTGCGCTAGAATATTTTTAGCATTTGTTAAATTATCAGCACTTTCCATTCCAAATAATTTGTAATCATCTACATCATGTAATAATGCAATTAGAGAAACTACCTCTTTATTAGCATTTTCTATTTCAGCAAATTTTAAGGATAAATTTAAGACTCTATTAACATGTTCCATTCCAAGACCTGAGTTATCTTTATCTAATGATTTACATACTTGTTTTTTTACTTCTTCAATCATTCTTATTACCTCCTAAACTTTTTTTAATTATATCACAAATTTCTACAAAAAAAATCTCTTCACAAAGTGAAAAGATTAATCTTTAGTAATAATCGTCAGAAAACTATGCAGCTTGCTCATTCTTTTTTAAAGTTCTAATTTCTTTAGCTGAAAGTCTAACCCTAGTTCCATCTTCAAGTCTATAAACTTGTGAATTTAGGTTTTGTCTTTTCTTAGTAGCGTTTAAAGCATGAGATCTTTTGTTTTTAACATTACCTTTTCTTGTTGATATATTAACTGCCATATTATCCCTCCTTTGGTATTTCCTTCATCTGCTTTATAACTTTAACATAAATTACTAAGAAAGTCAAATAAAATGGCAAAAAAACAAGGAAATATAAAGATTAAGAACATTATTTTTAATCAAAATAGATTGATTTTACTATCTTATTAATCTCATCTTTTGTAAGAATTTCTTTATAGTTAGGATTTTTTGGATATTTACTAATCGAAATAGAATAATATTTGTTGTGGCCCTTATCATACAACTTAATATAACGGTAATTATCATTTTCAACCATTAATCCTTGTAAATCCCCCTCTAAATAATAATTCAAATCTCTTCCACTATTCAGGATAGAATTCTTAACGCATATATCTGCTAAATAATTCATTTTAATATCATTTTTAGATGTAAATATAGAATTTTTTTTTCGTTTATTATTGTAATATTTAATCAAATCAAACTCTGAATTTATATTATTACTTTTCATTAATTTGTAAGCACCAATTGTTTGTAATCTTTTATCATCCTTATATAAAACATCGTAGTACCTGTTTGCATCACTAATATTTATATAATTAGTAGCTTTCTCAAATTTTTCATCATTTGGTACGTAATATGATGTACCAATAGAATATTTACTTTTCACATTTTTAAAGCCATCAGGAATATAAATATTTAAATTATCAATCTTTGTATTACACAAATTTTATCAGTCACAGCTTTCTTTGTCTTCACACTAATACTATCATAATTAGTTGCATAACTATTAAGGTCTTTATAATATAAAATCAGACATTGCTTATAAATAATAAACAATAAGACAAATAAAATTGGAATCAATATTAATTTTTTTTCTTCATTTTTACCACCATACAATTCTAATTAAGGCTAAAACAACAAAAGGTTGTAATAAGATATTAGCTATTCCCACAATTTTATATTTTATATTTTTCTGTTTGACACCATCCAATAAATAAAGTACAGTAACAACTATACTAAAAACTGTTTCAACTATTAAAAATAATAAATAATGATCAAGTGCCATAATACTTCTAGCAATTACACATTCACCAGTTGTATTAAGTGGCAGATAACAAATATTTTGTGAACTTAGTACCATAAGAATACTTAGAAACAACGTTACCCCAAAACAAATATATAAAAATATATCTTTAAAATGATGATTAGTTTCACTATTGTTTTTCCTCATCCTACACCTCGTACTTTATATAATCAGTATATTCTGATAGCATAGTAATGTCAATTTAATTAAGAAGTTTAACAAGAAAAAGATTACCACCAAAATAAACAGTATCTATGGTAAAATAAATTTGAGGAGGTTTTGCTATGTATATATCGCTATATAATAAAAGTAATTACACATTATTATCCAGTCTTTTAAAAATAAATGACATTATTAATTTTGCTATTAAAAATAATATGCAAAGCATTGCCTTAACTGATATTAATATGTTTGGAACAATGGAATTTATCAAGAAATGTCAGAAAAACAATTTAAAACCAGTAATCGGCTTAGAATTACAATTAGAAGAATTTAATATTATTTTATATGCTAAAGATTACATAGGATACCAAACACTAATTAAACTTTCAACAATTCAAAATGAAAGAAAAATAATAAAAGATGACTTAAAAAAATACAACAAGGCAGTAATAGCCATCACCGATTTTAAATACATGGAAAAATACCAAGAATTAAAAGAAATATATAATGAATTATATTTAGGGTATTCTAATAAAAAAGAAGAACAAGAAGCAAGAATTATTACTAAAGATATTGTCTTTTTTAGAGAAAGTTTATACTTAGAAAAACAAGATGAAGAAACTCTTCCATACTTATATCTTATTAGAGACGGAAAAACCATTTCTGATGACATCGAATATGAAACTTCTAATCATGAATTACATATTTCTAACATCCTTGCCTTATCCAGTAATGACGGTTTAATCAATTCTATGAAAATTGCTGATAATTGTAATTTAGAATTTCCAAAAGCTGAAAATCTTTTGCCAATTTATGAATGCGATAATCCTAAGAAATATTTATTCGAACTTTGTAAAGTCGGACTAACTAAACGACTTAACGGTGCAATTCCTAATAATTACAAAGAAAGGCTAATTTATGAATTAAAAGTAATCAATGAAATGGGCTTTCCCAATTATTTCCTAGTCGTTTATGATTTTATAAAATTTGCCAAGAAAAATAAAATACTAGTAGGTCCTGGCAGAGGAAGTGCTGCAGGTTCTCTAGTGGCATATTCTCTAGGTATTACCGATATAGATCCCTTAAAATATGATTTATTATTTGAACGTTTCTTAAATCCAGAAAGAAAGACCATGCCTGATATTGATACTGACTTTCCAGATAATAAAAGAGATTTAGTTATTGAATATGTTCAAAAGAAATATGGAGAAAAAAGAGTAAGTGGCATTATTACTTTTGGAACCATGGCCGCTAAACAAGTACTTAGAGATGTTTCCAGAGTATTAAATATTCCTCTTTATAAAGTAGATGGTTTATGTAAATTTATTCCAGCAATGACTAAAGAAAAACTATCAAATATCTACAAGAACAATCCATCTTTCAAAGCAAGAATTGACAGTGATACTATTCTAAGTAACATGTTCAATATTGCCATTAAATTAGAAGGATTTCCTCGTCATACCTCATCTCATGCCGCTGGAATAATTATGAGTAGAGTAGATTTAGATGAAGTAATTCCTTTAGTCAAAGCCGATAACATGTACTTGACAAGTTATTCTATGGAATATTTAGAGGAATTAGGCCTTTTAAAAATGGACTTCTTAGTACTAAAAAATCTTACTCTAATTGATAATATAATAACAGACATTAAAGAAATTCATGGTATTGATATCGACTTTACCAAGATACCTTTAGATGATAAGGAAACTCTACAGATGTTTGAGACTGCTAACACCTGTGGTATCTTTCAATTTGAATCAGTTGGAATGCGTAATTTCTTAAGAAAATTAAATCCCAATACTTTTGAAGACATTTTTGCTGCCATAGCTCTCTATCGTCCTGGAGCAGCTGTAAATATCGATTCTTATATTCGTAGAAAAAAAGGAGAAGAGAAGGTTGAATATCTAGACCCTTCACTAAAAGAAATAACTAAAAATACTTATGGTATTTTAGTTTATCAAGAACAAATTATGCAACTAGCTAATATTTATGCTAACTATTCGTTAGGTGAAGCTGATATCTTACGTCGAGCCATGAGTAAGAAAAAAGTTGACCTTCTAAAAGCTGAAGAAGACAAGTTTATAAAAAAGAGTATGGAGAATAATCATCCATACAATCAAGCAAAAAAACTCTTTGACTTAGTCTTAAATTTTGCAGGTTACGGATTCAATAAATCACACTCAGTTGTATATTCAATAATCGCCTACAAAATGGCATATTTAAAATGTCATTATAAAACAATTTTCTTTGCCAATTTATTGTCAAATGTTATAGGGAGTGAGTCCAAAACAAGTGAATATATAATCGAAGCAAAAGCAAATAAAATTGACGTTGAAAAACCAACAATTAGTAATAGTGAATCAAGATACGTAGTTAAAGACAATAAAATTATTTATCCAATTTCAAATATTAAATCAATTGGTGTAGTCGTTTCAGAACAAATCGATAATGCAAAAAAAGATGGACCATTCCAAGATATTTATGACTGTTTTAGTAGACTGTATATAAGTGGTGTTGGCAAAAAAACACTAGAAGTTTTAATAAATGCTGATGTCTTTAAAGAATTTAACTATAATCGAGCAACATTAATTTATAATCTTGATAGTTTATTCAACTATGCTGAATTAACTAAGGACATAGACCCATCACTTGTTATGAAACCAGAAATAGAAATTCAAAAGGAATACTCTAATGCCTATTTATTAGAAAAAGAAAAAGAAGTTTTTGGGTTCTATCTATCATCACACCCAACTACAATGTATAAAAAAGATAATCCTTACTGTATTCCACTAAATGCTATAGAAAATTATTTTAATAAAAAGGTTGATACACTAGTTCTAGTTGAAAAAATAAAAGTCATCACAACCAAAAAAGGTGACAAAATGGCCTTCCTAACAGGAAGTGATGAAACAGGAAGTTGTGAATTCACTTTATTTCCAAAAGTATTTAATAATTTCCAAGAATTAGAAAAAGGAAATTTAATTAAAATTCGTGGAAATGTTGAAAAAAGACTTAATGAAATTCAAATAGTAGTCGAAAGAATAAAATACCTTCAAGGAGCAGAAAATGAAGAATAGACAAGAAATTTATAAAATTACCTGCATTGTTTTAATGCTAGATCAAATAATGAAGATTACAGTTAATCATACAATGAAACTTCATCAAGAAATAAAAATAATTCCTAATTTCTTTTCTCTATATCACGTAAGAAATACAGGAGCTGCTTTCTCAATCTTAGAAAATAATACTACATTTTTGATAATCCTCACAGTAATCCTTATTATTGTTATTGATAGACTAATAAGAAAAGAAAATAATTTTAGTAAATTATCAATTCTATCTTTAGGCTTAGTCTTGGGAGGAATGTTTGGAAATTTAATTGATAGAATTATCCATAAAGGAGTAATTGACTATTTATCATTCACCATTTTTAAATACGATTTTCCAGTATTCAATCTAGCAGATATTGGAATTACTGTAGGAGTTTTTTTATTACTAATTTCAACACTTAAAGAAAAAGAAGATAACAAAATATAAGGAAAGGACTATTCTAAAATAAGGATAGGTAGTATACTATATGGCAAACTTAGAGAGGTTTGTAAAAGCCCAAGAGAATTCATATAATCAAGCGTTAAATGAAATAAAAATGGGAGAAAAGAAAACTCATTGGATGTGGTATATTTTTCCACAAATCAAAGGCCTAGGTTTTAGTGAAATTTCAAACTATTATGCAATAGAAGATTTAGATGAAGCAACAGCATATCTAGAAAATAAAATACTCAAACAAAGATTAATCGAAATATCTAAAGCCTTGCTAAAATTAGAAACAAATAATCCTATTGAAATATTTGGAGTTATTGACTCAATAAAATTAAAATCATCAATGACTATTTTTTCTTTAGTCTCAAATGAATCAATATTTGAAAATATATTAGAGAAATTCTATGAAGGAGAAAAAGATGAAAAAACAATAGAATTATCTAAAGTAAAGCAGAAAAAAATAACCAATTCATAAGAGAAGAATCTTAAAAATGATAGTTACAACAACAGAAAGAAGTGAGAATATGTATTATAGCTTAGATGAATTACCAATTAAAATTCTAGAAAAGAAACCAAAAAGCATAATGTTTGCCTATCAAAAAAAGTATTATTTTTTTAAACCAGCCGCTCCTGAAGGAATTTTAAAAGAATTAGTTGCAGAAAAAATTGCCAAACGTTTTGGAGTTGCTTGCTGTCATTATAGACCAGCCATTTACCAAGGAATTAAAGGAGTAGTTTCAGAGTCAGCCTATGATATTATTTGGGATGTAGGCTATAAAACAATGTCCGATTATTATGCCGCACACAATTATCCGATAACTACAATTTCTTTGAGTAAATTTAATAATCTTGAAGATATTTGGGATACTATTTATTTTGATAGCGATATACCATGGAGTCTGGATAAAAAAATAATGAACGAAGTAACTGATATATTTCTTTTTGATGCTTTAATTGGTAATATTGATCGTCATGGAGAAAACTTTGGAATAATCCCCAACGGAAAAAAATCACGTATGGCACCTATCTTCGATAATGATAAAATGCTTTCTCCTATTGCAATTAATAATGGTAAGTATAATCTTGCTGTTTCTTCAGGTGAAAGCCCAATAAGTACACCAGGTAACTTTCTTTATAAATTTTTAGATATTAGTGATAGAGCTTATCAAAAAAGATTAAAAGATGGATTAAAAATAATTAGCGAAGAAAGTTTAATCGAAATCTTCCAAGAATTAAAAAGTGAAGGAATTATTTTTGAAGTAGCTTTAATGGAAGAATTATTAGAAAAATTTGCTCAAAATAGAACTATGATTAACAATTATTTTGAAAGTGAAAAAAAGTTCTATAAATAAGAAGTAGGAGAAAAAATGATTTACGATTTAGACAAACTAGAAATAAAAATACTAGATAGAAAAAAGTTTTATGATGGAGTAACATTTGAATATAATAATGAACTATTTTATTATAAAAAAGTTAAAAATATCAGAAACTACTATAATGAATTAATTGCCGAGAAGCTTGCTAAGAAATTAGGAGTAGCCTGTTGTGAGTATTACCATGCATATTATGATGATGAAATTGGAATAGTATCAAAAATGTTTGATAAAACAAAGTTTGTCTCAATGGAAGATTACTTAAAATCAAAGTATCAAAATGACAACATTTCTGATAGAAACAATTTAGAGGATATTTGGAATGCCTTCTTACTAGACTTTGATGAAAAGACAGTAGAAAAATTAATGACTCAATTAGTAAACATCTTTATGTTTGACTCTTTAATTGGAAATGCAGATCGTCATACAGAAAATTATGGACTAATAATAACCGATAAGACAGTAGATTTTGCTCCTTTATATGATAATGAAAATATGCTTAGTGATGAAGCAATTTATGAAGGAGACTACTGTCTTGGTATAGAATATAGTGACTATGAAAATGAAAATCAAGAAAACCTATTATACAAATTTCTAAATATTAGTGCTGATTTTTATAAAGAAGAACTAAAAGAAAAAATAAAATATATAAGTGAAGAAAGTCTTGAGGAAATCATTAAAGAATTAGAAAAAGATGAAATAATAATTCCTTCAGCAATAAAATCAGATATATTAAAAAGATTTTCCTGTAATAGAAATATGATTAATAATTATTTTAATGGTAAGAAGAGAAAATATTGAATTTACAATCTTTTCTTTTTTTTTACACTATTTTTTCACAAATAAAAAATATACTTTTGGTGAAAAGGAGAAAATTTATGTATATTTTAAAAAACGCAGTAACATCAATTATTAGAAATAAAGGGAGAAATCTATTAATTGGAATAATAATTTTAGTAATATCTTCCGCAACTGCTATCACTCTAGCAATAAACAACTCATCCACAAGCTTAATAAATTCCTATAAAGAAAAGTATGAGACAGAAGCTACTCTGGGTATTAATAGAGAGAAGATGATGGGAAACTTCAATCCAGAAGAGATGGACTCATCAAGAGAAAAGATGCAGGAGTCATTTAATTCAATTAGTAATATATCTATTGATGACATTAAAAAGTATGGTGAAAGTGAATATGTCAAAGATTACTACTACACAATGACTGTTGGAATTAATGCAGATGGTATTACAAAGGCCTCTCAAGAAACTGAAAACGCCCCAAGTGAACCAGAAAGAGCGGGAGGCGAAATGGGAGAAAGAGGAGGTAAAAGAGGTTTCTCTAATGTAACATCTGGTGATTTTACTTTAGTTGGATATTCTTCTCTTGATGCCATGAATGATTTTGTTGAAGGAACATATAAAATTACAGATGGAGAAGTACCTACTGATTTTACAGAAGAAAAATGTTTAATTAATCAAGAACTTGCTACTATGAATAATCTAAAAGTAGACGATAAAATTACCTTAGTTGATCCACTAGATGAATCTAAAACAGTAGAAGCAACAATTGCAGGTATTTATGAAGAAACACAATCCGATGATAATAAAATGAATATGTTCACAAACTCAGCTAACACAATAATTACCAATACAACCCTAACAACAAAAATAAAAGAAGCTAATTCTGAATTGTCAGTTGAGACTAAACCAACTTTCACTCTTACAAGTAGTGAAGTAATTGAAAAATTCGAAAAAGAATTACGAAACAAAGGACTTAGTGAAAATTTGTCTGTTGAAACTAATTTAACTCAATTAGAAGAATCTACTAAAAGTATTTCTAATGTTAAAACTTTTGCTATAACTTTCTTAGTAATAACTTTAATAATTGGAACAGTTGTCTTATTAGTTATTAATATGATTAATATTCGTGAACGTAAATATGAAATAGGTGTTTTAAGAACAATTGGAATGAAAAAGTCGAAAGTAGCTCTACAGTTTCTAACCGAATTACTAATTATCGCAACGATATTTTTATTAGTAGGAGCGGGAATAGGAGCTTGCCTAAGTGTTCCAGTCTCTAACAATCTATTAAAAAATGAAATAACTGCCAGCAAAGAAGAAAGTGAGAATATTGAAAATAATTTTGGACATCAAAGACCAGGACAAGATATGCCTAACAATAAAGGAATGCAACCTGAAAAAAGAAACTTTAAAGGTGTGACAAAGATAGAAGCCTTTGAAAGTATAGATGCTGTTGTAAATATAAAGGTTCTTTTAGAACTATTAGGAATCGGTTTAGTCATAACACTAATTAGCTGTATTAGTGCCATTATAACTATTGAAAGATTTTCACCATTAACTATTTTAAAGGAGCAAACATAATGAAAAAAATATTACTAAATTTAAAAGATGTTGCCTATCGCTATTCCGATGCTGATAAAAATGACTACGTCTTTAAAAATATTAACTATTCTTTTGAACAAGGAAATGTCTATGCTATTAAAGGAAGGAGTGGTAGTGGAAAAACAACTTTATTATCTTTAATTAGTGGACTTGAAACTAATTATGAAGGAACGATTACTTATGAAGATAAAGATTTAAAGAAAATTGATTTAGATGAATATCGTAGTAAGGATATTGGAATTGTTTTCCAAAGTTATAATTTACTTCCTCATCTAACAGCTTTAGAAAATATTACACTTTCGATGGATATTAGTAGAGTAAAAGTTGCAGATAAAAATAAAACAGCACTTGAATTAATGAAGAAGGTTGGTTTAACAGACAGTCAAAAGAATCGTCGTATTTTAAAATTATCAGGAGGAGAACAACAAAGAGTCGCCATCGCAAGAAGTCTTTCCTATAATCCAAAAATGATTGTTGCTGATGAACCAACAGGTAATCTTGATAAAGAAACAGAAAATGAAATATTAAAAATATTAAAAGATTTAGCAAAAAAAGAAGATAAATGTATAATTATAGTTACTCATTCAGAAAATGTTTGTAGTCAAGCAGATATCATTTATGAATTAAAAAAGAAATCAAAATAATAGTAATAACACCAAAAAAGAATTATAATTAAAATGGTGATTTAAATGAAAAAGAAATTAATAAGTACAACATATCTTAAAGAGGCAACAAAATATCAAGTGAAGTTTTATCTAGATGAGGAGGATTACTATATTAGTGTCAAAAAACTAATTCACATCACTGATAAATTCATTATAAGATATGGAATAGTTGCGATGGATGATGGATACTATGTAATCGAAATAATTCCCAAAACTGGTCATCAGGCCATTCGTATATTTTTAGATGAGAGTAAAAATCTAATAGAATATTATTTTGATATTATAAAAGAAAGTGGCCTTGATGCAGAAACAAAAATTCCATATTTCCTTGATTTATATTTAGATATAACTGTTTTAAGTAATGGAGAAACTCATGTTATTGATGAAGATGAATTCGAAAGAGCCTACAAAATAGGGGATATTACTAAGGAAGAATATGATTTAGTTTTAAAAGAAAAAGACAAACTGCTTACAGAAATTAAAAATAATACTAATAAACTTATGCATATTGATTATCATAAATATTTATAAAAAAATTACCTCTAACAAAGGTAATCTTTTTTTCTCTTTTGAACTCCCTTTCCGCTACCTTCAACATATCCAAATCTTTTTGCGGATTCAAGTAAAAGAGTACTATCAAATTCTTCGAATTCTGGAAATACATGGATAATTTCATATAATTCTCTCCAGGTAAGATTTTTATATTCAGTATTTTCATATAGAAACTCCATAATCATATGACCACATCTATTAATTGGTAAGAAGATTGCATTTAATACTCCTACACCATTAGGTATTTCATGATTATGAATTCTACAATATTGAACATTATGAGAAATATCGAAATAATAATTATAGAAATTATTTATATCTAAATTTTCAACTTCTACTTTAGAACCATTTACAAAAATTTCCTCATCTCTAATAAAATTCAATAAATCTAAAAAAGTCATTTCGAAGAATTTATCTCCAACCATTTCAGATATTTTCTTAAAAAGTTCATTAAAAACAATCTTTGTTCTATCAATTAGTTTACTATAATGAAATTTACTTTTATCAGTATTTATACTTGTATAAAATTCTTCTAATTCAGAAGCATTATTAACTACATAAATATTATTCTCAAGAACAATACAAAAAGCTGCTTCATCATCATAATAATTATACTTATAAATCTTTGCTTCAAAATCATTCATTAAAGCTTCTAGAATCCCATTAATCTTATCATCCTCAAACTCTCTAGTAACAATCGCTGGAGCTTCAAATCCATTAGTTGGATGGATTTTATGATAATAATAACTTAAATAAACAAGTCTATGTCTTCCATTATAAATAGTATAAACATCATCTTTTTTATGAAGCATAATATCATGGCTTCTTCTAATTTTAAGTACATTATCAACAAGAGAATGGTTAAGTATATTTTTTGAATTATGAATATCATTTCTTCCATATAAATATTTAAAATCTTTAGATAAATTTCCTGTTAATTCAAAATGATAATACTTAAAACTATCATCTATCTTTACATTTTCATGTCTTCGATACATAAAACTTTTTCTAGCTATCTCGTCTTTCTTTTCACTAATCTCTAAAGAACGGTCCCTATCAGTGATAACTTGTTTATCCTTAAATAATAATTCAAATAATTTTTTTCTAAACTCAATTTTCAAGTCACATACCCCTTTTTTTCAAAATAGTATACCGTTAATTCTGAAAAAATCAATAGTTTCTAGCAAAATAATCATCATTCTGCTACAATACTTATGGTGTGAGGTGGATTATGAAACTATTAGGAAGTAAACAATTAGAAACAAATAGACTCATCCTTCATAAAACAGAAGACTCTGATTTAAAAGAACTTTGGAATATTCTTTGTCTAGAATCTGTAAATAAATATTATTTGACTAGTAAGTTAAATCTAGATTGGGAAAAAGAAAAAGTATTTCAAAAAAAGAAGTTAGAAAAAACATCAGATTTAGATGTATTTTGTTGGACAATTTCGCTAAAAAGTACTAATGAAATAATTGGACAAATTAGTGTTCACGAAAGAAGCCTTGAAGATGAAAACTGTACTGATAAGAGTATTCGAGGAATAGGGTGGTACCTTGATCCCAACTTTCAAAAAGTAGGATATGCAACAGAAGCTGCTTTAGAAGTATTAAAATATATGTTTTTAGAAGTAGAGATTGAGAAAATAGTAACTGAGTCCGCAATAAAAAATCCTTCTAGTTGGACATTAATGGAATTTCTAGGTTTTAAAAGACTTGAAGAGACAAGTAAAATCAAATATACATTTTTAGACAAAGAAGAAGATTGTTATAACTATGTTTTAACAAAAAAAGATTTTCTAAAAGAATACTTTAGAAAAGAAAGTTTATATATCACTGAAGACATCGATAAAGACCCTTACATAAAACATCTGTCAGACGATTTGGTTCTAAATTTAACAGGTGAATCAGGAAGTGGTAAATCAACAGCTGCTAGAAAATATATGTTAGATCCAAACTGTGTTGTAATTGATACTGACCAAGTTTTTTCAACTCATGATAAGGACAAAGACAATCAAGAAGTTTACGATATGCTAGTTACTAAATATGGTGCTCTTCCAAATCTTAATACTGAGTTTGATATGATTTATCAAGATATCGTTAATCATTATAAAAATTCAGGAAAAACACTTATAATAGATAGTGCTTTATTTAGAGTTATTAAGGATGAAAAAATACTAGTTGGGAATGTCATTATTGTTAGAACGTGTATAAATACATGTTTTGAAAGATGCGTAAATAGATACAAAGAAAATAATCCTACCGCAACTTTTGAAGAAATAGCTGCCTATAGTAGTAGAAAAAGAAAAATCTATACTTGGTATCACAACTTAAACAGATTTATTGATCGAGTTGATAAATTAAGTTAGTCTAAAAATTACCGAACACTTTACTTTGTTATCTCAATTAATTATAATTAATATTACTAGAAAGGAGTATAGATTATGGATAGATTTAAAGCTGCTAAAAAAGCAAGTATTTTAGGAATAGTTGGAAATATATTTTTACTTATCATCAAAGCAATTGTTGGTTTTATAAGTCACAGTCAATCAATGATTGCCGATGCTTTCAATAGCGCAGGAGATATTTTTTCATCCATCATGACTTATATTGGAAATAGAATTAGCTCAAAAGAAGCAGATGCTGATCATAACCTAGGACATGGAAAAGCTGAATATATTTATTCTCTTTTGATAAGTATCACGATGATAATAATGTCTATAACAGTAATAAAAGGTACAATAGAAACTTTTATCAATAAAGAAAAATTTGTTTTTTCAATTTGGTTAGTTATTGTTTGTATCATAACCATTATTACTAAATTTAGTCTCTATATCTATACTCATCATCTTTATAAAAAATACAATAATATTTTAATTGATGCTAATAGTAAAGATCATCGTAATGATTGCTTAGTAACGACAGGAACTCTAATTTCAATCCTGTTTAGTCTTAAAGGAATTTTCTGGGTTGATAAAGTAGTGGGAATCATTATCTCTTTGTGGATTGCTTACTCTGGTATAAAACTATTTATTGAAAGTTACGATGTATTAATGGATAAATGTATGGATAATCTTACTAAAGATAAAGTATATGAGATTATAAAAAAACACAAAGAGGTAGTTAAGGTAAATCATTTTAATACAACACCAGTAGGTTATCAATATCAAATATCTTTTACAATTTTTGTTGATGGTAATCTTTCTACATTTGAAAGCCATGACATAGCTAATAAATTAGAAAGAGAAATCGAAAAGAAAATTCCAGAAATTTATTTAACTGTAATTCATGTTAATCCAATTGAAACAAAAAAATAATTTCGGAGGTATAAATTATGGAAGGAAAACCGAAAAAAGAGCAATTAATTGACTATATATTTTATGGAATAGTAGAGAACAATATAAGTCCTAAACTAGTTAGAAAACAGTCTGTTGAAAAGATAATTTCTCACTATACACATAATGCCAATTATTTAGATAATTACGTATATGGTGAACTAGACACCTTTAAAAGAGCAACTTGTCTTCTACTTGCAATTAACAAGGTAGGAATCACTAAAGATAAAGAAATTGACGCCTCAATCGCTTTAGATGCAGCTTTTAAGATGTGTGAAACACCATATAGATACACTGGTAAAAATGCCGATGAACCTAAGAAATTAGAAAGTGTAGATTTCAAAAAATCATTTGAAATCGATTCTGCTATATGGAATCAATCTAGAGAAACTTTAATAAAAGCTTTAACGTTAGGTAAAAATGCCGGCACATTCACATACTTTCTAAATTTAGAATTATCTTATAGAAGAGCTGTTCAACTAAAAAAGATAAGACAATAACCTTGAAAAATTAATCAACAGTAACTATAACATAAGCTACTTAGATAAAGGAGAAATATTATGGCAAATATAAAAGATTTATCAGTTATATATAATGGAAAATTACTTAGTGTAAAAGACGATTTAGAACAATTAAGAGAATTAAGCTTTGATACTACAAAGATTGAAAAAGCTATCAGTCAAATTGAAGAAGATGTAGAAAAGAATGTATCAGAAAATTATCTTCTATTTGATAAAGCAGATTCTAAAACATTTCTTCATGAATCAGTAGGAAGTGTTTATACAAAAGCAACAGAAAAACTTGTTAGAATTAGTGATATCATAAATGAAGAATATCAAGCTTACTATATAATAAATGCCAAATATGTTGAGTTAAAAAAAATTGTAAATGCTGCCAACAAAAATAATATTGAAGACATAATTCAAAAAGGTTTAGAGCTTTTAGATTCAATAAAATATTCATCAACAATTGACTATAATATGGAAAAAAGTCTTGTAGAAAATATTTATGAATTAATCTATACAATTTTAAAATTAGAATTGGTTTATGGTAAAGATGATATGTTATTAGAAAAAATTTCATCAGATGAAACAGATTGTTCGTATTTAGTCAAATTAGTTAAAGAAAATATTGAAAGAATTTCTAAAGAAGAAAGAAGTTACATAGACGATATAACAGCAAAATTAGCTGTTAATGGACTAGATGACAGTGACTATTTGAATAAGGAGTTATTGACTGCCATAGTTATTGCAGAAGATGATTCAATATCTCAAAAAATCGATAATAAATTTATGGAGGAATATAACAATTATCAAAATAAAAATAAGAAATATAGTCTAGTTCTATCACAAAACGAAAACTTAATTACTGAAAATCAAAAATGTAAAAAAGAAAAAAGAAAAAGACATCTAAGAAAAATTCGAAAATTAGGTTTTACTTACATCAATACAGCATTAATTGCAGCAGGTATTCTAACAAGTGCTTATACTTTAAAAGATGCTACAAAATCAAAAGATTATTTAACAACAGTCACAACTTATGATAGTTCCACAGAAGAAGAAACAAAAAATGAGTATTATGAAGAAAAAAGAGATAACAGCAACGAGGTAACTTTAGTAGAATATTCACCATGGGATACCCCTGGTTATTTTAGAGATGAATATACAAGGAATGTTTATACTTATGATTTATCAGACCTAGAAGGAGAATTTTCTGATATTAAGAACTATTTGAATTCAAAAATTAAAAACGATATATCTTTTTCAGAAAAAGATGAAACAACAGATGAAAAGCCAAAAGACTTAGACTATCAAGAAAATAAATATGTTATTACTGCAACAAGACAAAATACTGATAAATTTCAATATAACAAGAATCGTTCAAATGCATATTGGGCAATTGCAACACTACTATCAGCCTTAGGTATTATAGCTACAGACTTCATAATTATAGAAAAAATACTTCGTCTAAAAAGCTACGGTGATTATAAAAGAGAATATAAGTATGCCAAAGAAGAACTTAAAGAAAATGATTTAAAACTATTAGAATCAAGAAAACAGTTAGATGATTTGGAAATTCAATTAAAAGAATTACATAAAAAAATCTTAACAGAATATGAAGCTTTACCAGTCGCTATAAAAGACTCTCCAAAGATTAAAGAAAAAATCTTAGAGTTAAATGATAAAAATAATAACAGCTAATTATTGGCTGTTATTTATTATTATGATAAAATCTTTCTAGATGGTGATGTAGATGTTAGAAAAAATTGAAAAAGAATACAAAAGAATGCAAAAGAAATATGGAGATTCAAATTTAGATTCAATTACTTTTGGAGGTTGTAAGACTAATCCTGATATTTGTTTTGTTTTTATGAATCCAACAGGTCGAAATATAACTGCTTCAAAAGAATGGAAAGGGCAAAAAGCACCATGGATTGGTACTAAGAATGTCTGGAATCTCTTTTATGAAATAGGCGCTATTGATACAGAAATTTATGAAGAAATACGAAATAAAAAAGGCAAAGATTGGACGGTTGAGTTTGCTGATGAAGTTTATAATAACGTTGAAAAACATAAAGTTTATATAACTAATCTAGCTAAATGCACTCAAAGTGATGCAAGAGCTCTAAAAGATGAAGTCTTTTTAGAATACTTAGATTTATTCTTTAAAGAAATAAACATTGTTAAACCAAAGAAGATAGTCTTATTCGGAAATCAAGTTTCTTCCATAGTTTTAAATCAAAAAATAAGTGTTAGTACAGTAAGAAAACAAGAATTTAATTATAAGGGTTTTCTATTTTATTCAGTTTATTATCCAGTGGGTAATGGCTTCTTCAACATCGACAAAGCTATAGAAGATATCAAATATATTATGAGTAAGTAATCAATAATACATATACCTTACTCATTGTTTTTACCGTTGTAAAGTACATTAGTTTTTAGAAGCACAGTTGAGAAAAAGTCTACAACATGGTATAATTAAAAGAGATTAGGAGTGGTAGCGTGAATACAGAAGAAGAGATGAATGAATTATTTGATCAAAAAGCAGAAGAAAGATTCGATATTAAAAAGAAAAGAATCAGTATGCTTAAAAACTATGGTGAAAACTTCCAAGAAAATAACTATATAACTAATCCAGCCATCGGTAGAGATGAACAAATTAAGCAACTAATTTTAATTTTACTTACTCCAGATAAATCAGCTGTTTTAATTGGAAAACCAGGTGTTGGTAAAACTGCTACAGTAGAAGGATTAGCTTATAGAATTCAAAAAAATGCAGTACCAGATGTTCTAAAAGGTTATCAAGTTATTAAGTTAAATACTGCAGCTTTGCTTGGAGTTGATCCAGTAACAGGAGAGTCTAAAGTTCAAACTCTAATTGATGAATTAAAAGACAAAACAAAGTTAATTTTATTTATCGATGAAATTCATACACTTATGGGAACAAAAGGAGAAGCACTAGACTTTGCTAATATGTTTAAACCAGCCCTAGATCGTGGAGACATTAAAGTAATTGGTGCAACAACTACCGAAGAATATGAAAGATATATTCTAAGAGATAAAGCTTTCGTAAGACGTTTTCAAAAAGTTGAAATATTTGAACCAACCAGAGAAGAAAATATCCAAATTCTTATTGGTACATTACCAAAAATAGAAATTAGAACAGGTGCTAAAATGATGTACACTCCATATATACAAAGAAAAGTAATGGAGTTTATTACAGACATAACAAGCGAGTATAAAAGAATTTATGAAATAGGTTCACGTTATCCAGACGTTTCATTAACAATTGTTCAACAAGCATTTTCCAATGCCTTGTTTGATAATAGAAGAGAAGTCAACATCATTGATTTTAAACAAGCCATAATGAACAGTAAAAACATCTATCCAGACGTAATAAAAAAATCAATGCCAAGTTTTGAGCAAATTTTCTCAGAACAGCTTGATGAGTATAACGATACTATAATAGGACATTACGAAAAATTATCAGAAGATTAAAAATATAATAAAAAGGTGGTAATCATAATGCGTTGTAAAAAGTGTGGAAAAAAATTAAGAGAAAAAGAAAAGTTTTGTACTATATGTGGTTACTATAATAGTGGAAATAATGAAAAGGATGAAGGTATCGAATTTAGAAATTCAAAAGATGGTCTCGTATTAGATGATTTTGAGCCGAATTTACTTGATGAATCGACTTATGAAAACAACGAAGAATATGATGACCTAGAAGAGTTCGACCTAAAAGCAGATTCAAGTGGTACCAAAGAAAATGAATTTTTTTATAAAGACGAGAAATACTTAGAAGCTTATATTGGAGAAGACTACAAACTCATAAAAAAATCTCCATTTAACATTTATGCATTTCTATTAAACTGGAGTTATGTTCTATATAGAAAAATGTATGTAGTTGGAATATTAGGAATGGTTATAACAGGTATAGTGGTTTTACAAAAACCAAAGTTTCTTATTGCCTATATACTAATAACCATGGTTATAATTGGTTTAGCTTTTAATAAAGTCTATATTTTCTTGTCTAAACTAAAAGTAGAATTTATGATAAAAAAACTTAAAGATACCGATTCATTTACAATAGAAAATATATGTGAAAAAAGAGGTGGAGTAAAAGTAGTTCCAGCCTTAATCATTTATTTAATATTTTTAATCATAATTTTCTTTAGTATGTTTAATGTTTACTATAATAAAAACAATAATACAACTTTTTGGACTGAAAACAGTGAAAATAGAGCAACATGTAACTCTCTTGTAAGAAGTGCCTATAAGAGTATTGAGGAAAACCCAGTTACGGGAACACTAAGTGAAGGATTGTGCTCAATCAAATTAAAAGGAGATAATAAGGAATATGATGTTTATCTAAAAATAACCAATGCTGATAAAATAATTTATCTCCACTATAAGACTAAAGAAAGAAACTTAGTTTATGACAAAAATACTGAAGATATTCAAGAATTAGCAGCTAAGAAAGTAAATGGTAATATCACAAAAGAAGAAGAAAAAGATTTGAATGCTAAAAGGAAAATTGAAGAAGACTACTATAACAAAGCAAAGAAATCAAAAGAAGAAGAAAAACTTATTGAAGAAAAGAAGGACAGAAGTGAAAGAAAAAATTATACTTTCACAAAAGATGAGATAATAAGATAGAGGAAATTTGTCATTTTCCTCTTTTTTGTATATAATTAATATAAGATGATTGTAGAAAGGTTGTAACAACATTGAAGCGCCAGGACTTTGAATAGTCGACGAGGTTAGTAGTTATCGGAATTTTCGGCGGGTTCTACTACGGATAAAGTGGTTCGTAAAATATATGGGTAAAAAATAAAATCAACATTATAACAAAGACATATATTGACACTAATGTTTTAATAGTGGAGGAAAATATATGTGTGGAATTATTGGGTATATTGGAAAAGAAAACCCGAAAAATATTTTAATAGAAGGATTAAAAAACTTAGAATATCGAGGATACGATTCAGCAGGAATTGCCTTAAAAAATGAAAATGATATTCAAATAATAAAAAGTGTTGGAAAAATTTCTAATTTAGAAGAAAAAATAAGTAGTGAGAAAATTATTGAAGCCAACATTGGAATAGCTCATACAAGATGGGCAACTCATGGAGAAGCAAATGAGATTAATGCTCATCCTCATCAAGTAGGAAGAGTAACATTAGTACATAATGGAATCATTGAAAATGCTGACGACTTAAGAAAAAAATTAGTAAAAGAAGGAACTACTTTCAAGAGCCAAACTGATACAGAAGTTGCCTGTGCTTTAATAAACCATTATTACAAAGACGATATAACTACTGCAATTACTCAAGCATTAACAGAAATAAAAGGATCATACGCTTTTGGTATAGTTGTTGAGAATAATCCTAATCTTTATGCAGTAAGAAAGGATTCACAATTAATTATTGGTATCAATGACAAAGAGTTATTTATTGCTAGTGACATCTCTGCAATTATAAATTATACTAATAAATATATTTTGTTAGAAGAAAACGAAATAGCAACCTTAACAAAAGAAAAATATATTATTACAAAAGATGGTAAAGAAATAAAAAAAGAAATCGAAGAAACAAAGATGAATGCCGAAGCTAAAGATAAATGTGGTTATGAACACTATATGCTAAAAGAAATAATGGAAGAACCACGAGTTTTAGAAGAAACGCTAAAACCATATTTAAACAACAGTGAACTTTTACCAGATTTAAGTACTTATGAAGAGATTCACATTGTTGCCTGTGGTTCAGCAATGTATGCAGGAATGATTGGAAAAACATTATTAGAAGAAAAAGCTAATTTAAAATGCTATATCGAATGTGCTAGTGAATATCGCTATAAGAAAATCATTTATGATAGAAAAACTTTGGTAATCTTAATTTCTCAATCCGGAGAAACTGCAGATACAATTGCTGCTATGAAAAAGGCTAAGGAAAATAATATTGATACCTTAGCAATCGTCAATGTAAAAACTTCAACTATTGCTAGAGAAGCAGATAAACAATTATTTATAGAAGCAGGACCAGAAATAGCAGTTGCTACAACAAAAGCTTATATTCTTCAAGTAGCTGTTCTTGCACTTTTAAGTTATAAAGCAGCATTTTCGAAAAAATTAATTCAAGAATTTGATATCGAAAAAGAACTAAAAGCTTTACCAAAACAGTTAAATTCAATTCTAGAGCAACAAGAAACATATAAGGCACTAGCAAAAAAAATCTACAATGAAAATAACATTTTCTTCATTGGAAGAAAGATTGATTATTCAATTTGTCTAGAAGGTAGTCTAAAACTAAAAGAAGTTTCCTATATTCATAGTGAAGCTTATCAAGCTGGAGAACTTAAGCATGGAACAATCTCTTTAATTAATGATATGACACCTGTCATCGCAGTGGTTACAGATGAAGAGGTTAAAGAGAAGACTATTTCGAATATTGAAGAAGTAAAATCGCGTGGAGCATTCATGATTGTAATAAGTACAGAAGAATACAAAAACTGTCATGAAAATATCGTAGTTCCAAAAATAAATGATTTCTTCCAACCAATCTTGGTTGTTCCAGTACTGCAATTACTTGCATATGAAGTTGCTAAATTAAGAGATTGTGATATTGATAAACCTAAAAATTTAGCTAAGAGTGTTACTGTAGAATAGGTAACCATTATTAACAAACATAGACATTCTTAATATAATAAAGTGAAAGGAGAATGTTTATGTACGGATACAGTTATCCTGTCTATCCTGCTTATTATCAGTATCAAAATTCCAATAACAACAATGATGGATTTGCTGGTGGTTGGTGGGCAATATTTATAATCATTATAATAATTTTCTTCTTATTCTGGGGAGTAGGTTCTAACGGTTCTAATGGCTGTTGGAATAATGGTGGTTGTAATTGCTGCAATAATAATAGATAAATATGAGACATAGAAATATGTCTCTTTAAAATGATTTAGTTGTTAAGAAAACATTTTACAAACAATATAATAGTCTGATACAATTATAAAAGTTGGAGGTAATTATAATGATAAAAAAAGAAGTAAAACATTTAATTGACATTAAAGATTTAACAGTAAAAGAAATTGACGATTTAATTAAAGTAGCTAATGATATCATTAACAATAAAGAGAAATACTCAAATGTTTGTAATGGTAAGATATTAGCTACTTTATTTTTTGAGCCAAGTACAAGGACCAGATTAAGTTTTGAATCAGCAATGATAAGGCTAGGTGGAAACGTTTTAGGTTTCTCTGAGGCTTCTTCCTCATCAGTTTCAAAAGGGGAAAGTGTTTCTGATACAATTAGAGTAGTAGGTGGTTACAGTGATATTATTGCCATGCGCCACCCAAAAGAAGGTGCTCCTTTAGTTGCTTGTAAAAATTCAACAGTACCGATTATCAATGCAGGAGATGGTGGACATAATCACCCAACTCAGACACTAACAGACTTATTAACAATCAGTTCCGAAAAGAAGCGTTTAGACAATTTAACTATAGGTTTATGTGGAGATTTGAAATTTGGAAGAACAGTTCATTCGCTTATAACAGCAATGTCTCAATATAAAAAAATAAAATTCATCCTAATATCACCAGAAGAATTAAAATTACCAGAATATGTAAAAAAAGAAATTCTTGATAAAAATAATATTGAGTATATAGAAACAAATGACATTGAAGAATATATGAGTGAACTAGACATTCTTTATATGACAAGAGTTCAAAAAGAAAGATTCTTCAATGAAGCAGATTATATCAGACTAAAAGATTATTATATTTTAAACAAAGAAAAACTAAAAACAGCTAAAAAAGATTTATGTATCATGCATCCACTACCTAGAGTAAACGAAATTTCAACTGATATAGATAGTGATTCAAGAGCCAAATATTTCAAACAAGCAGAATATGGTGTTTATATAAGAATGGCCTTAATTCTAAAATTATTGGAGGTAAAATAATGAATATTGATACAATAAAAAATGGTTACGTACTCGATCATATAAAAGCAGGTCATGCAATGGAAATTTATAATCTATTAAATTTAAAAGATTTAGATTGTGAAGTAGCATTAATCACTAATGCTAAGAGTAAGAAAACTAAAGTTAAAGATATTATTAAGATCGGAAAATTAATTGACATTGACTTTGATAGTCTAGCAATAATTGATTCGAACATAACAATCAATATAGTTAAGGATGATAAAATCATTGAAAAAAAGAAGATTGCTCTTCCAGACAAAGTTATAAATATTTGTAAATGTCAAAATCCTCGTTGTATTACTTCAATCGAAAAAGACCTGGACCAAGTCTTCACTTTAACTGATAAAGAAACAGGTACTTATCGTTGCCTATATTGTGAAGCAAGTCTAAAAAAATAAAAAAAAACAAGCTATAAGTAACTCTTAGCTTGTTTTAATTTAAATTCTTTTTAAGACAAATTGTTTATTATCTTTAACTTCTTCATATCTAACGGAATTATTAGTAAGATGATTATTATATTCAATACTTGGTCTTGGAACATCATATTCTCTATTTAACCAAATTTTTAAATTTTTCTTTTCTGTTTTAAAGAATATTTTTTTCTCTAAAAATAAATATAATCTTATTCTTTCAAACGGACCACTAACTTTACCTAAATTAATTAACTTATCGTTAGAAAATTCCATTTTACATTGAAAAATCTTTTCTTTTTCATCATTTTCAACTAAGAAATGATTTCTAATAAAATGTCTATTTGTCATCTTTATATGTAACTCTTCAAAATAATCATCTAAAGTATCATCTAATTCTAATTCTTTATCTATATTATCAACATAACTACTGTCTAAAGCAATCAAATACGGACATTTTCTCTTTAAAGTCTCGTAACGTGGAATAACACCAAATTCTGTTGTCTTAAGACGATATTGATTATTGAATAAATCATTTAATGGGTCAATGAAAAACCAACCATAATCCCCCTCAACGACAACAGCGAATAGGGGAATCTTTGCACTATTAGCAGCAATTTTCACAGCATTAATTCCAAATGATTGAAAAAGTTCAACGTAATAATCAGCAAGTGTACTACAGACAATATTTCTTCCACGATTGACAAAACCATTACTATATTCTACAAACTTTTCTTCATCACTTAAAAGAAAATACTCTAAATCCTTTTGAAAGAATGGGGCTAACTTAACATACAAATACCTAATAATATAATCTTTAGGCCACTTAGTATTAACACTTTCTATAATATTTCTCATTTCACTTGTTTCCATATAGACTTCCCCCTTTAAGCGAGCCTATTATAACATATAAAAGAAATAATTACAAAGAAAACATAAAAATACACCTATAACATAATAATTAGGCGTATCTCTAAATCTTATACAGTTAACAACAAGATTAACAATCTACTGGACTTTTAAATTTGAATGTATCAATATCAAATCCTCCAGTAAGTTCAAATACTTTCTTAGTTAGTAACTCATAGTTTTTCATCCTATCTTCCTTACTTTCAAGTACTATACAATTCTTAATTAATCGGCTAACATCTAGATCTGGTAATTCTTCAAGTAAATATTTATTTCTAACTATTTCACTTGTTATATTTCCAAGCATAGTTTTCTTATTATATGGAAATCTTATTTGTTTCATATATAAACTTAAGAGTTTATCCAGATTAGAGTAATATAAAAAATCAAAATCTTCACGATGATTCTCTAATCCATCTAACAAATCATCCAACATATCCCATAGTCCATACTTATTTAGTTCATTAAGATTTGTATCCAAATCTAAAAAATGCTTATTAAATATCTTTTGAGCTTCATCTTTTAATTTCTGAACTTCACCTGTTTTGTCTAGTAGTATTTTACCTGTAATGAATTGAACTTGCGACATAGTTCTAATACTTTCGTAATCTTCCTTAAAATACTTTAAAATTTGCCTTGCTGGATTAGCAAAATATTCAACTAATAAACCATCGATGATTTTATTTCCTCTTTCTCGATAATCAACTTCACTGTCCAAAATAGTATGTACATCTAAATCCGAATGAGACGATGGAGCGCCAGTTACATAACTACCACATACCAGAATTCCTACAGTATCATCCATATATTCCCAGTTTTCTAAAAACTTATTTAATTTTTCTTCCCAATTCATGTTACACCTCACTATATTAATTATACAGCAAATCAATTTATTTTAAAAAGCATTAAATGCTTGAAATATTATCAATAACTAATTATCAAAATAAAAAAACTCTCCATACAGAGAGTTAAATTTTAAAATGGGGCGCCATAAGAGAATCGAACTCTTGCATACTAGTGCCACAAACTAGCGTGTTAACCACTTCACCAATGACGCCAT
>CAMNUE010000002.1 GCA_946560065.1 uncultured bacterium | reverse complement strand
ACAACATGCCCTTATAGGGCTTTTACATACCACTTGTTTTACAAGTGGTTATGATATTGAGACATGTTATAATAATCTGGATTTTGGAGGGATAATTAATGAGCAGATATGGTAGAGATAGTAATGGTGGTGGAAGTCTTGGTATATATATAGTATTAGCAATTGTAGGTTGTTTTGTGTATTCTTGTTGTAATTCTAATGAGCGTCAGGCAACAACTGATGTAGCAAATAATGCACCAGTACCAGATGATGGGTATTACGATGAAGATGGTAATTATATAGAAAATGATTCTAGTTTATATGAAGAATTGAATAATGAATATAAGATTAATTATTTAGGTTATAACGTTGATAAGAGTAATTACAGAGACGTGGAATATGAACCTTATACGCATACAATTTTTGTAAAAACTGAAGGAAGAGTTTCTTTTGATGATGTTATTACTGTTGACGCTCCAGAAGGTTATGAAGTTGATTATTGTATACCATCTGAGAATTCTAATGGTCAATATGGTGACATATATGGTTATATTAATTTAAAGTTTACTAATACTGAGAAGGTTGTTGTAAGGGAGTATTATGATACTGAAAGAAAAGAATATATTAACGCTAGCTTTGGAACACCTGTTCAAAAAGAAAAGGTTTTGACTAAATAAAAAGAGAAATATTTATTTTATTTCTCTTTTAAATTACAATTGTAATAACATTGTTTGAGCCCTTATTAACAACTCTTGTTAAGGTGTTTTGTAATTTGAATCTAATGTTATCAGGCATTAGATTTATTTTTGATTGAATTCCTTCTTGTACAATGGAGTCTAAACTTCTACCAAAGATTTCACTTTTCCAAATTTCATTAGGGCTTTTATCATGATCTTTCATTAGATAGTCAATTAATTCTTTACTTTGAATTTCACTTCCAATGATTGGTTCAAATGTTGATTCTACATCAACTCTAATCATATGAATTGAAGGAGCTACGGCTTTTAATTTAACTCCATATCTAGGTCCTTGCTTTACTATTTCTGGTTTATCTAATTTCATTTCTTCTAGTGATGGTGTTGCGATTCCATAACCAGTTTGTTTAACCATTTTTAGAGCATATTTTATTTGATCATATTCTCTTTTTGCAACATTAAAATCTTGAAATAGTGATAGTAAATCAGCTTTACTTTTTACATCAATGTCAATTAATTCTCGTAGTGTTTGATTGTATAATTCAATAGGTGCGCTTAGATTTACTGTTATGATTCCAGTTGATGTATCAACATCAGATAAATAGCATTTTTCTATATATTCATTTTCTAGAAAGTGTTCTGTAATTTTATCGATGTCTCTTATTTTATCAATTTCAATGACACTTTCTCTAATTGATTCGATGTATGATTTTTTAATTTTATTTTCTGGATTTAAAATAGCAATCCATTCGGGCATATTTACTTTTACCTCTAGAACTGGAAATTCATAAAGTGCTTCTCTTAATATGTTATACATGTCTTTTTCATTCATTGCTTCAATACTTATTGGTAATACTGGAACATTATGTTCTATTTTAATACTTTCTGCAAGTCGTTCTGTATCTGGTAGAGTAGGATGAGTAGAATTTAATATGACTATGAATGGCTTTCCGATTGCTTTTAATTCTTCAATAACTCTTTTTTCTGCTTCAACATAATCAGTACGTTGAAATTCTCCTATGGAGCCATCAGATGTTACTACAATACCTATTGTTGAATGTTCTTTTATTACTTTTTCTGTTCCAATTTCTGCAGCTTCAGTAAAAGGTATTTCTTCATTATACCAAGGAGTTTTTACCATACGTGGGCCATTTTCATCAGTTGCACCAATGGCATTATCAATCATATATCCAACACAATCAATTAATTTAATGTTACATGTTACGTCATCTATTTTTATTTTTGCGGTATTATTTGGAACAAACTTTGGTTCTGTTGTCATAATTGTTTTTCCAGCAGCACTTTGAGGAATTTCATCCAAGGCTCTTTTTCTTTCATATTCGTTCTCAATATTTGGAACTATTAGTGTTTCAACCATTCTTTTAATAAATGTTGATTTTCCTGTTCTAACAGCGCCAACAACGCCTAAATAAATATCTCCGCCACTTCTTTTGGCAATGTTTTTAATAATTTCATTCTTATCCATAATCTTTCTCCTTATTTAGTTAATATTTATGCAGTTAAATAAATAAATAGAACTGGAGAAAAGAAAAAGAATTTTCTAATTTTTATTTATAAAAATAGTACCATCTTTTTCCGTCGTAATATTCATAGTCTGTTATGTTTTCATAATTCTCTAAATCAGACTGTCTATTTTATTCTGTTTTTTTATCTTCGAAATTTTGTTTTTCTTGTTTTGGTATTTCATCATTATTATTATTATTATCTTTTGTATTACTATTAGAACTGTTTTCTAGTTTAATTATTTTAATTTTCTATGATATAATTAAGTTAAATATAGTAGGAGAGGAGTGATATGTTTGATGAGATTTAAGAGTGTTATGATTGTTATTTTGTCCTTTTTAGTTTTATTTACAGTTACTGGCTGCGGTAATAAAACAGCTATTTCTGCTGATGACTTTAAAACTAAATTAGAAGATATTGGTTATACTGTTCAAGACGCTACTACTCAAATGAATGGTGTTGAAGAAATTAAAAAGGTATATTTAGCAATTGATGCTGACTCAAAATATCAAATAGAGTTTTATGAGTTAGCAAGTGGAGATGATGCAATCTCTTTCTTTAATGAAAATAAAGTGAGGTTTGAAAAGGCTAAATCATCAATTAGTTCAGAAACGTTTATTAATTTTTTTAATTATTCTAAATATGTTTTGTCTGTAGATAGTAGCTATAAGGTTGTATCTAGAATAGATAATACAGTTATTTATCTTGATGTTAAAGATGATTATGAATCAAATGTAAAAAAAGTTTTAGAAGAACTTGATTATTAAAAAAGAATGTTTTTAAACATTCTTTTTTTCTAAATTGAAATTTCAACTGCACCACTTTGTACTTTTTTTAAAACATTTTATCGATATTTTTAGGTACTTTATCATTAATAATGGCATTTATAATTTTATCTTCTTTATCTTTAGATACTTCTTTACCTGTTAGTTTACTAATATCTTGGATAACTTCACGGATACTATCTTCATTTTTCATATTATTATTTTGAAGTTTGTTGGCTAGATTTAAAATAGTTTCTTTATTAATATTAGTTTTTTGTTCTATTTTATTGAATAAACTATCTTTGAACATAAAAAACCTCCTACTAAATTATATGTAAGAGGTTATTTTTTTTTTATTATTTTTGTCTCATTTTATTTAATTGGTTACACTTCTTATTAAACTCTTCTAGAGTTATGGTTCCGCTATTTAATCTTTCTTGAAGCATTGCGAATGATTTATCGGACATTTCTTTTTTACTATTAACATTTGAATAACGTTTAGTTTGAGTTGTTTCATTAATTGGTGAAATCTTATTACTGTTTTTTTGTCCTTCGTTCATAATAGTAGTAAATCTTTCATTAAAATTTGAAGTAAAATTTGTTTTGTTTGAACTAAAGTTATTATTATTATTGTTATTTCCTATAATCATTATTCATCACCACTTCTATTTTTAAATTGTATTGTAATAGGTGTACCAGTAAAATCAAAATTTTCTCTTATTTTATTTTCTAAATATCTTTCATATGAGAAATGTACTAAACCTTTATTATTAACTCTAAAAGTGAATTTTGGAGGATTGATTCCTGTTTGTGATGTAAAGTAAATTTTTAGTCTTTTACCTTTATATGAAGGAGGTAGATTTAATTGGTAAGCATCTTGAATTACTTCGTTTAAAATACTTGTTTTTATTTCTTTTTTGATATTTTCTTTTACTTTTACTATTTCTGGCATTAATGTATGTATTCTTTTCTTTGTAAGAGCTGATAGGAAGACGATAGGGGCATATGTTGCGAATTGAAATTCTGCACGCATTAATTTCTCAAATTCTTGGATTGTAGTGTCTTTTACTGTATCCCATTTATTGATTACAAATATTAAACCTTTACCACGTTCAATTGCATATCCAGCAATATGTTTATCATGTTCTTTAATTCCTTCTTCAGCATTTATTACAACAAGACAAATATCACTTCTATCAATTGATTTTAAGGATCTGAATAAACTATATTTTTCAACAGACTCAAAAACTTTTCCTTTTTTGCGCATACCAGCAGTGTCAATCATTACAAATTCTTCATTATGATATTTTAATACTGAGTCAATAGAATCACGTGTTGTTCCTGCAATATTGGAAACGACAACTCTTTCTTCATTAAGTAAGGCATTCATTAAAGAACTTTTTCCAACGTTAGGTCTACCAATGATTGAAAATTTAGTTCTTGTGTCTTCTATTTCTTCATTTTCCTTAAAATTCATAGTAATTGTATCCATTAATTCAATGTAGCCTGTATTATGAATACTACTAATTGGAATATAAGTATCGAAACCTAATTCATAAAAATCATAAATGTTATTATTTGCTTCTTTAACATCAACTTTGTTGATTGCAACAATTATTTTTTTATTTGTTTTTCTAAGGATATCTCTTACAATTAAGTCATTAGTCGTTAGTCCTTCTTTACCATCCACTATAAATACTACGATTTCAGCTTCAGCGATAGCAATTTCTGCTTGCATTTTTATTTCATTGTTAAAATCCATTTTTGTTGTATCAATTCCACCAGTATCTATTAGATAAAATCTTTTCTTGTTATATGTTGCTTCTTGGTAGATTCTATCTCTAGTAACTCCTGGTAGGTCTTCAATTATTGATATTTGACGACCAACAATCTTATTAAATAATGTTGATTTTCCGACATTAGGTCTTCCAACCAAGGCAACAGTTGGTAGTTTCATAATATCCCCTCCAATTCAGCAATATTATAGCATAATATTGTAAAGTTTAAAAGAAAAATTGTTTTCTTATTTTATAAGGATTTAAATGGTGTTATAATTTTCTTAGGAAGGTGATACGATGAAAGAAAAAAGTAATAAAAAAGAACTTAAATGGTATGAAAGTGGTAATATTATTACCAGTTTAATTGTGGGTGTAATTGCATTAATAATTATTTGTAGTCAGTCTTTTGCAGTTAGTAGTGACAGTACATTAGTTTTATTTGGAAGTATAATCAATCATAATAGTGTCTATTTACTTGTTGTTATATATTTTATATTTTTAAAGTTACGTATTGGAAAGAGATATTTTAATTATTTGAATGTATTCTTAATGTTTATATACTTGCTTGTTACTGTTACATCGCTTTTAACTTTAGTTCAATCATTTTCATTAAATACAACATTAACATTTATTTTGAATTTTGTCTTTCTTATATACTTGTTTCATACTATGTTTAGAGATACAAGAATTTGGAAGGATTTTAATTTAGGAGAATCTCCTTTTAATGAGTTAAGTAATGAATGGTATTTTTATACTTTAATAGTGATTAGTTTAATTTTATTAGCAGTTAATTTAATTTCTACTGTTGTTATTGGTGGAGTAGTTATTTCTATTTTAGATACTATTTATATTGTTTTGTTTGGTAGATACATCTTCTTGTATAGAGAATATCTTGATTATAAAAAGAAGGATGTAAACAATAAAGGTAATTTTGATGAAATAAGAGAAAATATCAAGAAAACAGTGGATGATGTTACTGATAAAGTAGTTGAAGGTACAAATGAGTTAAAAGATAAAGTTAGTAACTTTATTGAAGAAAATGAAATAGAAGAGAAAATTTCAGATATTAAGGATAAAGTAGTTGAGGGTACAAATGAATTAAAAGATAAAGTAAATGACTTTATTGAGGAGAATGAAATTGATGAGAAGGTTTCGGATATTAAGGATAAAGTTGTTGAAGGTACAAATGAATTAAAAGATAAAGTAAATGACTTTATTGAGGAGAATGAAATTGATGAGAAGGTTTCAGATATAAAAAATAAAGTAGTTGAAGGTACTAATGAATTAAAAGATAAAGTAAATGACTTTATTGAGGAAAATGAAATTGATGAGAAGGTTTCAGATATTAAGGATAAAGTTGTTGAAGGTACTAATGAATTAAAAGACAATGTTTCTAAAAATATAAAGAGGAGTTCAGTTGATAAAAAAACTGGTAGAAATGGTAATAATAATGGGAGAAGAAATAATTCTAAGGAAAAAAGAAATAGAAATGATATAGAAAAAACAAAAAATAAAAGTAATAATAGAAATGAAAGTTCTAAGAAAGGAGATAGTAAATAGATGGATTTATTTGATGAAATAACAAAGGAAAAAGAGGATTTTCCTAAAGTAAGTGTAAGTACTATATCTAAAGAAGTAAAAAAGCATAAATTCAACTTTTATCAAATGTTTGCTATTGGTTTATTTATTGTTTTCTTCTTTTTGGGAATTATATTTGGTAATTTATTTTCTACATGTGAGGCTACATCTTATTATTATTCTGATACGTGCTTGGTAAATGAATTTAATTTTTCTTTGATGCTTTCTATTTGGTTTGTTAGCTTATTAGTATCAATAATTATCTTTGCAATAGGACATGTTATTGCTTTACTTAGTGGAATTAATGAAAAACTTGGTAAATTTAGTGCATAATTCTTGCATTTTGTTATAAAACATGATAATTTTAATATGTAAGCATAACACATGCTTAATTAAAAATAGGGAGGTAAATAAATTATGAAAAAAGTTGAATTAGTAGAAGCTGTAGCAACTGCTACTGGATTAACTAAAGCTGACTCTACTAGAGCTATTGATGCTACTTTTGCTGCTATTACTGAAGCATTAGTAAAGGGAGATAAAGTACCACTAGTTGGATTTGGAACTTTTGGTGTTTCTAAGAGAGCTGCTCGTGAAGGACGTAATCCTAGAACTGGTGAAACAGTTACAATTGCTGCTAGAAATGCTGTTACTTTCAAGGCTGGAACTGCTTTAAAAGATGCTGTAAACTAGTCTAGAAGTTATAAAAAAAGAACCTTAATTTGGGTTCTTTTCTTTTTGGTGTGTTATAATATAATTAGGTGGTGATTAAATGCTAGATGTCTCTTTGAAAGTACTTAAAGAAATAACGAGTCATTCATATAAAGCGTATATAGTTGGAGGGTTTGTTAGAGATTATATTATTGGTATTGAGTCAAAGGATATAGATATTGCTACTAATGCTACTCCTAAACAGTTAAAAGAAATATTTGATGATAGTTGTTTACCTAATGAAGACTATGGTTCGGTTATTGTCGAAAAAATGGGTATTAGATTTGAAATAACAACTTTTAGAAAAGAAATAGAGTATGATGATAATAGAAGACCAGTTGAGATTAAATATATTGATGATTTATCTGCAGATTTACTCAGAAGAGATTTTGTCATTAATACTATTTGTATGGATGAGAATGGGCAAATACTAGATTATTTAGCTGGAAGACAAGATATAGAAGATAGAATAATTAGAACTGTTGGTCCTGCCTATGAAAAGTTTTCTGAAGATAGTTTAAGAATACTTAGAGCAGTACGTTTTGCAACAATTTTCAATTTTGATTTAAGTGATGAAATTGTTTCCGCAATAAAAGAAACAAAGCATTTAGTTAGAAATTTATCATTTTATAGAAAAAAGTGTGAATTAGATAAAATTTTTACTAGTCCTAATAGGAAAAATGGTATACAATTATTATTAGATTTAGGATTAGATATTGATTTAGATATACCTAATTTGTATAAGATTCTTAATATGGAAACTACTAGTTCAATTGGAATCTGGAGTGTTTTGGATGTTGAAGATAAGTATCCATTTAATAAAAATGAATTAGAACTTATTGGAGATATCAAGTCAGCTTTAATTTTAAATAATATGGATCCTATGGCATTATATAGATATGGTTTATATGTTAACAGTGTAGCTGCAGAAATAAAGGGAAAAGATATTAAAAATATAACAGAGTCTTATTCTTCGTTAGTAATAAAATGTAGAGATGATATTGATATTGATTCTGAATTAATTATGGAATTGCTTGATAAGGCTCCTGGAAAGTATCTGAAAGATATTTACGATGATATTGAAAGAGAAATATTATATAGAAGGCTTTCTAATGAAAGGGATAAAATATGTAGTTATATCATTGAGAAATATAAAGGATGAGGTGTGATATGAAGAAATTATTTGTTTATTTACTATTAATATTTGGAGTAACTTTTTATTGGAGAATTGATGTTAATGCTCAAGATTATAATACTAAAGAGTTGATTCCTGTTGATTCTGCTGCTACGGTTTCTACTGACATATTTTTGTATGAAGATTTTGTTTATAATTCAGCAGTTGACTCAAAGGGAAACAGTGTTATTACTTTTAATTCAATAAAAAATATTAGTAGTGATAAGGAATATGTAAGTATTAATATTTTATTGTTTGATAAAGATGAAAAAAATATAGGTTTTTTGACTTATTGCTCTAAGAAAGATTTAGATACTGATTATTCTGGAGTTAGATTGGCTTCTTTACAAGCTAGTCCATTTTCAATTAATGTAACTAAACGTTACTTTGCAGGTAATAATTTGGCTGGTGATGTTAAGTATATTGCAGTTTATGATGATAATAAGTATTGTCAAATAGGTGGATATACTAAATATGCTGGTTTAACAATTTCTGAAATAAGCAATGGAAAAGTTAGTTCTTCTACTTCTAGTTCTAGTAGTAATGATATGGATTTTTCGTTTTTGAATCGTTTTTCAGATAATGGTATGTTTTTTTTGATAGTTCTTATTGTTCTTGTAATTGTCTTTGCATTATTTATTATTAATGGAATGATACTTAATGCTTTGTATAAGAGAATGTATGCTAAAAAGACAGTTTTAGCTTATCTTCCTATAGGTTGTAATTATGTATCAGTGAAATTGTCTTTTGGACAAATGGTTGCTAATATTTATTTAATTGGTCTTTTAGTATCTGGTGTTTTATCTTTGGTAGGTATTTCCATTCTATTAAAAGCAGTTAATCTTCTTACAATTATTTCTTTTGTAATTGTGATTGTTAAATTAATTACTAAAAAGTATGATTTATTTTATTACGATTCTTCAATAAAAAATACTAATAATTTGAGAAATAATATTAATAATACTTCTGTTACTAATATTAGTAATAGTGCAGGCAGTGATAATAGTTTCTTTAATGGACAAGTAGATAATAGTTTGGTTGAAGAAGTAAATAAAGATGATGTTGTTGATTTGAGTTATAGTGATGCTTCTGGTGGTCTTTTGAATAGTAGTATTCAAGAATCAAGCAATCATGATAATTTGAGTAGCGATTCTGGAACTGCTATAAGTTCTGGAGGACTTGATTTTAATAGTTTTAATTCTACTAGTAATACAAATTCGAGTTCTAATAATAATACTACTAATAAAAATGGAGAAGAGTCTGATTTGTCTAAGTTTTTTAAATAGACTCTTTTTTGTTGTTTTGAAATTTATTAAAATTGTGATATTATAGGTGTGTTAATGGAGATGATAAAATGAAAAGTTCGAAATTAATAGATATTTTTAAGAATGGTAATATTGTAATACCAATATATTTGCTTAAAAATTTAGATAAATTGAAATTAGAAATTCATGAATTTATATTTCTTATGTATTTATATAATCTTGGAGATAAATTCTTATTTGATCCTACTAAGTTTTCTGAATCTTTAAATATAGATTTTACTGAAGTTATGGGATATATAAGTTCTTTAACTGAAAAGAAATTTATTAGAGTTGAAGTTTTAAAAAATGAAAAAGGTTTAATGGAAGAAGTTGTCATAATGGAAGACTTTTTTAATAAGATTGCTTTACTGACAATTGATGAAGTTAATAAGGAAGATAATAGTGTTAATTCTAACATTTTTGAAACAATAGAAAAGGAATTTGGTCGAACATTAAGTCCAATTGAATATGAGATTATAAGAGCTTGGTTAGAAGATAATATGAGTGAAGAATTAATTAGAGAGGCTATAAAAGAGGCTACTCTAAGTGGAGTTACGACATTAAGATATATAGATAAGATTTTATATGAATGGGGAAAAGCTGGTATTAAGACTGTTAAAGATGTAGAAGAAAATAGACGTAAGAGAAATGTAGCTAAAGAAAAAGATAGTGATATTGATTTAGATATTGTAGAATGGAATTGGTTTGATGATGACGAATAGAATTGGTGAATATTTAGATGAGCTATTTCCTAATCCAAAGTGTGAACTTCTATATAATAATGATTATGAATTATTGATTGCGGTTGTACTTAGCGCACAATCTACTGACAAAAGAGTTAATTCAGTTACTCCTATTATTTTTGGTAAGTATAATACATTAGAAAAACTTAAGAATGCTTCTCTTAGTGACTTAGAAGCTATTATAAGACCAGTTGGTTCTTTTAGAAGGAAAGCTTTTTATGTTAAGGAGATTGCTCGAATTTTATATTCTGAATATTCTGGTGTTGTTCCTAGAGATAGAGAAATTTTAAGTACTTTTCCTGGAGTAGGGAGAAAAACTATAAATGTCTTTTTAAGTGAATTTTATAAGGAGCCTGCAATTGCCGTTGATACGCATGTTGAGAGGATTTCTAAACGTCTAGGATTAGCTTATAGAAATGATGATGTTTTAAAGATAGAGAAGAAACTTATGAAAAAGTTTCCTAAGGGGGAGTGGGCTAAGAGACATTTGCAAATGGTACTTTTTGGCAGGTATCATTGTAAAGCTATTAAGCCTGAATGCAGTAAGTGTAAACTGATTGATATTTGTAAAGAAAAAAAGAAGAATCTTTAATTTGATTCTTCTTTTACTTTACGGTGTTCCAGTAGGTTTTGTTGTTGGGTCATCACTTGGTTTTGGAGATGGAGTAGGAGTTGGTTTTTCTGTTTCTTCTGGTTTAGGTTCTTCTTCTTTAGCTTTTTCTAATCTTTTGGTTGCAGCTTCACTTTGAACTTCGCTTGATGATTTATAGCTTCCAACAACTTTATATGTTCCATAGATACTTCCATCAGGTGTGAAGCTATAAGATGTCTTGTCTGTCCAACTAATAAATACACCATCTTTATATATATTGTATCCCCATTTTCCTAGAGAGTCATTTTTTAATGCTCCTGGGTCAACATCTGACCATGATAGGGAAACTCTATTTCCGGATTCTGTAACTCTTAAATTTCCTGGGGCATTAATTTTATAATTTCTTGTATCATACTCTGTTGGTTCATAGCCTTTTTTGAAGTATTCATAAATTGCTCCGCCTCCAGGTACTGCTAATTTAGCAGGATTACTTCCTGGCGCTACAGCAACTTTTACAACACTTGATGGTTCTTTGAATTCTTCACGATTTGATTCCATTGCTCCAGAGTTAACTAATGCGTTAAATAATTTATCTTTTTGAATTGTTGCTGGTACATTATGTAGGACATATTCACCATTTTTGTCTAGATAATCGTAACCATACCACATACCAATAACTGTTTTTGTCGAATATCCAACAACCCATGAATCTCTGATTGCGTCTCCAGGTAGGTGATATCTGTCCATAACAGTCGAATCATAGTTTGTAGTTCCTGTTTTACAAGCAACATTTTTAGGTGTTCCACCAGTTAGGGCAACATCTTGTAAAACACTTGATATCATGAATGCAGTTGCATCAGACATTACTTGTTTTTTATCAGATTTGTGTTCTTTTGTTTCGCCTGTTTGTCTAAACACAACTTTACTTACTGCATATGGTTCATTGTAGTAACCCCCATTTGAGAATGCTGCATAAGCTCCAGCCATTTGTAATGGGTTAGTACCAGTGAAGGCTCCAATTGAGTGAGCTTCATGAATCTTTGCAGGTGCTTTTGTATCACTTGAATTTTTGATATTTACACATTTATCTGTTTCTTTATTATATTTGTATCCAGAAGTACAAAGTTCTGGGTTTAATCCTAAATTAGTAGTAAATTCTTTTATTTTATCATTATCAACTTGTTGGAATGCTTTAAGTGCAGGTATATTACGTGATGTTGATAATGCTCTTCTTAAGGTAATAGTTCCAAAATATCCATTATCCCAGTTCTTTATTGAACGTCCATTAGAATATGTGTACTTTGAATCATCAAATAATTGGTATGTAGACCAGTTATTATATTCAATTCCTGGCCCATAATCAAATAGTGGTTTTGCTGATGATCCAGGTTGTCTTTCTATTTCGGTTGCATAGTTTGTTTGATCAGCTGTGCTGTTATTTCTAGAACCAATATTTCTTCCGTTTCCGATTGCTAGGATTTTTCCTGTTTCAGAATCTAGAACAGCTACACCTGTTTGAACAACATCATTTATCCAAGAATAATTTTCTCCACTTAATACAGAATTTACTGCATCTTGTTTTGCTGTATCTAAGTTTGTGTATACAAGTAGTGGAGTTGTGTAAGGATTAACTCCATAAACATCTTTTACTTCATCAACAACAGTATCAATGTATCCTTGATATTTATTATCTGATGCTGTAATTGTTTCAGATGTTAATGATTCAACTGGAATTGCATTGGCAACTCTTTCTTCTTCTTCTGTAATATAGCCATGTCTTTTCATCAAATATAGTACTGTTTTTCTTCTTTCAGTAGCATTCTTAGGATTTACTGTTGGACGATAGTAGTTAGGGGATTTAAACATCCCTGCTAGTATAGCAGCTTCACTTAGATTAAGATCAGTTACACTTTTACCAAAGTATGCTTTAGATGCTTCTTCAACACCATAAATATTTCCACCTAAGAAGTGGTTATTAACATAGTACTCAATTATTTGTTCTTTACTATATTTTTTTTCTAATTTGAATACTGCAAGATAAATATCTTCAAATTTACGGGTAATTCCTGCTAATCCAGATGTTTTTTGACCATATTTATCGGTAAAACTATTTTTAACAACTTGCATTGATAAAGTAGAGGCCCCACCTGCGTTGGAATTTCCTAGGACTTGTCCAACTGTTGCTTTTAAAAATCTTGGTGCATCAAAACCATTATGTTGGAAGAATCTAGAATCTTCTGTTGCGATGATTGCATCGACTAGAACTTCAGGTAATTTATCATAAGTAACTTTTTCTCTTTTTTCTGATCCTAATTTTGCAATTTCATTACCATCTTTATCAAAGATTCTTGTTAATTCGGCAGTATTAAGTTTTACTGTTTCAAATTTTGGATCTGCTTGAGTTTTAACGTAGACTAGGAAAACGCTAAAAGCAATTAAGCAGATTATTCCAATTATCAAACCTATAATCAGGATAATATTTATTATTTTTCTTTGTTTGGTTTTATTGCCTGCTCTTTTTAGTAACCAAGCTATGCCACCAATGATAACTAGCATTATACCTACAATGATAGTTAACTCGATTCCTAATATTAGATATGACGTTAGTAGTATAGCAATACAAGCTAAAACCATAGCTATTTTTAAATTGGTATCCATTTTTTTGTTCTTAGAAACTCTTTTTTTAATATTTTTTGAAGAATTTGATGAAGAACTACTTTTTTTGTCACTACTTTTATTATTAGGCTTTCTTCTTTTTATTTCTTTTTTTTGCATTTTATATACCTCCAATAATGTTATCAATTATTCTTAAATAATCGATTCTTGGTTTATAGCCATCTTTTATTAAATATGCGTTTTCTCTGAAAAAACTAATTGGTATAGATTTTCTATCAGTAGCATTTATAAAGTTTAAAAAATCTTTTGCAAAGAGAAGATAGGTTTCATTTAAGCTTGTAAATCTTACTATTAGAAAAGCAATACCAGAATGGTTATAAATGTTTTCTAAATGTCTAATTTGGTGGGGATGAATATTGGTTAGAGAAAAAGCAGTTTTACTTTTTGTTTCTTTTGCTTCAAAGTCAATATATTTTCCTTTGTATAAGCCATTATAGTCAGTGGTTGATGGTACAGTGAAAAATGCTTCTTTAATAACTGTTTTATCTCTTGAAGGATAATCAACTTTTGTTATTTTTATAGGTGTTGGTTTTTTATAAATGTAAGCTTTATCTATTTCTCTGTAGTATTCATTAGAAACGTTTAATTCGCTTTCTAAAGTCATTCCTCTGTTCTTGTGACTCATTTTTGATTTTATCGAACTTATATCACTATTATTGATAGTTTTTTTTACTCCACTTGGATAGTTCATCTCATCACCTATCATCAATTATACTATATTATTACTATTTTTACCATAAATTTTTATATATAAGAATATATCTTTTTTTAATTATACAATTTCTTTTTTATATGGTTTAGATTTAAAAAAAATGAGTTTTTATATTATTTTTTGTAGGTATTTTTCTTATTGTGTCATATTTCTGATTTTTTCTTTAATTTATATTATAATTTTAATGGGTGATAAAATATGAATTTTTTAGAAGTTAACAGAATACTAAATAAAATGATTGATAATGCGAGAGTTGGGAGTATAGATTTAAATGTATCTCTTATAAATAAAGGGTTAGCAATTGACAAAAATGGTTAATAATGACATAATACTAATATAAGGGATTGGTGATAATTATGTATCAAAATAAAATTACTCTTATGCCTCAAGATATCCTAGATAAAGATTTTAAAATTGATACTAGGGGATATCGTCTTAAGGAGGTTGATCAATTTTTGGATGTTATCATTGGTGACTACGAACAGTTTTTGGAAATTATAAATAATTTGGAAAAAGAGAAGGCTGAATTACTTGGGGAAATTATGAATCTTAAGCAGGAGCTTCGTAATTCAAAATTGAGTATGGAAGTTGTATCTAATAACAGAACTGGTGGAGAAGTAACCAATGTTGATATTATGAGAAGACTATCACAACTTGAAAAAATGGTTTATGGTGTTAGATCTAACGATGGAGAAAATGACAATTAATATATAGACAAACGCTGGAGTACTTATTACTCTTGAGGAAAGTCCATGCTCACACAGTCTGTGATGATTGTAGTGTTCGTGCCTAGGGAAAAAATAACCTAGGGTAGTTTATACTAACGGCGGATATTATTCCTAAGTTTTTAATATGGAATAATCCGTAAAGTGCCGCAGTGACGATGCTTTTGGAAACAAAAGAGTGAAACGTGGTAAACCCCGCGAGTGAGAAACCCAAATTTGGTAGGGGAGTCTTAACAAGAGAAACGAATCAAGTTAAGGACTAATATAATATATTGGTAGATAAATGTTTGTCGCCTGGAAACAGGAACAGAACATGGCTTATTTATATTTATTGTTGTTAAAAAGAATGAGGTGTTGTATGAAGGAATTAGGTGAGTATTTAAAGAAAACACGTATTGGTAATGGTGTTAGCTTGACTGAAGCTTGCGAAGATCTTGAACTATCAACATCACATTTGGAAAATATAGAAAGTGGTAATGTAAGAGCTTTTAAAGATGTTTATGAACTTAGAGAATCAGTGAAGTTATATGCTAAATATTTGGGGCTTGATCCAGATAAAGTTGTTGATGAATTTAATGATTTTTTATTTCAACATACGTCTAAAATATCACTTGATGACATTAGAAGTGCTCAAAAGAAAAAAGAGAGTGAAGAGAAAAAAATAAAATCTCCATATACTATAGAACATAAAGAGAAAATTAACTTGTGGCCTTTTGTTTATGTTATAATTGGTGTTTTATTGCTTGCATTAATAATTTATTTAGTTGTTAGTAATATTAATAAAGCGCCAAGTAGAGTTGATGAATTAAAAGCTTATGTGGGAAAGGAGAAAAGTATTTATGAATTTACCAACTAAAATTACTGTTTTGAGACTTTTTTTAACAATCGTGATTGTAGCATTATTGTGTATACCATTTTCGTTCTTTGGATTTAATTTTCCAAAGTATGATGTGAATGGTGTTGCGGTAGAGTTAAATTATATCATTGCAGGAGTTATTTTTATAATTGCTAGTTTAACAGATTTCTTAGATGGTTATCTTGCTCGTAAAAATAATCAAGTTACAGATACTGGAAAAATGCTTGATGCTATTGCAGATAAAGTTTTGGTTAACCCAATATTGATTATTTTGGCAGCAAATGGATTTATTAATGCAATAATTCCAGTTATTATTATTTCAAGAGATATTATAGTAGATGCAATAAAAATGGAGGCTGCTAATAAGGGTAAAGTGGTTGCGGCAATTAAATCCGGTAAATTGAAAACTGCTTCAATGATGGTTGGCTTGGTATTAGTTTTCTTTTACAATATTCCATTTGAATTTATAAATATCAGAGTTGATTTATTCTTGTTATATTTTGCAAGTATCATGTCTATTATTAGTGCAGTTCAGTATTTTACTTTAAATAAAGATATTATTTTTACTAAAAGTGAAGTTTTATAATTAAGATAAAATTGACTTTAAAATTCTCTTTTTTGCTAAGAGAATTTTTCTTTTTTATTATAAGGAAACTTTCTATTTTAATAAAACAATTGTTCGCAAATATCTTGCAATTTGAAAAATATTAGTATACAATGATATTGTAAGTTATTTACGAGGAGGAAAAACATGGCTTTAAGTAAGGAAGTTTCTAAGGATAAAGCTTTAGAACAAGTATTAAATGATATTGAAAAACAATTTGGAAAAGGTTCAATAATGAAATTGGGCGACAATAAACATATGAAGGTTGATGTATGTTCAAGTGGGTGTTTATCACTTGATATTGCTTTGGGTGTTGGAGGTTATCCTAAAGGACGTATTATTGAGATATATGGTCCAGAGTCTTCTGGTAAAACAACATTTGCTCTTCAGGCTATAGCGGAACATCAAAAGGCTGGAGGAAGAGCTGCATTCATTGATGCTGAGCATGCTTTAGATCCAGTTTATGCTGAGAGATTGGGTGTTAATATAGATGATCTTTTACTTTCTCAACCAGATACAGGTGAACAGGCTCTTGAAATTTGTGAAGCCTTGGTTAGAAGTGAGGCTTTGAGTATTGTTGTTATTGATTCTGTTGCGGCACTTGTTCCACAGGCTGAAATTGATGGTGAAATGGGAGATTCTCATGTTGGATTGCAGGCAAGACTTATGTCTCAAGCATTACGTAAGTTGTCTGGAACAATTAACAAGACAAAGACTACATGTATTTTTATAAATCAGTTACGTGAGAAAGTTGGGGTCATGTTTGGTAACCCAGAAACAACTCCAGGTGGTAGAGCACTTAAATTTTATTCTACTATTAGATTAGATATAAGACGTAATGAGCAATTGAAAATGGGAGACGGTGTTGTTGGAAATAAAACAACAATTAAAGTCGTAAAAAATAAAGTAGCGCCACCTTTTAAAACAGCTACTGTAGATATTATGTATGGAGAAGGAGTTTCTAGAGAAGGAGAAGTTCTTGATTTGGCAGCAGAGGCAGCAATTGTTGAGAAAACTGGGGCTTGGTATTCATATCAAGGAGAGAAACTTGGACAAGGTAAAGAAAATGTCAAACTGCTTCTTAAGGATAATCCAGAACTTAGAGATGAAATTGAATTTAAGGTTAGAGAGTACTATGATATAGCCTTAGAAGACAAAGTTGCTACTGGTACAAAAAAATCGTCTAAGAAAGAAGAAGATAAGAAATAAATCTTTTTCTTTTTATTTATTTTGTATTTTTAGTTGTGGATAAAATATTTTAACATATTATTTAATGGAGATGAGGGTATGAAAAAAATAAAAGATATTATTGAGTGTGACTATGATATAAATATTTCAGGTATTACTGATGATTCCAGAAATGTAAAAAAAGGATATTTATTTGTTGCAACTAGAGGTTTTAATGTGGATCATTATGATTATATCGATGATGCAGTAGAAAGAGGTTGCTCATTTATTGTTTGTGATAGGGATATTGATGTAGATATACCTTATATAAAAGTTTTAGATATTAATAATTTTTTTGTAGAAGCATGTATGAAGTTTTATGATATTTGTTTGGATGATTATCATTTTATTGGAATAACGGGTACAGATGGTAAAACAACTACTGCTACTTTAGTGAAAAAGATAATTGGTGATGCAGCATATGTTGGTACTAATGGTTTAAGTGTTGTGGATAAAACATTTCCAACAAAAAATACTACTCCTTGTGTTGATGAATTATATGCTAATTTGAAATATATTAAAGATTATTGTGCTACTACAGTTATGGAGGTATCAAGTGAAGCTTTATTGCACGATAGAGTAAAGAATTTTGAATTTGACATTGTTGCATTTACAAATGTAACAGGTGATCATTTGAATGTACACGGTTCTTTTGACAATTATGTAAAATGTAAGTTTAAATTACTTGATTTAGTTAAAAAGAATGGATATATCGTTGTAAATGGAGATGACAAAATTTTACAAAATATCACTTGTCAAAATATGTCGACTTTTGGTTTTGATAAAAACAATGATTACCAAATATTTAATGTAAACTATTTGTCTAATTTTACAGAAATATCTGTAAAATATAAAGAGGAAATATTTGAGATTAAGAGTCCACTAAAAGGTAAGCATAATGTTTACAATATAGTAATGGCTTTTATAATAGGTTTATTGTTTGGAATCGATAAGAATGTGTTGATTGAGCGAATTGAAAAGATTGGGTATGTTCGTGGTAGATGTGAAGAATTAGATTTCGGACAAGATTATAAAATTATTTTAGATTATGCTCATACTATCAATGGCACAAAGAATATTCTTGACACATTTAGTACTTGTGGAAAACTTATTACTGTAGTTGGATGTGCTGGAGGAAGGGAAAAAAGTAAAAGGAATATAATAGGGAATCTTGTTATGGATAAAAGTGATATCGCTATATTTACTATGGATGATCCTAGAGATGAAAATGTTTCTGATATAATTGATCAGATGGTTGGAAGTAGAAAAGATTATTTAAGATTTATTGATAGAGAAGAAGCTATTAATCATGCTTTAAGTATTGCTAATAAAGATGATATAGTGCTAATACTTGGAAAAGGAAGAGATAATTATATGGCAATAAATAATGAGAAAGTTCCTTATTGTGATTATGAAGTTGTTGAGAAATATTTTGCTAATTAAACTTTGTAATAGGTCTTTTTCTTTTTCTTGACAAGGTTATAAAATAAAATTACAATAGAGTTAGATTAGAGGTTTATATTCTAATCTAGATGGAGGAATTATATGGAAAAGATTTTGTTCTCCATTTTACTTGTTGTAATCGGCCTAGTTGTAGGTATCGTTGTATCCTTTATAATTAATTATATAAGAGGTAATTTGGCATCTAAAAAGTCTGAAAATCTTATTAATCAGACTAAAAAAGAGATTGATAAATTAAAAAGAGATGCGGCAATTGAGCAAAAAGAAGAGGCTCATAGATTGAAGTTGGATTTAGATAAGGAAATTCGAGAAAAGAAAAATGAATTGAAAGAAAGTGAGAATAGATTATTACAACGTGAAGAAAGCATTAATAAACGTGATGAAATGTATCAGAAACGTGAACTTGCTTTAGATGAACGTGAAGATAAACTTTCTGAAAAACAAGAAGAAATCCAAAATGAAAAAAGTAAAGTGGAGGAAATAAAAAAAGAACAATTAGATTTACTTGAAAAGATTTCTGGATTTAGTAAAGAAAAGGCACGTGAATTAGTCATGAGTAAAGTAAAAGAGAATATGACTAAAGAAATATCTGAGTATATTAGAGAACGTGAAAATGAGGCTAAATTGGAAGCAGATAAGAAAGCTCGTGAAATGATAGTTACTTCAATGCAGAAGTATGCGGCTGATATTGCAAGTGATCAAACAGTTACAGTTATTGATTTACCTAATGATGAAATGAAAGGTAGAATAATTGGTAGAGAAGGAAGAAATATTCGTACGATAGAAGCTATTACAGGTGTTGATTTAATTATTGATGATACTCCTGAGGCTGTAGTACTATCAAGTTTCGATCCTTTGAGAAGGGAAATTGCTAGAGTAACTTTAGAGAGTTTAATTAAAGATGGACGTATTCATCCAACTCGTATTGAAGAACTTTATGATAAAGTTTGTAAAGATATGAAACAAAAAATTATGGAGTATGGTCAAGATATAACTTTTGAGTTAGGATTGACTAAGTTTGATCCAGAGTTGATTGAGATAATTGGTAAATTACATTTTAGAACTAGTTTTGGGCAAAATGCACTACAACATTCTAAAGAAGTTGCAGAATTATCTGGATTACTTGCTGGTGAATTAGGTGAAAATGTTAATCTTGCTAAAAGAGCGGGACTACTTCATGACATTGGAAAAGCAATTGATCATGAAATAGAGGGAAGCCATGTTGATATTGGAGTAGATATTGCGAAGAAATTTCATGAGAATGAAGTTGTTGTGAATGCAATCGCTTCTCATCATGGAGATGCTCCTGCTACTAGTGTCATTTCGACAATTGTTGCTATAGCTGATGCTTTGTCTGCATCAAGACCTGGGGCTAGAAATGATTCTTTAGAAAATTATATTAAAAGATTATCACAACTTGAAGAAGTTGGTAACGAAATTAAAGGTGTGGAAAAAACTTATGCTGTTCAGGCTGGTAGAGAATTACGTGTAGTTGTTAAGCCAGAAGAAGTAGATGATTTAGAAGCGCATCGTATTGCTCGTGAAGTTAAAGAGAAGATTGAAGCTAATCTTAAATATCCAGGAACAATTAAAATTACTGTTGTTCGTGAAACAAGGGCAGTTGAAGAAGCAAAGTAATGCTTCTTTTTTTGTACTTATTTTTATTTTTATCGAATAATAAAATAGGAGGTGATTTTATTAATAAACGGCAGTTAAATTTTTTTTGGAAAGTTGGTAAATTTACTGTGGAAAAAAAGTATATGTGTGAGAATATAACAAAAAAATGTTCTTCTTATTTAGCTTATTATTTTGGTAATAGTTCAATGTTTTCATACGAGAATATTATTTTTATGAAAAAATTTTATTTATATTTTCCAATATTTATAGATAATATGAATGATTTGGATTGGGATAGTTATCGAGAACTTTTAAAACTTAACAATAAAAAAGTTTGTTATTTTTATTTCTATTTGTCTTTATTTTGTAATTTTAAGTATACTGATTTAAGAAGTGTAATTGAGAATAAAATTTATTATAGAATATAGGAATAAATGATTGTGGAAAAAATAAAAATGCATTTTTTAATGCATTTTATTTTTTAATATCTAATATTATTGGAAGGATAATTGGCTTTCTTCCTGTAAGATTATTTATATAAGGATATAATGTATCAGTTATATCATTTTTTAAGCTTGCGAATGTTGATTTTGGATTAGTTAAGGCATTTGTTATTGTTTGTTCTGCTTTATTTTCAATCTTATGAATTAGTTCTTCATTTTCATTGACTAGAATAAAACCTCTTGTAGTAATATTTGGTTTTATTAATAGTTCTCTTTTTTTCATGTCAACATTAACAATTACAACTAGTATTCCGTCATTCGCCATTATTTTTCTATCTTTAATTACAGCTCCACCAATTTCTCCAATTCTGTTACCATCAACATATATATCTGCACCAGATTTACTTTCTCCTCGAGTAATTATATGATTTTTAAGGTTTAAAGTATCGCCATTCTTTAGAATAAATGTATTCTCTTTTGGTATTCCACAGTTTATTCCAATATTGGCTTGTTTCTTTAACATTCTATAATCACCATGGAAAGGCATTAAATATTTAGGTCTAAATAATCTAATTAATAATTTAATTTCCTCTTCATTGGCATGACCAGATGTATGTAAATCTGCAAGAACATTATTTGTGTAAACTTTAACTCCTTTTAGGTATAACTTATTAATTGTTTTAGATATACTTAAAGCATTTCCTGGTATTGCACTTGATGAGAAGATTACAACATCATCAGGTCTTAATTTTATCTGCTTATGTGTTCCATTTGAAATTCTTGATAGGGCAGCAAGTGGTTCGCCTTGACTACCAGTGCAAAGAATTGTAACCTCATTTGGTTTTAGATTATTTGCTTCTTCTGGAGAAATAAGTAGTTCTTTATGGTCGATATAACCTCCATTTAAGGATATATTAATGTTATTTTCCATACTTCTACCAAAAATACAAATTTTTCTATTATGTTTATAACATGTCTCGAAGATATGTTTAACTCTATAAATGTTTGATGCGAATGTTGCGATAATTATTCTACTATTTTTGCATTTATCAAACATTTCATTTAATGTTTCATCAACAACTGATTCACTATTAGAGAATCCTTCATTTAAAGCATTTGTAGAATCTCCGATTAATAAGTCTACTCCTTGTTCTCCTAAAGAGGCCATTTTATATAAGTCAGCCATAGGTCCGATTGGAGTTAAATCAAATTTGTAATCTCCTGTAGTAACGATTCTTCCATCTGGTGTTTTAATGCTTATACCATGAGAATCTGGAATAGAGTGAGTTATTCTAAAAAATTCAATCTCTATTTCTTTAAATTTAAGTTTAGTTTTGTCGGTATATACAAACAAGTTGTCATATCTGATATTTCTATCTTGTAATTTGACAGCAATTAATTCTTTAGCATGATTTGGAGCATAAATTGCAGGAATATTAATACTTTGTAATAAGAATGGAATACCTCCAATATGATCCTCATGTCCATGAGTAATTAAAAGTGCTTTAATTTTGTCTTCATTTTCTTTTAAAAAAGTAAAATCTGGTAAAACATAGTCCACTCCCATAAGTTCACTTTCTGGGAAACTAACCCCGGCATCGATAATAACAATTGCGTCTTTATGCATTACACAATACATATTTTTTCCGACTTCTCCTAAACCACCTAAAACAACTAATTTTGTTTCATTGGTTTCTTTTGTATTCATAAAATCTCCTTTCTTTTTTATAAGTTTTATAAAGAACTAACTATGAAATTATACTATATTTTTTGAATTTTGTCTATAACTTGTATTTTTTTATTGATGTTGGTATACTAACTAGTGATAGAAATGAGGGATGATTGTGAATAGAGATTCATTAGATGTATTGAATAAACTGGTTTATCAATTGGAAAAGGATTATGAAAGAATAAATAATTGGATTAAGTCTCATCCGGCTTCAAATATTAATTTTGCAGAACTTACTGATTGTATTGCTAGATATGGTGAGTTGTCTGCAAAGTATGATGAATTTTATAAGAAATATGATTTGCCAAGATATGATATTAATAGAAGTGATGGAAGTAATGAATTGCCTTTAGTTTTTCCGGAAATGAGAGTTGCTAGAGATAACTTACAGGAAATGGTTAATCTTAGAGCTGGTTCAGAATTGTTTAGAGATGAAACTGCAAAAAGATTTATGAATGAGTTATTGTATAGTGCTACGACTGCACAATACAATCAACCAGAAAAAAGATCTATTCAGGAAGCAAAGAAGTCGGTTTTATTTACTTTAGCTTCAGTTTATTTTTATACTTGGGATACTAAACAGAGAGAACCTGAGTATGTTTATGATAATGTGTCCGAATGGAATGCTTTAAAAAGTAATTATGAAACATATAAAAATGCTGTTGGTATAGAAGAGCAAGTTCAAAAAGATGATGGAAGTAGTTATGAAGGTCCACAGTTTGGAAATATAATTGAAGAAATGATGGATAGAGTTGAGAAAAATAAAATTATGAATGATTTTGTTGAAAGAAATCAAGATATTAGGGGTTCAGAACTTTATGATTTAAACTTTCGAGCTTATAATTTAAAGAATTCGTATAAAAATATAAATAATTATATTCAGGATAATATGAATACTGTTCCTAACTTTAGAGAGATGGTTGATTCTGTTATAGAGTATGGTAAGTTAATATCACAATTCGCTAGTTATTATAATAGAAATGGCTATCCAATAATTGAAGATGAAGGAAGAGAAGCAAGTAATTATGAGATAGCTGTGGTTAATCAAGATGTAAGAGATGTTCAAGAGGGAATATATCAAATGATGCAATTGAGGGGAAATCACCAGTTTTTTAGTGATCCAACAGCAAGAGCTTTCATGAATGAATTAGCTAATGCTTCTGCTGTAGGTGGATATTATATTTCAGAAGATTCTCAAGTTGATAATTTAAAGAAAGAAATTTTATGTCAGGTTGCAGCAATTTATTTTTATATTTGGGATACTAAGCAAAGAGAACCAAATTATGTATATGACAATGTTTCAGAGTGGGATGCATTGAATGAAAAGTATGCGTTATATAAAGAATTAGTTGGTGTTCAAGAAAGAAGAGCAAATGATGATTATTCAGTTTATGAAGGTCCTCAATTTGGAAGAATTATTGAAGATATGTTGGATGGAATTAAGAAAAATTCTGTTCTTCAAAATGAAAATATTTCAGAATCACATAAGTAAAAGATCGAAAGGTCTTTTTTTCTTGGTATTTTTTACTTTAATCAGTTTTGATAATCTGATATACTAATTTGTAGGTGATATTATGGGAATTTTTAATAAAATTAAAAAAATGTTAAAAAATAATGCAGTTAATGAAGATGAGGAAGAGGTTAAAGATACTGAATTAACTGAAGTCTTTGATAAAGATATTGGTGAAGATGAATCTGATGTTGAAAATGAAGAAGATGAGTTCGATGACGATGATGATGAGGAAGAAGATGAATCCAGTGACGATGATGATGAGGAAGAAGATGAGTCTGATGAAGATGATGATGGCGAAGTAGATGAGCCTGATGAAGATGATGGTGAGGAAGAAGATGAGTCTGATGAAGATGATGGTGAGGAAGAAGATGAGTCTGATGAAGATGATGATGAGGAAGAAGATGAGTCTGATGAAGATGATGATGAGGAAGAAGATGAGTCTGATGAAGATGATGATGGCGAAGTAGATGAGTCTGATGAAGATGAAGTAACTGAAGAGGAAAAAGAAGACTTCAAAAAGTCTATTAAAGTTTATGAAAAGGGACTTACTAAAGCGAGACACGGATTTGTTTCAAAACTTGTTAATTTAACTAGTAAATATAATAAGATAACTGAAGATTACTTTGAAGAATTAGAAGAAATTCTTATTATGGCTGATATTGGTGTAAATACAGTTATGGATTTTATGGATAGGTTAAGAGATAGAGTAAAAAAGGAAGGAGTTTCTGATCCTAGTGAATTAAAAGAAATGATTGTTGATGAATTATTTATTATTTATGTTGATGATGAGGTATTAAGTAATAAGATTAATTATAATGAAGATGGACCAACAGTTATATTATTTATTGGTGTTAATGGAGTTGGAAAGACTACTACTATTGGTAAGATTGCGAATAAGTTAAAGGATGAAGGCAAGAAGGTTTTATTAGTTGGTGCTGATACTTTTAGGGCTGGAGCTGTTAATCAGCTTAAAGAGTGGAGTAAAAAAGTAGATGTAGGTTTCTTTGGTAAAGAAGAGAGTGATCCAGCTAGTGTTGTATATGATGGAATAGAAAAAGCAAAAGAAGAAAATTATGACGTTGTTTTAGTAGATACTGCTGGTAGATTACAAAACAAAGTAAATTTGATGAAAGAATTAGAAAAAATGAATAAGGTAATTGATGGTTTAATTGAAGGTGGTGCTACAGAAACATTATTAGTTGTTGATGCTACAACAGGTCAAAATGGTATAAGTCAAGCTAAATCCTTTAAAGAGATTACAAATATTACAGGAATAGTTTTGACTAAGCTAGATGGAACAGCCAAAGGTGGAATTGTACTTGCAATAAAAGAGAGTGTAGGTATTCCGGTTAAATATATTGGTTTGGGTGAGACTAAGGATGATTTACAAGTATTTGATATTGAAAAATATATTTATGGATTATTTAAGGATATGATGTAAATGGAAAATAAAGTTAAAAATACAGTAAATGGGTTTACAATTTTTTTAGTATATGTTCAAATAGTGTTGGCAATTATTACAGGAATAGTATTTATAATGTATTTATTTAATAGGGAAATGCTTACAATATTACAAATGTGTCTCGGAATAACTTTATTGTTTATGTCCTTTCTCAGTAGTAGAGTATATAAGAAGAGTAAGTTTACTTTTTTATATTTGGTATTTGGATTATTACTAATTATCTTTAACATTTTAAGATTGGCAGGTGTTTTATAATGGAAGATGTAATTTATTATAATAATCTTTATGACTGTTATGGTTGTTTATTGACTGATAAACAGAGAGAATATTTTGAAGATTATTATTTTAATAATTTGAGTCTTGCAGAAATGGCTGAAAATTATGAAGTAAGTAGGAATGCTATTTTTAAGCAATTGCATATTGTTATTGATAAATTAGTTGAGTATGAAAATAAATTAAAATTATATGAGAAAAAAGAAAAATTTACTAAATTACTTGATGAAGTATCTGATAGTAAACTGAAAGAAAAATTAGAAGAATTAATATAAGAGGTATTTGAATACAAATTATCTGTACTAAAAAAGAAAGTTTTTTAACTTTCTTTTTAGTTATCTTTTTTTATAAAGAGTTTTATCTGTCATTTTATCTATTTGATATTCTTTTTTCCATTCTAGAAATTCTTTTTTTTGTTTTTCAGTTTCAATTTCTTCGTGATAGTAATGTTTTGTGAATTCTCCACAAGAACTACCAATATTTCTTCCGGGAGGTGAGTATGTTTTGACTCTTAAATCTGGGATTTTACTTTTTATCACTTCTAACCAGATTTCTTCATTTTCACTTCTTTTTAATTCATTGATAGGATTAAATCTTATAAATTTAATAGGTACTTGATATTTCTTTAATAATAAGCAAATTCTTTCTAATTCTTTTTTTTTGTCATTAACATTTTCTATTAAAGTATAATGGATTTCTATAGGATCTGCTGTTCTATGAAAATTTATATATTTTTTTATAATATCTGAATCGTTACAGACAGCTTTACGATAATCATTTAAATATTTTAATGCTTCTTCTACTGAAACATTAGTTGATGGGATTAATTCTTTTCTGTCCTCGTCAATTGGTGTATGCATGGAAAAGTGAACTTTAAGAGGAATTTTTTTCTTTATTACAATTTCTCTTAACTTTTCAATATTATTATTTGGCATCATTGTTGCTAGAGCATAGCTTATTTCTTTATAACCTAATGTTTCTTTTATTTCTTCTTCTCTGTCATAAATTTCTTCAATTAATTTTAAATTTAATAGGGGTTCTCCGACACCCATAAAAGATATTAATAATCTGTCTTTGTTAGTTATTCTTTCTTTGTTATCTCTGGTTGTTGTGCTTATAAGTGCTTCAATAAAGTTATCTACAGTAATTGGAGTCATCTTTTTATTTAATTTATTATTAGTTAAATGACACATTTTACAGCCTAAATTGCAAAAGTGATGAGTAGGAGCACAAACTACATCTAGTTTTTCCTTATTAAATAGTAGAGTCATTTCTATAATTTTATTTTCTCCACAGTCAAAAACTGATTTTAATGAATTATCTTTTTTATCTTTAAATGTTCCTAAACTTCTCATATTAAACTTCCTTTCTTCTAAATTCAGTATAAAAAAAATAGATATAATGTTCAAATATCTATTTTTCATAAACTTTATTCAATTATATTATGAGTATAATTTAAGGTTATAGAGGGGATATTAAATAGTAATATCTTTTAACCACTCTTTTATAAAAATGTTTGGTGCAGTAGTTAGGTAATTTGGTTCATAGATAAATTCTATATCAACATTAGGAAGCTTTTCCTTAATATTTAGTATTTCAATTTCATTATTTTCAATTTCTTTTTCAACAAGATTTTCTATGACATAGCCAATTCCTAAATCTTTTCTTACGGCAGATATAATCATTTCACTAGTATGAATATTTAAAACATTTTTAATTTCAATATTTAAATCAAATAATAAAGAGTCTAAATCATTTCTATTAGCAGTATTTAATAGTGGAAGTATTAGTGGTTTATTTTCTAAATCTTTTAGAGAAGTTATTTCTTTACTGTTAATAATCTTAGAATCTTTATTAATTATGAAACAGTAATTGACAGTCGTCATTTTTTTAATTTTTAAATTATTATTTTTAATGTTGACTGGTGCTGTGTCTATTATAAAATCTACTTGATGTGATTCTAATAAACCTATAAGAGTTGATGTTCCTCCTGTCATAATAGATATTTCAATATTTGGATATTTTTTATGAAAATCAATTATCTTATCGAATAGATAAAACGAGCCAATATTCGAGGGCATACCAATAGAAAGCTTTCCACGATTTAGAGTTTGTGTTTCTAACATATTTCTTTCTGCAATAATAAGATTATTGTATGATTTCTCAACATAAAATAATAATTCTTTTCCTTTTTCTGTTAGTTCTACTCCCGAAAGATTTCTAAAAAATAATTGGACTCCTAGGTCACTTTCTAATTTTTTAATAGATTTACTAATTGCTGGTTGAGAGGAGTAGGTTTTTTTTGCTGTTTCAGAAATACTTCCATATTTTGCAACTTCATAGAATGTTTTATAGAGATTTAAGTTAATATTACTTTTATACATATTTTTCTCCTTTATTTTGTTATTCTTTGATGAGGTAGATAAAGTAGTTGTTTGGCATCTTCATAGTTTCTATCTTTTAATTTTTCAAGTGTAGTACCGAAGGCTATAGCATTAATAAATATTTGTTGTTCGAAGGTAATTGGAGAATTTTCTTTTTTTACTGTGGTTTTCTTTAGACCTTGATTACAAACGGATATTCTTGATTCTGGAACTTGATTTCTTAGTGTTAAAAGTTCATTTGCAATTGGAACTAGGTTTTCTGTTACGATATTTAATTTCTTGTTTATATCTTTATATACTAAATCTTTATCTTTTTCTTGGCTATCTTCTTTTAAAATCTCTTTTAGGTATTTTTTTACATATTTATATGTTGTATAAGAACCTTGGTATGCAAGACAATTATTAGTATTCTTAAAAAAAATATCTAGATAGGCTAATTTATGAGCTTTGTTCCAAAAATTAATAAATTCTTCATCATTTAAGAGTGGATTGTGTAATCCTCGTGAGAAGAAAAATATTACTTCAAAAAGGTCCGCTTCTGTAAAGATATCGTAACTATTGATGAGATTTCTTATATCTTCATCTAGAAAAGCAAATCTTTCAAATGATAAGCGTCCATCTTGATTATTACCACGCATGTATTCTAAACTTCGATATAAAAAGTTTAAATCAGTTATATTAGTATTTTCTAAATACATTTGTAATCTTTCATTACTTTCTTCAAACTCTATTTCATTGTTTATGATTTCAATAATACTATTTTTAGCATTTAATTTTAATTGTTGGGAGTCATTCTTATTTGTTTTTTTCTTTTTTTGATAGTTATCCATAATTTCTATCATTCTTTTTAAATTATCTTCCATGATTTTTCCTCCTAAAATTTCTTGTTATTTTAACACTTTCTAATACTTTTGTAAATGTTGCTTGAAAAAAGTATTTATTATTAGTATAATTATTTTATAATAGGAAGATTTGTAAAGAGGGGATATTGATGTTTGATAGAATTGTTTATATAAGTGATCAATCTGCTAATATTAAGTTAAAAGAAGATGCAGAAGTTACAATGAACTTGATGAATTTGCATTTAGTTTTTGAAGATGATACTAAAAAAGTATTAGGAGAAGTAGATGACTTAGATGGAAATATTGTTAAAGCTAGATTTTTAGGAGAAATAGTTGGAGATAGGTTAATTGGTGGTACTATTAGAAAGCCTTCATTGGATGCTAAGATTAGAGTTATAGATAAGTCTGAAGTACCTTTAATTACAGGTACAGATACTAAAGGATTTATGAAATTAGGTGTTAGTCCCTTTTATGATGATTTTCCAGTATTTTTAGATGTTAATAATTTCTTTAGTAATCACTTTGCGATTTTTGGTAATACAGGATCAGGTAAATCTTGTGGTGTATCGAGATTATTTCAAAATATGTTTCATGATCAAAGATTAAATCCATATAAAGCAAATATTTTAATTTTTGATTCTTCGGGAGAGTATTATAATGCATTTAATAATTTAAGTCAGATTAATTCTAATTATAATTATCGTTTTTATAGTACAAATGAAGTTGAGGGAATTGGTGAGAAATTACGTTTACCAATATATTTACTTAATAAAGATGATTTGGCGTTATTATTACAATGTACTTCCCATTCACAATTACCAATAATTGAGAGAATGTTAAAATTGGCTTTAGTATTTAGTCAAAATGATATGGACTCTAATGCTTATAAGAACCATTTGATTGCAAAAGCTATAATGACTATTTTATATACTAATGAAACAGCTCCTAATAAAAGAAATGAAATATTTTCAATACTTGCAAGTTGTTCAACTGATGAATTTAATTTAGAAGCTCCTATTCAAGGAGTGGGTTATACTCGTAAATTTAGAGAGTGTTTCTTAATTGATAATTCTGGTAACTTTACTGAAAGTGTTTTACTTACTGAGTATATAAATTCATTTATTAAGGAAGAATATGATAATTATGAGCCTCATGCTGGTGTTTACTATGATTTACAAACTCTTGAGAAAGCGCTTAATTTTACACTTATTAGTGAAGGTTGGTTAAGAAATGAGCAAACTTATGGTGATTCTGTTACTATTAGAGTTAGATTGCATGCTTTGATTGTTGGGGATAATGCTAAGTATTTTGATGTTAAAGAGTATGTTTCTTTAGAGTCATATTTGTCATCAATGTTAATCACTGATGGTCGTAAATATCAGGTTGTTAATGTAAATCTTAATGATATAGATGATGATTTTGCCAAAGTACTTACTAAAATTTACTCTAGATTGATATTTGATTTTGCAAAGGGATTAAAAAATAGAGGAAGTATTCCTTTTCATATAGTTCTTGAAGAAGCTCATAGATATATCCAAAGTGATACTGATAGATTCTTATTCGGATATAATATATTTGAAAGAATTGCTAAGGAAGGACGTAAGTATGGTGTAATACTTGGTCTTATTTCACAAAGACCAGTTGAGATTTCCGATACAGTTATTTCGCAATGTACAAATTTCTTAATATTTAAGATAAACCATCCAGTTGACGTTGAATACATTCGTAAGATGGTACCTAATATAACTGACGAGATTGTTGAAAAACAAAAGTCCTTACAAGCTGGAACTTGTTTAGGATTTGGACTTGGTTTCAAAATACCATTAATTGTAAAAATGGAAATGCCTAATCCTTCTCCACTTAGTAGTAACTGTGATGTTGTTAATATTTGGAGTGGTTCTGACAATTCTATTAGTGTAACAAATCCAGTTGGACCTTCTACTAATACGGTGGCTGTTAGTGATGTTTCTGTTGTACCTGAGAAGTCAGTTAGCTCTATAAGTATAGAGATTCCTAAAATTGAAAGTAATCCTACTGAAGAAGCTCAAACTCCAGTTCTTATGGTTAATGGTGACGAGGCCCCTGTTATGACAAATTCTACTGGTGCTTCTAATAATCTAAATTCGATATTGAATATTGGAGAAGAAGAAAAATTTGATGATTCATTTGTAATTGATTCTAATTCTGCTGTTTCACCAGCTGCAGTTTCTACTGATTCTAATGTGAGCAGTTTGAATAATCTAAGTATCAGTACTCCGAGTATTTCTAGTAGTAGTGACGTTTCATCTTTTGATTCAGCGACTGCTATTCCTGAGATAACATCAGTTGAGTTAAGTGATAATGGAATGACTGCTATTAATGATGTTCCAAAAATTACAAATGAAGTTTCTTCTGAGCAACCAGTTTTAGAAATTACTGATGATGATGACGATGATGGTGTTTCTGATTTTGGGCCAGATTTTAGTTAAAAAAATAGTGAGTTTTCACTATTTTTCTTTGTATAAAAAATTGTTATTTGTTATAATAAAATCTAGGTGATATTATGTTTGAAAGTTTAGGAGATAGATTACAGAATGCTTTACATAAAATAAAAGGTTATGGAAAGATTACTGAGGATAATATATCTGAAATGATGCGTGAAATCAGACTTGCTTTGTTGGAGGCTGATGTTAATTATAAAGTTGTAAAAGAATTTACTAATACAGTAAAAGAAAAGGCTCTTGGTGAAGAGGTTGCTTCTAGTATTAATCCAGGTGACTTATTTGTAAAAATTGTTAAAGATGAACTTACAGAGCTTTTAGGTGGTGAGAGTGAACCATTAAATTTGAAAGGTAGACCTGCTACTTTGATGTTAGTAGGTTTACAGGGTTCTGGTAAAACAACAACAATTGCTAAACTTGCTAATTTCTTAAGAAAAAAGCACGCTAAAAAGCCGTTACTTGTAGCTTGTGATGTGTACAGACCTGCGGCTATTGATCAGTTGAAACAACTTGGAAAACAGTTGAATATTGAGGTTTATGAAGAAGGAAAAAAAGACCCTGTTGAAATCTCTCTGAATGCAATTAACTATGCCAACGAAAATGGTTATGATTATGTTCTAATTGATACTGCTGGTAGACTTCATATTGATGATGAATTAATGGATGAACTTGATAATATTAAGAATAATATTAATCCAGATGAAATATTATTAGTTATAGATTCAATGATGGGACAAGATGCTATTAATGTAATAACTGGATTTAATGATAAACTTCCATTAACTGGTGTTGTACTTACTAAATTAGATGGAGATACTAGAGGCGGAGTTGCATTATCTGTTAGACATTTAACTAATGTACCAATCAAGTTTATTGGTGTTAGCGAAAAGTTAGATGGCTTAGATTCCTTTGATCCAGAACGTATGGCTGGAAGAATTTTAGGAATGGGAGATATTATTTCACTTGTTGAGAAAGCAACGGATGTTATCGATGAAAAGGAAGCAGAAAAAGCAGCTAAAAGAATGCAGCAAGGCAAATTTGATTTAGAAGACTTTTTATCAACAATGAAACAAGTAAAAAAATTGGGACCACTAGAAAATCTTATTAAAATGCTTCCAGGTGCTAAAAAAATGGGACTTACTGACATCAAGATTGATCCAAAACAAATGGCACATGTAGAAGCAATTGTCTTATCAATGACTCCAAAAGAAAGAAGAAATCCAGAAATTATAAAAGCAAGTAGAAAAACTAGAATTGCAAATGGTTCTGGAACTTCTGTGCAAGAAGTGAATAAATTGCTTCAGCAATTTGACCAAATGAAAAAAATGATGAAACAAGTTACTAATGGTAATATGAAATTACCGTTTTAAGGAGAAAATTATGAATATAAATGAAGTTACAAATAGCTATTTAGGGGTTGAAAGACAAAGAGAAGTTGGAGTTTTGAATGATTTAGTAAATAAGAATGGTAGTTGTTCTATGAATGCTTATTTAGGAACAGCTGATATTCAATTTTCTTTTGATGATTTAGGGTTATTAGAATTTGAAACAGAGAGTAAAAATGAAGAAATAGTTACAAAGTCTAGAGGTGTGGTATTAGATGATTGTGTAGTTATCAAGCAGGTGCAAAGTAGTGATGGTATTAGCTATAATCAATTATTATCGTGGGACAATGCTGATAATTCATATACTTATATTGCCTTTGATAATGTTAAGGCTATGGATGATTGCTATGAGAAACTTAAATTTAATGATATTAATCTAGCTAAAGGAGATATTTCTTTAGTATTAACTGAAATAGGTATTTCTTTTGATAGTATTGCACAAGTTTTGCTTAATCAAAAAGTTGATATACTTTCTTCAATGGTTGATGAGGCAACTTCTCAATTGGCAGATAACACTTCATTTATATTATAGAAATTTATTAAAAAGCACATTAGTGCTTTTTTTGGGCTTTTTATGTGGAAAAAAAATATAATCTACATATGATATTCTAGGAGGTATTATAATGTTTAGTAATGAATTATTTCAAAATATGAATATGGAAAACAATGTTTCGGGAGATAATAATTATATTAACAATGATATGAACGTTGATGTTAATATGATGAATTATGGTAATGGTGCTGGACCTATGAATTCACCTGTAAATGAGGGTGTTCAAGAAAAATGTGTTCATAGAACTTTTTTCCATGAAGTTCCACATGTTTGTCCTATTCATACAAGAATTATTAATCATCATGTTTACAAACATACTTATAGACCACAATATACTTGTAGTGAAGAAAATACAGTAAGCAATGTTCAGTGTGGTTCTTGTTGTCAGTTTAGGTAGTATTGTTCCAGACTTAGGTCTGGATTTTTTTATTGTAAACAATGATGTCTAATTATGTCACTTTACTTGATATTTTACATTGATAAGTTTATTCTTATAATAGGGAGTGTGATATTAATGATTTATCCATCTATCGATAAGTTACTTAACATTGTGGATTCTAAGTATGAACTTGTTCATATTGCAGCTAGAAGAAGTAAACAAATTTCAAGAGAAGGATATTTACAAATGCCTGAATCCGACTACAAAAGTAAAAAGAATATTGGGAGGGCCCTTGAGGAAGTTTCTGAAGGCTTAATCGAGGTGAAACAAAGAGAGGATTAATCCTCTTTTTTTATATTCTCTTTGATATTTGATAATTCAATATTTATTTTGTTTTAAGTTTTTGATATGTTATACTTTGGTTAGGTGATGTTTATTTGAAAATAATTAAATATAAAAAAGGTGCTAAAGGTATATATAAAGTTGAACTTGAAGATGGAAGGGTATTATCTTTATATGAAGAGGTTATATTAAAATTTGAATTGCTTTTAAAGAAAGAAATACTAGATGTCGATTTAAAAGAGATAAATGATTATAATTTAGAATGTGATGTTTATTACGTTGCGCTTAATAATATTAAGGCTAGATTTAAAAGTACTTATGACTTGACTCTTTTTTTGCAGAAGAAAGAGTACCCTAATGATTTGATTGATAAAGCAATTGAAAAGCTAATGAAGCAAGGCTATCTTAACGATAGAAGTTATGCGAGAAGTTATATTAATAATCAAATGATTACAACTAGTAAAGGACCTTTGAAATTAGAAAGAGAATTACTTGATAAGAAAATTGATAGTAATATTATTAATGAAGAGATGAATATTTTTGATGAAGATACGCAAAAAGAAAAGATTACTAAGATTGTTAATAAGGGATTAAAGAGTAATAGAACTAGAGGAGGGAATATTTTAAAACAAAAGATATATAATGATTTAAAATTACTTGGGTATGATAATTTGTTAATCAATTCAGTTATTAATAACTATACCTTTGAAAATGATTCGGATATTGCGAAAAGAGAATATGATAAATTGTATAGAAGATTAAGTAGAAAATATAGTGGTAGAGAACTTGAAAGTAAAATTAGGGAGAAACTGTTCCAGAAAGGTTTGAAGTATGAAGGAGAAGAATATTAAAAGCAAGTTATTTATTGGATTAAGTATTTTGACTTTTTGTTTAGTTTTATTTTTAGTAACTTTTATAAGAGTTGATCCTGATTATTTTTGGCATATAAAAGCTGGAGAATATATGTTTCATAATGGACTTTTAAAAAGAGATGTTTTTTCTTGGTTTTTAGAATCAAAGTATTGGATGAGTCATGAATGGTTGTTTGATGTAATTATTTATGGACTTAAGGTTTTATTTGGAAGGTATCATATGGTTATATATGGATTACTTACGATAGGTAGTTTGATTTTTATTTTATTTTTAACAAATAAAAAAAATTATTTGAAGAATATCCCATTTACTTTAATTTGGTATCTAGTCTTTTTTATTATGATGCTTACTTTTATTCAGGTAAGACCTCATATGATTAGTTTTTCTTTGTTGGCACTTACTATATCATTTCTTTATGATTTATATAAAAATGAGGATTCAAAAAAAATTTATTTTTTACCTTTAATTACAATTATTTGGGCAAATGTTCATGGTGGAAGTAGTAATTTACCTTATTTATTTTGTTTGATTTTTCTAATAGGTGGGTTATTTTCATTTAGAAAAAAGAAAATAGAAGCTAAGAGAATGACTAAGAAACAACTTCTAAAATATTTTGTTGTTATGATTTTATGTATTTTATGTGTATGTATAAATTTACATGGTTTTAAAATGTTTATATACCCTTATTTAAATATGTTAGATGCAACTATGCTTAGTAATATATCTGAATGGAGAGGTACTTCTTTAAGTGAAGTTTATCATTACATTTATTTTATTTTTTTGATTATTATTGTTATGATTTTTCTATTTAGTGATAAAAAAATTGAGTTTATGGATTTAATATTATTTGGTGTAGTTACTTATTTGGGTTTAAAGAGTATTAGATTTTGGTTTTATACTTATATTGTTATGTCTTATATTATATTTTTCTATATTAAGGAAAGAAAAATTGATAAGGGTACTTTTGAGAGTATTATGTTATTATGTGTAATATTGGTTGGAATGTTTATTGTCAATATAAAAAGCGCTATCGATAGTAAGTATCAAAAATTTTTAAATAGTGAAGTTATTGAGATTATAAAAAAAGAAAATCCTAAGAGATTGTTTAATATGTATGATTATGGTGGAGAATTAATTTATAATGATATAAAAGTGTTTATCGATGGAAGAGCAGATTTATATACAGCTTATAATTATAAGGATTATTTAAATATCTCAGTATTAAAGTCTGATTATGTTAAATTGATTGATAAATATGATTTTGATTATTTTTTAGTTGATAAGGAATATCCTATTAATACTTATTTGAAATATAATGATAATTATGATGTTTTATATAAAAATGATAAGTTGATTTTTTATAAAAAGGTTAATGAAAAAGACTAATTCTTTTACTTATGAATTAGTCTTTTCTTTATTGAATATTATTGCTTTGTGTTCTTGCTGTTTCAATTAAATTATTCATGTAATCATTATATGCTTTTTTTAATGAATCATCGTTCCATTTGATTTTGTTTTCTTTTCTGATTTCTAATAGTGCTTCGTAATATAGGCCTTGGTCATCATTTAATTTTTGTTCTTGAAGTTTTTCTTTAATATCTTTTTTTACTTTATCTAGTTTTGGTTTTTTCTTTTCACCTGTTTTTAAAATGATATGATAACCATATTCTGTTTTAACTGGTTCTTTTGTATATTCGTTAACTTTTAATTCTTTAGTTGCTTTACTGAATTCTTCTACCATATCGTCATAACTAAAGTATCCTAAGTCTCCACCATTAGAAGCATTTGATTCATCTTTAGAATTTTTCTTAGCAAGATCTGCGAATTTTTTTCCTTCATCAAGTTGTTTAATTATTTTTTCTGCTTCTTCTTTAGCTTTATTTTCAGCTTCAGTTTTTTCTTCATCAGTAGCATCATCTTTAACATCAGCTGTTATTAAGATATGGCTTGCTTTCATATCTCCATAAATATTTTCTTCATAGTATTTTTTTATTTCATCATCTTTAAGATTTTTCTTAACGTAGTCTTTAACTGCGTTTGTTCTTTTGTATTCTAATCTTAATTTTTCTTCAAGTTCTTTTTCACTTTCGACACCAAAATATTGTTTAAGAATGTTTTTGTAGGCATCTTCATCTGAACCATAATTTGATTTTATTTGATCGATTTGTTTTGTTACAGCTTCATCTTCATCTTTACTATTTTTATACTTTTTAGCAAGGATACTTGAATCCATCATATCGATTAATTTTGAAATATTATCTTTTTTAATTTCATTATAATATTCTGTTGCTGTAAATTTAGAATCATCTAGAGATGCTGCTACTTTTGAACCGTTTTTTACTTCAATTTCTTTACCACATCCAGTTGCGATTAATGATATTGCAAGTAAAGAACTTAAGCATATAATAATTTTTTTGTTTTTCATTTAAATTCCTCCCATACATTTAAATAATAACAAAAAAAAGAATTTAGTGCAATAAATATGATATATATAAGCACATATTTTGGTACTTTGCCATAGAATATGATGAAAGCAAATAAAAAGGAGGAATGAGCATGACTAATTGTGGATCATCTTGTGGAACATCTTGTGGTTCATCAGCAGCGATTATACTTGTGTTATTTATACTTTTAATCATAATTCTTGGAGCTTGGATTTAAGGAGGTGTGATGAATGTCTTGCCCTAAAGAAACAGTAACAACAACTTGTTGCACTACAAATAATAGCAGTAAGGGTACAGGAAATGGTTTCTTAGTAGTTATTATTTTATACATCTTGTTAGCTATTATAATTGGAGGAGCATTATTTTATTAAGAGGGTATACCTCTTTTTCTTTTGGTTAATAATAATAATGGTGATTTGATGTTTTATTATATAGATATGTATTTTATAGGTTGCTTTTTAGGATATATCCTTGAAACTACTATGAAGAATTTCTTTATACCATCAATGAATAATGGTATTTTATATGGACCATGGATTCCTGTATATGGTTTTGGTATAGTACTTGCAAGTTTTGTTACGAATAAAATATTTAGATTAAAGATTAAAACTCCTTCTAAATTTATTTTATCCTTTCTGATTCTTTTTATAACAATAACGATAGTTGAAGAGGCAGGGGGTTTACTAATAGAAAAAGTCTTTCATAGAACATTTTGGAGCTATGAAAGTAAAAGATTTAATATAGGGCCTTATATATCAATTGAAATGAGTTTATTATGGGGATTTCTTTCATTATTATTTGTTTGGGAATTAAAACCATTAATAGATGTTTATATAAAAAAAATACCAAGAATATTAACAATAATATTACTTGGCATTCATTTAATTGATGCTATTTTTACTTGGTTAATTTAGTATATATTTCATCTATGTCTTCTAATAAATCTTTATTTGAGATTTCTTTATACTCATCATTTTTATAACGAGGAGTTAGATGAAAATGAAAATGTTGAACCATAGGACCATAAAAATTATTTTGAACAATAGTTAGACCATCACAACTTAATTTTTCCTTTAAAAGAGGATAAAATTTTTCTTTTGCTAGACGGTAAGCATGAGTTATAAATTCTTCGTCAATCTCTAAAAGATTTTCTTGATGTTTCTTTGTGACAATAAGTAAATCCCCATTGGTTTTTGGATCTATGTCTAAAAATACTTTACACATTTCATCTTCATAAATAGTTTTTGAAGGTATTTCACCTTTTATAATTTTACAAAATAAACAATCTTTCATAATATTCCTCCTAATTTAAATATTCATATTCAATTTTACTTTGTTTTAAAATTATTGAATTGTTGTCGTTTATTATATCATTTATAATCTGTTCTTGGTATGGATTAGTTATAAAATCTGCAGTTAAATTTGATATTTTTATGGATTCAGTAATATCATTCTTATTAGTTATTATAATTTCATAGTATTTTGGAATAATATTTATAGAATTTATTTTGGTTAAAAAACTATTTATTGCTTTAGTTATTTCTTTACTAGACCAGTTATCTATAATTAATTCTTCTTTAATGATATAAAACTTTAGACTTAGTAAGTCTTCTTCATTTAAAATTCTTTCTTGAACTTTAGTTGTATAATTATCTAGGGTTGATAGTATTTCTATATTACAATCAGTAGATGTTTTTTCATTTATTTCTTTTTTTAATTTTTTTTCTAAATTAGAGAAGAGATTTGTTCCATTTAGATAATCTTTTTTATAAGTGTCAGTTATTTTTTTCTTTGTATAATAAATGTAGAAGTAATGATTTTTATTATCTTTAGATGTTGCTTTAACTGAATATGTAGAATTTTTATATTCAATTTTATCTATATTAAGACTATTTTCGATACTACTATAATTATTTTTTATGTAAGTATCAATTTCTTTTTTTATTTTAGGCATTAATAGAGAACTAGATTTTTCATTTACAACAATTAGTCCTAGTGAAACAAAGACTATTAGGTAGAATATTGTTCTTGCTATTAATAAATTATTTTGCTTTTTCATTTTACCACCATCTTTATTTTATCTTATTAAGCTGAAGATTGCAATTTTATAATTATGTTAATTTTATTTTAAAAAAGCTATTGTTTCGATTTACTTTTTGTGTTATATTATTAAATAGATTAGAATAGAGGAATAATTGGGTGGTGTTTTATATGCAAATACAAAAGGGTATAGTAAAATATAAAGATCGTAGTGATATTAATTGCATGTATGGGGTAACAGAAGATGGTAAGCAATACTATTTTTTAGACGAAACAGATACTAAAAAGTTTAGTAATGGTAATAGAATTGCAAGTACTTTATTAGTTGAAGCTATCGATCCTATGGTTAAAGCTAGCAATGTAGGTGTTATTGACGAAAGTGGTAATATTATAATTCCTTTTGATAATAAATCTATTAAGCAAATCAATGACGATATCATTTTAGTTGAAAAGGCTCAACCAGTTAGCAAATGTGTTACTGATGCAATTGCTCTTAAAAATGATCCATCATTTGCTACTCAGTTAGTTTCTACTCCAGCTACTATTAAGGAACGCTTGAATTCTAAGATGGGAGTTGATGGTCGTTATTTCTTTAATGATCAATTTTCTGAAGCTACTGTTTGTGATATAAATGGAAATAATTTGGTTAATAATGAGTATTTTAGTTTTATTGGAATGGGTAATGGAAAATTATATTTTAGTAAAAATACTGTAGATAGTGAGATAACTGAATATTCTATTTTACCACCAGAAGTACAAAGTGATATTACGCCAACTAATGATACTAATGAGATTGATGTAAGTGGTGTTGAAGTTCCTAAGGAAATTGTTGAAGATGCATTAACTGGAAATGTTTCACAAGATGAAGTAAAAGAAGAAGTTGATGAGATAAATGTCCCTAGTGATAGTATTGCTGTTGCTGGTATAGCTCCTGAAGTTGCAGAAGAGGCATTTAATGAGGTGGTTGATTCTCCAGTTCAAAGTGGTGTTAGCATTGGTGATATTGAAATACCAAGTATTTCTGCTGATGATGAAGTGGAAGATAATACTGATGAAAAAACTGGATTTACACCAACTGCAGATGAAATACCAGATGTTGCTAATTTAGGTGATGATAAGATGGAATCTGTTTCACAAGATTTAACTAGTGCTCTTGATGAAACTATGATTGGTGTTATTGATGAATCTACAAAAGAAGATGAGAACTCAGATGCTATTGAAGAGAATGATGAAAAGGATGAAGATAAATCTGATGATGAGTCAGAGGTAAATGATGCAAAGGCGAAAGATGATTTAGAGGATGATTTTTCACAAGATTTTATTAGCGGATTAACTAATTTGGTTGATGAAGAAGATAAAAAAGAAGAGACTTCAGAGGAAACTGAAGAGTCAACTGACGACAAAGATGAAGATAAATCTGATGATGAAGTAGATGAAGAAACGAAAGAGGAAGAATCTACTGAAATAGAGGAAAAAGAAGAGGCTTCAGAAGAAACTAAAGAGTCAACTGATGAAAAAGATGAAGATAAATCTGATGATGAGGTAGATGAAGAAACAAAAGAGGAAGAATCTACTGAAATAGAGGAAAAAGAAGAGGCTTCAGAAGAAACTGAAGAGTCAACTGATGAAAAAGATGAAGATAAATCTGATGATGAGGTAGATGAAGAAACGAATGAGGAAGAATCTACTGAAATAGAAGAAAAAGAAGAGACTTCAGAAGAAACTGAAAAGTCAACTGATGACAAAGGTGAAGATAAGTCTGATGATGAAGTAGATGAAGAAACAAAAGAGGAAGAATCTACTGAAATAGAAGAAAAAGAAGATTCTTCAAAGGAAACTGAAGAGTCAACTGGTGACAAAGATGAAGATAAGTCTGATGATATAAAAGAAGATGACGGTGAAATTGAATTGAATATTGATTTTGATAAAATTGACGCTGAATTATTTGGTAGTGCTTCTGACAGTGAGTTAAAAAATGATGATGAATTTTCTGATTTAGATGATGATAATCAAGCAGATGATTTTATGGGCGATGTTGATGATATGAAAATGAATACTGAGGATGTTTTCTCTAAATATGATGATTTAGATGAGACATTGTTTAAAGATTCAATCTTAAAAGCTGATAAGATAGTTAGTGATTATAGAGATTCTTTTGATAGAAGTACTTTTGATTCAGTAACACGTCGTACTACTAGAGATAATATTATGATGGATGTTGCTAATTCAATGGCAAATCTAATTAAACAAAATAAAGAACAGAAGAATTTGATTAGTAGATATCAAGATAGATATGAAAAATTGAATGCTTCAAGAAGAAGTATTGCTGATAAGGCTGAAATTCAAGAACAAAAAATTGAAGTCTTAACTAGTAAAATTAGAACTATGGAAGCTGCACTTGCTAAAGCAGAATCTAAGAGTCAATCATTAGAAAGTAAAGTTCGTGATCAAGAAAAATTGATAGTTGCTCAAGCTCGTGAAATTGATGATTTAAGACCACAGCTTGCAGGAAAAGAAGACTTAGTTAAGGTTTTGGCTGATGCTCAACTTATTCTTGGACAAGATACTTCATACGGTTATGATTATGGAGATTCTTATACAAGAATGTAGTGAAGTGATGTTTTTGAAAGAGGGTTTTGTAAACCTTCTTTTTTTGTGATTAAATTTGATAAAAAATATTAGAAGTGATGTTTCTATATATAATTGACGTAAATAGTTGATTTAAAAATAATTAATCTTATGGCTGATTATTTTTGTATAATTGGTACTTTTGTGGTAAAATAATAATGATTTTAGGGATGGAGATGAACTAGATGTTGGAGATTAAAAATATTGATTGTTCTATTAAAGATAGTGAGATAAAAATATTAGAAGATTTTTCTTTAAAAATTAATCCAGGAGAAGTACATGTAATTATGGGACCTAATGGCACTGGTAAGAGTACTTTAGCAAAAGTAATTATGGGCCATTATAAATATGAAGTTAATGCTGGTGATATTTTACTTGATGGGGAAAGCATTTTGGATTTGGATGTAGATGAAAGGGCTAAGTGTGGCTTATTTCTTTGTATGCAGGACCCTACAGTGATAGAGGGGGTTAGTAATAGTGAGTTTCTAAGAACTGCTCGAGGATCAATTACAGGAGAAAAGGTAAATCTTTATACTTTCATTAAAGATATGGAAAGTGCTATGAGTGATGTTGGACTTGACTCTAATATGTTACACCGTTCTTTAAATATGGGATTTAGTGGTGGAGAAAAGAAAAAAAATGAGATTCTTCAAATGAAATTCTTGAAACCAAAATATATTATTTTAGATGAATTGGATTCTGGACTTGATGTAGATAGTTTAAAAATAGTTTGTGATAATATTAATAATTATTTGGAAGAGAATAAAGAAGCATCATTACTTATAATTACACATTATCCAAGGATTTTAGAATACTTAAAACCCGACTATGTTCATATTCTTAAAGACGGTAATATTAAAAAAACTGGTGATATGACTTTGGCTTTAGAAATAGAAAAAAATGGATATACTAATATTAATAAAGTGATTGGAAATGATAGTGATGAGTAAAGTATTATATGTATTAGACAATAACGAAAAAAGTGAATATAAATATAATATATGTGAAGATACTATTATTTATCATTTTTCAATTAACAGTAGTAGTAAAGTAGAAGTTAATTTAGTTACTGAGGGTGTTACTTTATACTATTATTATAATAATATTAATTACGATAATAATGAGTTTAAAATAAAAGTTAATCATATGGAAGATAATACGCATAGTGAATTATTTAATCATGGAGTTAATGTTTTAGTAAATAAACTTACTTATTATGTTGATGGTAGTGTTCCTAAAAAAAGCAGTAAATGTATATGCAATCAAGAAAATCAAATTATTAATATGGATAATGGTAAAAGTACAATTCTTCCAATACTTCTAATTGATAATTATGATGTTGATAGTAATCATTCAGCATATATTGGGAAATTTAGAGATGAAGAAATATTCTATTTAATGAGTCGTGGTATATCTAGGAGTATGGCTAATAGGCTATTACTTCGGGGGTTTTTAATTAATAGTGATAGTATTGAATTAGAAAAGATACTTGAATTTGCTGGTGAAATTGATAAGATTTAGGAGGTGATTTTATGAATCGTGATGATTTTCCAATGTTGGAGTCAGGAATTGTTTATTTTGATAATGGAGCAACTACTTTAAAGCCTAAGTGTGTTGTTGATGTTATGGATAAATATTATTTAGAACATACTTCTAATATACATAGAGGAGATTATGATGCCGCAATTATAACTAATAATTTATATGATAATGTTCGTAATATTGTGGGTGAATTTCTTAATACTGAGCCTAATACGTGTATTTTTACGAGCGGAAGTACAATGTCTTTAAATATGGTTGTTTTTGGTTATATGAAACATCATTTAAAGAAGGGTGACGAAGTCTTACTTAATAAAGCAGAGCATGCAAGTGATGCTTTACCTTGGATTAAGTTAAGTGAAGAGATTGGAATTGTTATTAAGTATGTTCCTTTAAATGAAGATTATGAACTTACTTTAGATAATATTAAGAAAAAGGTTACTGAAAAGACTAAAGTTATATCACTTGCGCATGTTAGTAATGTTGTTGGTGATGTTCGTGATATAGATGCTATTGGTAAATACTGTCATGAAAATAATATTTTGTTCAATGTAGATGGAGCTCAAGGTGTTCCACATATGAAAGTTGATTTTAAGAAAAGTAATATAGATTTTTTAAGTTTTTCTGGACATAAGATGTGTGGACCTACTGGAGTTGGTGTTTTGGTTGGTAAACGAGAATTACTTGAAGAAATGGAACCATTAATGTATGGTGGTGGAATGAATAGTTTTTTTGAAGAAGATAATTCATATGAACTTAAACCAGTTCCAACGAGATTTGAAGCTGGTACTACTGCAATAGCAGAAGTTATTGGACTTGGAGAAGCTATTAAGTATTTAATGAATATTGGAATGGATAAAATCCATGAGCATGAAATGAAACTTAAGAAGTATTTGATAGATAGTATTAAAGATATTCCCAATTTGATAATTTACAATAAAAACAGTGATAGCGGAATAGTTGCTTTTAATATAGATGGAGTATTTGCTCAGGATACTTCAGTTTATTTAAATCATTATAACATTGCGGTTAGGGCAGGAAACCATTGTGCTAAGATGTTAAAAGATGAGATAAATATTAAAAACACTGTTAGGGTTAGTATGTATCTTTATAATAATTATGAGGATATTAATCGATTGGTAGAAGTACTTAAGAATAGTAAAGATATATTTAATATTGTATTATAGGAGTATTTATGGACGAGAATTTGAGAAGAGAGATTATACTTGATAATTATCAAGATCCTATGAATAGAGGTTTAATTGCTGATGATAGTTATTTAAAAGTAAATACTAGTAGTGAGAGTTGCATTGATAATTTGGATTTTATGATGAAGGTTGAAAATGGAGTTATAAAAGATATAAGATTCGATGGTGAGGCTTGTGCTATTAGTACTTCAGCAACTTCAATTATGATTAGAAGCTTAATTGGTAAAAAAATTGAAGATGTTAAGAAAATATTAATTAACTATCAAAAGATGATTAATGAAGAAGAGTATGATGAAAATATTTTAGGTGAGCTTAATGTTTATGATACAATATGTAAGCAGCCTAATAGAAAGAATTGCGCATTGTTACCAAGTGTTGCGGTTAATAAAATGTTAGGGGAATTAGAAAATGAATGAAAATGAAAAAGTTTTGGTTGATAATTTAAGATTAGTAGCATTGAAATATTATAGTAAGGAAGATAGTGGGGTAGAATTTACAGAGGCGTTATCTTATTCTTTTTTAGTAAAAGTAAGAGAAGGTGTGTATATTAATCCTTTTAATCCGTTAGAGATGTATCCAGTATTTGAATCAGTGCCATATAGTAATACTAGTTTATCTAGTAATTGGGAAGATTATGGATGTAAAGTTATTTTAGTTAATGACATCGATGAGAGTGGGCCTTGTTATGTTTCATATAGTAATGAAGATATTAGCAAAGTGTTTGAAGAGGAATCTGTAACTATAGGTGAACTTAAAGAATATATGTTTAAAAGTAAAAAATATTTTAAAGATAGAAAATATCTTTTAAAAGAAAGAATTGAAAAACATCCGATTGAAGCAATCTCTATTGGTTTAGCTGATATGAAATTAGAAGAAAAGATGTTAGCTTTTTTTGGAGAAAGAGGCGTACAATTACAAAAAGTAAGGTGATTTGATGGAAATCGTTGGAATAGATAATGAAAAGATAAGAGCTATTTCAGAAAGGAAAAAAGAGGCTACTTGGATTTTAGATTATCGCTTAGATAGTTATGAAAAATTCGAAAAGTTAGATATGCCTTCTTTTGGACCTGATGCGACAATAGATTTTTCTAAAGTTATTTATTATAAGTCAAGTGAAGAAGATGATAAAATTCAAAGCGATTGGAACAGTGTATTGAAACCAGTTGTTAATGAACTTGATTCTTTGGGAGTATTAGAGTCAGAACAACATATGGGTGGTATGGGAGTTCAATATGAGAGTGAAGTAATATACCATAGTATGATAAAAGAACTAGAAGAAAAACACGTTGTTTTTACTTCAATTGAGGTTGCGATGAGAGAATATCCTGAACTTGTTAAGAAATATTTTGGGAAGATTGTAAATAATAATGAAAATAAGTTTGCAGCTTTAAATGGGGCAGTATTTAGTGGAGGTAGTTTTATTTATGTTCCACCTAATACAAAGCTTGATAGACCATTACAAAGTTATTTTCGTATAAATAGTCGTAATATGGGCCAGTTTGAAAGAACTTTAATAATTGTTGATGATAATAGTGATTTACATTATATAGAAGGTTGTACAGCGCCGACTTATAGTGAATCTTCTCTTCATGCAGCAGTTGTTGAGATATATGTAGGTAAAAATAGCAAATGTCGTTATTCAACAGTTCAAAATTGGGCTAATAATGTTTATAATTTAGTTACAAAGAGAGCCATGGTTGATGATGATGGTACTATGGAATGGATTGATGGCAATATTGGAAGTAAGGTTACAATGAAGTATCCATGTTGTGTTTTAAAAGGAGACAATTCAAAGGGAACTTGTATTACTATTAGTGTAGCAGGTACTGGACAAGAACAAGATACGGGAGCCAGGATGATTCACTTAGGAAAAAATACTAAGAGTAATATTATTTCTAAAAGTATTGCACGAAATGGTGGAAATGCCACATACCGAGGAAAAGTTTTAATTAATAGTGGTGCACTTAATAGTATTGCTAATGTTAAGTGTGATACTTTAATATTAGATGAATTATCTAAGAGCGATACAATTCCTGTAAACTCATGTTTTAATCTTTCTAGTTCAATTGAACATGAAGCAACTGTTTCAAAAATTAGTGAAGATAATTTATTTTATATGATGAGTCGAGGGATATCTAAAGAAAGAGCAATGGATTTAATAATTCTTGGATTTATTGAAAAATTTAGAGAAGAACTTCCTATGGAATATGCAGTTGAATTAAATCAACTTATAAAAAGAAATTTGTAGTAAAGATGGGATTTGTTTTATAAAAGATACTTGAAAAGGAGATTTTCTGTTAGAAAATTTCTTTTTTTGTTGTTATTCTTGTGTTTGATTTTAATTTTTGGTTGTTTGCATAAGTGTTTTATTTGGATTAATATAGCCTTCGAAAGGAGGTGGTTTATGCTTAATCAAATAATTATTGTAGGAAGACTTACTCGTGATGTTGTTGTCAATAAATCAGATAAAGGTATAAAAGTTGCAACTATTTCTTTAGCAGTACCTCGTAGTTTTAAAAATAGTGAAGGTAATTATGATACTGATTTTATTGATTGTGTAGCTTTTGATAGTATTGCTGAAAATACTAGTGGTTATTGTGGAAAAGGTGATATTGTTGGAGTTAAGGGAAGAATTCAATCTCGACTACTTGAAAAAGAAGATAAAAAGGAAAATACTATGGAAATCATAGCAGAAAAGGTAACATTCTTATCTAGCCATACTAAAGAAGAAAAAAATGGAACAGCTGATTAATTTCAGTTGTTTTATTTTTTATGGTATAATAGGTTAGGTGATTTAAATGAATGAATTAAGAAATGAAATAGATAGATTAGAAAATAAAGAATTTTCTGATGACTTTACAATTATTGAGGGGTATATGCCAGTAGTTTTAAGTGCGCCACATACTATGAATCAAATGAGAGATGATGGAACAATAAAAGCCTCTGAACCATATACTAAAGCTTTGGCTTTATATTTACAAAAAAGACTTAATTGTACTTGTTTTGTGAAAAACTTTGATACTGGAATTGATTCTAATAGTGAAAAGGATGAAGAATATAAAAATGAGTTAATTAAGTATATTAAGAGAAATAATATAAAGTTAGTTTTAGATTTACATGGTGCTTCTCTTAAGCGAGAATTTGATGTGGAACTTGGAACTCTTAATAATTTATCTGCTGATTACTCAACTATTAAGGAATTAAAAGAGGCATTTATAGAAAATGGAATCTTAAAAGTTAATGTTAATAATCCTTTTAAAGGTGGCGGTATTACTAAGAAAGTTTATTCTGAAACTTTAGTTGATGTTATTCAGATTGAGATAAATAGAAAGTATCGTGATTTAAATATATCTAATTTTATGTTACTTGCTGATGCATTAGAAAAGTTTATTAGGTCATTTATGGAAAAATAAAGTACTAGAATTAGTATTTTTTTTTTGGTATTATATAGATAAGGTAGTGATGGTATGGAAGTTGTTTATTATGAGGATAAATATTTTGATTCTTTGAATTGCTTATTGGAGGAAGTATTTGGAGTTTATAAAACTTATAAGAGTATATCTGATGACTTTGAACTTATTATGGTTAATAATAATGAGGTTGTTGGTTATTTGGCATTAAATAAGTGCGTTGATACTCTTTCTGGTAAAAATTATTTTTATGTTAATTATGTATGTGTAAAAGAAGAACATAGAAATCAAGGAATAGCAAAGGCTTTATTTTTAAAAGTATTTGAAATTTGTAGGGAACTTGATATTGCTTATTTAGAGCTCACTTCGAATTCTAGTAGAGTTGCTGCTCATAAGTTATATGAAAAGTTAGGTTTTTCGGTTAGAGAGACCACTGTTTTTAGAAAGGAGTTAATATGATATTAGATATTATTAATAAAAAAAGACTTGGAGAAGAATTGAGTTATAAGGAACTTGATTATTTCTTTAATGGTTATTTAGATGGTAAAGTTGCCGATTATCAAATGTCTAGTTTATTGATGGCTATTTGTATTAATGGAATGACTGATGAAGAGATATTTGCACTTACTAAGATATTTATTGATAGCGGAGATGTTTTAGATTTTAGTGATATTCCTGGAATTAAAGTAGATAAACACTCAACTGGTGGTATTGGAGATAAAACTACGCTTATTATTGCGCCAATTGTTGCATCTATTGGAGTACCAGTTATTAAGATGAGTGGTAGAGGTTTAGGTTATACTGGAGGTACAATTGATAAGTTAGAAAGTATTCCTGGATTTAGAATTGATTTAAGTGATGAGGAGATAATTAATCAGGTTCATAAAATTAATCTTGTGGTTACTGGTCAAACTGCAGAATTAGTACCAATGGATAAAGTGATTTATGCGTTAAGGGATGTTACTGGTACTGTTTCATCAATTCCGCTTATTGCATCTAGTGTAATGAGTAAGAAGATTGCAGGTGGCGCTGATAAAATTCTCATTGATATTAAAGTTGGAAATGGAGCTCTTTTACAAACTAAAGCTGAGGCTAAAAAACTTAGTGAGTTAATGATTAAAATAGGAGAGGTTTATCATGTTGAGGTTAGAACAATAATAAGTGACATGAATGTTCCTCTGGGATATGCTATTGGAAATAGTTTAGAGGTTTTGGAAGCTATTGAAGTATTAAAAGGAAGAGAAAAAGATAATAACTTGGTAGAACTTTGCTATGAACTTGCGACAGAAATGGTAAGTATGGGTAAAGAGATTAACAAAGGAGAGGCATACAACTTAGTATTAGATAGTATAAATAGTGGAGCTGCTTATAATAAATTCTTGGAAATGATTGGTTTGCAGGGAGGAGATATTCAAGGAGTATGTATTAGCGATGATACATATAAAATTAAATCTTCTGTTTCAGGAACTATTAAAAAAATTAATGCTTTAGAACTTGGAAAACTTTCTTTAGCTCTAGGAGCGGGTAAACTTAGTAAAGAAGATGAAATTGATTACACAGTTGGGATAAAGTTAAATAAGTTAGTTGGAGATACAGTTAAAAAAGGTGATGTTTTAGCAACTTTATATATAAAAGGTGATATTCCAGAATTTAATATTGATGATATTTTTAAGATAAATTAAAAAATGTGTTTGATTTTATACAAATTATGGTATAATATTTTTATAAGGTAGGGTGAATTTATGGAAAAGATTTATATGGAAGAAAATAAGAGAAAAAGAAAAAGTGTTGTAGATTTTTCTATTGTTTTATCTTTCGCAGTTGCTTTTTTTGCAGTATTTTCATTGATAGCTGCGGGATTTGATAGAGTTAGTTATGCAGCGCCAGTTTTAGATGACAATATAACTTTTTATCAAGGAAAAAATTCTGGTGGTCGTCTGCTTAGTGTTATTGGTAAGAATGATACTGATGGACAAACTTTTTCGGTTCCTTTGTATTATGCTGATTCAGCTTTTACAAAGCCAGTGTTTTGTATAGAACATAAAGCTGAAGTAAATGATAATGTTGCTTATAGTAAAAAAAATCAAATTACTGATTATGGACTACTATATTTGTTAAATAATAGTTTTGTAAATAATAAGAATATTATAGCAGATCCTGATACAAATAAGTATTCTGAGGCTTGGGCTACTCAAGTTGCAATTTGGGTTTATTTATATAAAACAAAACCAGAAAATAGTTTGAATGCTATTAGTAATGAAGAGATGGCTGCGATTAAAGCAGCAACTAAAACAAGCGTTTTAACTGAGGTTGGTGAAGAGAACGTTGATTGTGACTTTGGAGAGAGTATTTATGACAATTATATAGAACCATTGGTTAATAGAGCAATGGCTGCTTCTAATTTTAAACAAATATCTGTTACTAAAGCTGATGGTGAGATTTTTAAGACAGATGATGGAAAATTCTATCAAACTACATTAATTACTGTTGTTGGAGATCCATCAAGCGATTTAATTAGTTATGATATTAGTTTATCAGGAATTGAGGGAGCAATTGCGGTAGATGAAAATGGAGCTGAGTTAGCTTTAACTAATGTTGCTCCTGGTAAGAAATTCTATGTTAGAATTCCAAGTGACAAAGTTACTGATAAAGTTCAAAATTTACAAGTAGGAGTAACTGGTCATTTTAAAACATTAACAGGGCATGAATATCATGCTGAAAGTGGTAATTTACAAAAAGTGGTTACAGTTACTGGAGATACTATGGATGTTTCTGGTGGACTTTCAATAGAAATAGTAGGTGCTCCTGATACTGGAATGAATACTGCTCAAACAATTTACTTTATTGGTTTAATAGTATTGTTGTGTGGTGTAGGTATTGTTTATGCAAATGCTAAACCAGTTGATGCAAGACAATAAATTTAAAAAGAGCCATTCATTGCTAATTGGCTCTTTACTTATTTTTATAGGAATTGTATCTTTATCTTGGAATTATTTACTTAAAATGAAGGATGAAGTATATTCGGATATGAAGATTGCGATGATGGATACATCAGGAGATGATACTAAAGTTACTAATAATTACATATCTGATACACCAGTAGCTGATAATGTAAGTGATGATTCTAAGGGTAAGGAAAATTATGTTATAGATTATAGTAAATATTTGGGAGTTTTAGAAATACCTAAGATAGGTTTAAAGAGGGGTTTTTATAATATTGGTTCAAGATATAATAATATTCAGTACAATGTAACGATGGTTGAAGGGTCTAGCTTACCAGATGTTGTTAATGGTAATTTAATATTAATGGCTCATTCTGGTGATGCATATATCTCATACTTTGCGTATTTATACAGATTAAATGTAGGTGACTATGCCTATGTTACTTATAATGGTTATAAATATAAATATCATATTGTTAATATTTATGAAGTTCCTAAGACTGGATTAGTTAGAATACAAAGAAATTATGATAGGACTTCGTTAACGATGATTACATGTACTAAGGATAATGATTCTACACAAACTGTTTATATTTCTGAATTAGTAGGCTAGAAGAAGGTGATAATATGGATTTATCTTTAATAGGAAAATTTGAAATGATATTTAAATATATATTTTCATCTTTTCTATCGATAGAAATGTTCATATTAAGCCTTCTTTTGTTTTTGATTTTAATTGTAAATCTTAAAAGAAATAATCATTTAGTTCAAATGATTGCGATAGGTGTGTATATAGGTTTTGTAATAGGAATTTTAATAAGTTATAGTACTTATGTTAAAACTTGTGTAGATTCTTTTGTTAAAGCAATTATGAATTATGTTTATTTTCCATCTACGATTGTTTATTTCTTTATAATAATATTTGTTACTGTACTAATTCTTTATACGTTATTTAGTAAGAAAATGACACAGTTTAAGAAAATAATTAATTATTTGTTCTTTAGTGTACTTTATTTCTTTTTTATGTCTTTTATAGCACTTGCTGCATATGATTCTGTTGATTTAGTTGATGTTAGTAGACTTTATCAAAATGAAGTTATTTTATCTTTAGTACAAATAAGTAATTTTATCTTAGTATTATGGTTAGTATTTACTGGTTTTTATCACTTATATAAGTTTTTTAAAAATAAATATGATTAAAAAGAAAAGTACTTTGAAATACTTTTCTTTTTTAGTCTTTAATTTTAGTAACATAGTATTCTTCAAGAGAAATATTTTTATTTTTTATGTACTTTGCAATATCCTTACCAACATATCTGTAGTGCCATGATTCATATTGATAACCTGTTTCTTTTTCTTTATCTTTCGGAAATCTTAAGATGAATCCATATTCATGGGCATGTTCTTGCATCCATTCAAATTCTTTAGTTTTTTCAAAGTTTGTATATGTTTCATTGTTGTTAAATACATCAACTGCTAATCCAGTTTGATGTTCAGAATGACCAGGTCTACCTGAATAAGTATCTGCCGCTTCTTTCCCGTCCGATTTAACATATCGATTGTACAAATCTACTTGGTAATCATAACTGCGATAAGTAGACATTGCGACAATATTTAGTTTTTCTTTTTTTGCATCTTTGGCAAGTTCTTCAAATGCTTCTTTGGCATAGTTTACTAATTTCATTCCACTTAGAGCATAATTTTTATTAATTTCTTCAAGATTTTTTGGTATATAATCTTTTTTTAAATAATGAAATTTATTTACTAGGATAATATTTTCATTTAATTTGGTTGCTTCTGTTGGATTTTCATATTGATTTTTATCAACATTCATATTAACATCTTTTACTATTTGAATATCATCTATATCTTTATTTTTTTCCTTGTATGATATATATCTATCAACATAATCGTAGTTAAAATAGTCGATTTTTTTATCAACATTGTTTAGTTTATTTAGTCTTTCATCTTTTACTTTATTATTATCAGTACTATTATTTGTTTTCTTTTCTTCTTTTATTTCTTTAGGTGATTGAACGATTTTAATTATTCGATTTACGCCTTTTACTATTCCAAGTGTGATTAAAATTAGACAGATTAAGAAAATAGTAAAGTTTTTCTTTTTGATTTTTAACTTTCTTTTTCTTATTGTTCCCATATATTATCACCTAATTATATAATATCATTAATTCTTATTTTTTATGAATAAAATCTGTATACTTTACATAAAAAAAAGTAGGAGGATTATATGAAGAAAGTTTTAATATTACTTATTATTTTATTATTACCTTTTAAAGTTTGTGCGAAGGATGAACTTATTCCTAATGGAGTTAGTGGAATATTGATTGAGGCTGATAGTGGTAAAATCATTTTTGAAAAGAATAAGGACGAAAGAGTTAGTATTGCTTCTATGACTAAGATGGTTGCTCAAATTGTTATTTTAGAGGAAATAGAAAAAGGACATATTAAATGGACTGATATGGTTACTGTTAGTAAGAATGCTAGTGGCATGGGTGGATCGCAAATTTACTTAGAAGAAGGTGAAAAGATATCTATAGAAGACTTAATGAAAGGTATAAGTGTTGCTAGTGGTAATGATGCAACAGTTGCGATGGCAGAGGTGATTAGTGGTACTGAAGAGAAATTTGTTGCAAAAATGAATGCTAAAGTAAAAGAACTTGGACTTAAGAATACACACTTTACTAATTGTACAGGACTTGATACTGATGAACATTATTCTAGTAGCTATGATATGGCAATGATTGCAAGAGAATTAGTTGTTAATCATCCTGAAATACTTAGGTTTTCATCAATTTATGAAGATTATTTGCGAGAAAATACAAAGAATAAGTTTTGGTTAGTTAATACTAATAAATTAATTAATTTTTATGACGGAGCTGATGGTTTAAAAACGGGACATACCGATGCAGCTGGTTATTGTTTAGCAGCAACTGCTAAGAGAAATGATTTGCGTCTTATTGCAATTGTTTTAGGAGAAAAGGAAAGTAAAGTAAGAAATGCTGAAACTATTTCTTTACTAGATTATGGTTTTAATAATGTTAAGACGAAGAGACTTCTTAATAAAGGTAAAATTGTAGATAAGGTTAGTATTAGTAAGTCTAGTAAGAATATTATAAATATTAAATTAAAAGATAATTTAAATGTAGTTGAGAATGCTGGAGTTAATAATAAAAAATATAAGTTTGATGTAAAATTAAATGAGATAGATTTGCCTATCAAAAGAAATACTTCTGTAGGTAAGATTGAGGTTTTATATAAAAATAAAGTTGTATCTAGAGGAGATTTAGTAGTATCAGAGGATATTGAAAAATTGAATTTTATTGAGTTATTAAGGGAGAGCTTACTTAATATAGTATTTGGAAAACTTTAGAAAGTCTAATCTTTCTTTTTTTTCTAGTGGACTTTTTGTTTGAAATACTTTATCCTATAATTAGGAGAGTAGTGTGATATGAAGAAGTTTTTATTTTTAATTGCTATTATAGGTGTGTTTTTTACTTATATTAATGTTGAAGCGAAAGTATCAGATATTTCAATTAAATCTATTGATTTGGTAGAAAAAGATGGTTTTGTAGAAGAGATTAATAAACCTAGTTTTGAAGGAATGAATGTTAAATTTGATTTAACTTTTAAAAAGATTAATGATGTTATTGGTTATAGAGTTACAGTTCAAAATAATGGTAACGAAGATATTTTTATCGAAAATAAGGGAGCATTTACTACTGATGGTTATGTAATTTATGATTATATTTGGGAAGATGATGAGAGTATAATTAAGGCTAATAGTACCAAGGATTTTGAGGTTAGAGTTTCTTATAAAAAGGAAGTTGATGATTCTAAATATGAAGATGGCGTTTATGTAGAAAATAGTGATTTAGTTATTAAAATTGTTGATGAGAATAATAAGGCATTACCTATAACTAGTAATCCTGAGACTAATTCTAATTTGAATATATTTATTTTTATTCTTGGTATTGAGATATTGATTATAATTATTGTTCTAGTGTATTTGCATAAGAATAATAGATTAAATATTAATGGAATTAAAGAAATGCAGCATATCAATTTTGTTTTTTTAGGATTGTTTATTGGAGCAGTTATGATTACTTTATTTAGTTTAAGTTATGCTCTTGAAATAGCTGAAATAAGGGTTGATTCTAAAATAAAGATTTCTAAGGCAAGATTAGCTAGAAGTTGTAATAGTGATTCTTATTATGATAATCAAACTGGGTATTGTATTGATTGGAATAAATTAATTTCAGGTGATAATTATTCTAATTCGAAAGTTGCTTTAAAGTTTGCCTATAAAAAGAAGATGGATACCACTGTTAATCATAATGGTGTAGAGTATAGATTAAAGGCATCTTATGATGTTTCTGATCATCAAAATGAAAATGTTATTTTAGGTGAATATGTTGGAGTTGATAATAATCTTCTTCTTATTATAGGACAAGATGGAGGTGTTTTAGCTCCATTTGATATGAGTAGTTTATTTGCAAGTTATCATTGTATCTATGGAGCTGATGGAGGTGCTAGTTGTAGTTATGATAATGGAAGTAATATCATGGAAAGAATTAATTCATTTGATGCTAAAAATTTGAATACTTTATTATCTACTAATATGAATTATGCTTTTTATAAAGCTGGTTATAATGCGGATGAATTACTATATAATGTGTCAGATTTAAATACTAGTAATGTTACTTCTATGGTTGGAACTTTTATGGAAACAGGATATGAAAGTAAACAGTGGCAGTTGAATGGTGTTTCTGATTGGGATACAAGTAATGTTCTTGATATGAAATATTTATTTATGAGTACAGCATATAATGCTTTAAGTTTTAATATAGATGTTAGTAAATGGAATACAGCAAAAGTTAAAAATATGAGAGGAATGTTCAATTGTAGTGGTTATGTTTCCCCAGTTTGGAATGTTGGTGATTTATCTAACTGGAATACAAGTAACGTAGAAAACTTTTCTTATACATTTGCTTTAACAGGTTATTCTGCAAATAACTGGAATATTGGTAAACTTGATAATTGGAATGTTTCGAAAGCTACAGATATGCAGTATATGTTTAATTATGCTGGTCCAAAAGAGAAAAATTGGAGTATTGGTAATTTGGTTAACTGGGATACTAGTAATGTTCTTGATATGAAAGCTACATTTTGTTATGCAGGAGAAAATGCAACTAATTTTGATATTTCTTATGTTAGTAATTGGGATGTATCGAATGTTATATATATGACTCATATGTTTTCTGGAACTGGGTACAATTCTAAAACTTGGACTGTTGGTAGTCTTGAAAATTGGAATGTTTCTAATAATACAATAACTTATTGTATGTTTAATTCAGCTGGTTTTTATGCGGATAAATTTATTTTAGATTTATCAAAGTGGGATGTATCAAAAGTTAATAATATGCAATCAATGTTTTCTGGAGCAGGATTTTATGCTGATGTTTTTGATATAGGTAATATTTCTAATTGGGATGTATCAAATGTTACTAATATGGAGAATACATTTAATGGAGTAGGTGCAAATGCTGATAAGCTTAGTTTGGATTTATCAAATTGGAATATATCAAATGTTAAAAATATGGAAGGTATTTTTGATAGTGCAGCTACTTGGTGTTATGATACTGAACTTAGATTAGATTCATGGGATTTTTCTAATATAGAAAATACTATAGATATGTTTAGACAAATGCCTTCAACAGCAAAAGTATATGTTAAAGATGAAAAGGCTCAACAATTTGTTATAAATAATTGGAGTAGGTTTAGTACGCGAAATGTATTAATTAGTTAACTATTAGAATGTTAGAAAATCAAGTTAAATATAATTTGATTTTCTTTTTTCGGTTTGGATATTTTATTTATTAATAAATTTTGGTATAATGAAGTTACTTTGATAAAGAAAGGTTGATGACTATGAATAATAAGAACAAAAGACCTTATAGTACACCAAGTAGAACTATAAAATCTAAAGGAATGAAGAAGAACAATGCAACTGATAGAGTTATGAAAACAGCTGCAGCTAGTAAAAATAGAAAAAATACTATACCAAGTAGAACTGAAAAAAGTATAAATAAAGAAAATGAAAAAAAGAATGTTTCTAATAATGTAAAAAATAAAACTCCAAAAACTAAGAAAGTGGATTTAGAACAAACAACAAGAATTAGAATTGATAAAGACAGGATAAATGATTTTGAAACACTTGATACTAGTTTTTTGGAAGGAAGATTAGATAAGAAATTAAAAAATAATAAAAATAAAAAGGAAAAATTATTAAAAGAGAAAAAGCCAAGTAATATAAACTTTGATATTGTAAGAAAAATTATTTCTTTTCTTATAGCTATTGTTATTATTGCTTTATTATGCGTAGTCTTTTATAATGTAATGGAAAGTTATAATGAAAAGAGAAGTAGGGATGCAGAAGTAAAGACGCAAAAAAAGGATAAGGAAGAGACTAAGGTAATTGAAGAAAAACAAACAAAGTCTAAGGATAAGAAAGATTCAGAAATAGATGATAATTATTTATTTATAGGTGATTTTCATACAGAAAGATTTAATTTTGATGATTATGATTACCATTATGTAAAAGTTAGTGAAAAAGAACTTACAACTAGGAAAACATTAGATGATTTAAAGGGAAAAATATATAAATATAATCCTTCAATTATATTTATTCAATTAGGAATTATTGATTTAGATGAAGATAAGTCAGTAGATGAGATAATAGATAATTTAAGAGAGATAGTAGAAAAAGTTAATGAAAATAGACCATATTCAGAAATTTATGTTGAATCGTTATATCCAATTAATAAAGATGTTGATGATTATAATGATAAGATTATTTCTAAAGATATAGATAATAAAAAAATAATTGAAGTTAATGATAAAATAAAAGAATTGGTTAAAGAGAAAAAAATCAATTATTTAGATTTATTTAGTGTCTTAAGTGAAGATGATAAATTAAAAGATAATTACACAGATAATGGTGTTGAATTGAATGATAATGGTTATAAAGAAATAAGAAAAGAAATTGATAAAATTGTGGGATGATGAAATGTGAAAAATAAGAAATTTGATAAAAAAAGTAAATTAATTATACTTATTGTTTTATTGAGTGTTCTTATTTTTTCTTATGTCTTGTTAATTGCCTATAACTATAAATCATTAAAAAAGTATGACTCAATAATATTACCTAATATTTATATTGAAGAGTTTGATATGAGTGGTTATTCTTATAAGAATTCTCGTGAAAAAATAGATTTTTATAAGGAGTATATTTTATCAAGAAAAATAAAATTTAAAGTTAATTCAAATGTTTATGAAATCTCTTTTAATGATTTAGGGATTACAGTAGATGAAGATAAGACTATTGAGGCCATTAAAGAATTTCAAAATAAGCTTAGTTATAGTAAGAAACTTCGATTTCTTAATGGGAAGGAGAAGAATAAATTTAAATTTATTTATAAAGTAGATGATCAAAAGTTAGTTGATTATTTAAATAATCTTAAAGCTACTGTCGATGTTGTAGCAGTAGATGGATATTTTGATACTAGTGATGGTGTTAAGTATGTTAAGGGTGTTGATGGGTATGCTCTTAATGTTGGTGAGAGTGGAAAAATTGTAAATGAGTTTTTAACTAATATTGATTATAAGAAAGAGATTGAATTAATTGGAGATTTGGTTGCTTCTAATACTAATGAAAGTTATCAAACTATCGATACAATGACTTCATCTTTTATGACTAAGTTTAATGTTTGGGAAGGTACTAGACCAACTAATCTTAGAACAGCTTTAAATTATATTAATGGGGCAGTTGTAGAGCCAGGAGAAGTTTTTTCATATTATAAATATGCAGGTCCGTATAATAAAAAAGGATATGTTTTCTATTATGAGTTTGTAGGAAATGGTGTTTGTCAAATAGCTACTACTGTTTATGATGCTGCCTTACTTGGAGGTCTTGAGATTGTTAAGAGATATCCACATGCTAAAAAGAGTGTTTATGTTGATGGAGGACTTGATGCTACTGTTGCAAGTTATTCTAGTGGTTGGCATGTTGACTTTCAATTTAAAAATACATACAAATATCCTATATATATAAAGGCTTACGCAAATGGCGGTGAAGCTCATGTAGAGTTTTGGTCTAATAGTAATGCCAAAGAGGGAAAGACTTATTCTACAGAGTCAGTTCAGATAGGAGCAAGGGGTTATAAGACTTTTTTACATACTTATAAGGATGGAGTAGAAATAGATAAGAGTGAAATAGCAACTACATGGTATACAGAAGGATAAAAGAATGATTTAAAAATAATCATTCTTTTTTTGTTCTAAAGAAATATAAATTTCATATTATTTAATATAGAAAGAGAGGAAAGACATGGAAACATTAAAAGTTAGTAGTAAATCAAATCCAAATAGTGTAGCAGGGGCTTTAGCAAATGTATTTAGAGAAAAAGGTACTGTAGAAATACAAGCAATAGGGGCGGGAGCACTTAATCAAGCAATAAAAGCTATTGCGATTGCTAGAGGTTTTGTAGCACCAAGTGGTAAAAATTTAGTTTGTATCCCAGCTTTTCAAGATATATCAATTGAAGGCGAAGAGAGAACTGCTATTAAGTTAATTATAGAGGCCAAATAAGGTCTTTTTTATTTGTAATTAATTAAAAAGGTGATGTCATTAATTGTTTAATATTAACTATTCTTTTCTTTTTGATACGATTGTCTTTTTGTTAAGTTTGAATTATAATTATTATGTATATAGTAGGAGGTTATTATGTATAATAAAGATTATACTATTTATTGTTCTAGATGTGGTGCTGAGATGAAAGCTTCTTCTAGATATTGTATGAAGTGTGGTAATCTAAATTATGATCACCCAGATAACGCTTCAATGAAAAAAATGTTGGGAAAAGAGCAGAAAGAGGCTTCTTCATATCAAGTTGGTTCTGGAAAGTTTATTTTGAGTGATGTTTCTGGTAATAGTAATACTGTAATTAAGAGTATTGCGAACAATACAGGAAGTAAGACAGTTTGTTTTTATGTGATATTTGGTGTTTACTTTTTATTTATGTTGGTAAATTTAGGTACAGTTTTTTTTAGTGGAAATTTTTCAATTGACTCTTTAGTTAGAAATAATTTTTCATCTGTCGCTATTATTAGTTCACTAGTATTTTTGTATATGTATTCACTTTCACTTTTTTATATGAAAGCTAATAAAAGATGGTGGGCAGGATTTGTTCCAATATATAATGTAATGATTTTAAGTGAGATGGCTATCAATAAAAAGATGCTAGGATTGCTTATACTTGTTCCTGGTGTTGGTCAGATTTTTATGTTTTATATTTTTTATAAATTAGGTGAAAAATTTAAAGTTAGTGGATTACTTATGATGTTTTTTGGTTTTGTTATGATACCGTTTATTGGATTTAGTAATCAGACCTATGATGGAAGAGTATTTGAAGATGATACTCCTAATGCTACTGAGAAAGAGTATGGTAGAAAAAGAACAGCTTTTATATTTGCTATTTTATTTTTAATAATTGGGTTATGTCTTTATATTTATGAAAATATTTCAGATGTTGAGGCAACAAAAAAAGATGCTGGTAATTCTTATTATGTTTATGCTTCAAATAAAATAATCAAAAAAGTAAAAAAATCTGTTGAAAAAGGAGAAATAAGTTGTGATGATGTGGATTTTGATAGGTCAACAGGTACTTATTATATTCCTATCAATGATGCTGGTTCTGAATTTAATTTATTTATGCAATTACTTAGAGAACCAATTGAGGCTTATGTTAAGATAGAAAATAGTAATGGAGAAACAAAGTATTATATATCTATGACTGATAGAGAAAAAGGTTTTCCTGAAACACAGTCTGATTTGGTTGATGCAAAAACAGTTATTGAATATAAAGAATTAAGTAGGGATTATGAGAAGGGGAATAGTTGTCATATAAATAAATAAATAAATAAACTTTAATATTTATTTTGTATTATTTTATAACTTTTAATTACTTGCAAAAATATTATAAATTTAATATAATAGTAACAAATCGATTATTAGAACTAATAATAAGATTATTTAATTTTAGAGAAATCGTGGTTGGTGAAAACGATTATTAAATGCTTATTTATCTACTCTATAGATGATATTTATCCGGTTGATACCGTTATCTAATTAAGTTAAAAAAAAGGATGGCACCGTGCTTTTGGCACTCCTTAGGTTGCTGTTCTTTTTTTGTTATAGGAGGGATTAGATGCAAGATGAAGAATATATTGATATAGCAATAGATATTTCTAGACATGCTAAATTTCCTTATGGAGCAATTATTGTTAAAGATGGAAAAATACTTGGTAGAAGTGATGATGAAACTTTGATTGGGAAAAGTATGTTCCCTCATGCAGAGCTTGCAGCGATAGAGAGTGCTTCAAAGGATATGAATTTGTATGGTGAGTTGAAAGGTTCGACTATTTATACATCATGTGAACCTTGTATGATGTGTATAGGGGCAATTCTTTATGAAGGAATATCGAGGATTGTTTATGCAGCTACTTTAAGAGATAGTGATACAAACTATAATCCTGAAATATTAATTGATACAGATAAATTATTTGAATATGGATATAATAAGATTGAGGTAATTAAAGGATTACATCGTGAAGAAGCAATTGAAGTATTAAAAAAGCATGTTGATAAAGATAAGAATAGAGTATTAATTACTGGAGCTGTACTTGCTTCTAGTGAGGAAAGTATTGAAACTTATCAGAAATTAGAATCATATATTGATACTAATAAGTTTATTATTTCTAGTCCACTTGATACGATGAAGTTTAAGGGGAATGATATAGAAAGATATGAAAGAGCAATGAATTTACTTAAAGATGCTAAGTTTATTATTGCGGAGATGAGTACTGCTTCAACTGGACAGGGTATGGAACTTCAAGAAGCTGTTAATCTTGGAATACCAATTTTGGCTATTGCTAAGACTGGTAGTAAAATATCAGGATTAGTAAAGGGCTGTTGTAATGTTTCAGATATCGTTTATTATGATGATATTGATGATATTGAATCAATAGTAAAAGAATTTATAAAGGAGGGATAGTATGATAGATATGCATTATGATATGCTGTCAGTTATTTATCAGTGTTATTTGCGAAATGATTATAGTTATTTGGAAGAATGGATAAAAAATTATAATAGTGATAATGTCTCGGGATTATTAGCAAATCTTTATTTTATGAATGCTGAAGAAATGAAAGAGGAACTGGGAGAGAATTACAAAGAAATTAATGTTTTAGATATGTTTAAAGCTTCGACTGAGTTGTTTAAAAAATATTTACCTAATACTAAAGTGTTATTTAGTATTGAAGGGTGTGACTACATTAAAGATACTAAGGAGTTAGAGGAACTATATAAATTAGGGCTTAGAAATATACTACTTGTTTGGAATAATCCTAATAGATATGGTTCGGGTAATAGAGGAGATTATGGTTTAACTGAACTTGGACGAGAATTTCTTGTTAAAGCTATTGATTTAGGTATTTCTATTGATATGTCGCATATGAATAAAAAAACTTTTTTTGATACAGTCGAGTTACTTAGAGAACAGAAGGCTTTAGGAAAAGATGTTAAAGTAATTGCAAGTCATTCTAATTGTTATGATTTATATAGTCATGAGAGAAATCTTAATGATGAACAAATACTTGCTTTGAAGGAATTTAATCCAGTTATTGGTCTTGTTTCCTATTCAGTATTTGTAGGTAGTGAAGATGTTGTTGATATAAAAGGTGAGTATTTAAAACACATAAATCATGTTGTTGAGTTACTTGGAATTGATTGTGTTGGAGTATCTACTGATGATATGACATTTGCAACTGCCTTATATGGAGAAATTGCAGATAGAGAAGTATTTAATTATAAGAGTGTTAAAAATGATTTAATTAATTTATTAAAAGAAAATTATAATGATGAAGAAATTGAAAAAATTTTATATAAAAATATTGAAAAGAATTTATTTTAGGAGGAGTAAAAATGATAGATATAAAATTAATTAGAGAAGATAGAGATTTAGTAAAGGAGAATATTAAAAAGAAATTTCAAGATGAAAAGTTACCACTTGTTGATGAAGTTTACGAATTAGATAAGAGAGTTCGTGAAGTTCAAGTTAGAGCTGATGGATTAAAAGCTGATAAAAATAAACTTAGTGGTGAAATTGGTAAGTTGATGAAAGATGGTAAGAAAGATGAGGCGGAAGCTATTAAAGCTGAGATTGCCAAAACTGCAACTGAAATTGCTGAGTTGGAAGAAGAACAAGAAAAGCTTACTAAAGATATTAAAGATAAAATGATGGTTATTCCACAAATTATGGATGCTTCAGTACCAATTGGAAAAGATGATACAGAAAATGTTGAGGTTCAAAAGTTTGGTGAGCCAGTAGTTCCTGAGTATGAAATTCCATATCATGCTGATATTATTGAAAGAGTAAATGGAATGGATAAAGATGCTGCTGGAAGAACTTCTGGACAAGGTTTCTATTATTTATTAGGAGATATCGCAAGACTTCATGAAGCGATGATTGCTTATGCAAGAGATTATATGATAGATGCTGGATTTACTTATGCAATTCCACCATTTATGATTCATAGTGATGTTGTTACTGGAGTTATGTCTTTCCCTGAAATGGAAGCTATGATGTATAAGATAGAAAATGAAGATTTATACTTAATTGGTACAAGTGAACATAGTATGATTGGTAAATTTAAAGATCAAATTATTAAGAGAGATGAGTTACCAATCAATATGACAAGTTATTCTCCATGTTTTAGAAAAGAAGGGGGAAGTCATGGTCTAGAAGAGCGAGGACTTTATCGTGTTCATCAATTTGAAAAACAAGAAATGATTGTTATTTGTGAACCAGAAGATTCTATGGAATGGTATGAAAAGATGTGGAAACTTACTGTTGAAATATTTAGAAACTTTGATGTTCCGGTTAGACAACTTGAGTGTTGTAGTGGAGATTTAGCTGATTTAAAAGTTAAATCATGTGATATTGAAGCTTGGAGTCCAAGGCAAAAGAAATATTTTGAAGTAGGAAGCTGTTCTACACTTGGAGATGCTCAAGCTAGACGTTTAGGTATTCGTGCTAAGGGGGAAAAAGGAACATATTACTTACATACATTAAATAACACAGTAGTTGCTACTCCACGTGGATTAATTGCCCTAATTGAAAATAATTATCAAGAAGATGGAAGTATTAAAGTACCAAAAGCATTACAACCATATATGGGTGGTAAAGAAGTTATTGTTCTTAAAAAATAGTTTATTGTAAATAATTAGTAATATGCCTAAAACATAATGTTTATAAGCATAAATTCATCTTTCAAATAGCCGTGATACGAAATATGATACTAAAAATATCGCTTTTTTATACCGAAATATTGATTTTTGGTACACAGTTATCAATAAATTCGGTAATTGATTTTCTCCTCTTAGGGAGCATATGAGCATAAACTGTACGGACTGTTGAAACAGAATCACCAATGACTTCTGCGATAGTTGTGTCATCGTATCCTGCATCGATCAAGATGGATACGAAAGTGTGGCGGAAATCGTGAGGTGTCATTCGTTTCAATCCGCAATCATCTAATGCTTTTTCTAAAACATCTCTGATTACATAATCAGGGATTTTATTTTGAAAACTTTTTCCGAAGAAAATGTAGGCATCTGGAGTATAACTGTCTTCTTTACTGCATTTTTGTTTAAATTCTGTGAGAAGGTCGTTTAACTCCTGGTCGATCGGAACGATTCGATAGCTGTTTTTTGATTTTGTGACTTTATGGATACATAATGATTTCTTTTTAAAATCTGTCCATTTGAGATTTTGAAGTTCGGATATTCTAAGACCTGTCGAATAAAAGGTTCTGAATATCAATTTCATTTTGGTATCTTCGACTGCATCAACGAATCGAACAAAATCTTCTGTTTCTAAAATGACAAATTCCTTTTTCTTGTCTTCCTGGTTACATTTGATAAATCCAACTTTACTGAGTGGGTGATAGTCAATATCGTATACGTCATTGATATACGTATAAAGACCGCTGAATACAGAATGTATGCCGTTTATGGTTGATTTACATAATCCTTGGTTGATTAACTTTGTATGGAAATCTACGATTTCCTTTTTTTCAATTTGAAGGACATTTCTTTGACCGAAAACGGGTTTGATATGTTTTTCATATTTATTTGTATTTGTGATAGTTGTTTTTTCTTTCCATTCAGTAAGTTTCATATACTCTGAGTAGTCATTCCACAAATCATCTAGGATCATGGACATGTTGTTTATTTTTCGTACATTGTCTTCGATATTTGCCATCAGAATCCTTTCCATTCGGACAGCATCTTTTTTCTTTTTAAAGCCTCGTCTAACGAGTTTTTTATATACGCCTTTGCGAACAGTGTATGAGGCGGATATATAATAAGTATTTCTTTTTTCGTCGTGGTATACTGGCATGAATATCTCTCCTCTCATTTAATCGGTCAGAAAGATAAATTGCCTTGTTTTTTTCGATGTTTTAGTTCTTTTTGTCTAAAATATAATTTTTTACATCTTTTAGCTGCTGATCGTCCAGATCAAGCAGTAATTGAATCACTTCATTTAAAACGCTCGTATCATCTTCGTCATAAATAATTTGGTTGCTTAATAAGCTGTAGGGAATTCCTAGAAAATTCGAAAATTTTTTCAACATGTAGCTAGTAATTGGCACTTTCTTTTCTTTAATGTCAAAATAATGCCTTCTTGAAATTCCAATTTCTTTTACAAATTCTCTTTTGGAAATCTCATGTTCCTTACAATAGTCCTCAATATATTTATTGAGAATATCGTAATTTGAATTAAGACTATTCTTCACGAGATACACTCCTTTCCTAAATGTACTATTCTTATTCTATCATAAAATAATAAGACTGGTCTATAAAAAGAAGTCAGAAAAATAAGTAATAACTGTAGTGACTTCTTTTTGTAGACCAACGGCAGAAAAAGTGTTACTATTTTGTGGTAGAAAGGTAGATGATTATGCAAAGTGAGCAGGAATACAAAAAAAAGCCCCCAAAGGAATATTATTCGATATTCTATCATCCGTAAAGGATATGCAACTATCAGCGATGTTCGAAATTTTATTCCATGTGGACATGAAAAAGCATTATTTATTTTATCGAAAGAAATGTCCGATGCACAGAAAGAAGGGAAGACAACGTTGAATGGAATCAGTTCAAAAAGGCTCCTCAAATATGTAGGATTAACAGAGGAAGAAGTAAAAAAATATGCCGAAGAAGAAAAAAAGGAACTGAGTTCCCAAAAATAGTATCCAAATAATGGAAAAAAGTAGAAAGGAAAAATCTTCATTTTATACAATATTTGCGGGTTGCAAAACCTGAAAGGAGTGTAAACATGAAGAGACTGGTTTTAATGAATGAACGAAAAAAAGACCAAGATCGAAATAACGATTCAAGTTGATCCATCTGATGATTGCAAAGTAGTTTTAGAAACGGGTGATATACCCAAAGAAATGACGCTTGCGATTTTGAAGCAATGTGTCGATAAAATAGAAAAGATGAAAGAAAAGGAGATTGATATTGATGGAAGTTAGAACAAACGTGAGAATAGTAAAAGGAATTTTGAACAAAGCAAAGAAAGAAAATCGTGTTTTAAATGAGGTTGAGACATCACGAATACAGGAATGTCTAAATGAAATTTTAATGGAGAACCTTGCATTAGAAGAGAATATTGAGAGTATGGATCAAAATACAGTTAAATATGAATGCGTAATTGAATGTGTCAGAGGCGTTTTGGATAGTTTGATCGAGAATCCTGGGTGCCTTGATTACACAATAGACGCTATGACTGATGTGATTGAAAAAATGGACAAGGTTGGTTTATAAAGAAGTCGGCACCTAAAATTGGTGCTGATTTTAATATGGTGAGACTCAGTAGAAATACGATAATAAAAAAACTTGTTATCTCTAAATATATATGTCATAATGTTAGTGGTATACAAAAAGAAGTCAAAAAGGAGATACAAAAATGTATAAAAAATATGACAGATATAAAATTATTGATTCGGATGATGAGAGATATAAACAATTTTTTACAATCGTCGATGTAAAAGGTGATACAGTTTATTATGCATTTGATGGCGAAGAATCAGTTTATAGATTTAAAATTGGTTCTTCATTTGAAAATTGTATCTTAGGAATTTAAGGAACTCAGTTCCTAAAATAAGGAAAGGAAAATTGTTATGTTTAAAGATGTAAGAGATGTTTTAGATGAAAATGCAGCGGGGTGGAAATTAACTGCCTGGAATTCCGTAAGGATGTGTGTGGAATATGCGATGAAACCACGCAATCTCATTTTTATGGATGGCAGTTATAAGTATTTTTCGGATGATAAGAATGCCAGAAGTTTCAAGGAACATGCAATGAATGAACTGGCGTGTGAGACTTTCACAAAATTACGTGTTTATTTTTCTGAGCAAAGACCTACTTGGGATGAAGAAATGTGGCTGTCAAGATATAACGAGTTTATGGAAGAATTGAACAGTGATTTCAATCAAGGTCTGGAAGACGTTAAACTCCATTATTTTGTTTATATGCGGAATGAAAATAGAATTATGATTCTTTATTCGGCAGATTACGATTTCTTTAAATAAATTTTCGATATTATCTGAGAGGCAGGTGCAAAATGAAAGATACAATTAACTTATTCGATTGTAATATTGATGTCGAAGCGACGCAAAAAAAAGGTGAAAAAGTATGCGAAGATTATGCACCGCTATTACAAAAACGATTGAAACTTTTGAATCGTTCACTGATAAAATCAGGAAGTTTTATACAAGTGAGTAGTGATTCAAAAAATGGAAACGGCACAGAATCTAGTTACTTGAACCGATTAGAGTTAGAAGACGATCAGGTTTCCCGTTTTATGAAATTGGTTGATGATGTGATCGAGATTGACGAACACGCAGGAAATTTTTTAAAATACAAATACCTGGATGAAAATACGATCCAGGAAATAGCAGATCGCTTGAAAGTGTCAAGAAGGACTGTGTATAACATTATGCCCAGAGCTTACTACTACGTTGCAGAGTGGTCTCATAATGTAGTTTTCATTATTAAAAAAACATACACTTTTAATCTTTCCATACATAATCTTTATGAAGAATTATCTTGAAATATCTACATCAGAGAGGAATACCTCTCTTTTTTTTCTTTACACTGAAATGGCATTCATTATGTATATTTTCTAATACATTCTATCTTAAATACCAAAAAAGTAGTACAATAGTATAAAGTTGTATCATTATATGATCGTAGAATGAGGTGATTGTTTGAAAAATCATAATAGTTCAAAGATGATGCCCAATCAAGAAGAAATCGAAAAGATGAAACAGGAAGCATTGGTAGAAATGTTAAAAACGAATCAAGAAATAAGGGCAGAACGCAAAAAGAAAATTATAAGAATCGGTATTGTTATCGTTATTGTTGTGGCGGTTATAAAAATATTCTTTGGAACAATAGAACTATACAATGTACTTGGCTATCCGCCTTCCAAAGCAAGATATTATAAATTGACAGTAAACGGCGAGCAGGTAGGAACATCACATACCGTAAGGCATAAAATTCCTATAATCCCATTTCTAGTCAATTTCAATAGTTATTGTTTAGGAAATAGCGATATTGTCGGCGATGAAAGAGGACATAACTTTTTTGCAGATGGATCGGACAAATATGTCATAGACATTTCTTCGTATAGTTGTTATATCAATGAAACTCAGGTTGAATGCAAAAACAATGAACAAGATATGAAGAAAAATAAAGATACAAGATATACAAAAATGATAATTACGAGAACATCAAATCCCTATGAAACTGTATATAGTGGAAAATATATTAATGATATATTTCCTTATATTCAGAAAAAAGGCGTTTATCATGTTGAAATAACTGCTAACCATTTTTTTAATGAGGACACGGTTTACTTTTATTTCCGACAAAAGAATTGAAAACGTTTTCATAATTGCTCTAGTGAATGATATTGATGTATGTTACAATCAAACTATAAGAAAGCTTTCCAAGATTTATCCATGAAACAGCGAGGTGATAAATTCTAAAAAATTGGAGAAAGAAATAAGATGTTTTAACAAGGAAGAAAGAGGTACGATCAAGGAGAAAAGGGAGTTTCCGAACATGAAAATCCATGTGTATCTGCTCCGCCTATTTTATGAAAAAAACTAAAAAAACTATCATTTCTATGCTTTTGTCATTGATGTTGTTGCCAACACCGATTTCAGCCCAGGAAACAACGCTTGCCTTCTATACCAATATGAATGGTGCAGTTTTGACAGAAGAACAATATGATAGGTTATCACAGGTATTCAGTGAAGATACACTTTATACTATGACACCAGAAACGATTGATCTTGTAAAAGACGAGACAAATTTAAAAAAGACCGAGAAAGAATCTTATATCAGAATTGATACTTATTATGATAACGATGGAACTCTTGTTGATCAGGTAGAAACTGAGGTGTCAGAAGCGGAAGCCTTGAATTTTGGCGATGATGAGATTACCACCTATAGTTGGAACGGAACTCATCAAACAAATATGAAACGACTTCATATGCAGGTTATTGCGAATGGATATGCTTCACAGAAAGTTGTAACCTTGACAAATACTTGGCTTTCGATTCCTTCCACCAAATCGTATGATGTAATCGCATTAAGACCAGGTTCCAATTCAATGACCGTGAATGTCAGTACATCAACTATTAGCGGTTATCAAAAATGGGATGGAAACTATGTAAATTACGATAAGAATAGTGATAATACAAAAATTTCTTCTTCCTTTACTGGAAAAGGCGGAATTGGCATTTCAATGAACATTGTGGATTCTGTAACATCTTCATTGGAAAATTCAATGACTGTCGTATTTATTTCAGGTGCTGATCCTTTCAAAATTAGTGGAACCTACCAGCATGCCCAGTCGAATGTTACACTTTCCGAATCTAAAAACTATACATTCAGTGACAAGGGATATGGAAATGTCTTGGATTTTGCAAGTTCTGTAAAATCAAAATACGATCAGATGCAGGGGATAGAGCTTTCATACAGTTTTGGTGAAGAACTTTTTGGATAAAAATTGTTGGTAAAAAAAGCATTGAGACATAGAATTTGTTTCAATGCTTTTTCTTGTGCCTACAAGAACCTGTATCACGCACAGAAAGTGGTTAAATTTCGACGAAATAGAAAAATATGAGTAAATATATATCGGATTGTAGAATTGTCTTAGAATCATTTCTAGGATGTTTTTTGATTATTCTGTAGAATGACGATAGTTTTAAAGCATAAGTTTGAATTTTCATATTCCCAAAAAATTTGTGGTGACAAAATGGAATAATTTATAAAACTAAACGGATAGTTTATTGATATAATAGTAATAAACATATACACTCGAATTGGGAGATGATGATATGGATTGTCAAAAAATAGGAAAATTTATATTGACAAAAAGAAAAGAAAAAAATATGACTCAGAAACAATTGGCTAAAAGTTTAGAAATTACTGAACAGGCAGTTTCAAAATGGGAGAGAGGATTAGGAATTCCTGATGTGTCGTTGCTGGTCGATTTAAGTAGAATTTTAGAGGTGAGCATTCAAGAACTTTTGGCTGGTGAAAGAATTGAAAATATGACGGCAAAGAGGTCAGAAGAAATAACTTTAAATGGGCTTATGCTTTATACTAATAAAGAAAAGAGAATTACCTTCTCGAAGATCTTGACTTGCTTATTATTTTTAGGATGTTTGATATTTTCGCTAGGATTATTAAGCTATTCATTGATTATTTCTATGATTCGGATAGAAATTGTTCTAATCAGCTCAATATTTTTGTTTACATCGGCTATAATTTTTATTAAAATGAATTCAAATAAACAAATAAAAAAAGTAGTTTGTTTTGTTCTGTTTATTATCTATTGTATTGCTTTGATTTCAACGCTGTTTTATACGGGCGTATTTAATGTTACTAGCAAATCACCTATAACTTACGAAAATAATTTTATTCCTTTCAATACATTGGGTGAAAAATTTAATTGGCTTATTACAGGAAGTCAATCACTACAAAATGTTTTGCTTGATATACTTCCCAATCTTTGCTTATTTATGCCGCTTGCATTATTCATTCCAATATTATGTTCAAGAAAATTTTCATTAAAAAGATATATTGCTTTGCTGTTCTTGATTATCTTATTTAAAGAAGGCATTCAATTAGTAACTGGTTATGGTGTATTTGATGTGGATGATATTCTCCTTAACTTTATTGGTAGTATGATGACGTATGTTCTGTTTACCAATAAGCGATTAAGGTTAATATAGTTTTGGTTGATAGTTTTCTAAATGAAAAAGAAAGTAGAGTAGACATTATGAAAAAGAGAATCGTTTTACCAGCTTTATTATCCGCATTTTTAGCATTTCCTACTATGATTCCTGTTTCTGCAATGACACTGGATCAGGAACAAACAGATGTTATTCAAATGAGCACAGATGGTATGGAAATTGTAGAAGAAACGTTGAATGGTATGACTCGTTCTACATCATTGCCGACATCTGGTCTGGATTTATCCAAACAATCATATAAGGCAAATATTGAACGTGCAACACGAAATTGGCTTTATACAAATGTATATTTCAAAGTATCGTCAAGTAGAGCTATAAGAATTTCATATAGTTTCAGTTCTAACAACGGCGATCCAGCTAGAATTGCCGTTTATGATATGACGACTGGAACATGGGTTGCAGAAACAACTGGGCTTTCTGGTGGATTCCAGGTTGCCAATTTGAACACATCCCATAAATATGCTGTTGCGTTCTGTGGTTATCAATCAGGATTTGGTACTACAGTAATTACTGGATCTGCAACAATCACAGGCTAAGTATTGACAATACAAAGAAAACTATCAACGAAAAGCATTGAGACATAATATTTGTTTCAGTGCTTTTTCTTTTACATATAATTCTTCCTAAAACGCACAAAAAGGGGTTGAATTTCAACAAAATAGAAAAAGATGAGTAAACATATACTAAGATACAGATTCATCTTAGAATCCTTTTTTGGAGTGTTTTGTTATTTTGAGGTAAGAATGTTTTGAAATCTCAAAAAGAAATTTTTATATTTTGATGAGATATAAAATAATTTCAAAAACAGAAAGTTGAAAATTTTTTTCCTGCGTGCATAAAGGAATACTTGTTTATATCTTGTTTATATATCTTGTTTATATATCTTGTTTAGGGCTTAATTATGTGATTTGATATTTGCTTTATATAAAGTGTAATATTACAGATTGTGTGATTTAAAAGTCATAGCGATGTTCCAGAAAGGTCATAGCAATGTTCCAAAAAGACATAGAGATGTTCCAAAAAGACATAGAGTTGTTCCAAAAAGACATAGAGTTGTTCCTATGAATTTTTATTAAAAGTCATAATGTATGTTGATTCACTATGGCCTTTATGCTATTGTTATTTTGTAAACAGGAGTATTCATATGTTAAAAGAAAATTATCAAGTATCAAAATCCAAAGGTTTGTTAGCTATAACAAAATCTGGATTGAGTCTTTCAGAATATAAATTGTTGGATATATATTTATCCAAAATAAATCCTATGGCGATTAGGGAAGTAGAAGAAAAGACTGTAGAAAAGATGAAGGAATTAGATAAAATTACGGATGAAAAAATGCGTAAAGATTTTAGCCTCTCTCTATTAAAAGAGAGGGATGAGTTTATAAGAAAATGTGCTACAGTGGAATTTTCTAAAGAGGAGTATTGCGAAATTTTAGGAATCAATTCAAAAGTTAGAATTGCTCAAATTCAAAAACATTTAGAACATTTTGCTGAGGGAAAATTTACTATAACAGATGATAAGGAAGTAATAGTGATTCCATTATTTTCAGAAACTTCATATTCGGATGAGGATGAAATTATAAAAATGATATGTAATTACGCATCCCCAGTCATTAAAGAGATGTTTTTTGATATAAAAGGTTACCAATATATAAAATATCGCCTTAGATATGTTGTTAATTTAAAAAGTGTATATTCGTATAAAATGTATCTTTATTTATTGAATCATCATTTACCTAGTGAATGGAGTATAGATGTGGCAACTTTAAAAAAGGATATTTTAGAGTGTGTGGAAAAATCTTATAGTGAATACAAGCGATTTAATGACCTTGTTTTAAAAAAAGTAAAAAAGGAAATTAATGAAAAAACGAACATTACGTTTTCGTATACGCCAAAAAGAGTAAAAAAGAAGGTTGTGAGAATCGAAATTTCTTGTTATTTTAAAAATCAAGAAAATATAATTACAGGTGATTATAGAGAACATTACACTTCTGAGAAGATTACTGATGATCTGCTTCATGCTTTTGATAGTGAATGGAAAAGATTGATGAGTGTAGATGAAATTGAGAAAATTGAAAGATTATGCTGTAAATACGATGAAAGACGTGTTATTTGTGCATTGAATGAAGCAGTTGTATATAATAAAATAGATTTGAATTACATAGAAAAAGTTTTGGAAAGCTGGACAGAGAAACACCTAAGCGTTGAAGATCTGGAAGCAGGAAAGAGGTAGAATAGGAGAAAAACATGTTATTACAATGTCCAGAATGTGGTTATACATTAAGTCAGCACTCTGCACAATGTCCAAGATGCGGGTGTCCAAATTATGCGCTCATCAATCGAAAAAAGAAATTGAAACGAAAAGAAGATAATAATTATTGGTGTGATGAGCAGGAAGAGAAGTTGGATGAAAAGATTTTTCATCATATTTGGAAAACATTTGTTCATTCATTACTTTTGATTGGCTTTTTCGTTTGTGGATGGATTTTTAAGTACAAGTTCGGATACGACGTGGAAGTAAATGGAATCTGGATGGAAATAGCAGCTTTTATTGTAACTGGCGAAATGTTGATGTGGTTAATATACTGTATTTTGACAGGGGGAGTAATTGTAGGCGTTCTTGCTTTCTTTGTCACTATGTTACCGTTTGCACAGTTTGATGGTGCTGATCCGAAGACCTGGCAGATTGTACTGGCGATTATTGTGTTTGGCGGAATTTTTCTTGTAATCTTCCTGACACCAGTGCTTCATTTGAAAAAAGTTTTTGAGTATTCCAGAAAGAAAAAACACATACGAAGAATATCTTATTCCGAAGAAGAATATGCAGAATTGAGAACCATGGAAGAGGTTCTTCCAAATGGAAAATAGAGAATCAACTGAATATGATTGCACTTTGATTACACAGTGAAACGTGCTAAAATGATAACATGGAATAATTGTAAGGGGATATTCAATTATTCTTATTTTAGAAAAGGGAACCCAGTTCCTTTTTTTATAAGAGAAACTAAGAAATAGTTTTCCATTTTATAACTCTCCTTCCGAATAAACTAGGGGATAGAAGCTTTTTTCATCAAGAGTTTTCCCCACAACTCTTGATGAAATCCTGCAAGATTGGTGGGCTGAGTCTCCACAGTACGAAAAATAGGATTGCGAAAGTAAAAACATAGAAAGATCATTCAGAAATGGATGGTCTTTCTTTTTTAAGGACGGTGAAAATAGAAATGAAATTTGATGCGGTTATTGTTTATGAAGAAGAATATTTGCCAAGTAAAAGACATCGTATTCCACGACAACGGCAAGTCGAGGAAGTTGTGCAAGCTGAATTAAAGGAAAAAAAACGTGATGATTTTTCTTTAGCTCTCAAAATACATGACTATCAATCATATCTTGGAGAAGATGGAGAAAGCCAGTTTGGAATTGTTGAAACGGAATATTTGACTGATAAAGAAAATTTGTATATTGAAATGAAAGAACGAGCTGGGGCACTGATATTAGAAAAATCAAGCATAGATGATTTAAGTCGTTCAATCAACAGTGAACTCGCCTATATGGGGAAACAATTTCATACACAAGAAAAAGCAATGAAATTTTTGGAAGAAAAATTGAATCGGTATGTAATGATTGATGGTGTAATCTATGAACAAATATCAGAACCACGATATGTTGTCATAACTTTTGGATTAGGTCACAATCATGGCGGAACAAACTATTTTATCGAACATTTTTACAATTCGAATATTTCGAAATGTAATTATTTTAATGCCTTAGAATTTGAATCAATGAAAGAGAGGGCACTTGCTATTGCAAAAGGTCGAGGTGATACTGATGATATTCCTCGTATTCAAGAATCGAAAGTTAAAATCGAAGTACATGATCCATCAATGATTAAATGTAATCCACAGCAGGAACATAGCTTTGGTGATTCGTTTCTAAATGATATTGAAGAAATCATTCAGGGAAGCCCAGACATTGTAACCGCAGGATTAGGGATTATGTCAAAAACAATGGAAATAACAAAAGGGGAGAATTTAAAGCAGGGTGTTGATTATTCTAATGAGAGAGACCAAGAGACGTTTGGAGTGTTTGAGGAATCAATAGAACTTTTAAATGAAGAGAAACAGAACAACGAAGAAGCATCTCTTGATATTGAAATAGAAGACGACTATGAGATGGATTGGTAAAAGGAACTCAGTTCCTTTTTAACAAATTGGAGGGCAACAAGCATAGGTATTGTCAAGAACATTAAAATATGGTATATTATGAATGCGGACAGTTGTTCTCCGCTAAATTGTCTGGTGTTTCTCAGCCGAGTCAGACATGTACAAACATGAAAATGGGAGTTGTAATGTAAGGTTAGCGTTCCTTGTCCATCAAAATTCTGACAAAATGACGGTGCCTGCTCGTCTAAAAGCGGTGATGGAATTGCAAAGCAAAAAAACATAGGGTCATACAGAAATGTATGGCTCTTTTTGTGTATGAAAGGATTTTATTTATGAAGAGAAATAATAGAATTGGTTTTTATGATGTTAATATTGATTACATAGATTACTTAAAAAAGTTTGATCCAAAAGTGCCGAATATTGTATATGACTCTCACCAAAAATTCTTGTGTGGAGTCATTTTTAAAATAAATGGGATGAAGTATTATGTGCCAGTTTCTTCTTTCAATAGAGATGTTTCAAGCAACTATGTTATTCGTGTTGGTGGGATTCCTGTAGGGAGTCTTCGTTTTTCCTTTATGTTTCCTGTTCCAGATTCAGAAATCGGATTAAAACAGATATGGAAAGAAGAAGATCAAGATTATCGCATTTTGATGAGCAAAGAACTTAATTTTTGTAATGAACATAGTGAAGCCATTCAAATAAAAGCTCATTCTGTTTACTCAAATGTCCTAAGAAATAAAGCAAAAATTGGACGATATTTTTGTGACTTTAAAAAGTTAGAAAGAAAGTGTAAGGAATGGATCTTTGAAAAGACAATTGAAAAAATGAATGATGGCTTATCTATAAATACTTTATCATTCCAGGAGAAAATGACGCTTGCACAGGGAACAACGAATCAGGAATATTTAGAAATATTATCGCAGGATAGAATGGAAGCTGTGAGAAGAACCGCACAAAATCAAAGAAACAAAAAATTAGATATAAATAAATTTGGAAAAATCATGAAAGATATGTACCAAACCGCAGATGCAAGCGATAATTATACATGGTTTTTGGAACCCGCAGAATTTGAAGATGGTACATATACAATGAAGGACTATAATCAGTTGATTCACGATGTAGAGTTGATACATGATCGATATGGTATTTTAGATATTGACACACTCATTGAAATCAATGATTATGAACTAGGAAAGGGGGATTGTGATACTGTAGCGACCTTTTATGGTGAATTTTATGTACTGTTTGCCGAAGATCCAGAGCAAGCACGACAAGAAATTATGGAAAGAGAAGAAGAACTTGAATATGCTTAATTTAAAAGCATAAAGGATTTAATTTGGTTCAAAAAGAAAGTAAAAATGATTCTTTGTATTCTATCACTCCAAAGGGTAGAGAATACTTGGTTCAGAGCTTTGTGAACCAGAATATTTTATAAAAGGAATTGAGTTCCTTTTACTTTAAAATGAATGGAGAGGTGTTATTTATGAGCGAAATATTAAAGCATAACTTTGAAAGAGCAATGGAATACTACAAATCTGAGATAGTGGATGAAAACGATCCACATATCCAAAAATACCAGGAACAGCTTTATGCTTGCTATTTAATGAGAGCAGATATGATTGATTTTGATTGTTGGACACATTACATTGAACTTTTAGATGATCCTACGATTGATTTCGGCGAGTATATCGAACTAGATAATCAATTTGGTGGCAGTATCGAGGATGTGACAACAGAAGACACAAAAATGCTTACAGATTTAAAAGAGATGCTTTCCAATTTGAGAAAATATGAAGGGAATGACTCTAAGGAGTTGGAACTGATAAAAGAAGATGGAGAAATATATAATCAAGAGGAAAGCCAAGAACTTGACGAAGATTATGAAATGTAAAAATGAATGTAAAAAACTTGCATTTTTATAGTATAATGTGATTAACGAAGGAGTGTATATTTTTATGGAACAAAAAAAGAAAAAAAGGATGATTGCGTTAATCATTGCAGGTGTTGTTTTAATTGGTGGTGCTGGTGTTGGAACTGTAATTTGGGCTAACAATTCCAACAAAGATGATAAGACAGTGGAAACTGAAAAAGTGGATTTGCTTAAAGACGTAAAAGGTCTAAAACTGGATAAACTGTATATCGAAGTGAAAACAAAAGGAACTGACTTCCTAAAAGGAATCACTTATGATAAGAAAGTTGTCAAAGAAGTTTTAGTAGATACATCCAATATCAATTATGAAAAAGAAGGAACGTATGAAATCGTTTATACAATCGTGCCAGTCGATTCGAAAATGGATCCTGTAGAAAAGGAGGTACAAATTGAAGTTGTATCTCCTGAAAGAGCCGAAGAATTGAAAAAAGATGGACATGATGTGATTACGAATGAGACTGTAGAAGAAGACAAAAAACAGGAAGATTCCGAAAAGAAAGAGGAAGAATCAAAAGATGACGAACAGAAACCTACTACAGATAATTCTGGTAGTGAAGATTCTGAATCAGGTAACGGAAATGGAAGCGTTGCATCTGGAAATAATAATAGTACAGGTTCTAATAGCGGTTCTGGAAACAATACAGGAAGTAATACTGGATCGAAGCCAAGCACTGGAGGCAGCACATCGAAACCAAGTACAGGTGGGAACAGCAATCAAGGTTCTCAAAAACCAAGTACACCAAGTCATACTCATAACTGGGTGCAACAATATACGACTGTTCATCATCCTGAAAAAGGACATAATGAACAATATGTGATTAAAGAAGCATGGACGGAGAGTGTTCCGATTTATGAAATGGTCGAAAGAGAAATTTGTAATGCTTGTGGTGCTGATATTACTGATCTAGGTCAAGGTGGTATTGGCGAGCACATAAAGAACCATATGTTAGCTGGGGAAAATGGCGGATACCATAGTCAATGGAATCAAGTCCAAACAGGTACAAATATTGTCAATCATCCAGCGGAATATGGAACCCGATATGTAGTCGATCAAGCGGCTTATGATGAACAAGTACCTGCTGGCTATAAGTGTTCGTGTGGAGCAACAAAATAAAGAATAAAAAAAGAAAAGGAAAAAACTATGAGAAAGAATACATCATTGGTTTTGCTGATTATGTTAATTTGTTGTTTGTTAGGAACTACACCTGTGAAAGCAGAAGTAGATTCGATTGAAATGCACCGATTGTATAATCCACATTCTGGAGAACACTTCTATACTGGGGATACAAATGAAAAGAATCATTTGGCATCTATCGGATGGAATTATGAAGGAATTGGGTGGATAGCGCCAAAGTTATCAGACATTCCAGTATATCGCTTATACAATCCAAATTCTGGCGATCATCACTATACTTTGGATGCAAATGAAAAAAATTATTTGGCATCTATTGGATGGAATTATGAAGGAATTGGGTGGTATTCAGACGAAGACCAAGGAGTACCGCTGTATCGTCAATATAATCCGAATGCAGAAACAGGCACCCACAACTATACAACAAACAAACAAGAAAATGATTTTCTTGTTTCGATTGGTTGGAGAGCAGAAGGAATCGGATGGTATGGTTTAAAAGATGTACAAGATGAGCCTATTGAAGTGCCACATATTCATGATTGGGTAGCGGAATATGAAACTGTTCATCATGAAGAAAAAGGACATAACGAACAGTATGTGATTAAAGAAGCATGGACAGAAAGTATTCCAATTTATGAAATGGTCGAAAGAGAGATTTGCAATGCTTGTGGTGCTGATATTACCGATTTAGGTCAAAGTGGTATTGGTGAGCATATAAAGAACCATATGTTAGTTGGTGAAAATGGTGGATACCATAGTCAATGGAATCAAATCAAAACTGGAACTGAAGCAATTGAACACCCCGCAGAATATGGAACTCGATATGTTATTGATGAGGAAGCCTATGACGAGGAAGTCTTGATTGGTTATACTTGCTCTTGTGGAGCAAAAAAATAGATTGCACATTGACTTCACACGAAAACATGCTAAAATGGTATTATGAAATAAATATACGAAAGAGGAGAAATCCTCTTTTTTTGTGTTTTACTGGCATTGCTTGAAAGCCCAAATCAAGCATGTAAGCCCAGTAATATACACTCTGAGGCAGAAAAGTGATGATATGTTCATCACTTTTTTTGTCTCAACAATAGAAAGGAAGGGAATTTGTATGATTATACAAAAAATTAAACGACGGCGGTTGAAACCGCCAAAAATTACAGTAAAATGAAAATAGAGCGAATGCTCGCTTTTTTTATAAAGAAAGGAGATTTTATGAGAAACTTTAGACGTTTTCCATCACTATTGTTTACTTGTATGATGATGCTTGGATCAATCTTTCCGACTTCAACAACACCAGTTTTAGCAAATGAAGATATTCCATCATTAAAAGTAAACGTAGTTGGTGAAGGAAATGTAATGATTACCGATGTTGATGGCGGAAAATCACAATTTGCACTTGAATCCTCTCCATTTGAAGATAAATTCAAAGAAGGCACAAAATTAGAGCTAAAATGTGATGGACAAAAACAGATCGTATCAGATGTTTCGATTGATGGTGTGACTCAAAATTATGAGTATGGAAATCAAAAATTGGAATTTGATTATACGATGCCAGGCGTATCTTCGGAAATCATTGTTACTTTTAGCGAGAAAAAAGCAGAAACGAAGGAATTTGAAAAACCAGCTGTGGAGGAAGAAAATGAAGAACCAAAAGAACCAGCTGTTCCAGAGGAAAAGAACGAGGTCAAGGATTCAAGTAATCTTTTAGAAGCAAATGGTATCAAGATCAATTTTGATGACAACACTCTTTCTGATGAAGACAAAAAGATTTTGGAAGATTATGCAGATGGAAAAACAGATGCATATCTTGATATTCGAAAAGAAGTGGCTGAAAAAACTGGACTTGATAAGTATGTCGATGAAGATTATTTCTTGAATGATTCTTACTATGATAAATTCTCAGTACAGACATTAATGTTTGACCGCACTTTTGTTCTTGATCGCAATAACAAAAAAGAATATCGTGCAGAAGCGGAAGCAACGTTAAAGAATGCAAAAAATTTGATTATGCCACGTAGTCTGTCCGTAATTGATTCAGCCAATTTCAATCCGTCATGGGGTGTAGGTTCATTGATGAATGGACTTTGGCGTTTATCAAACAATCGACTTGCTTTCTGTGCAAATGGTATGGCTGCTGAGCCAAAGGTCGGAGATTCAACCAGTCAGCCTTTTATTGTAGATAATGCAAATCTACGAAAGGCTCTTTACTATGGTTACGATGGTCCTGGAAATATTTTGGCGGGCAAAGGGTATACAACGGAACAACAAATCGTTGCAACTGATGACTTTGCATCTGTAGCATATACTGGAAATTCTGTCGCTATTTCAGCTGTTAATGGATATCATTGGCGTGGTTGGATCGGACCACTTTACAACGAAATAACATCTATGCCAGATCCTGCTCAATATGGGTATGTAGTATATATGGTAAATGTGCCTGGAAGTGGTACCAACTGGCAAGGACATACGGTTGCTAAACAGCCACTTGTATATGGTGCAATGGAGCCAAAAGGAAACTTGCATCTTAGAAAACGATCTGCAAATACGAATTTAACGAATGGAAATAACTGCTATTCTTTAGAAGGTGCAGAATACGGGCTGTTTACAGATAAAGGATGTACAAATCAAGTTGAGACATTCAAGACAGATTCTCGAGGTTGGGCTGATAAGGATGGTATCAAAGCTGGAACTTATTATTTGAAAGAACTCAAGGCTCCAAAAGGTTATGCACTTGATACTAAGGTACATACGATTGTTATCAAACCAGGAGAAACAACCACTTATGGTAGCAATGGAGAATTAGTAGATCTTCCACAATCTGACCCTGTAGGTATCCTGCTTGGAAAAGTTGATAAAAAAACAAATCAAAATAAGCCATCAGGAAGTGCCACTCTTGAAGGTGCTGAATTTACAGTCAAATTCTTTGCTGGTGAAAATCCAAATACCAATGGAAGTCCAACAAGAAGCTGGGTTCTTAGAACGGATAAAGATGGATTTACTTATTTATCCGATCAATATAAAGTATCGGGAGATGATTTCTATAAAGATAGCAAAGGCATTGTTGTGCTTCCAATCGGAACGGTTACAATTCAGGAGACGAAAGCTCCACAAGGTTATTACATCAATAACGAGGTGTTCGTAAGAAAGATTACATCATCTGGAACCGTAGAAAGTGTGAATACATACAATCAGCCTAAAGTACCAGAACAAGTCAATGAATTTGTTTTGACAAAAGTTCAGATTGGTACGAAAACGCCTATTGAAGGAACGGTATTTACGCATACTTTCCCGAACGGAAAAACAGAGGATGTAAAGACAGACGCAAATGGACAAATCAAGTTTACTGGGCTTTCTACAGGTCAGCATAAATTGAAAGAAAAATCCGTTATGACAGGCTATAAGGTGAACCCGAATGAGTTCGTATTTACAGTCGATCAGAATGGTATCAAATCTGCAACTGACTTGAACGGAAAGAATATGACATTCAACGCTGGAAATACGACTGGAACGACTTCTACATTAGAAGTCAGCGATACAGTATCGGATTTCAATATGAAACTTATCAAGATCAATGAGAATGATAAGAAACTTCCAGGAGCAGAATTTACTCTTTATTCTGATAAAGAATGTACGAAGGTAGTTGATAAATTAACGACAAATGAGTCTGGAATTTTAGAGTTCCAAGATCTGAAAGATCGTACAACTTACTATTTCAAGGAAACAAAAGCCCCACAAGGATACAGAATTCCACTTGAAAATGGTAAGGTTCACGTTTATGAACTGCGTGCTGAAGCAATCCCAGCCAAGAAGCAATTTGACTTCTATGTGGATGGCAAGAAATACACAACAGCGAACACAAACGGAAATGTGCATCTTGAAGATCAGAATGGAAAGAAAGTTGTATCAATTACTGTTGTGAACTATACAACAGCACAGCTCCCAGAAACAGGAAGCAATGGAACGATTGCTTTGATTGGTGTAGGTGTGATTGCTATGATTTTATGGTTTGTTTTAGGAAAAAAGAAAAAGATTTAAAATAGAAAGGAAATGAAAAATGAGGAAAAAGAACTTTTTTAAACTATGTGCAGTGTCTTCATTGGCACTCGCATCTGTTATTGGCGGAATGACAAGTCAACTTTCACCGCTCATGACAACAGTGTATGCCGCTGAACTCAATGCGACTTCCAATACACCAAATGGAAATGCAAACTTGGGTGGCGGCACCGCCTCGATCACGATCAACGGCAATACGGGTCAATCAATGGTTGGCAAAAAGTTTGAAGTATATAAACTCTTTAACGCTGAGAATGCGAAGGACGGAGAGTCAATCAATTATACTTGGAATACTCGCTATAAATCAGCACTTCAAACGGTAGTAGGTGCAAAATTAAATAAGATACCTACATCAGTAACCGAGTATGATGTGATTGATTACATTCAAACACTCAATACACATAAAGTGGAAGGAGCAAATGCCAATCAAGAATTGGAAGGACGATACTCTGACTTCCGTTATTTCGTTGAAGAACTTCGTGATGAAATCGTTAATCAAAACTTAGGGGGATCGTTGGTAACGGTTACACAAACGAATGCACAAGGCGGAATTACAATTGGTGGACTTGATTATGGGTACTATATTGTTGACGAGGTGAATGTTCCAAACAATCAAGGACATAGTGCCGCTTCACTTTGCATGGTAAATACAGCCAATCCGACTGCCACCGTCAACATCAAATCCGATTATCCGCAGGTAACGAAAAAGATTGATGAAGATGATAACAACGTAGGGTGGAATGATATTGCCGATTATGAAATCGGACAGACTGTACCATATAAGTATAACACGTCTGTTCCGAACATGAATGGCTACCATAATTACTACTTTGCATTCCATGATAAAATGAACGAAGCGTTGACGTTCAATCCAGATTCAGTACAAATCACAATTTCAGGATTGAATAAAACGTATACACTCCAATCCAATGAATTCCTTGTTCAGCAGAACGTTAATGGAAATACGTTCCAAGTAACAATTGCTGACTTGAAAGCAATCGTGGATCGTGAGTTCCCAGAAGGATTGGATAATGACAATCAGAATCAGTATGGACAAGCTGTTCAGTTAAACTACACGGCAACATTGAATGATAAAGCTGCATCTCAAACTGGTCGTCCTGGATTTGAAAATACGGTTCGTTTGGAATTCTCTAACGATCCTGATAGTGATGGCACAGGAGATACAGGATTCACACCATGGGATACAGTAGTATGCTTTACATACAAAATTGATGCTTTGAAGATCAATAACCACAATAAAACATTGGAAGGTGCAAAATTCCGTTTGTATTCTGATGCCGATTGCAAAAATGAAGTTTATTTAAAGGAATCCACAGATGGATACATTGTTATTAACCGTGATTCTTTAGGTGGTGACGATCATACAGGTGGTTCGGTACCTGGTAATGCTGTTGAGATGGTATCAAACGCAGATGGCGTATTTAAAATCTTTGGTCTCGATCAGGGGACTTACTGGCTGAAAGAGACGGATTCTCCAGACGGATACCGTGAACTTTTAGACCCGATTGAAATTACTATTACTCCGACATTCACAACTGATCGTGATGGTTACATCGCAGGTGATGGAGCAACCGATAGTACATTGAAAACATTAACAGCAACCGCTCACATGAAGGAATTCTTGAATGGTGCATTTAGTGAAGGAACATCGGATTTAGAAACAGATGTTGAAACTGGAACAGTCAATATTACAGTTGTGAATCAAGTTGGAACAAAACTTCCAATTACAGGTTCTTCCGCAACAATCATCATGCTTGGTGCAGGTGTCGTATTATCCAGCATTGCTATTGCGAAAAACCGCAAAGGAAAGGATTCTGCTGAATAATAAAACAGCGGATTCTAAATGAAGAATAAGACAAGAAAAATATTTCTGCGAATTTTGTTTGTTGTAGGAATTTTCTGTTGCGCCTATCCGCTAGGTGCGAGTTTGTACGAAGGATATGTTCAAAGAAATGTCATTTCTACATATTCATCGGAAGTCGATCATTCAGATGAAGCCAAACGACAAGAAATCCTTAAGGATGCCAGGGCATATAATGATAAGCTCTGGCAATCCCAAGGGGGATTAGTTGGGGATGTTGATATGGAATTTTATAGCGATGAAAACTATAAAAAACAATTAAAATTCGGCAACTCCGATGTGATGGCACAAATTGAGATTCCAAAAATCAATGTAGATCTTCCCATCTATCATGGAACAGATGATGACACATTGAAAATTGGAGTTGGACACTTGCAGAATTCCAGTTTGCCAGTTGGCGGTGAGAATACGAGGTCTATTCTGACGGGACATAGAGGTTTGCCGAACAGCAAGCTCTTTACTCGATTAGATGAATTGAATGAAGGCGACTTATTCTACATCACAACCGCAGGAGAAAAACTAGCATACAAAATCAATGATATAACTGTGATCGAACCGACGGACGTGGAAATGCTGGACACTGTACCAGGGAAAGATCTGGTGTCGCTTATCACTTGTACGCCCTATGGACTCAATACACATAGATTAGTCGTAACAGGCGAAAGAGTACCTTACAACGAACTTGAACGAGATAGTATAACAAGCGGTGGAATGTCGATCCGTGAGATCATTTTCGCATTGTTGCCGTTTATTTTCTTGGCTTTAGGACTCGGACACTATATCACAGATTTTGTGAAACGAAAAAGAAAGGAGAAAGGTGATGCTGGTGAATAAATTAAAAACCATGTTGCTAACCGCAGGAATCGCTTTATCTATTCCTCTATTATGTGCGAATCCAGTTATGGCAGAAGAGTATAAAAACGATGACGGCGAAAGAACATCTGATGTAACGCTTGTTCCTGAAAAGGATTTGACAGTTATTCCCGAAAATGGATTAGGCAGTATTACGATTCAGTTGGAAGATTCAGCGGATAAAAGATCCAAAGAAAACGTACAATTTGGAGTCGTACAAGTTGCGAAAATCGAAAAGGGAGAATATATACTCAACGAACCTTTTACAGAAACAGGTCTTGACTTGAATGAAATCAAAAATGCCAATGAAATGGAGCTTTACGCTAAAGAATTGGCACATAAGATTGAAGAGAACTCAGAAGACGTGACGTTACTCAAGACAAATGCCGAAGGAAAAGCGATATACACAGATGTACCAGTTGGCGTATATCTGTTTTACGTAGTCGATGTTGCTGAATACGAATTTATTACACCGTTTTTGATTGCTATTCCAACATGGGATGATATTGACAAATTGATGCTTTACGATGTAGATGTTTATCCAAAACACAATCAACTTCCAAAAATTGAAGTGAACAAAGTGGATGAATCTACGATGAAAAACATCACGAACAGCCAATTTGAATTTACATCCTATGAAGACAAAGATTGCAAGAAGCCGATTGATACAGTTCAGGGCAACACAGAAACAGGAACAGCCGTATTTATGGTCGATTATGGTGTAACATACATTAAAGAGACAAAAGCCCCACAAGGCTATATCCTCAGCCCAGAAGTCGTAAAAATTGAGGTAAATGATGAAGGTATTTTTGTGAATGACAAAAAAGCAGAATCCGACGATGAATTATTGTATTCGATCGTTTATAAGAATTCCTTATTGCCGTTTAACAACGTACATACTGGTGTAAATTCTAATCTTGGACTTTACGTAGGACTTGCTTGTGTAGCAGGTGTAAGCATCATTTTGATTTGCAAACTGAGAAAATCAAAAAAAGATTAAACAAATATTGAGAGGAATATTCCTCTCTTTATTGTTTGAGAGATAGATTTTTTTCTATCTTTCAAACAATAGAGAAAAGAAAAAGGAACTGAGTTCCTTTATTTAGAAAGGAGATTGTTATGGCAAAAACGAAACCCAAAACACTATTTGGACAAAAATATCAAGAGATATTGGAACAAGCAAGCGTCCGCATGGTGCTAGAATCATATGGGCTTTCTGTCAACAAGAATAAAACCATCTGTCCATTTCATACCGATCACGATCCATCACTTAGCATCACAAAAGATGATAAGATTTGGAATTGTTTTGTTTGCGGAGAAAAGGGGAATGCAATTACATTTGTTCAGAAGTATGAAGAAAAAGTGCTTGGAAATACGAAATTTGAAACCTTAGACGCAATGAAAAAAGTGAATGAAATATGCGGTTTGAATGTCGATTTATCCATGTTAGATAAAAGGAAAAATGATAACCAATATGTGCACAATGCACATACATATTCGGAAAAAGAAAAATCGCTTTTGGAACTTCTTGATCGATTAATGAAAACGGGAAGTTATCAGTTGCTCTCATCTGTAGAAGATAAAGCACGCAACTACCTGGAATCACGAGGTTTTGATAAATCTTTAATGGCAGAAATGGATTTTGGTTATCTGCCAAAACATCAAGTGGAGAACTGGATTCAGAACCGTACTTTTCCGCTAGACGATTTGGTAGAAATCGGTTTTTTATGGCAAGACGAAAAAGGAAACTATCGTCCTTTTTTTGGAGACCGAATCTTAATTCCAATTAAAGACGAAAGAGGAAATACAGTAGCATTCAGCGGACGTGCAATGAATGGAGAGGAACCAAAGTATCTACACTCTGCATCAACGGAATTATTTAAGAAGAACAACATTCTATACAATTACGAATCAGCGAAAAAATATAGTTACGGAAACGCAATCTATGTAGTTGAAGGGTTTATGGATGTCGCTGGTGGAAAGAAAGTTGGAATTCAAAATATTGTTGCATCTATGGGAACATCACTAAGCGATGAACAGTTATCTATGATCGAGCGCCTGAATTGCGAAATTGTTTTGATGAGGGATAACGACAAGGCTGGAAAAGCAGCTATGGTAAAAGAAGTACCTGAACTTTTGAAAAAAGGCTTTCAAGTCAGTGTCGTCGATCTATCCAAAGTCAAAGAACGAATGCGGTTAAGTGATGAAATTGAAAGTAAGGATTTATGGGATTTTGCCAATGTTGGCGTAAAAGAAGAGGATCTTTCAGCGGTGAAAAAAACAGGAACTGAGTTCCTTTTTGAAAACAAATATTTAACCAAAGAAATGAATGTGGTGAATATCAAGCAAGCGTATGACAATGCCAAAGAAGATGGAATTATCAATAATACGTTTGATGAAGCCTTATTCAAAGAATTGGTATATGCAAAAAGTGATTTCACGAAGAAAGAGCTGGAAGATATTTTGCATCCTGTTCCAATCATGGAAAAGAAGGCAGTCGATACCCTGAAAGATAATTTGCTCAATCGTTACGTGATCGCCAACGTGGAACGTTGCATAAAGAAAAATGCCAATCAAACTTATTTGGATTACTTTAATCAACATGCAGATGAAATCAAAGATCGAGCACTTGCTATCTTTGTTGAAGATCCATCAACTTATATCAACGAAGAAATGGACCGAATCAATATTTTGGAGTTAGTAAGAGAGAGTATACGCCAAGATGCGGAATGGAAAAAATTTGAAGAGGTTCATACTTTTAAACATGAGAATTTATTTGATAAATGCTATGTACAAAATGCAAAAGGACAAAGGGCGAGACTTCAACTAACCGAGGAACAAAAACGTTTGATTATTAAACAGTTTGAAGAAACTTATTCGGCTGAGGAACGTTCACAGTATGACAATGTGGATGAACTCTATATTTTGAATGACATCAATGATTATGATGCCATCGTAGGGATTCAAGACTATCCGCAGTCACAAGCATTGGTGGAAGGATTAAAAGGTCGTTTTTTTATGAAAGAGGAAATGCATTTTTTCTCTTATTCGAATGTGTTCCCAAAAGAGATGCTTTTTGCTGTCGATCCAAAGTTTAAAAATGTTTCTGGCACGGGATATAAAGAAATCTTGATTTTCGATAACAAAAGTGACATTCTCAAACTGACTCAAGAAAACGTAATAAAGCCTCAAATTAAACCAGAAAAAGAACAGAAAGAACCTGTTTTGCAGGAACAGAAAAGTGCTGTAGAAAATAGTAAATCAGTAAATGCATCAAAGCAGGAAACACGTACTTTTACAGTACATCATTCGTTGATTGTAAACGAAACTGATCGTTCTTATTTTGTAAGAATCCCAAATACGGGAGCTACCAAGTATATGTATTTGAGTAAAAAGCATACCAAATGGTCGAAAGAAAATGACATATTGAGTACCATAATTGATTCGGATTATATGTATAAAATTTATGATAAAGCAGGTACAAAAAAAGAAAATTTAAAAGGCAATCAACTGATGGATTATTGGGAAGATAAGTCAAAGAAAAAAAAGGAACTGAGTTCCCAAAATCAGGAACCTATGAAACAAGAAAAAGTGAAAAAAGGTGAAACAAAAGCATTTACTATTCATCGAAGTTTGCTTCATAAAGAAACCGAATCTGCATACTTTGTGAGGATTCCCAATACCAGAGCTACCAAATATATGTATGTGAGCAAGAAGAACATAAATTGGTCGAAATCAGGAGATGTTATGAAAGCCTGGATCGATACGGGAAAAGAGTATCAGATTTATAGCAAATCAGGAGAAAAAAATGAAAAGATAAACGGGGATGAATTGATGCATTATTGGGAAGAGAAATCTAGCGATTTATTAAGACAAGAAAAGGAACTGAGTTCCCTAAAACAAGAATTGCCAGAACAGGAATCAGTAAAACAAATATCAAAAGGAAAACGGAAATTGCAGTTACCTTTTGTGAAGGAATTAAAAAAGCCAGAATCAGGTGCTTACGTTGTATCCGCAAAACGGATAAGTCAAAAAGAAGCAACTTATCTTAATTTGAAAAGTTCTGTAGAGGGATATGTACTCTACATTCCAAACGGTAGTTTTTACCATAATAAATGGAAAAACAAAGTATCGATCACTCCAAAAATTGATGGCATGTATCAAGGACAAATTATGTCCAATATCATGCTGATGAAACAGGAAGGAAAAGAATTGGCAGTAATTGGCAAATTAAACTATTCTGACCTGGATAAACATATACCTGATATTCCAATGGAAAAAAGCGCTTATGTAACAGTTCGTGAATCAGATTTGATGGAATTGAAAGATGGTTTTTATGGGATTCCAATATATCGAAATCGTACCTATGGATATGTTGCTATCAGCAAGAACGATCTGCTTCGTTTGGATGACGAGAATGTTGTTTTGATGACAACTAGAAATAAAGAGTATTCCAGCTACAAAAACAACGGTGAATATGATTCTGTGGTTTTGGCAAACGAAATTGATCCAATGTACCAAGAATCTTTGAAGGGTGCGATGGATATAGAAAATATTTATAATGATTTTAACGAAAGAGGAGTTGAATATGCATGAGTGCTGACACAAAACATGATGTAGAAAATGTACAGAAATCAATTTGGTGGGGGCTACGCTTCCTTCAATATATTAACCGACATGTCATAAAGCCTACGAGAGAGTGGATAAACAAACAAGTCAAAAAATATAAATACAGACACATGGATCCAATTAAGGCAATCAAGCAGGATGGAATTAATGATTCGCTTGTCAAATCGCCACAGCTAACAGAGGATGAGTTAAGAGATGGAATTGCATTTTGTATGGAAAACGATATTTTGGCAGTTGCATACGAAGTGGATGCAAACGGTGAACCAATGAGCCGTGGAATGTCCATTAAAGAGCAGGAAGACCTTGCAAAAGATGAAATCCAGCTCAGAAAATGGGAACGACGAGCTGAACGGTTTAATAAAGTCGGAATCGTGAATCAAGTGTGCAACGGCAAAGTTGAAGAACTCAAAAGTAAGATCGCACTTCAAGAAGTTCAAAGAAAAAAAGATGGGAATGTGGATAGGTGTTACCGTATCAAGTGTAATGCCAAACATACAGAGACTTTCAATGAATGGCTTCAAAGTGTTGTAAAGAAACGTATTGCAGAAGAAGCGAAAGAAAACGGTGGAAGTGAAGTTATCGATGAAAAAGCGAAAGAAGATTTCACAGCTCAGCCTGATAAACTAGAAGTAAAAGAATTGCAAGCAGGACGTGAATATGGAATCGATCGAGAAATTACAAAAGAAAATGTTTGCAAACAGATTATTTCTAAAGAAACTTTCTGCGAAAAATATTCCGATATTTGCGAAAGCCTTCCATGTAGTGCCAAAGTGTATGATGACAATAACATGATGCTTTGGTACCGTCAGCGTTACCGTGAAGAAGCCAAGAAAATATTCGGGGATGGAGAAAAACGAATTGTCGAGTATGGAGCAAACGGCGGAGAAACATTGGACCAGAAAAAAAATGATGATGATGCGATAGGTACGATACGTATCACTGAGACAAAGGAAATGGAAAAATTCAGAAGTGAATATGACGGCAAAGATTATATTGCAATCCATAATCCTGATGGTTCTGTAACTGTGTCGATGGCAATGAATACTGCGAAAGAAGTAGCAAAGAATGTTGCATCAAAAAATGCGCAAGCCCACGAACAACAAAATTCGCAAAAAGGTTTAGAGCGAGAGGATAAAACCAATGATTCGTGGGCGAAAGATAACAATATGGAAAATGATAGCGTTCCACTGAATTTGGAAGATGGTGAGTTAGAAAAATGAAACCAAGAAGAAACCAAAATAATTATGTGCTGCTATTGATTTTCGTTGTTTTGGCTTTTTATATCGGGCTTAGAATCGGAACCTGTGTGGAATTAAATGATGGTGAATGGTCGTTTGAAGCATTAAGTCAAGCGAGCGATCAGCTATTTTCTTTTGCACCAATTATATTTAATGAAAAGTCGATTTTTATTGGATTAGCTTTATCACTTTTTACCTGGATGTGTTACGAAACTCTCGTATCTCAAAATAAGAAAAATCGCCAGGATACAGCTTTTGGTAGTGCGAAATGGAATACACCAGATTTTACAAAAAAACTGAGAGAAAAGATATTCACAAAAAATTGGATTTTTACCGAAACAGAAATCTTATCGAAAGATATGAAGATAACTGGACGAAATCGAAATCTTGCTATCATTGGTCGTCCTGGTACGGGAAAAAGTCGCTACTTTTTGATTCCAAATATTCTGAGTGCAGATGATGAAACCATTATTGTAACAGATCCGAAGGAAGAGCTTTTACGTGCTACAGGTCATTCACTAAAGCAACAAGGTTATGATATTAAAGTCTTAAATGTCAAATCGAAATGGCGAAGCGATCACTACAATCCGTTTAGTTATATAAGAAAACTTCCGTCAGAAGCTTATTTGATTGATTGTGATAGTGATGAGGATCGAAAAGAAATGATGGAGCGATTGGAAACGACTGGTGGAAATATTGCAGAAGATGATGTCATGTCGCTCATCAATACAATTATGAACTCCACAAAAAGCGAGACAATCGAAAGCAGTTCTGGTGACCCGTTCTGGGAGAAGGCAGAGATGGTGCTATTGCAGGCACTTTTCTATTATGTATTATTTCGTTGCCCAGAAGAGGAGAGAAATTTTAAAAAGGTTTTGGAACTGATCCGTCTAGGAGAGATCGATCAAAAAGGAAATTCCGAACTTGGGAATAAATTTATCGAATGGGAAAAGGACGATCCAGACAACATTGGAGTTAAGCAGTGGAAGCATTTTATGGTCTCTGCAAAAACACCAAAAACGATGAGCACAATCATTATGACCGCTTCTGCTCGTCTTGCACCATTTAACCTAAGAGAAGTAGAAAGAATGACTGTAGACGATACAATGGAGTTAGACCGCATTGGAAAGCCTTTGAGTCTCACTGACAAGAATGGCAAGCGAAAGGATGGAAAAGTTGCTTATTTTATCATCACCAATCCAAACGACAAGGCATTTAACTTCTTAGCAAATCTTATGTACTCGCAAATTTTCAATATTATCGACCAAAATGCAGGGGATAATGATGGACGACTTGCAATACCTTGCAACATATATCTAGACGAATTTCGGCAGCTTGGAAGTATCCCAAATTTTTTGGAAAATTGGGCTTATGTTCGTGGTTTGGACTGCGGTATAACGGTGATATTGCAATCATTGAGCCAGTTTAAGAAGATTTATAAGGACGAATGGGAAACAGGTCTTGACTGCTGTGACTACTTGTTTTTCTTAGGATCGAGGTCAAAAGAAACTTTGGAATACATGAGTGCCATGTTAGGAAAAGAAAGTTTATATAAAAAATCGACAGGTCGTTCTTATGGAAGACAAGGGTCTTCTTCTCAAAATTGGGATATATATGGAAGAGAACTCGCCACAATGGATGAGCTTTCTCAGCTTCCTAAAGGCTACGGAATTTTATTGATGTCTGGTACAGATCCATTCTACTCTAAGTTGTATGATTTAAAAAAACATCCACGCTACAGCGAATTATGGGAAGCGTGGACAGAACAGAAAAGCGATCATACGACAAAGGAATGGGAAGAAAATCACGCAAAGTATTACGACCATTTAGAACACCTCTCAAAAAAGTCAAACAAAGAACTTTTGAGCGAGTATATGGCGACTATTGGTATTCAATGCGAGATTGGCTTCCAGATGGAAAAGGTAACATCAGAAGAAGAGGCAGAGTTTAAAAAGAAAGGATATGGTCGATTGATAGTTTGATTGGATTGATAGTTTGATTGTTTTCCTTTGGCGATGGAAGGGGTGATATTTTGAAATAAACCAAATTACATAAAGAAAAAAGACCAGATGTCTTTTTATTTTTTGATAAAACAGAAAGAAGAGGAGAAAAAAATATGGAAAAGAAAGTATTGAAAACGCAAAACGTTGAACAGAAAGGAATTTTGAAAATGAATCAGAAGTTAAGAAGAAAAGTAGCACAAGGTATGGTTGCCATGCAATCGTTTGCAGTATCATATTTGTTGATGACAAGCAATGTGTACGCAGTTGGAAGCAACACGAGCAGTGTGGATGCTTTTATTACATTTATCTGTGACTGGTTGATGAAAATTGGCGGTATTGTTGCCATGATTGGTGGTGTGCTTTTCGCTCTCGGTTGGCAGAGAGAGGATGCAGAGGGAAAGAGCCGTGGACTTATGACTATGATGGCTGGCTTCATGCTAGTTGCAATCGCACAGGCACCAAATATTTTTGGTCTTTAAAAGCAGTTTAAAAAGGTGGAACTCAGTTCCATCTTTTTGCTTTTAACAAAAGAAAGGAGAAACAACAATGGGTGATTTTTTGGGCGGTATAGTCAAGATGCTTTTAGATGTTGGATTCAATTTATTTGGATTCCATATTGATTTGAGTAACTTGGCTGCAACGACAAAGAGTCTATGTAATTGGACAGAAATTCAGCAAAGTACACTTGGAGAAATTGCAAAGGATTTGAATGATGTATTTGTTCCGATTGGGCTATCCTTATTGACTGTGTTTGTCATGATTGATTTGATAAAAAAAGCGATGGAAATTGACCGTATTTCATGGGAAAGAATTGTTATGTCAATGGTTCGCTTTTTGATTTTTAAAGTGTTGATCGAGCACTCTTATGAATTTTTAAATATGATTATGAGCGTTGCTGGTGGTTTCATAAATAAAACTATTACAGCACTTCACTATTCAACAGCCTCATCTGCTGATATTGGTACAACGATTGGTGATTTAGTTGCTAAAGCCGAAGGTGTTAAACTGTTTATTGTCACAGGAGAAATTGCACCTCTTTTAATGTTTATTGTATTCCTGGTTATGTATTTTCCGATTATCGGTACTTACGTAATGGTGGTTGCACAAATATTCAAAAGAGTCATTAATATCATTCTTGCGTTTGCTTTCTCGCCAATCCCGCTGGCAATCGGAACGTGGGAGGATGGAAGTGCGACAGGTAAAAAGTTTATCATGTCAGTAGTTGCACTTGCTTTTGAAGGAATTCTTATGATTGTATGCGTCCATATTTATGCACTTGGATTAAAGAGTATTCTATCTGGTGTTGTTGGATCGGCATCGTTTGGAGTATCGTTTGGTGCTATGGTTGGAATCCTTTTGATGAATGGAATCCTTACAACAGCACTCAATGGAATCACGCAATTAACGGAGAAATGGACGGGGGCTTAATATGGATAATATAAGAATTAGAACACATAAGGAACTTTCTGACGTTTCGGAAAAATATTGGGGATTTACCTTCCGCCAATGGTTTTTTCTAGCCCTGACAGCTGTTATTGTTGTGCCGCTTTATATTTATATAAAACCAATTATCGGAGATGAACTGGCAAGTTGGCTTGTAATTTTAATTGGCGGTCCTCTTCTTTCCTGTGGATTTTTAACGTTTCAAGGATTAAAGGCAGACCGTCTTTTCTTATATTTGAAAAGACACTACATCTATTTTTATAAACCATTGGAATATAAGACAGAAAAAGAAATTCTAGCGGAAAAAGAGGCAAAGAAAAATAAACCGAAACAGAAAGAAAAGAAGGCAAAGAAGGTTAAAATTACCAGGGCAGAAAAGAAGCTGAAAAAACGTACGGAAAAAGAAGCTAAGAAGAAAATGCAGTTGGAACGTAGGCAGATGCGAGAACTTGCAAAAGCGAAAAAAATGTATGGCGATTTAGATAAGGAAAAAGAAAAATTAAAAGAAATTAAAGAAACACAGGGAATCCAAGATACTGTATCATATGCCGACATTCAAAACATCATTGAACTCGGTAAACGTTTGGAATTACAAATGAATGAAAGAAGGGATGAAAATGTTCTTGAAGAAAAAGGAACCGAAGGAAAAGAAACCAAAGAAGGAGAAATTGAAAAAGGAGAAGCCACCGAAGAAAGAGAAGAAAACCTCGAAAAGAAATAATCCAGTTATAAAATCTGTCCAAAAAAAGTATAAGAAGAACAAAGTATTTGTTCCAAAAACCAATCAACAGCTTATGTCAATGATGTTTGAAGAAATTTCTCAAAACATCATGAGAATTGATGATGATACATATTCTATTTGCTTTGAATATACGGATATATCCTTTGCAAAGGCAGATTTCGAAGATGCAGGAGCAATTTTTCTAAAATGGGTTGATTATCTTAACTCATTTACGAAAAATACCCATGTACAGGTTACAAACGCCAGTACACCAATCAACACAGAAAAATATAAAAGGGATTTCATATATGACGAGGATCAATTAGCAAATGAAAATGAGAAAGAAATTGCAAGAGAGTTCAATACCTTGATCGATCATGCAATTGGAACGAATCGAAATACACTAATCACAAAAAGATATATCACAGTATCACAGCAAGCGATGAATTTTGATGATGCAAAATCAATCTTTTTCAATATTTATAGAAGAACAGAAGAAAAATTCAAAGATTTAAAGAGTGATATTCGGATTGTTCCAATGAATGAAAGATTGACGTTGATCCACGATTTTTGGAATATTCAAACCGCAGACGAAAAAAACATGCACGATATTCTGGGATATGCAAAAGAAAATGATTTAACCATTTATGATGTTCTTGCACCAAAAGAGTATATCAACGTAACGACTACAGATTATCTTGAAATCACTCCACAAGACATTGCGAATTCTGATGCTGAGGAAACGAAGCATAAAAAGAAGTTCATTCGATGCCTTTATATTGATCCTGACTTTCCAAATGCGATTACGCCGCACTTTTACAATACACTCACAACGATTCAGGATGTGAATATGATAACGACAATCAATATTCAGCCAACAGAAACCGTAAAAGCCGTAAAAAAACTGAGTAAATTGCAGTCTGGACTAGAAACAGAACGTTTTGGCAAAATCAAAAGTTTGGCAAAACAACAACTGAATTATGAATATATGAAAGATAAAAAGTTGGAAAGTAAATTGGAAGATGTAGGTCAGATGATCGAGGATATTCAATATAACGATCAGAAAATGTTCTATGAGAATATTGTTGTTTGTATTGTAGCGGATAGTTATGAGGAATTAGAAGACAACACCGTGAAGGTTCAAAATAAGATCGGAGAAATGTTGATTAAATTGACACCTTTGGTTTGGCAACAAATCGAAGGAATCATAAATACGCTCCCACTTGGACATAACACATTGCAATTCCAGCACCAGGAAACGAGCGAAGCAACAGGTGTTCACGTTCCGTTCAATTCAAAAGACTTTCAGCATTCGCAGGCTTTATACTACGGAATCAATCTTGTGAGTAGAAATCCCATCTTCCTGGAACGAAAGCGTTTAATGAACGGCAATGGTGCTGTTCTGGCAACGTCTGGTTCTGGTAAATCCTTTTCCATGAAAATGTTAATTGAACAAATTCTTATTCGTTATCCACAAGATGAAATAGTTGTTATCGACTTTCAAAAGGAGTATGACAATTTGATTGAGTGGTTTCAAGGACAAAAGATTGTGATTTCAAGTTCTACTGATACGCACATCAATCCACTGGATTTGGATCAAAACTATAACTTGTCCGAAACAGAAAATGATTCCCCTGTCAAAGCAAAGATTGAATACATTCAAGGATGGGTAGAATCAATAGTGGATGAAGGAAACTTAGATCCTGTAGAAAAGACGGTCATTGACCGTTGTGTCAGAAATATTTTTTGGGATTATGAGTTGTCGAATTTCAAGGATAAGAGCAAACAGCCGTTGTTAAAGGATTTTCAAAATGAACTTGAAAAACAGCCAGAAAAAGAATCCAAACGTTTAGCTAAATCTTTGGAAAGATTCGTAGAAGGTTCCCAGGATATTTTTGCACACCCAACTAACGTTAATATTCATAACAGAGTTATCGGATTTGACATATCAGAACTTCCTCAGTCTATGCAGACAGCAGGATATTTGGTCGTTTTGGACCATATCATGAATCGACTTGTTACTAACCGAAACAAAGGAATTGATACATGGATTTTCATTGATGAGTTTCATATTCTTCTAAAAAATGCGGCGGCTGGTGAGTATGTGGCAAAATTGATTAAAATTGGGCGTAAATACAATGCGTTGATGACTGTCATTACGCAAAATATTGAAGATGTTTTAAACAATGAACAAGGAAGAAAAATCTTGAACAATACCGAGTTTGCTTTAATTTTGAAGCAAAAAGCGATAGATCGAAAACTTGTTTGCAATCAATTTGAGATTTCTGAAAATGAGTCAAGATATATTGCGAACGATGCAAAATCTGGACAAGGAATTATTGTCTATGGACACGATAAAATCCCATTCCAGAATCTTGTTCCGAAGGAATTTAAAATTTATGAATTAAATAACACGGATAAAATGGCTACAACAAGAGGATAGAAGGAACTCAGTTCCTTTTTTTTGTTGTGTTGTGAAAGGGGAAATGTATGAGCCAGGAAACAAAAAAAGATACACAAACTACAATCGGAAAAACATCTGCGAATGTTGGAAAAGGTCTTGAAAAATCGGGTAGTGGATTAGATAAAAGTGCAAAAGCAATTTCAAGGTGGAACGATCGTAGACACCATCTACAGGAAGGAAAATCCCGTCCACTCAATTTAGAAAGTGATTCTTTGCAAACCTCTACTACAAGCAATACACAAAAAGCAGATTATGCAGATCCTAAAGGAATAACCACGGAGACCACAGAACCAAAAGAATCTTCTAGTGTAATAGGCATTAAAACAAATGTTGTACCAACCAAAAATGAAGGAATATCACCAGAAAATAATTCCTCTAAGCAAGGTAGTTTGGTAAATGAAAATTTGTCAAAAACGGATGTAAAAACAGATTCCATAAAAGCGAATACGATTAGCTCAAAAAATGAGAGTTCATCACTTTTAGGAATTAAGACATTAGTTGATCCAGGAAAATCAAAGAATCCTAATTCACAACAGAACAAAGAATCTGTCTTAACTGGTATTAAAACACAGGCAGGTAAAACAGTTGATATTGAAGGAGCAGAGGAAGTTTCAGCTATCGCAGAAGATGGAAAGATCAAATCGACTGCTAAAAACATTGGAAAGTTTTTAAACAAGAAAACATTCCAGTTTGAAAAGAGTCAAGGAAAAATTTCCAAAACAGCAACCGTAATAGGAAAAACAGCTGTTGTATCAGGAAAGGCAATAAAAGGTATTTCTTCTACATCTGGAAAGATTTCAAAGATGCAAGATGAAGGCGAAGGCGGTGTTCAGATCGCCCAATCTGAGATGCAAAAAAAAGTGGTAAAGAAGGGCGCTAAAGTTGCTAAAACTATTGGAAAAACCACTACGAAAACGACTTATAAAGCAGGAAAAAAAGTAGGTAAAAGCTCTGTAAGATTGGTGAAGTCCTCTATTAAAGTAGGTTCAAAAGCTGGAAAAGCAATAGGTGGAACAATTAAAAAGATTATCACCACTGTTGTTCAAGCGGTAGGAAAAGCCGTCAGTGCTATAATTTCCTTTCTAGCTCCTTATATTGTACCGATTTTAATTACACTTTTCGGCTTTTTGATTGTTATTGTCTTAATGGCAAGTATGGGAGAACACAAGAGAATGACTGAGGATTGTTCCATGTACACTGCCACTAACGGAACAATGGAACAGAATGCTCGCTCTATCTTTAAATTTCTAACATCAAAGGGGCTATCCGATGAAGCTGCCTCTGGCGTTTTAGGAAACATTGAAAAAGAATCCTCATTCGATCCTGGTGCCATTGAATCAAATGGCGAAGGACATGGCATTGTTCAATGGTCTTTTGGAAGAAAAGATGCCTTATTTGCCGAAGCTGCTCGTCAAGGTAAGAGCTGGGATGATTTGCAATTTCAATTGGACTATTTATGGAAAGAAGCTTTTACGGATGGTTATTATCATAACCAATTAAAAAATGAAGGATTCTATACTTCCAAAGATCCAGTACAGACAGCTTACTTATTTCATAAAATTGTAGAGGTTTCTGCTGACAGTTATGACGCTGTTGTAGCAGGGCGAGGAGGAGCCGCCAAAAAGTGGTATGATTTACTAAAAGGTACTGGTGGAACAGGAAATGCTATAACAGGACGAGTTGTCTGGATTGGAGATTCTCGAACCGTAGGAATGAAAGGTGCTGTTTCTGGCGGAAATGATGTATTCATTGCTGAATCAGGACAGGGCTATAATTGGTTTATGAGCACTGGTTTAAATCAAGCAAATGCCCAATTGCAAGATGGTGATACAATTGTTTTCAATCTTGGTGTAAATGACATAAGTAATGCTGATCGATACCTGAGCAAACTCAATGAACTTGCAAACGGGGCATGGAAAGGGAAAGACATTATTTTTATGTCAATCAATCCAGTTGATGATGCAAAATCAAGATATGTAAAAAACTCGGATATTGAATCCTTCAATCAAAAAATGAAAGCTGGATTAGATAGTAAAATTAAGTATGTTGATACCTATAGTAACATCAAAAATAACTTGAAAACAGACAGTGAAGGAATCCATTATGATAATGATACCTATAATCAAATTTATGATATTGTCCGAAACAGGAATGCGTTAAATGCTTGTGAAGGATATGGATATGGTGGTTCTGTTGATGGGATTCCAAATTTCAGCAAAAAGGAATTATGGCAAGCACCACTCAATACGTATCCAATCGGGCAATGTACCTGGTACAGTGCTGGGGCACTTTTAGATCTATACGGAACAAAATTAGATTTCAATTATCTTGGAAATGGGGATAACTGGGTGAGTGCAATTACACAACGTCATCCGCAGTATTTTGTATATGGACCGAAAGGATCGATGCCTGTTGTTGGCTCTGTATTTTCAGCTACCTCATGTAATCATGTAGGAATTGTCCTTGCTGTTGACGGAAACAACATCACAATTTTGGATGGAAATACAAATGGAGCAACAGATAACTGGGAATATGCAACATCGGGAAATGATTATCAAATAGTCACGTACACAAAAGCGCAGATGGATTCGATCTACGCACCGATTTACGCAAAACCTACGAAAATGTTACATGATTTAAGTAAAAAATAAGGAAAGAGGGAAAGAGATATATGCAAAGAAAAACAATATTTCACTTAGGAATTGGAGTTACAGGAATTTTGATTATCTTGTTTTTTGTTGGATCTTGTTTGAAACAAAATGAACATTCGATAGACTTAACAAAAGATATTAAAATCATTTATTCAGGACAATCTGGAAGAGGTGTAATCGAGGAAATTCAGAATCCTATTGACACAGAAGGGAATCGAGAATTAGAAAAATTTATTGAAACATTTGATTATACTGCTTTTCCGAGAAAATCACTTTCCAATGGTGATACAATATCGGTAGAAGTTGTCTATGATACTGAGATGGCAAAGAAGCTAAAATTGAATTGTAAAAATCCAATTCGAGATTTTAAAGTAAAAGGGCTTATCGATCTTTCTAGTGCTACAGATGGAGAAAACAAACAAGGGATGGATGTAATTATCGTTGATAACGTAGAAATTCCAAAATCTTGGAATTTAAACGATCAAGAGATTGCAGAGTACGTTGAAATGGTAAAGGGAGCAGAAGAAAATGAAAAGCCAAAGGAAGAGGAACCTTTAGAAGATATTTGGATGAAAGGAACTTCTACAGGAGAAGAAAAATTGGACGATATGGAGTTTTCCAATTACTCCATGGCATACAACTATGGCATCAATTCATCTCAGGAATTTAAAATTCGAAATATTCAAAAGGAAGATGGAAATACCAGGTACTTGTGCTATTTTAAAGACAATGTGGGAAAGGGTGATAATTGATGAAATTGAAAGATATTTTATGCTCCGAAGATTATATTAAACATTCTTTAAAAGATCATAGAAGAAATGTAATACTTATTCACTTTGAAGGACATAATAATATATTTTGGAAAGATTTAGTATTAACAGAAAAAGGATACAATTATTTTAAACCGATTATGGATTGTGAATGTAGTATAAATAAAGAAAATAGTTGTATTGAAGTAAAATTAAATGATAAATTAAAAAATACTAAATTGGTTACTGAATTGTCAGTGGCGCTATCAAGTTATTTTCCAGAAAACGAATTCGAAAAAAGGTTTTCGAGAATTAGCAGGATTCCGAAAAACGCAGGATATGAGATTTTGCATTCAATCAATTTGAATGGTCAATCTAGCATCGTTATGGGTGAAAATAAAGATGCAATCGAGGGATACCAATATGTAACATGGGTAAAGAATGATCGAGGATACGATCAGGGAAGTTACTTTGGAAATAAACAGGATGCTTATGTGAGTTTGTTAGAACGAAGTGCATCATCAATAGGAATTTCTTTGGAAAATCATTATTATAAAAAATCTGCTTTTGAAGACATTGAAGCTATTATGAACACTATTCCAGATATTCCAAAAGAAGAAATAACTACACTGATTTCCGATGAACATTTTAAATCAATTGCTTATCATGAATATTTAGAGGCTTCGGATGCAGAAGATTTGCAATATAGATTAAAGGAAGAATATGATGAATACACATCAAAGATGGAGACTCAAGAGGAGCAAGAAACGGAAGAACAAGAGGAGATTGAACCATAAAACAGAAGGCATCTTATACTGAAATAAGATGCCTTTTCTTATGAAAGGAGCATAAAAATGGGTAAAAAGATAGCAATGATTCTTATGGGAATAGTGATCGTTTCGTTTGGTGGGTTATACGTTTATAAAGAATTTTTTACAAAACCAGAACCAGTAGTTGAAAAAGTGGACATATTCAAAGATGCACTGAAAAAAGTGGATATTCAATATGTGCCTTATGGGGATTCTAATAACGAGACACTTCTCTTGATAAAAAATGACAATAAATTTCAAGTCAATATTGCAGGAACGATTGCAAAAAAGGATGAAAATGGTGTTCATAATGAAAACTATGATGATGAAATTGACATCAATCTGAATCCTGGACAAACTTATGTGCTTGAAACCACAAATCCAAATAACAAAGTTGCTAGAGAAGGTAAATTGCCAATTGATTTTAAAGCCGATCAGTTAAAAATTTCACCAGTCGTAGGAAGCAATGAAGATGGAAAACGTTCCACTAAAATTTTGATGCAGGACAATATTGATGTGCAGTTTTTTCCAGAACGAAAAAATGATAGTGGGCAACCGCTTATTTCGATAGAAAACAAAACAAAAAGAAAATTGACTGTTTCTGGATATATTATTTATTATACAAGTGACAAAAAAGAAGAAATCAAAGAAGTGATTCCTTTCGAATTTACAGAGATTCCGAAAAATGAAACATATCGAGATTACGTTTATATTGGTTTTGCGGAAAGTGATAACAAAGACTATACAATTTATGTAAACATCTGTGAGTAAAGGGGGGATGAGAGATGGAATTGACTGAAAAGGAAAAAGAATTACTGAATCTGTATCGGCTTCATAAAAAGAAGAAACGGAAACGACTTTTGTTGGGATTCTTCTTGATACTTGTTTTATCTGGAAGTTTATATACTGGATATAAGTATATTTATGAACCAAGCAAGAAGTCTGTAGCAAAAATGGAAGAACAAAATGAAAAAATCGATCATACCGCTCCTGTTCTTGAATTAAGCAGGGAATCAATTGAGATCAAGGAAGGTGAAACGATTGATTATATGGCGTATGTAAGTCACGCTGAGGATGATCGGGATGGTAATCTTCATAATAAAGTTAAATATTCAACCATTGATACATCTAAGAGTGGGGAGTATTCGATTACTTATATGGTAACAGATAAAGCTGGAAATAAGGCAACTGCATTGTTACAGGTTACAGTTGGAAATAAGGATTCGGATAAACCAAAAGAAGAAACGGAAAAAGAAGAAAAGAAAGAAACTTCGATTGAAGAAAAGAAAGAAGAACTTGCAGAGGTACAGCAAACACCAACAGAAGAACCAGTGTATGTAGAACCACCACAATCTGTACCGACAGTTCCTTCTACACCACAACCAGTCGTTCCATCTACACCAGCCCCAGTGGCTCCGCAAAACCCTGGAAATAAGCAATTTTTATTTTCCGAGGGATATAACATGGAAAATGTATCAGGAGCTTGTATGGCTTATATAGCAGGGTATACGGGAGGTTGTTATCCGCTACAGGATGCGAATGGAATTTACTATGGCATGGAAGCAAGATTTGAATAAAGGAGAAAGCATGAAGACGAGAGAGAACAAAACGATTGAAGAACAGGTAAGGGAAAACGATAAATACATTCCTTGGACACCAGAATCATTGTATGATCGGTGGGATTCCCAGGAAGAGTTGATTGACGAGTACGAAGATGAGCGGGGAGAAGACGAGTATGAAAAATAAGATTGTTTTTGAAGATTTGGAATACATCAAGAACACTTATCTATTCAAAGGGTGTGATAATTCCTTTTACTATTTGGTAGGAAAAAAGAATGATTTGCTATTTTATTTCCATGTTAATAAAGCAGATTTGAGTGATAGAGGACGAAAAGTTGTCAGTAATATGAAGCAAAAGTTGGATGATGTGAACTGGTATGTGCTAAAATTTCCACGCCATGAAAGCAGAAAAAATGAATATTTTGACTTGAAAGAATGCATTATTGATGGTGTTATTTCGGAAGAAACATTCGATAAAATAGAAAATTTTGCCGTCAAAGAAGCTATGAAATCTTTTCTTAATACAGAATATAAGGTCTGTTAAGGTAAAAAATATGCCATACACAATATAATAAATATTTGGTATAATGTTTATATTGTCAGAAACTTTAAACAGGAAATATTGGATGAATGTATTGATATGCTAAAAGATGCGTTATCTTTTAAGGGGTTAGAACAATTTGATTATCTATTGAAAACACAAACAGACGAGCTGATTGATAACGAAAAATTGGGAGTAGATTTTTTGGATATGTTCGATCAACTAGGTTTGATTGATGATAATCCCATAGGAGAGGATCGTAGCATCGAAGATGATTTTGATGAAGTTGATAAGTAAAATAAGCGATTAACTATAGGCAGCATAAAAGAAGTGAAATGCTTCTTTTTTTGTGGTAATTTATAAAAAATAGAATGAAAGGTGGAACAAAAAATGAATGGTGGAATTCGACAGCTTAACAGCAAAATTGCAAAATTGGAGAATGAAAAAAAGAAGAATGATGACATTATCGAGACGAAACAGATTGAAAATGAACTCATTGCCGATCAGCTCAAAAGCTTGAAATCGTTGAAATCAAGATACGATAAGGTGATGAAAGATATTGAAGATTCATTCGCTGAGAATAGCTCAGAAGTACACAAAGAAGAACAAGTAGAACAGTAAATAAGCATCGGATCATAACATCCGATGTTTTTTTTAAAAGAAAAATAGAATTAAAGGAGAAAACTATGAAAAAAATCGAGGATTTCGGAGAGAAAATAGGTGGAGCTAGAAAGGATTTATGGAAGGAAAGGGGACTTACGATTGATGATATTCTTGATATGAATGGAAAAGAAAAACAAACCTATATCAAGAAAAATAACATCTGGAAGAAGCCAGATTATGAACAATTAGTAGCGGATGGAATGCCAATTCACGTTGCATTTTACATAAAGAAAATAAGAGACTCAATCCCTACACAGCCTACATTTTCTTATTCAGCATCCCCAGAGGAGATTGAACAAACTTACAAAAATTATGTTGATTTTGTCTCGTTCTTGCGAGATGAATCAATGAATATCAAGAGCGATAAAGAAGCGGAAAAATTTTATTCAGATGTGATTGCACCAAAATATATTCAAAAAAGCGAATATCACTATAGATATGTTACGATCACAGACAATGTAAAGAACTTTTTTACAAATAAATTGTTGAAAAACTTACAGATTGGGAGCTGGAATTCTATTGATAATGAAATTAGAAAGAAACAATTTTGTTATACAGAAGAACAAAAAATCTTATCCAAATATAATATTTTATATTTCGGAAATGGTTCATCTTTATCAAAAAATGAATATGGAGATATACAGATTAGGGTAAAACAATGGTGGGGAACCAGTTACTTTTACCCAAAAGATGAGTTTGCTGATGAAAAAAAATGGAAAGAAGAAACATTTTTTATCATCCAAGGTGGCAAGGTTATTGCAAATAATTTTGAACGATATGAAGATTGCGAGCAGTATATTTTAAGTAAAGAACCTAAAAAAGAAAAGCGTGCAACAACTTCTAAGCGTACCAGGAAAAGTAAATTTATTCCGAAACAATTGGAGCATATTGTACGTGATGGCGTTGATTATCGAAAGCATCGAAATATAAATGGAAGTAATTATATAGAGAAATTTAATTTTAAAGGTGGAGAATTTGGTGTTTGGATGTCAGAAAAAGATCGACAGCAATCATTGAATTTTGGATATGATGCACTAATGGATTTAGCCAGGGCATTGGAAATTGATCCAAAAGATATTTCCTTAGGTGGCAGGCTTTCTATTGCGTTTGGTGCCCGTGGACATGGTAGTGCACTTGCACATTATGAGCCATTAAAAGAAGTTATCAATCTAACAAAGATGCGTGGAGCAGGAAGCCTTGCACATGAATGGGGGCACGCTTTAGATGACTTTGTTGGTAAGGAATTAGGCGTCCAATGTTCGATGGCAACTGAAAATTTATATGGAAAGCATGGAATGGATTCATTAAAAAAATTGATGGAAACTATGAAATATAAGGAAGAAAGAAGAGGTGGGGAAGTATTCACAGTTAAGACCGATTTTTATGAAAATTCTAAAAAATTTGATAGTGTTTCCGCTAAAACTGAACAAGGTTATTGGGCGTCGAATTGTGAAATGTTTGCACGTGCATTCGCTTGTTACGTCATGGATAAGCTCGATAATAGGAGCGATTATTTGGTAGGACATGCAAATTCAGTGGCAACTTTTGATACTGATAAAGATGGGAATACAACAACGATTAAGGCATATCCAGATGGTGAAGAAAGAGAAAATATAAATAAATGCATGGATGAATTTATTCATGAATTGAAGGAAAAGAACATCCTGCATGATTTCGTTATGGAACTTCCTAAGGAAGAAACACTACCTTTAACTTCATCCTCTGAGATTGATTATCCCGAACTTACAGAAGATGAAGAAGGAAATCTGACTTTATTTAGTATGGACGAAGAACTTGCGGAGGGAATGTAAAATGAGCGCTATTGAATGGGAAAAAGAGTTAAATCAAATTATTGCTAAACTTGATTTGAATGGGATAACATGCAGTGTTTACGAGCAAAATGGAATACTTATTGGAATCCTTTATGAAGTTGATAAACCAATTTGTAAAGATGGAATGATTCTAAAATACTTAGCTGATTTGAATATTAGTGTAGACGATCTTGACTATGATGATGCAAGTTTTTTGAATTATTTGAGTCAAAAATGGGATGTCAAAGATGAAAAGAAAAACTATTTATTCAATGATTTAGCAGAAGATATTCATGCAGAAAATAAGAAAGATATGCTTGAAAATGAATCTATTTTGCAGCCACTACTTATTGATTATGTGACCGATTATGAAGAGGAATCAGAGTTTATTTGTATAGCTCCTGAATTTGATTGGCGTATCATTTTTGATGCTGAACTTGATGAAAGCGATGAATCAAATTTAGGATTATTGCTTTATTATCTGAGTCAAAATCTTAGAGTTAGTAAAGTGATTTCTACGAATCAGGTATACGTGGATTTACTTGGTTATCAGCTTGGGTTACCTATTGAACAAGAAAATGCATGGACTTTATTTAACAATATTGAGGACGCAGTTATCAATAAAAATGAAGAAAAATGTGCAGAAATTTATCAAACACTAATAAACTTAGGAGAAAAAATTTAGAGATAAATCTATCATTTTGAGAAAGGAAAAAAATAAAAAATGAACGCTGATACAATACAAATTAGTTTATTTGACTACTTTATGGATGATGAAAATTTCACTTTGAAAGAGGCTACAGAGCTTGTCAAAGTTCACAAAAATATGCCTGTCAACAATGAATCAATCCGTGCTAGAATCTACGAAGGCATTGATCGTGGCATCTTTAAACGAGTCGCTAGAGGCGTTTACAAAGTTGAAAAACAATTAGAAGGAAAGGTTACAACTTGTCTTTTAATTAACGGAAATGGTCGTGATTTATCTTTCATAAAGGATAAATCAATCGATGGAATTGTTACCGATCATCCCTACGATCTTTCTAAATCGCTAACTGGTGGGAATAGAAAGTTTGCACAGTACGAGCTTTTTAAATACACGGAACAAGACTTTAAAGAGAAGATGCGAGTATTAAAAGATGGAGCTTTTTGCATCGAATTTTTACCAGAAGAGAACGAAGTAAACTACCAGTATTTGTATGAAATAAAACAGATGGCGGTTAAAAATGGATTCAAATATTTTGCTAAAGTGCCATGGGTGAAAGGGAATTTTGTATCGAATACTGGAAGAAAAGCACACAATACAGAAGATATTATGATCTTTTCCAAAGGGGAGCCAAGGAGTTTAAAACTAGATGCAAAGAAAAATATTCAACTGGCTATAGAACATGGAATTGATGTAAAAGGACTATCTTCTTATCAAGTAAAAGAGATACTTTTAGCGAATGGGTTGGATGTTTGTTACATGAAAGGAACGTCTGGAATGCTTCCTAAAGCATTCGATTTCCAGCCAAAAAATAGTAAAGATAAAGTCATGGAAGCAGAAAAACCAGTCGAATTATTGGAATCGATTATCGAATATATTTCACTTCCCAATGAGCTTTTACTCGATCAGTTCGGTGGCTCTGGAAACTTTGCGATTGCTTGTATGAACACCAAAAGGGATTCAATCGTTATCGAAAAAGATGAAGAAATGTTTTCTAAAATGAAAGATAATGTAGAGAAAAATTTACAAAAAGTAGATGGAAAATTGGAAGTAAAATACGAAAGTTTTGAATCAGAAAATGCCATAGAAGAAGAGGATTATGAATATGAATTTTAATAAATATTTTATTTTTCATGATTTGTTTTCTAATTTTTCTTTTCATTAGGTATCTATAAACATTGAGAATTTTCCAAATCAGGATGCTATGTCATCCTGATTTTTTCATCTCCAATCAAGATGATAACTATAAAAAAATTGATTCGAATATTCCGTTCTACAGATTCTTACAACATTCAAAAGAGCGGTGGAAAGCATCAAAAAATATTGATAACTGAAAATTTAAAGGATAAAATCATCCCACAGATACAGGATAAACGAAAGGGGAAAACAAGATGCAAGGAAGAAAAAAATTACTTATACCAGGTTTATTCCTTTTCAGAAATGAACCTAAAAATTTGAAATTCATGGGTTTGAATTTCTACGATAAAGGGTCTTAGGGGTCTCCCCTAACAAGCGAAAAGGTGTGTATGCACACCATGCTTGCTATATATAAAGCCGTCAACGTTGTATAGTTGGAGAGGGGTGAAAAAATTGGAATTTCAGAGGATTAGATTTTCGGATGTTCAAAAGCAGCTTGAACTGTCGAATCGTCAGATGAAGTGGATTAGAGAAAAGTGTAAGAAGAGCCATCGAGGTGATCGGTGGCTCTTCTATCGAACGAATATTGAGGGTAAACAAGAATTGTGGATGTATCTGGAAGGTGTGAAGTGGATCGAGCAAGTATACTTGAACTATGATGTACCTTATAAGACAGCTGAGGTCATTTTTGTTGAGAAAAATATTAAGCGATTAGAGCAGGAGTTGAAGATAAAAAAAGATCCAGTCGCTTATCGATCTATGAACGTGAAGGAATTGGCAATCTATTTTCAAAAATCTTTAAATAGCATCAATTCAGCTATTAGAAGATTGAAAAACAAAAATCCAGGAACTGTTTCTTTGGTAGCAAAAAAAACGGTCGTGTCGGCAGAAGGTGTGAAGTGGATCGAGCAAAATGTCTATAAGGAAAAGTACATTGAAAACTTATATGAATACAAAAGATTGTTGCAGGAGATAAAAAGAGGAATATGGCAAGAAGAGTATTAGACGACAAACGAAAAAGAGTGAATGTTTTATTGAATGATGAAGAACGATTATTGCTGAAAGAAAAAATGGAACGCTATGGATTTCAAAATTTATCTGACTATTTAAGAGCTGCTGGAATTTACGAAAATATCTATGTAGAGGATTTACACGGAAAATCAGAAGTGAATGAATGTGTGAATCGTTTAATTGAGCGAATTGATCGATTCGGATTGGAACAGGAAAAAATCATGATGCGGACAGATTTATCGAATTTGGATAAAGAACAATTGAAAAAGCAGAATCAAGAAATCACCGATCTAGTTGCTGAATTGATTCGTTTGATAAATAATGTGCTTTGGGTCTCGGTTCGTAAAGTTTGTAACAATCCAGAGGTCTATTCAAAACAGGAAAAATTATTTGAAGATTAGAAAGAAGGGGTAAGATGCCATACACAAAAAGAATAGTAATTCATGCTGGGGAAAATGGAAGTGGATTATCACAATGTTTAAACTATATCGAAAATGAAGAAAAGACCGACCACGGTCTTTTAAAAAGTGCGTATAACTGCAATCTCCGTTTTGCAGAACATGAGATGCAAGCGGTTCAAGCAAAATATCACAATGAGCAAGATGAACGTGTCGCCTATCATGTTGTTCAGTCGTTCGATATTAGGGATGACATTACACCTGAAATAGCGAATGAGATCGGCTTGAAGTTATGTAAAGAAATTTATTCCGATTATCAATGTGTCGTTTGTACGCATGTCGATCGAGGGCATTTGCATAACCATATCGTAATCAACGCAACAAATTTAAGCGGGCGAAAGTTAGAGGATCGCCTAGCAAACAAAAAAGAAGGACTCTATGGACTTCGAGAAGCCAGTGATCGAGTTGCAAAGGAATATGGATGTCATGTGATGGATGAACTGAAAACGATTGGTCGTTTTAAAGGAAAGAACTACGATGGAACCAAGGATGCCAGTTATGAAAAATCCACTGTTTCCTGGAAGTCGATCATTATTGATAAAATTGAAAAAGTGAAAGAAGAAACGAATAGCCTGGATGAATTACTTGAAAATTTAGCTCTTGAAGGATATGAAATTAAACGAGGAAAGTATATTAGCGTTAAGCCGTTTGGAAAGGAGCGATTCACACGATTACACAAGTTAGGAGAGGAATATAGTGAGGATGCGCTTAGACAGTTTTATCGTGAAAAAACGAGGAATGGAGATTCTTATCAATTTTATTTTGAAAAAATTCCAGATGTTCATGGATCTTTTTCATCAATCAAAGAGACAGCTACAAATTCTATGATTGCTATCAAAAATTCCACCAAGGGTTTAGCAAAACGTGATTATTATCCGAAATACTACAACAGCCGATATAAGGAAAAGAAACGCTATAACCAGTTAATCAAGGCACTTGATTTTTTAAATGAGGAAAAAATATATTCGTATGAGGATTTACAGAATCGTATCAAAGAAACTTTAATGGAATTGGAAGAACGACAAGCGGAGTATGAAAAACAAAAGTCCTTAACAACGGAATTTTTGAAGAATGAACCGCTTGCTAGAATTTATTTGGAAACGTATAACGATTTTAAAATTTATGAAGAGCAAGTCCAATTACATAGTTTTGAAAAGATTGAGCCGACAGAAGCGGTTTTAAAACATTTACAAGCGAGTGAAGAACTAGGAAATCCTGAACTAAGCGAAGTTCGAGAATTTCTTTCCGCCTGCACAAAAGAGAAACGAGAAGCGAATAAGCAGTATTCGTACATTACTTATCTAAAAAGCAGGATGACCGAGCTGGAACGAATCAGAGGCAAGTCTTTAGAAATGAACGGTTATATTAAGGGAATGTCATTTAGCAACAATATGATTGATTATTCAAGAACTACTGATGACTTTTATTGTGTCAAACTTCCATACACAAAACAGTATGTTTATTTGGATAAAAAGTCAGTTGCCTGGAGCAATTTTGAAAAACGTGCAGTCATGTATTTGATTGATGACAAGACTTATGATCTTTACGATGAAAACAATAAAAAGGTTGATAGTGTTTCTGGTGAGCAGTTAGAAATGATTTCAAAAGAAGGTAGGGAACAGGTGAAGGAGTATTACTCTTCATTAAATGCGGAGAGTGAAAAACTATGAGAAGAAAAATTATACTGTGTATCCTGTATTTAACTTTAATTGGGTCACTGATACCACTTATTCTTTTTGCTTTAAAAAATCTGGAAAGAAACGGAATTGACGATAAGATTGAAAAAACAGTCGATTCGATCGAGGTGGATGATCGCTCGTCAATTCAAAATGCATTTGAGAAAATATGGGCAATCAATGATGATGTGGTTGCCTTTCTTTATTTTCCAAATCTTGATTTATCATTTCCAGTTTTACAAACTTCTGATAATGACTTTTATTTGAATAGAAATCTATATAAAAAATATGATGAACAAGGATCAATCTTTATGGATTATCGTTCTAACCCAAATTTCACGAGTTTAAATACTTTTATTTATGGACATAGCATTTTTAAGGGAAGTGGGCATTTTACATTTTTAAAAAATTATATGAATAAAACCTACTTTTTAGAAAATACATTTTTTCAGGTCATTACTCCAAATGCGGTTTATCAAGCGGATATTTTTTCTGCATATTGTGAAAAAGCAACTTCGACTTCTAATCAGCCCGATATACAAAATAGGGAGAGTTTGAAGCTCTATATGGATGAAGTAACAGCAAAGAGTTTCTATCCAACAAATATAGAAGTATCAGAAAATGACAACGTAGTAACGTTATATACATGTGCTGATACAGGCAGTACTCTTTCATCATTTCTAAATGGATCAGATCGGCATTTTGTTCATGCAATTCTTAGAAAAATAGAACGTTAAAAACGAAAAATAATTGATAAACTACACAAAGTGTAGTATAATAAAGGCAGATAAAAGGTAAGACACCTTGGAGGAGAAAAAATGACATTGAAAGAACTGTTAGACACAAGAAAAGATTTTGATTGTGAGTTGTTTGGTGATTTTGAAGCGACAGCAACATTTGTATGGGAAAATATGGAGTTGACAGAAGAAGGATATAAAGAGTTTCAACCAATTATGGATTGTCAGATAGAATATTTGTCGAACGGTAATATACAAGTGTTAGTAGGTGAAGATTCAGATGAACGTCTATCTACAATGGTTGATGATTTTGTGTTGGCGTCAGCTGGTTATTGTTCATGTGCAAATTATGATAAATGGTTTAGAGAATTGAATTGCCTGATGAGTCGCTGAAATAAGCGACTTTTTTTATAAAAAGATTTATTATACTACACAATGTGTAGTATAATAAATATAGAAATAAGGATGAGACATCCAAAGGAGAACAACATTATGAAAAAATACATCGTAACTGCAACATATCCATGGTTTAAGGGATCGCCAAAATGCCAAACTGTGATTGTAGGAAGTCTCCTACATGACACAAAGGAAGAAGCACACATGGAAATTCTTCGAGATCTTCATGAAGAGATGGAAAACATTCCAGATTGCTTTATCCAGATAATGAAGCAAGGTAAAGGAGAAGTGAACATAGTAGAACCAATTGAACGCTACTTGAAACTTACTGATGATAGATGTGTTTACGAAATTGAGGGGAAGGTACAGATTCTGTATCGAATCTGCCCTATAAATTTTGATTAAAGATTTGAAATGGATAAGTCACCCTGACGAGTCGCTGAAAATTGCGACGAAACACTCGCAAGGGTGTCGGTGATAGGACACCAGAGGAGAACAACATGATAGCAACTTTTACTGAAAAGGAAATCGAAACGATTAAATCTACTTATCGAGCTGAATTAGAAGCATATACCGCATTGAAAAAAGAAATTTCAAGTTTATTGGAAGTTCCTAACCTTGAAAAATGGAATAAAAAAATTTTAAATAAACGTTTTTGTAATTTCTTAACAGAAAATACGACATGGAATATTTGGAAAAATCCTTATGGCATCTATGAAATGCATCCATTAAAATTTGTAGATAGACACATGTATGGTATTAACTTCCAAGGATCAAACGGAAACAGGTATACAACTACGATTACAGATGATGAAAATCGAATCGATATTGATAAATTTAGAAGTTTGATCCAAACTCGCATTGATTCGATTGAATCTAGTATTGAAAACTTACAAAGTTTTGATGTAGAAAAGGCTTGTCAATCAGCCAATGAAATCCAGAACATAAAGAAAAAATATAAAGTACCAACATTGTATATGGAAACGTATGAACAAAATCCACTTGCTGGTCGTTTGTTTACAATAATGAAAGAGGTATATTAGTCGCTGAAATAAGCGACTTTTTTAAAAGAAATGTTGCTATACTACACGTAGTGTAGTATAGTAAAGGCGTAAAGATAAAGGATAAAATATCTAAGAAGAAATCAAAGTAAAAAGGAGGAAGATTAAAATGACAAAGGTTAGAGGTCAAATTGGTTATTCAAATTTTGGTAAATTTTTGAGGGTTCCATTCATTTGCTCGGACATATACGACAACGTGGAAATCACAATTCCAGATGAATACGAAATTTACGAAACGATTGGCGACGAATACATGATCACGATCAACGGCATCACGCTTCCGTTGAATACGGTACTTAAGCTACGGCAGAAGGATAATGAGATTATCCTTATAATTCCGCATTATGTGCCTGATGGTGCTGATAGCGAGAAAGCCGTCGCAAATTATTGGGCAAACAAAGGAAGTTTTAGAGTTGTGAAATCGGAAATCATTGAAGACTGATTGATCTTATAGAAAAATGAGGTTTTAATCATTAAAAGGAAGGTCGCTCGATGAGCGGCTTTTTTTAGGGTGAAACTACAAAAAATATTGTATAACTACACAACGTGTAGTATAATTTAAGACGTAAAGATAAAGGATGAGGCATCTAAGAAGGAGAACAACTATGAATTTTCGGAAGAAAACAAGTAAAAACCAGGAGGAAAATATAATGAAAAAGCCACGTGAATTTAAAGTTAGTTTGATTCAAGAATGGATCGATCGAGCCTGCTCTTATTTAAGCACTGAGGAAAAGTACAAATTAGGTTACACCTATTATGATGATCGTCAAAATGGATTTGAATTTGATTGGAATGTGAACGATCGCATTCCACCATTTACAGTTTGGTATGAAGAAAATCAAGGTGGAACAGAGGTTGGAGCAATTCGAATTTTTATAAATAAATCAGGATTAGTACAAGTATTTGTTTATCACGACGGCGATGCAAAACCATTTCATGTCATTCAAGAAAAGTTTAATCCAAAAGATATTTCATTGTTTGCAAAAGCAGTTGAAAATACTTGCCTGAAAGGCATTGTGATTAATGAACAATGGGCAGCACTTGAAAATGAGTATTTTGAAATAAAGTGGGAAGAAAAAGAGATAACTATTTTAAGCAACGAAAAAAAGTTTGAAAAAATATATAAAATTCCATTTGATTGTATTGGCGCATATTTAATGTGTTATCCCGATCGTGTACGAGAATTAAGAATGAGCAAAAATGGGAATAGTGTAGTCGATTATATCGATCAGTATGGAAAGGAAAGAACGGTTTTGGAAGAAAGGATTTTTTATAAAAAAGCAACTTTTTTAGAATTGGATGAAAAGGTGGAAATTTTGAAATCTAGTCTTTCAATTGAACCGAATTATTGAAAGGAGTATACAGAATGAACATTAAATATGATTTATATGTATTTTTGTACAAGATAGCTTTAAAGAAAAATAGTGTTGAAGAATTTTTAAACGAGATTTCCGAAATGGAAAATCAGAAGAGTGGTTTGACAGAAGATCTACTGTCTAAAATCTGGCATGTTGCCAAAGCATCCCCAAAAGAATTTTTTAACATAAATAAAACAGCAAAGTTTGAGATTATAGGGAAATATCTAGGAATCAACCCACGAACCATACAATCCTGGGTGTGGGATCGAAAGAAAATTCCAGATATTTCAAGAATGCTTATTGGTTACATTTACATCACAAATGACAAAATAAAAAGCAAAAAAGATTGATATACTACACAATGTGTAGTATAATAAATATAGAAATAAGGATGAGACATCCAGAGGAGAACAACACCATGAAAACAATTGAAGTTAAAACAAACACCAATGAAAGTACAAATACTGCATACTATATTAATGCAATCATTGTAGACGAACTTCCAGAAATTGGAGATACGGATTACAGCAAATATAATCTTAATAGCGATGAATTTGTGGCTAAAATTGAAAAAGCAGATATTGATTGCGAACAAGGAAGACCAGAAGTATGGGATTACGACTATTATTGGATGACGGTTTTGGAAGCCGTTAAAGCAGCCGAAATGCTCAGCAATGGATATGGAGAATACATTCAATATGACGCTTGCCGAAAAAAGCTTTTGGCAATTGAGAAGGGCGAAGAACAGGATGATTAAACATGTGTACGATATGTCTGAAATTCCTGACTAGGAAGAAATTTATGGCATTGAATAAGTGAATAGAAAAAGGAACTCAGTTCCTTTTTCTTATCCAACAAAACAATGTTATAATATTTTAAGTGGTATACAAAAAGAAGTCATTTGACAGAGAGGAGATTGCTATATGAGCATGCTTGAGGAAATTTATACTGGGACAGTTGGGGAACAGATGGCGAGCAATAAGCCAACGTTTGAGTTTATTCACGTGAATGATATTCGTCCTAATAAGCTGAATTTCTTTCACATTTATGATGAAGAGGTCCGTTCGCTGGCAAACGAAATTGAACGAGAAAATGTCAATAATGGGCGTGTCTATTATCAAGAAGATGATGATGGAAAACATTATACGCTGATTGGTGGTGAGACACGCTACAGGGCACTTTTGTTGTTATATAAGGAAGGTCGCCATGATGGAATGTTCCCGATGTATGTGGTTCGTAAGCCTGAAACTGAAGCTGAGGAAATGGCGATGATAATGGGAGATAATCATCAGCGGTATTTATCTGAAGATGATAAACGTGTTATTATTCAAAATTACGAAAAAGTTTATGAACATTACAAACAAAAGGATAAAGAACTGGATCGGCAGATTAAAGCTACAGACAATCCATTCCAAGCTGAACTTTTGGAAGAAAAAAGATACCTACAGAAAGGAATTTCTAAAAGAGATTGGATTGCAACAAAAACCAATTTCATGAATCGTGATGGATCAAATATTTCTGGTCGCCAGGTTCAAAAATATTTGACGGGTGAATTTTCGGGAAAAGAACAAAAAAAAGAATCTGCTAAAAAACAAAAAACTGCTTCTGGTACAACAGATGCGATTAAGGAAATACTGAAAGATGTTAAACAACACATCATTGATGTTACAGATGCAGGTGTAACAATCTCAGAAAAAAAGTTGACAATCACGTATGCAAATATCTTCGATCTAGATCGCATTTTGATTGCTTTAAAGGAAGATGAAGAATTGAATCATATTACTACGGCATTCATTCGAGCAGAAAGGTCTAAGTGATGGAAAAAGTGAAGAAACTTTTTTCCCAGGCGGTAAAATTCTTTCCTTATGCGCTTATGCTGACAATAGCTGGATTTATCGGTTATTGGTCTAAGAGCTGGGTTGAATTGATTTTTGGAATGATTCTGTTTGATTTAGTGATTGTTTATTACGAATTATTATGGCGTTCTGAAAAAAATAGAAAGTGAAGGAAAATAAGATGAGCTTTTCAAAAAGTGTGCAAAAAAATGTGTACGATAAATTCGATGGGCATTGCGCTTATTGTGGAGAAAAAATCGACTTGAAAGATATGAAAGTTGATTATGTAAAGTCTATCCGTCAGGGTGGAACGAATGACTTTGACAATTTGTTTCCGAGCTGTGAATTGTGTAATCACTATAAGAATTTGATGGATCTGGAAGGGCTTAGAGAGTATTTAAAAACGCTGCATGAGTGGATTGCGAATGATTATAACGTAAAGGTAAGTATGAGCTTTGGAGTAATTAACTTGAAGCCATTTGATGGAACATTTTTCTTCGAATTTTATAACTCCAAACCAAAAGAGCCAAATTGGCGGTATACGCCAAAATGCAGTGTTCCGCTTTGTCCTAAATGTGGTCTTAATTATTACGAAGAAAAGCCAAGCCATTGTCCAAGATGTGGACAGCCGCTTGATTGGAAAGTCTAATAAGAAGGTAGACAAACAATCTTTTTAGAAAAATCAAATTTTAAAATGAGGAACAAAGGATGTAAAAACAAACAGGGAGAAAAAGGGAGTTTCCTCTCATGAGAATCGTGTATGTCCGCTCCGAATATTTTATGAATAAAGTAATTGTTACTGGGCGTATTTCAACAAATTTGGAATTGAAAACTTTTGGAGAATCAAAAGTAGTCAATTTTGGTTTAGCTATCAAAGAAAAAGAAACATTGTTTGTCGATTGCACGGCATGGAATAAAACCGCTGAAATGTTGTGTAAATACACAAGCAAAGGAGCTAGTGTGTTGATTGAAGGCAAATTGGATAAAAATAAATATGTAAATAAAAATGGAAACTCAGTCGAAAGAATGTTTATTCTGGTTGAGAAAATTGAATTTCTAAGTTTTAAAAATCAAGGAGCGCAAGATGAGTAAATCAACTTGCGTTCCTTTGGAACTTGTAAAGTTATATTCCAAGAATTATACAAAATGCTGGGAAAAAATTGAATATGAAAAGTGCCTGAATTCTAATGAGGAATCTCCAACCATCAAGTCAATAGCTCGTATAGTTATGAGCAAGGAACGGAAAGTGTTGGATAAGATTGACTATATGAGTTCTGTTGCGATTGATTTAGAAATGCTCACAGCATTGAGTATGTGGAGAAAAAATAAACAAATTTATAGTTTTTACGGAGAACTGGAAAAACTTTTATATGAGCAAGCGACGGAAGATTTTAATGTTCCCGTAGATGTTTTACAAAATCTTCCTTATTCATGTATCTTTATTGAAACTAAGAATTTAAATATTATGGATATACTTGGTTTTTTTGCTTTTTATCTAGTAAAGAATAATAAAAAGCAATTTCGTTTGATGCTAGTAACCAAAGATTTACTAATTCCAGTGCCACTTTACGTAGCAAAAGGTCAAAATATAAAGAATGTGTTTTCACATTTTTTCGATCAATATTCATCTTTTACGCAAAAAAGGCATCCTTGTTCTGAACAGGATTATAAAAATCAAGCAGAGCAATATATTCGGTTAGTTACTTCTGTGATGCAGCTTCTGCTTTATATTTGTGCACAGAATGCGGAAATTAGTGAAAAAAATGAAGATGGAAAGGTGTATAAGAAAAGAGCAGTAATTAAAGATCAATACAAAGAAGTACGTCAATTTGAATGTGGAAGAAAAATATCAGAAGTTATTCGAAAGACAGTAAAAGTACATGCTAATGATGTTGCTATTCCAGAACCGATAAATAATAGGCAAAAAATAATTGTCTTGCAAAAGAATGGAAGCCAAAAAAGACCTCATGTTCGCAAAGGACATTGGCATCATTACTGGATCGGTAGCAAGAAAGAACAAAACCGACAACTAAAATTGAATTGGATTGCTCCATCAATCATTCATCAAGAAATGTTGGATGATTCAGAATTGCCGATCACGATCAATCAAGTTGTGAATAATCAGGAAAACAAAAAAATAGAAAGGGATTATCATGAATAAAAAAGAAAAAACATTATTTTTTATTATCGAGGATTTATCATATATTTTATATAATACCTTGGGTTCGATAAGGGAAAAATACTCTCAAAAAGAAATAGCTAATAATTTAAAATTTGAACTTCAAAAACAAATCGATGCCCTGGATGAAATTTTAATTAACAGTGAAAAAAAAGGTAAATAAAAACTTGCTATACTACACAATGTGTAGTATAATAAGTATAGAAATAAGGATGAAATATGACACCAGAGGAGAACAACAATGTTAGTTTTTAGAAAAGAGTTAATGTTAAAAAGGTTAGAAACAGAAAATCTACTTGATAAAGTGGATGATGAAACAACGGAACTTATGAATGAACTAGATGGAAAAGAAGTTCATAAAAACGATTGGAAAGCGCTGATATTTGGTGAATTGGAATATATTGCTTGTGACAACGAGGGAACAAAATATCCTATCAATAAAAATGATGTAGAAGAAGTAGAGTGAGTTGTTAAACAAAACAATTTAATAAACAATAAAGACACAATATAAAAATCGCCCTGATGAGTCGCTGAAAATTGCGACGAAACACAAGCTGACTGCTTGTGTCGGTGGTAAAAGACACCAAGGAGAACAACAACATGGCAATTACTTATAACATTTTAAACCGCAAAGGTGGTGTAGGAAAAACAGAGACAGCACTCAATATGGCATATGGACTTTCACAGAGTGGTTATAGAACTTTGTTTATTCCGCTTGATCCGCAGGCAAATGGGCAATCGACTTTGATGAAAGATGATAACGAAGTCAGCGAACAGGATGCTATCAACATTCGTGAATGGTATGACAAATGTAAAGACAAAAATGGTATTTTGAAAAGTTATAAAGCCCTGGCATCGAGAGGATTCACCAAAGAACGAAAATACCAGACAGATATTAACGATGTTCTCAAAAAGCCTATTTTGGTTAAGGATGCGATTTATAAGACAAAATATTCCAATTTAGATATTATTCCAGCATCGGATGAATTGTCGATGACGGATGGTTTCTTAAAATTATCGGGGAAAAATCCGAGTGCAAAGTTAAGAACAGCTCTTTCCTATGTTGATAATGATTACGATGTTATTATCATTGATAACAGCCCGTTTGAAAGTTCGTTGACATACAATGGAGTCTGTGCCTGCTGTAAAGAGGGAGATACGATTATTGTTCCACTCAATATTTCTGATCGATCAATCAACGGATTAGGTGCAACGATTGAAATCTTGATTGAATGGATCAAAGAAGAACGTCTACCGTATGATGTGAAGTTGTTAATTACGTTAAAACAGCGCAACAAAATCAATGAAGAGTGGATTAAAACGTTGCGTCATATTTTTCCAGAAAGGGTATTCAAGCAGGAAATTCGTTTTCAAGGAAAACCTGTAGAATTAGCAGCACTTAATAATCGCATTTTATTAGAAGATAATCTGACATCAGGTGTTAAAGAAGATTATCAAAACTATTTAGAAGAAATTTTGGATGATGTTCGTACAAAATTGGGATATTAAAAATGAACCATCAAGATGAAATGATTAGAAATTGTAAAAGGTTGATTGGAGCCTTAGAAAGAATTCTTTATGCAGAGGATATGAACCGACGTGTTCATGTCCTTGCAAAAGAATTAAACTATGATGAAAAACAGCTTGAAATAGATCTTCGGTCATTAGAAGAAAGCCACCTTATTTATACTTTTGGAGAAAAAAAAGAAAATGGAACAATTAAAAAGTATTGAACCTTGGATGATTCAATGTTTAGACTTGAATGGAAATTGCCTGATTGGCAATAATCGCATTCGAAAATATGGTATTGAAGAAATTGAAAAAGAATTTCAATTTTGTGGGAAATTAGTGTATATTCATCCAATTTTAGATGGAGGAGAGGAAGACCCTGCTCCCTATAAAAAGTCTGGAAATAAAAAAGCAATAAATCGAAATCTTTCGTTTGTTGCATATTTAAAATGAAATAATTAGATGTTAAATGAAGGGAAAAAGTATGTCCATTTATTTTGAAATTGCAGGTAAAGTATATATTTCTGTAACTCCACAGGATGAAAAAGGAAGAGTTGTAGAAATTACGAAAGATCACTTGGAAAAACTTGTAGACTATATTGCGGTGCTGATGGGTGTTGAACCTACTGAGATTAAAGAGGTCTCAGAAGAATATTACTTGCAAATAACAGGCAAGGAAGAGGAAACATACGATGCTTAGAAGGAAAATAAAGATGAAAAAAAGTATATTGGAACAAGTAAAAGAACTCGATAAGAAAATTTATATTACAAAGCCAATTTGATAACCTTTAAACTTCAATAAATTAAAAAAGGAAGAACTGAAACTTCCTTTTTGTTTATTTTTTGCTATGTTATAATTCCAATATATATAGAAAGGGAAACATTATGATTAAACAGTATGATGAATTTACGAAAATGAAAGTGAAAGATATGAGCAAGGCGATTAGTGATATGACTTTCACTTATATTGATCCAGAGACAAACAAACCAACAAAGGTTCCAGCAGGACATTATGAAAAAATATTGAATCAGGTTCAGGAACAACATTTATCAGAAATTGCCAGAATTAGTTTGTTAAACACTATGTACGTTCAGTTAAAAGCAATTCGTGATGAAGATCCAAAATATTTTCGACAGGCAATGGTATGTTTGGATATGGGATTGAAGCCAAGCGAAATGAGGGTCAACGAACGGATTGCCTTATCAGTAACCAATGAAATGCTTGACGACTTGTCCAAAGATAAGAAAAAAGATTTTCATTTGTTAGATAGTCAAATTATTAACTACTTTGAAAATGCAAAAAACGATTCTGAAATCCAGGTCTCTTTTATGACAGATGGAATTGAACAAGATGAATATGACGAGGAAGATGAATATGAATTTTAACAACAAAAAATGACCTACAGGAAGTCAGTTTTTGGAAAAATGTATCAATGATACGAATGTGATACGAATTGTTTTCAAAATAGAGATAAAATAAGAGTTTTTAGACAAATAAGATATTGTATTCTTTTTAAAACAAGGTTATACTAAGATACAAAGAATATTAGAGACAATTTAAGTTGTCTCTTTCTTTTAATGTATAGGGTATTTTAGAAAAAAATCGGAAGCTGTTTTGCTAAAAAAGCTTTTATTGTGAAAAAATAACACTCAAAATGTTGGGTGCTATTTTAATTTTGTTGATATAATTTATTAATTACTTTTTTTATTGACTGTTGTAACTAATATTTTTACTGTTCCTTCAAAAAATTGTTCTATTTGTTTTACTAATTTATTTATTTTTGTTATTTGTTCTATTTTGCAGCGACTGACTTCGTTAAATTTGATATAAGATAGTACTTTAAGATAATATTCGAAATTGGACTTTTGATTTTCATTTAGTTTTTTATTTAATTGATACTCCTTTAGTTCATTTTTTAATTTTTCTAGTTTCCAAGTATCAATTTCACTTATATCAGTGTTTAAAACTATAAATTTAATGTCTCTTAACACTTTTTTTCTTCTATATAAGACATCTTTTCATCTCCTATAAAAATTATGATTGTGATTTGATAAGCTTGTCAATAGGGATTAAACCTTTTATATTTAAAACTATTTGTTTGGTTAATGTAATCTTTTTGAGTTATTTTGTGATATTATATACATTAATTAAATTTGTAATTATTTTCGGGGAGGATTTATGAGAAATTTCAATTATACTAAATATTTTAAAAAAATTGTAAAAATGACAAAGTTGCAGCTTGTTCCATTTACTTTAGGGATAACTATGATTACTGGATGTAGTAATGATAAAAATAGCAATATGATAAAAAGTCAAGCTGTAAATTGTAGTAGCCTAGAAAGTTTTGAAGAATTGCCTGAAGAAGAATGGTATTATAAACCTTTTGCAAAAAAAGGATATGAATGTGAGTTCCTTGTTAAAGGTTTGTTTAGGGTAAAAAGAAGATATAATGTTAATTATAGTTTAAATAATATTTATGCTGATGATTATCATAGGGAAAAATTTTATTTTGATAACTTAGAGGAATTTAGAGATTACGTAGAAGTTAAGAATCCTACTTATGATGATGTAAGAAAGACAGTTGAAGAGAATGTTAATATTAATAATCAGTATAAAAACTATCTTTATGAATGCCTTGATAATTTGGAAAAAAATGCTAGCGATTTAGATTTAATTGCTCTTTACCATAATATAAAAGACTTAAAAATAGTTAATTGTTATGAAGAAGATTTTAATAATTTTTATGGAGGATTATATTTTTATAAAACAGACAAGTGTCTTAAAATAAATCCAGATATGATAAAAAAAGATGATTTCTGTCGTGAAGTAGTTGGAAAAGGAATTATGTCTGCTGCTTTTGTAGATGAAGACGAGGATATAGAATATTGCTATGAGCCAACAACTGAAGTTATAAGAGCTGATCAAAGTAATGTTTGGAGTGGAAATTTAGCTTTAATGATTAATATGTATAATAAAGATTTTCGTCAATTATACGACTACATTGAATTCTCTTCAGAAAATGCAGAATTTGTAATAGAAAGATTCTTAGTACATTATGCTGCTAATAAGTTGTATTTAAACGAGACTGATATGGTTAGTATTAAAACTGATATTTCAGAGACTTTAGATAGTGGAGACTCATTAACTTTAGAGAATATAGAAAAGGAAACTTTGGAGATTGTTGAGACATTAAGTAATGAAGATGAGTTGCAAAAAGTATATAGTAAAGAATATGAGTATTATGATTTTTAAGATATATATATGTAAATGGAGCCTTAATGGTTCTTTTTTCGTCATTTCTTTTATTGTGAGATAAAGAATAATTTGTTATAATTTTATTATAGGGTGTGATAGTATGGATACTGATTTTTTTAGTGATATATTTAATGATGTTAATAATGATAGTAATATTCTTGATATGGGATTACAAGAGTGTAAGTGTAGTGCATGTGGAAGTATTTTAAATTCAAAAGATAAATTAAATAAGTGTTCATTTTGTGGTAGTGAAAACGTAATTAGTAGTCAGTGTAGTAGTGATTATACTAATACATATATTATTCCTTTTATGAAAAATAAGGAAGATGCAATTAAGGACTATAAGAAAAAAGTTCTTTTTAATCCTATAATTCCTATGATTTTTAAGAAAAAAAGTACAATTTCTTCTTGTTCTAAAATGTATCTTGCTAGTAGTTTATGTGATTTGCATTTAGGTGGAACAACTACTTTTATTGGAATAGATAAGAATGATAAAAATAGTCAAAGTAAACATGAGGTTGTTAATACTGTTAATTTTGATTATAACAATGTATTAGTTTGTGATAATTCTAAGATAGATGGTAGTTCTTATTTTGAGATTTGTGAGTGTAATTATTCTAATTTAAAAGAATTTGATAGTAATTATTTGAATGATAGTGTTATTTTATTTGGAGATTTAGATGAGAAAGATATTTGTACTAAAGTATCTAATCTTGCTGTAAAAACTTCATTAGGTATGATTAGAGATAATGTTCAGCATGATACTAAAAAGTTAGGAAAGAATGGACTGGTTTTAGATAATTTTAAAAGAAAAAGAGTTTTAATACCGGTGTATATTTTGAATGTTAAATATGATAATAAGAATTATATGTATTTGATGAATGGAGAGAATGGCAAATCTTTAATTAATCTTACTTTTGGAAAGATAGAATTAGCTATAGTTAGTTTATTAATTTTTGGTTTGATATTTTTAATAGCTTTTTTAGTAGCTTATTTTCTATAGGAGGTAGAGTATGAAAAGTATAAAGATAATTGTTTGTTTTTTAGTCTCATTCTTTTTCTTTAATTTAAATTGTAATGCTTCTGTTAATTCATATACTAGAACAGATGATAATTTATTAGTTCCTAAGGATGTAGTTGTTGATAGTAGTAATATAGATGCTATACGCAGAACTCCTGCCGTTTCTAGTAGTGAGAAGATATATGATTATGCAGATTTACTCACAGAAGATGAGGAAAAAAAGATTTATAGTAAGTTATATGAATATACGAAGGATTCTAATATAGATGTTGCTGTAATTACAACTAACGATTTATTTGGATTTTCAATTGTAGAATATGCTAATAATTTTTATGATTATAATGATTTTATGAATGATGGAATTGTATTTGTTATGTATATGGCAGGAAGTGAACCTGAAATATATATGGGAAATAGTGGAGATCATTCTGGAAAAGTATTTGAAATTTATACAGATGTTAGAATTAATCAAATCTTAGAATATGTTTATAAAGATATAGCCGGTGGTAATTACTATAAAGCTATTGATGATTATATCAAAATATTGGATGGTTTTTATAGAATGAATGATGGCAATTATAAGGTTGATAAAAAAGGTAAGGTTGTAAAGAATATTCCTTGGATTGAAATCGTTGTATTATCAGTTACTTTAACTTTTATTATTGTTGTTATTTTATTTTATAAATTAAATGGTAAAAAGAATGTGATTATTAATCTAGAAAAAAATATTAATACTAGTACTTTAATGGTTCGTACTGATAGTGATAAGTTATTTGATAATAATTAAAAATTAGTTTAAAAGTGGAATAATTTATTGTATAATATATTTGAATATTAAAGATTGGAGATTTTATATGGGTTTAATAAGAGCTGCAGCAGCTGCTGCTTCAAGTACTCTTCATGATCAATGGAAAGAGTATATAAAATGTGAAGATTTAGGAAATGATATTTTAATGAAGAGGGTGTCTACTCCTAATGGGGTTATTTCAAAGGATAGTGCAATTCAAGTTGCTCCTGGACAAATAGCTATTATATTTGAAAATGGTAAGATTTTAGATGCTACTGCTGAAGAGGGTATTTATACTTTTGATCAGTCTTCTTCTCCATCATTTTTTGCAGGTCAATTTGGGGCTGTTTTTAAAGAAATGTGGACTCGTTTTACTTATAATGGTGGAACTAATAAAGAGCAGGCTGTTTTCTATATTAATGCTAAGGAAATAATGGATAATAAGTTTGGAACCCCAGCACCAGTTCCATTTCAAGATTGGTCTCATCCAATTCCAAATCAAATGACTGGTTCAATGAGTCCTTTGAGAGTTGAAGTTAAATGTTTTGGTAAATATACATTTAAAATTAATGATCCAGCAGTGTTTATGTCACGTGTTGCAGGAGTTGCTGATGAATATAAAAAAGAAGATTTATGTGAACAAATGAGAAGTGAAGTCGTAGGAGCTTTCCAAAACGTTTTAAATGAACTAGGAAATTCTGAACATAAAGTTCCAGTACTAGAATTACCAAGTAGTACTGATGAAATTAAGAAAACAATGGATGAAAAAGTATTTGATCAGCCAATTAGAAATCGTGGTATTAATATAGTTGGATTCGTTGTTGAAAGTGTTACATTAGATGATGAGTCAAATAAGAAAATCGATAATTATGAATTATCTTCTAATAGTTTTATGCAACAAGGTACGCTTACAGGAGCTTATGCTCAAGCTGTTCAAGATGCTGCTAAAAATGAAGGTGGAGCAGCAAATGGATTTATGGGTGTAGGTATGATGAATATGGCTAGTGGAGGAGTTATGGGTGGAGTAGTTAACAATGCTCAAGCTAACCAAACTAATCAAGGGGCTACACAAAATTATGATCCATATGCTAATAATGGGAATAATGCTGCACCAACTACTGAAGGTGCTAAGTTCTGTCCAAATTGCGGAACAGCTAGTACTGGTGGAAAATTCTGTACTAACTGTGGAACAAAATTATAAAAATAAAAATAAAATCACTGTAATGAAGTGATTTTATTTTTTTGCATTAGTTACTTCCATATGCTTTTCCATAAAACTTTTTATAATGTTTATAATAATATTATGATTAGGATTATTTTCGCTTAATGATTTAAAAACTTGGTCTTCATTTGTTGCTTTATTATAACTTCTTGCTACTTCGAAGATTTCTCCTTTGTCTAAAAGGCTTAAGGCACTTTTTAATTCAATTTGTTCTAAAATATTTTCATCTTTATTAAGAATACTATACAAACAATAGTTGATTATACTATAAGCATATTCTTTATAAGTATCAGTTACTAATTTTTCATTTTGATTAAATACTATACATCTGACTCTTCCATCTACTTGATGATATCTCTCATCCTTCATTATTATACTTACCATTTTATGGCTATATAGTAAATTATTTTTTGCTGTTGTTAACTTTCTCTTTAATTCTTGCTTAGGATTTTCTAATTCACTATCTATGTACATAATTATACTTTTAAAGTAGTCTAGGGCAGCCTGATTTTTAATAGTAACATAATTTTCAAGCGTTTTCTCTTCTGGGTTTCCTTCAGTTGATAAGAAGGGATTTAAATAACCTCTTTCTATTATGTAGTTATTTATTCTAGTAATTACATCATTTTTATGATTTAGCTCTGATCTGTTTATTAGATAATTTAATCTATTTATGAATCGTTCATTTTCCAAAAGCTCTTTTCCAATTTCGTTTAAAATTTTATCTTCTAGTTCTATTGCTAATGTTAAATATTCTTGTAATTTTTCAACTTCATTTTCATTATCAAAATTTGCACTTAAATCATTATAAATAGTTTTTATACTATTAGATATTCCACTTAATCTTTCGATGTAGGAATCTGCTTTTTCTTCTGGGAATTTCATCTAATCACTTCCTTTGATTATCTATATTACTGCATTTTGGTACTTTTGTTCCAATAAAAATTTTTTATGACAATAAAAATTTGGTAATTTGACAGTGGAGTAGTACTTTGCTAGAATAAATAACTGTCACGAGTTATAGAGAGGTGTTTTATATGACAAATGATAAAAATGTAGTAATAAATAAGAAAAAGGAAGATCCATCCCTGATATTTACTTTAATAAAACAAGGCGAGTATGAAAAGATAGAAAAATTAGTTTTGGAAAATAAAATTAATGTTAATTTAGTTGATAGTATTGGAAATGATGTAGTAACAAGACTTCTTAAAGCAAAACAATATGAATTAGTATTAATTTTAATGAAGAAGAGAAATTGGAAAGTTAATCATAAAAATGCTGAAGGTAATACTTTTGCTCACATTTTAGCACATGATAATTCAATTTCTGCAGTTAAGATAGTAGAACAACTTACTAAAAAGAAAAACTACTTACCAAACATAAAGAATAATAAGGGTGAGACTGCTTTAGATAGAGCACTTGGTAATAATTATTTATGCACAGCATTTAAATTGTTAGAAGATAAAAGATTTAATGACATTGATATATTTTCATTTAAAAATTTGCTTAATGTTATTATTAAAAATACGTATTATGGAAAATATTCAAAGATTAATAATTTAGAAATTGTAGTTGAAAATTTAGAAAAGAAAGAATTGGATCCTTGTATGACTAATTTAGTTGAAAGTATAAGTGATAATATGGATGCAATTAAGAGAGATATTATGAATAATGGTTCAACTATATTAGAAACAATTGTTAACAATCATTTAATTACAGAATGATAAGTAGCTTGGCTACTTTTTTCTTTTTTGATAGTAATTTGATATTTCTAATATTTACTATCTATGGTACAATTATGGTAGAAGAATAGTAGAGGATGTTAGATATGAAGGTATATTTGTATGATGATTATAAAGTGTATATATATTCTTTACCAACAAAAATAGAAGATGCATTTATTATTAATTATACTTCTTATATGGGAGTAGAGGAGACAATTGTTATTAATGCGAGAGATGGAAAGTGGACTATTTCATCAAATGAATCAATGACTTTACTTAAGAATAATATGAAGGCTGATGAAGAAAATCTAAATGGTAATGATTTTTTTAAGATTAAATTCGGGGATTTAGATTATTATTTATCAATTATATGTTTTTCTTCACCTCTTCAATATTTTGATTATTCTGTTCCAAGTTTAGAAGGTTTTACGCTTGGTAAGAGTTCTAGTTCACAAATAATTTATGATAATAGCAGTGTTTTAGCATCACATATTAGATTTTATAAAAATGGTGGATATTGGTATGTAGATGATTTTAATAATAGTAATGCAGTGATGTTTGTTAATAACGTTAGAACTAAAATTAAACCATTAACTATGGGTGATGTTATATTTGTTCATGGTTTAAAGATTATTTGGATGAATGATTTTATTAGAATTAATAGTCCTAATAATTTAGTTAAAAGTAGTTTATCAGCCTATAAACAGTTTGGAGAAGAGTCCGAAAATAAATATAGTCCTATTACAGATAGTGAAAGAGGAATTGTTTTATATAACGAGAGTCAGGCTTTTTTCCATACACCTTCTATTAAAGAGACTATTGTTAATAAGACGATTTCAATTACAAATCCTCCAGCTAAACGTAGTAGTGATGAGCCACCAGCTATTCTTACGTTAGGTTCTACGATAATGATGGGACTATCATCTTCAATTACAGGTGTTATTTCATTATTTAGTATTACTAAAGGAAATATAATGGTTGGTATAATACAAGGATTAATGTGTTTAATAACTTTAGCTGGATCAATTTTATTTCCTGTTTTATTAAGTGGATATGAGAAAAGGAAAAGTAAAAGATTAGAAAAGATTAGACAAACTAAATATTTAGAGTACTTAGAAAATAAGAAGAAGGAAATAAATGATGAAATAGCAGAAGAAATTAAAATTTTATATAAAAATAATCTTAGTGTTATTGAATGTGAAAATTTTATTGCGAATAGAAGTTCTATTTGGACAAGAGAAATTTCTGATAATGATTTTCTTACTTTTAGATTAGGAATAGGAAAAAGAAAAGCATCAATTACTTTGAATTCTTCAATATCTGATTTTGATATTGAAGGAGATAATTTGCATGAAGAGGTAGTTAAGCTTATTAATACACCATTAATCCTTGATGAAGTACCAATTACTATTTCATTGATTGAAAATAGAATTTTACCTTTTATTGTTAGTCCTAGTTTTAATAGAAAACAGTTTATTGATTATTTAATGTTGCAATTAATGACATATCATAGTTCTGTTGATTTAAAACTTGTTATATTTACAGATGATTCTAACTCATTTTATTGGGATCATATGAAATATACTCCTTATTGTTATAGTAGGGATAGAAGTAAACATTTCTTTGCGACTAATGAAGATGAAATGAAAATGGTATCTTCTAGTCTAGAAGATATTTATAATACAAGAATTCTTACTTTAAATAATGGAAATGAAGATGATAAAGAAATTAATGATTCACATGATGATTTATATAAGAAGTTTGATGAGTATTATTTAATTATTACGGATTGTTTTATTTCTACTAAGAAGCTTGGAATTATTGAAAAAGTATTAGATGAAGATAGTAATATTGGTTTTTCTCTAATTACTATTGAACCAAGCATGAAGAACGTACCTAGTAAATGTAATAAGTTTGTTGAGATTGATGATATTGGTATGATAACTGATAAAGATTTATCTAATACTGATATTGTTAGTTTTAAAGTTGAGGTTATGGATAATGCGTTAATTGAAGATTATTCATTTGTTATTGCTAATATGCCTATTTCTTTGACTACTAGTGGTAGTAGTTTACCAACTAGTATAAATTTCTTAGAAATGTATAAAGCTGGAAATATTGAGCAATTAAATATTGTTAATAGATGGTTAAGTAATAATCCAACCGCTTCACTTTCAACTCCTATAGGTGTAGATGGTGATGGCAAGTTATTTACTTTAGATTTACATGAAAAGTTTCAGGGGCCTCATGGCTTGATTGCTGGTTCAACTGGTTCTGGTAAATCAGAGTTTATTATAACTTTTATCTTATCAATGGCTGTTAATTATCATCCATATGAAGTACAATTTGTATTGATTGATTATAAGGGTGGTGGATTAGCAGGAGCTTTTGAAAATCGTGAAACAGGAGTTAAGATTCCACATTTAGCAGGAACTATTACTAACTTAGATACTGCTGAAATGAATAGAACTTTGGTTTCAATTAAGTCGGAATTAAAACGTAGACAAAGATTGTTTAATGAGGCGCGTGATTCTTTAGGTGAAGGAACTATTGATATTTATAAGTATCAGAAATTATTCCGTGAAGGAAAGGTGAAGGAACCTATTTCACATTTATTTATTGTTTCTGATGAGTTTGCTGAATTAAAATCTCAGCAGCCGGATTTTATGGAAGAATTAGTATCAACAGCACGTATTGGTCGTTCGTTAGGAGTACATTTGATTCTTGCAACTCAAAAACCGGCTGGTGTAGTTGATGATCAAATATGGTCTAATTCAAGATTTAAGGTGTGTTTAAAAGTCCAAACTCCAGAAGATAGTAATGAATTGTTGAAAAGACCAGAGGCGGCTACAATAAAAGAAACAGGTCGTTTCTATTTACAGATTGGTTATAATGAATCATTTGAACTTGGACAATCTGCTTGGGCAGGGGCTAAATATAATCCAACTACTAGAATATTAAAGAGTGTTGATGACTCTATTAAATTTATTGATAATAGTGGAACTGTCTTAAAGACTGTTAATGATGTTATTGTTTCTAATAGTTCTAAAAACTTAGGTGATCAATTAACTAATATTGTTAAAACTTTATATGATATAGGTGTAAGAGAGAAGTTAAAATGTACACCTTTATGGTTACCAAGTATTCCTAAAGAAATTTATCTTAAAGATTTGATTGAAAAATATCAGTATAAGGCTGAGCCATATTTAATTAATCCTTTAGTTGGAGAATATGATATTCCAATGGAACAATTACAAAAGCCATTGATTATTGATTTTTCTAATGTAGGAAATTTATTGATATGTGGTATGACAGGTTCTGGTAAGGAAAATTTGCTTACAACAATTATTTATTCAATTTGTATCTGCCATGCAACAGAAGAAGTCAATTTTTATTTATTGGATTTTGGTGCTGAAACTTTAAAGGCATTTCAAAACTTTCCGCAAGTTGGTAATGTAATATTATCTGATGATATTGAAAAAGTTGTGAATGTGTTTACAATGTTAGATAAAGAAATTACCAAAAGAAAGGAATTATTTTCTGAATTTGGTGGAAGTTACATGTCTTATATTAAAGAGAGTGGTAAAAAGTTGCCATTAATTATTACAGTTTTAAATGCATTTGAAACGTATGCTGAAAGTTCAGATGAGTATTTAGATTATTTTAATGCATTACTTCGTGATGGTTATAAGTATGGTGTTGTCTTTGTAATGACTGCCACTTTGATTAATAGTGTTCCTACGAAGATGGTTCAAAACTTTGGTAATATAATTGCAACTCAATTTGCAGATCCTGATGATTATAGATTCCATCTTGGAGCACCACTTGGGTTAATACCTTCAAAATGTTTTGGACGTGGATTAATTAAAGTAGATAGTACTTGTTATGAATTTCAATCTGCATTAATTTATTTAAAAGAAAAAATAAATGATGCAATTAAAAGTATGAGTGAAACTCTTAATGGGATGTATAAAACTAGGGCTAGAAAGGTTCCGGTCATTCCTAAAAATATAACACCAGAAATGTTGTTACCTCATGCTGAAGATGGCTCTAATGTGCCAATTGGTTATAATGATTATGATGGAGAACTTGTTAAGTTTGATTTCTATAAGAGTAAAATTACACAGGTTTTGGGTACGAGTTTATTATTTAATAATGGATTCGTTTGTGGTTTAATTAATTTAATAGGATCAATTCCTAGTGTAAAGGTAAGGGTAGTTGATTTTGCGGATACAATAAAAAATATTAATCCAGACATCGAGTATCATAATGATGAATTTACAGCAACAATTTCATCTATTACTGCGGAAGAGAATAATACACCTTCTAAAATAGTTACTTTTTTAGTAGGCCTTGGATATATTCAAGATCGAGTTTTAGATGAGGGAATTGCAGAATTGTTTGGTTTACTTGAAAATGCTCAAAATTTAAAAAATACTTATTTTGTTATTGTTGATAATTATTCGACTATTAGAAAGATATCTAATGAGAATTTCTTCAATAATATTTCAAAGAAAGATGGTATTTGGATTGGTTCAGGTATTGATGTTCAGACTATGTTTACTGTTAATAATTTGAGTAAGGGTGATATTCTTACTGAAGATAATAGTAAAATTGGATATATCATAGAAAATTCAGAATATAAAGTTTGTAAATGTTTAAGTGTAGAAGGGGATGATTCATATTAATACATCTGTTTTTGTCAAGATTGTGGTTCCTGAAATTGATAAGAGCTATGATGTTTATTTACCTGTTAATAAAAAGGTAGGAAATATTATTAATTTGCTTAATTCATCTATTTCAGAAATGAGTAGTGGAGAGTTTCCTGTTTCTAATAATAATAAATTATATAATTCAAGAACTTTAGAAAGATATGCTTCAAATGTTTTACTTTATAATACTACTATTAGAAATGGTTCTGTACTTATTTTAATATCATAAAAAAAATAGTTTCTATTGAAACTATTTTTTTTTATCAAATTAAACTAATTAACTTTTTTTGATTACTCCAGTTACTGCTGAAGCTGCTGCATCATTAGATTTGTAAGCATTAACTACTTGATCTAATTGAGTTTCCATTGCAGTTAGATAATTAATTAATTGTTTTTCAGCATTGTCTGTAGCTGCATTAATATTAGCTTTAATTTGATTTACAGTATTACTACCTCTTACAGCTTTTTGAATTACACTACTAGAAATAGCTGCATCGCATGCTGGATTAGCTTTAGCTACTTTGGCTTTATAACTTCTAATAGCACTTTTAATATTGCTTGCAGCTGAAGCTGAAATTCCTACTACTGCCATTTATATCCCTCCTTATCTTATTATTCCTGTATTACTAGTTTGCATTTTATTGAAATTACTAATGTCTGCATCAATAGCACTTTTAATTCTATTAACACTATTTTTGTTTGTTGTTACACAAGCATTAGCTTTTCTTTGCAATGTATTAATAAAGTCATCTGCATCAGCACCTGCCCAATTTTTCTTTATAACAGATGAAATGTTGCTAATGTCTTTAATTGCACTGCTATATGTATTGAATGATTTTTCAATGTTTGATTTAAGTGTTGTTGCAGCTGTTTTATCACGTCCGAATTGTGTTGTTCCAATTGAAATTGCCATAGTATTACTCCTTTCTTAATTATTATTATTATGGTATAAGGATATTTTCTACCTTATATATATATAATATAATACGAATTGGTATACAACTTCAATAGGGATTAGATATTTTATACAATTTTTTACATATTAATTTACTTTTTTTTGATTGACAAGATGATGTTTATTATGTAATATATCTATATTATTTTTTGAAGGGAATGTTGTGTATGAAAAAAGATGATAGAAAGCTAATGAAATTATCAGTTGAGAATGTTCAAAATGTGGTTAGAGATTGTTTGTTCAATGAAGACGAAGTTAAAGATGGTAGTCCTATTTGTGATTTTGAAGTTGGTTTGGGAGTTGTTCATAATTTTTGTTTCCATGCTGGAAGACTGGCTCAGCATAATGATGATATTCTTGATATGATTAATCAATTACCAGATATAGAGAATAAAACATCTTTTTTAAGTCTATGTATGACTAGTGAAGGAGTTCAGTGGGGAGAACATAAGGATATAGAGCAATTGGTTGCTTTAGGAATTGCAAGTGGTAATTTGGAATATTGTTATCCAAGAGAAATGTGGCCAATGTTACCAGGTTCTTTACCTGTGGTTGTGAAAACTGTTAAAAGTAAAAACAAAGAAATGTAGTGAAATATTGGTAATTAATTATCAATATTTTTTCTTGATTAATTATTGTTTTGTCGTATAATAAAGTAGATAATTATTTTGATATGAGAAAAGAGGTTGTTGTATGCATTTACCTGATTATAAAGAAGCAAGAAGTCGTTCTAAGAAAGAATATAATAGAATTGAATTTAAAAGTAATAATAAGATTGCTAATAAGTATAGTGGAAAGAAATTTTTCTTAAAGACTTATGGTTGTCAAATGAATGAGCATGATAGTGAAAATATTGAAGCTTTACTTGTTAGTTTAGGTTTTTCTAAAGTAGATGATTATAATGAGGCTGATTTAGTACTTTTAAATACTTGTAGTATTCGTGAAAATGCTCATAATAAAGCCTTTGGTATGTTGGGGAGACTTAAGCATTTAAAGAGTGAAAAACGTGATTTACTTATTGGTTTATGTGGATGTATGGCTCAAGAAGCTAGTGTAGTAGAAGAGATACTTCGTGATTATAAGTTTGTTAACTTTGTTTTTGGTACACATAACTTATATCAACTTCCTAATATAATTGATAAGGCAATTGAAGAGAATGAACAACAAATAGAAGTATTTTCTCGTGAGGGTGATTTAGTAGAAGGATTACCTGTTATTAGATCTAATAATTATAAAGCCTATGTTAATATTATTTATGGGTGCGATAAATTTTGTACCTATTGTATAGTTCCTTATACTAGAGGTCGTGAGAGAAGTCGTAAAAAAGAGGATATTTTAACTGAAATTCGTGATTTGATTAATGATGGTTATAAGGAAGTAACATTACTTGGGCAGAATGTTAATGCTTACGGAAAAGATTTATATGATGATTACAATCTTGGAGACTTACTTGAAGAAATAGCTTTGATGGGTATACCAAGAGTTAGATTTATGACAAGTCATCCTTGGGATTTTACAGATAAGATGATTGAGGTTATTGGAAAATATCCTAACATTATGCCAAGTGTGCATTTACCAGTACAGAGCGGTTCTAGTAAGATTTTGAAACGTATGGGGAGACGATATACACGAGAGAATTATTTGGAGTTATTTCATAAGATCAAGGATACTGTACCAGGTGTTAGTATTTCTACCGATATAATTGTTGGTTTTCCAGGAGAGACTGAGGAGGATTTTCTTGAAACTATGAGTTTAGTGGAAGAGTGTAAGTATGATAACGCTTTTACATTTATTTTTTCGGAAAGAGAAGGAACACCAGCTTGTAAGTTAGAAGATAATACATCTCTTGCTGAAAAGGAAGAAAGATTGCAAAGACTAAATGCTGTTGTTAATAAATATTTTTTAGAAAATAATAAGAAACTTGAAGGGAATGTTTTAAAAGTGCTTGTTGAGGGAATTTCTGAGAAAAAAGATATGTACTTTGGTTATAGTGAAACTAATAAATTGATTAATTTTAATTGTGATAGAGAACTTAGTGCAGGAGAAATAATTGATGTTGAGATAACTAGTGCTAAGACATGGAGTTTGGATGGAAAAGCTATATAAGGCGTTGGATGAAGTCATTTTTTGTATAAAAGATTCTAATGAATATAAAATGTGTCTTTCTTTGAAAGATAAGATGAGTACTAATGATGAGATTGTTTCATTGGTAGAGGATGTTAAAAGACTTCAAAAAGAATATATAAAAAAAGGACATGATTCAGATGTAAAAAAAAGACTTGATGAAGTTAATAAGAGATTAAATGATATTCCAATTTATAATGTATATTTAAGCAATTTAGAAAAAGTAAATGAGAAAATAGAGTATGTTAAAGATAGTTTGAATGATTATTTTTATAAGTTATTGAATGAGAAGGTTTAGCTACCTTCTTTTTTTGTGTGACTGCTTGCGAAAATACTTTATTTATAGTATATTTATCTTATATTACAAGATAGATGGTAGGGAAATAAAATGAGAAAGAAATTGAATGGGAGATTTAGACTTTTATTTAAAAAGAGTGGAATAGAAGTTGGTATTTTTATTTGGTTATTGTTAGTGTGTGTAATTACTATTCCTAAAATTTTTGCGGAATTACAACCTGTAAAAAGTATAGAAATATTTTCTGAAAAATTAAATTATAATAAAAATGAACCCGGAGCATTTAAAATTACTAAGAGTGCTAGATGGATAGAAAAAGGTATGGCCGAAATTGATTTTGATGTTGATACTATTTTGAAATCTGATAATAAGCAACGTGATATTTTGTTTGTTTTTGATGTTTCTGAGTCTATGAATGGAGAAAGAATCGAAAAAGTTAAGACTGATGCTATAGGTGTCATTAATAACTTGTTAGAAGATAATCAAAATAGAGCTGGTTTAATTACATTTTCTAGTAGTTCTAAAATCGTTTCAACATTTACTAATAAAAAAGAAGAATTAATTGGAAAAATTAATAATTTGACAACTACTGGATCTACTAATTATTACCAAGCTTTTATTAATATAGATACGATTTTAAAAAATTATAAAAAAGAAAAAAATAGAGAATGTGTTGTATTATTTTTGACAGATGGTTATCCTACTGATGATTCTCCAAATGAGGTATCTCAGTATAACTATTTAAAGAATCAATATCCTTTTATTACGATTAATGGAATTCAATATGAGATGGGAGATAATATTTTAAATTTTTTAGGTAAAATTAGTGATAAACAATATGCTGCTAATATTGAAAATTTAAGCAATGTTTTACAGGAAGCAGCTTTTACATCAATTAAATATGATAATTTTCAAATAAGTGATTTTATTGATACAGATAATTTTATTGTTAATGATAAAGATGATATTCAAGTTGATAAAGGTGTTATAAATTTTGATAAGTCTAGTCAAAAGATAGAGTGGTCTATTCCCAATTTGGTATCTGGAACAAAAGCCAATATGACTATTAAGGCTAAGTTAAAGAAGAAAAATGATAATGGAAAATATTTAACTAATTCTAAAGAGATTATAAGTAGTGATCTTGGGAATATTAGTGAAGAAATTACTAGTTTGAAAACACCAGTATTAACAGATGGGTATAAGGTAATTTATGATGGAAATGCTCCTTCAAAATGTAATGTAGATGTTCCAAAAGAAAAAGATTATTCTGTGTTTGATACTGTTGAGATAGAAAATTCTATTCCTAAGTGTGAAGGATATGAGTTTAAGGGTTGGAATATTAATACAAAGGATATTGAAAGAGTAAATAATGATTACTTTGTAATGCCTGAAGAAGATGTAATAATTAGAGGAGAATGGTCAAAACTTGATTTAAGAAAGTCAATGAAAGGAACTATTCAAGAAAAATTAACTTTATATAGACAAGTACAGCAGGATTTAAATGATAACTCTAAGCATGCAAAAAAATATACGGGACCAACAAGTACATTTACAGGAGACAATGAAGTCTATTATTATGAAAGAGGCGCTGTAAATAATAATGTAATTTTTGCGGGATATTGTTGGAATATAATTAGAACTACTGATACTGGAGGAGTGAAACTTTTATATAGTGGAATACCTACAGTTGATGGAAGATGTGCTAATGTACCAGAAAATGCAAATCTTACTAAGGAACAGATGAATACTAGTAGTGATAGAGTTGCATTTAGTGAAACTTATGATTCACCAGCACAGTTTGGGTATATGTATAATACAGAATATAAAACTAAAAGTAGAGCTGTAACAAGAAAGAAAGTAACAGTTGTAAATAATTACACAACTAAACCAACAACAGCATTTTACTATGCAGATAGTTTTACATGGGATGGAACAAATTATAGTTTAGTTAATCCAGAAAAACTAGTTTGGTCGGATAACTATCAAAATTTAGTTGGAAAATATACATTTGGAACTAGTTCTAATCTTTCTGAAAAAGCGACAGTTCTTTATGTAGTAGGTGCAGAAGAGAATGTTCTTCACTATATTACTTTATCTGCTGGAAGTGATGCTACGCCTGATAAAACAACTATAACTTTGAGCAAGACGATAACTAATAGTAGTTCTGGGGACTATGTGTTAGCAGAACCTATAGCAGTAAATAAAATTGATTGGTATACAAATCACGAAAAATATTTAGGTTATTATTTATGTGATGGTAGTACAATGACTGAATGTAGTGCTACTATGTTAAAAGAAATATTGACAACTAATGACAGTTCATTTAATTTTTACTATGTAAAAAGGTATGGAAACTCATTTACTTATGGAGATGGTCAATATCATTTAGTTGATACTGTTGATACGGCTAGTTTGTGGAATGAGGATTCACTTAGTAATACTCATTATACATGTTTTAATTCTAATGGTGTTTGTACAACTGTTTCATACGTTTTCAGTGGAGATGATGAAGAGTTATTTTATATAAATTTATCTAATGGTGAGAGTATTGAAGATGCATTATATGAAATGTTTCGTAATCCAAATGTCAACAAAAATGACTCACAAATGAAGGCTGCTGTTGATTATTGGTATCAAAATAATATGACACAATATTCTGATTATTTGGAGGATACTGTCTGGTGTAATGATCGTAGATTAAGGAGTGATAGTGAAAAAATAAGTGGTTGGAATCCTAATGGTGGAAAGATAACAGAGAATCTATATTTTAAAGTTACAGAAGCTGAACATGATTTGACGTGTGTTGATGAATTAGATAGATTTACTGTATCTAGTGAAAATGGTAATGGTAAATTGAAATATCCAGTTGGACTCCTTACTAAAAAAGAGAATAATTTAGTTGAAGAAGGTACTGGAGATATGCCTTATATTTGGGGAAGCAGTTTTGGACTTATGTCACCTGGTTATATATTTCATAATGGATTAGCATTTTATATAAGTAATAGTAAAGAGGGATATGAAAATACTAGTGGAGCTTCTGTATTTGTTAGACCTTCTGTTTCACTTCGTGCAGGAATTGAATATAGTAGTGGAGATGGTAGTTATGATAAGCCATATGTAATAGATTTGAGTACTTATGAAGGTAAAATTGTTGTACCTAGTGATTCCAATGTTCGAGCAAATAAACCTTTAGCTTTACCTGGAGAAAATATTACTTTAACACCTAGACAAAGCGGATATGCAGTTACATCATTCAAAATGAATGGAAAATTAATTGATGGTAATAGTTTTGTTATGCCAGATGGTGATGCTCAAATAACTGATGTTGTAGTTGTAGAAGAATTAGTTATTGAATCTGCTCATCCATATTCGAATAATCTAGATGATGAAATAGAGCATACATTCACAGGAGCAACATCTCTAAATGTAAAACTTGAGATTCAAACAGAAAATACAAGTTATGATTATGTAATTATACGTGATAGGGAAGGCAACCAATATGGAAGATATGGTGGAAAGACTCAAGTTACTGAGAATATTACTATACCTGGCGATTACTTTAAATTACAATTTCATACAGATGGAAGCAATTATAATTATTATGGATATAAGGCAATAATTACTCCTAACTATAATTAAAGTATGTAGTTTTTCTACATATTTTTTTTGCGTTATTGATAAAAAGTGTTATCTGTTGTATAGTTAGTTTAGATATTATGGTAGGTTATCTTAGTGGAAGGTTGTGTTCGAATGATTATAAAAGGATTGAAGTCTATGAAGACGAATAGTAAATTAGTTTTGGTTTTTAGTGTTTTAATATTAGTCTTAGGAATTATTTCAGTTCCTAGAATTTTTGCTGTATTGCAACCTGTTAAAAGTATAGAGATTTTTTCTAAGGGACTTGATTATACTAAAAAGACACCTGGATCTTGGAAAATAGATAAGAGTGCTGAATGGGTTTCTAAAGGAGTAGCAGAAATTACTTTTGATGTAGATTCTATCATAAAACAAAATCCTAAAAATCGAGATATTCTATTTGTTCTTGATGTTTCTGGTTCAATGGAAGGTACTAAATTAAATAAGGTTAAATCAGATGCTTCTGAGTTAATTACAACTTTACTTTCTAATGAGAAAAATAAAGCAGGATTAATTACTTTTGATAGTACATCTGAGATAGTAGTAGATTTTACTGGTGATAAAAATTTGTTACTTGATAAGGTTTCTGGATTAGTTGAGAGAGAAAACACTAATTATTATCAGGCTTTAAAAAATGTGGATACAGTTCTTAGTAAGTATACTCCTGATAAAGACAGAGAATGTATAGTTTTATTTTTAACAGATGGTTTTCCTAATGAAGAAACACCTAATGAAGTTGGACAATATAATTATTTAAAAAGTCAGTATCCATTTATTACAATTAATGGAGTTCAATATGAAATGGGATTATCAATATTAAATGAAATAAAACAAATTAGTGATAATCAATATATTGCAAATATAAAGACACTTAATAATGTTTTATTTGAGGCATCTGATGTGGCACTTGCTTATGAGAATTTTAATATAAGCGATTATATTAATACTGATTATTTTGTTGTTGATAGTGAAGAGGATATTAAAGTTAGTAGAGGAAGTATTAAATTTGATTCTGATTTACAAAAAATTGATTGGACTATTGAAGATTTTAAGTCTGGTTCTAGTGCCAATATGAAGATTAAAGCAAGATTAAAAGATGAATATGTTGGTAATGAGGGGTTATATCCTACTAATAAGAAAGAAGAAGTTAAAAGCAAAATAGATGATGATAGTGAAGATATCACAACTTCTGATACACCAATATTATCTGCAATTTATGAAGTTGTTTACGATGGAAATGCACCTGATGATTGCAATATAAGTAATGTTCCAGATAGTGCAAGGCATGCTTCTTTTGATATTGTTGGAATTAGTGAGAATATCCCTGTATGTAGTGGTTATCAATTTAAAGGATGGGAAATAGTTACAGAAAATGTTACTAAAACTAACAGAGATTATTTTGTTATGCCTAGTAATAATGTTGAAATTAGAGGAAAGTGGAGTAAATTAGGTGTATCTAAATCAATGGATGGAAGTGTTCAAGAAAGATTAACATTATATAAACAAGTTCAAGCTGATGTACTTGATAGTAATAAGTTTGCAAAAGAGTATGAAGGAGATACAAGTACATTTAATGGTAAAGAAAAAGTATATTATTATTATGGTGAGGCTAAAAATAATAATGTTATTTTTGGTAATTATTGTTGGAAAATAGTTAGAACAACGGATACAGGTGGAGTTAAAATTATTTATAATGGTCTTCCTAGCAGTGATGGTAGGTGTAATAATATTGGGGCAGCTTCTGCTTTGTCTCAAGAACAAATTGGTGTAAGTGGTTCTGATGCTGAAGTTAGATTTAATGATAAAAGTGATTCTCCATCTTTTGCTGGCTATATGTATAATGAAAATTATAGTAGCAACAGGATTGATAATTGGAAGGATGGAACATTATATAAATTTGGTAATTCATTTACTTATGTAGATGGAGTATATACTTTAACGGATACTGTAGATGTGACTGATACAAGTGACAAAACTTTATTTTCTAATCATCATTATACTTGTTTTAATGATACTGGTGTTTGTTCAGAACTCAAATATGTTTATTCTTATTATAGTTATGGAGATTTTTTTAGTTATATAAATTTAGCAAATGGAAAAAATATAGATAGTGCTTTGAAAGAAATGATTACTGATGATAATATTAATCAATTTGATTCAACTATTAAAAAATCAATTGATTATTGGTATGAAAATAATATGATTGAATATACAAAGTATCTGGAAGATACAGTTTGGTGTAATGATAGAAGTATTGACGAACTGGGAGGCTGGAATCCTAATGGAGGAAGTATTTTAGATGGATTAAGTTTTTATTCTGCAGCTAATTCTCGTAATTTGATTTGTTTAAAGAAAAGTGATAAATTTACAGTTGATGAAAAAAATGGTAATGGAAAATTAAAATATCCAACTAGTCTTATTACACGACAAGAAATTAACTTATCTTATAGGGACCTTGAGGTTTCTCCACTTGCTTTTGGTGATAGTTATTGGACATTAACACCTTATGCTTTTTCGGATAATCTTGCTTCTGGTTTTTATGTTTTGGAAGATGGATTTTCTAGTGTTATTATGCGTGTTAACATGTTTACAATGATAAAACCTGCAATTTCACTTCGAGCAGGAATACAATTTACTGAAGGAGATGGAAGTTCTGAACATCCCTATTTGATAGAAATGACATAATAAAAGATATGTGGAAATTATTCTACATATCCTTTTAATATTTTCTTAATTCTTCTAAAATACTTTCTACTGCGTAATTTATAAATTCTTCTACTTTATTTATATCAAAAGTATAAGCTTTTTTTTCTTTTGAATTTTCAATTATAATACCCATTTTATCTATTAAGATATCTAATTTTTCAGTAGGTATTTCTGTTAGTGTTGTTTTTGGTAATATAAATTCTTCATAGAACATGGATAAATCCATATTATGATTTTCAATTAAAGCTATATTTATGTTGGTATAATCAGAGTAAATCATACTTTGTATTTCATCTTCTGTTGTTCTTATAGTGGTTCCATTCAATAATTTTAAGGAATCATTATTTACAATATTAGGTAAAAAATCCTGAAACCATAATTTATCTGTGTATAAATGAATAAAATAACCTAGATTAAACGAATTTAATTTAAAATTGGGGTATCTATTTACAAAAATTGTGATGTTTGGAATATCTTTTTTAGTATTTATTATAAAATGAGATATATCTCTATCTTCACCAATTTGTTTTGAAATATCTGGAGCAATTGAACCTAAGTAGTAATCTTTTTTATTATTTACTTGTAAGTATTTTTCTAATTCTTTAGCTATAGCTAGATGAATAACTGCTGATGCCATTAAAAATCCTCCTATTATTCTTATTCTATAAATTATTATATCATCTTTTAAAAAAATATGGTATATTTTAGTAAGGTGATGCTATTTGTTTAATATTTTAGTTACTTGTAATCAACCTGAGTTAGCTTCTGTTTTAAAGATTGTTAAAAATATTCTTAATTTTGTTCAGATATTGGGACCAATACTTTGTATTATAAGTTTAGTTGTATATATTATTAGATTAATTAATAATCCTGATGATAAGAAGGAAAAGGGTAAGTTAAAAAATATAATTATTGCGTTATTATTGGTCTTTTTTATACCACTTATTGTTAATGCAGCGATGGTTTTGTGTGATGATAGTTTCAGTTTTGCTGCTTGTTGGAATTATGTAGAGCAATATGAAGATGAGGGAGATTCTTCTTATATTGAGAATACTGAGCAAGAAAGGTATCCTGTTGTAATTGATTCTGATAAATATCGTTCAGAAGAAAAAAAAGACAGTGATAATGATAATTAATTGTTTAAGAAGCTGAAGTGAATTGTATTAACTGGAAAGAACTGTTGAAAAGTTAAATAAAGGACTGAATTGTGGTTCTTTTTTTTATTGTTAGGCATATATTAAAATGGGAGGTACTTATGGCAAATTATAGAGAGATAGTAACTAAAGCAGTTGTTTCTAAAGGAAAAAAACTTTTTACGACGACCAATACTGTTAATGTTAGTAATAAACCATCTACTATTCTAGGATGTTGGGTTATTAACCATAATTTTAATGGTACGAAAAGTAACAATAAGATAGTTGTTAATGGTAGTTATGATGTTAATATTTGGTATTCTTATGATAATGATACTAAAACAGAGGTATTAAGAGAAACTAATACTTATAGTGAAGTTATTAATATGCGTGATAGAGAAGATGTAAGTGGTGAAGAAATTATTGTAAGAAGTTTGAAACAACCTAGTTGTGTTAATGTTAGTATTGAAGGAAATAATATTAATTATACTGTGGAAAAGGAATTGGGAATTGAGTTAGTTGGGGATATTAAAGTGAAAATAGAAGCAAATGAGGAAGAAGATCCTTGGGATGATATAGTTGAAGAAGGAGAAGAAAGAGTTGAACCGGTAGCTGAAGGTATTGATTATTCATCTTCTAATATAGATGGTGTTAAAGAAGAATTTATTGAAGATACTATTTAATTTTTTAAATCATTTTTTACATAAGTGACTTTTAATACTTATTATGTTGATAGTAGTTAAGTTGCTTATAGTAATGATGATTTATTTTTTTTAGTAAGATTTTAACTCTTGATAATGCATAAAAATAATAGTTTTTTATCTATAAATGCTCTGAATATAATTATGTTTGTTGTTAAGTTTATAAATGTGAATGAAAATAAATTGTTATTTTTTATTACGGATGTTAAAATTAATATAGTGATGATTGTAAAATGGGAGATGGTATTATGGTAAGTAGTGGACAAGTTCAATCTGATTATGGTAGTTTAAGTTCTGTGTTATCTGAATATGAGTCTAAAATTAGTTCTTTAGATGGTTGTTGGAAGGGTGCTTCTCATGATAATTTTCAAGCAAAGGCGAGTGAGTTTTGTTCGCAATTTTCTAGCGCATTAGAATCACAAATGACATCATTTGCAACTGCTTGCGATTTATATGAGAAATATACTGTTGCTAAAGAAAATGTTGAAATATCTAAGAGTAATTATAATTTAGCGGTTTCAAATGATGATGCGGCTAATGCTAGTTTGTACAGTAGAAATATTTCAGAGTTTACTGAAGAAATGAATAGTTTGAAGTCACAAATTGAAAGTAATTTGCAAGCTGCATCTTCTTCTAGTTTGGGTGCTGGAGGAGGTGGTTCAGCAGGTGGTTCTGGTAAATCAGTTTCAGGGAATGGTAGTTCTGGTAAATCAAGTTCAAAAGGAAAATTTACTAATTATTATCAATATAATTATAATGATCCATATGGTACTAGTAATGGACAGAATAGAACCATTGCTCAATCTGGGTGTGGACCTACTTCTGCAGCTATGGTTTTAACATACCTTACAGGTAAGGAAGTAACTCCAGTTGAAACTGCTAATTATAGTTTAGAACATGGTTATAGAGTCGATGAGGGAACTACTTGGGATTATTTTAATGCTATATCTGATGATTATGGAGTAAAGTGTGAACAATCGAATGCAGATGCTAATAAAATAGTTGAAAAGCTTGAAAAAGGTGAAACTATTATTACTTCAATGGGACCAGGACATTTTACTTCAGCAGGACATTTCATTGTTTTAACTGGTGTTGATGAAAATGGCCAAATAACTGTTGCTGATCCTGGTAGTGAAGAAAGATCAAATCAAACATGGGATAAAGATCTTGTTGCTAGTGAAGCTGTTCAAATGTGGAGCTTTTCAGAATAATGAAGGAGCAATTTATGGAGAAAATAGATAAGATAATGGAAATAGCTAAGAAAGCTAATAAATATTTAGAGAGAAGTAATATTAATGTTCCGATATTAGAAGGATTAAAGTTAATTAATGTGGAAGATAATAATGTTATATTTGTGGCAAGTGATGGAAATGTGATGGAACAATTTTTAACAGATGGGGAATTAAATAGTGATTCTTTTAAGGAAAGAATTGAAAAGAATGTAACCTCTTCTTATGAAATAGTTAACAATTTAAATAGTTCGTGCAATATTAATTTCTTGAAAGATTATAAAACTGATTATTTTAATTTTAAAATTTATAATCAAGAAATTATTATAAATAATTCTAAGACTATTAGACAATTAGTAGCTTATTTTGTAGATAGTAGGAGTAATTATTTTTATGAAATTACTTTATCTTGTGGAGTTAAAACTAACGATAATTTAGAAATGGATTCTATTATGAAATTGTTTTTTTCAGTTCTTGATAATACTAAATATTTTTTATATTAATAGTTTAAATGAATAATTTTATCTACATTAGTGTATTATTTAGAATTTATTTTGTATTAGTTTTTAATAAGATAATTATTTAGAAAAGTAATTTTTCTTGATAAGTAAAAAATTATTTTTAACTAAAGCCATTAAATTAACATAAAGATTTTATATATTCTTAGTTATTAGTAAAAAGTAGATGTTAATTAGTCAGTGTAAAGAGTTTTGGGAATTTTTTAGAAAAATCTCAATTAAAGGAAGATGTAATTGTCTTTCTTTTTATATTTTATAAAAGAATTTTTCTTTAATAATATTTTCTATTAAGTTTTTATAGTTTTGTAGTATAATGTTCATATGAGAAATCTCCTTTGTGTATTTTTAGTCAATTACATTTTAACAGAGATTTCTCTTTTTGTATGTCATCCCCAAACCATTTTACACTATCTAAAAAGAAATAATACTTGTTTATTTTATAACTATATGTTATAATACGTGGACATTGAGGGGGGGAAGGTTATGTGCTATTTAGATAGAGAAAAGAAAATACTTTTGAATCGGATTAATGAAGTAAGTAGCCGAATAGATAAAAATCCACAAAGTACTGATTCTAATATAGGTGAGATTATGGAGTGTTATGTTGATTTAGCTACTATTTCTTCTAGTGTGATTTCTAATACTGCAATGCATCCATATTTTGAGTATTTAGAAAAAACTTATAGTCAAATAATTAGAGGAGACTATTTACTTTTTAATGTTGTGAGTAGAATGAGAGAGATGATTCTCAAAAGTAAAGTTGTTAGTTCAAAGGAATTTACTAGATTAACTTTTTTTGATAAGAAGGAAATGTTTGATATTTTAGAATTATTTAAGAATATGGTAAAGACTGGATGTTATCCAGTTCCTGTTTCTGGTAATATTAGGAAAATGAAAAAGAAACTTATTTGTGATACAGTAGTTATGGCTCATGATATCTGGGAGATGAAACAACTTGATGAGACATATCAATACGATGATTTTGCTGCTTATACAGAACTTAAAGATTTATATGAGTCTTATAAAGCGTGTTTAGATATGTCAGATGCTAATAGAGTTGGTACTGTTTATGATTTGGATGGTGCTGAAATTATTGATACTGATAAATCAGAGGAATTACTTATGAGTAGTCTTGAGGAGTTTATTAAATATATTGATGATAACTATAAGTATTCAGAAAATAAAGATGACGTTGTAATTCATATTTAAAAGTTGACACACAATTACTTTTTAGTTACAATAACACTCAATTTGGAGTGTTTTTTAATGGAAAAATATGAACATGATATTGTTAAAACTATGGAGATAATTGATGATTCTCAAAAAGATGAGTATGCTAATTTGTTTACTAGTAAAAGTGAGGGCTATTCTAGAATATATCCTAAAAGTAATGAGGATTTAAAAACATTATTTAGTGGTTTTGATTTTGAAGATAAAAACGTTTTATCGGTATTAGCATCAAGTGATCAAGTTTTTTGTTCATATTATTTGGGTGCTAGAAGTGTTGATACTTTTGATTTGAATTTTTTAGCAGAACATTATTATTATCTAAGAAAATGGTTACTTGAATACAAATTAGAGTATTATCCAGATTTTAAAAAATATTCATCTGGTAGTTTATGGATTAGAGAATTATTAGATATGGTTGAATGTCAAAGTGTAGAAGAAGAGATAACTTATAAATATTGGAATTTGTATAATAAAAAAATAGGAGATTTTAGTCATAAGACTATATTTAAGTTTTGTGATTATGATTTTAGTTATGATTTAATAGTAGATGATGTATCAAAAATGAGAGATTTAATAAAAGATAAAAGTTTAAATTTTACTCAAATGGATATTACTGGTAATATAAAAAAAAGAAAGAAATATGATGTAATAATACTTTCTAATATCTTAGAATATTGTTCTTATGAATTAGATAGACTTGAGAGGTGTCGTGATAATTTATTTGATATGCTAGAAGATGGTGGTGAGATTATTACATCCCATTTGATGGACTTTGCGACAATTCCTACAGAGAGTTATGTTTTTAGCGCAAAGTTTGATGCTTGGGAATTTCCTTCTGATTCTAATGTACTTTTGGGAAGAGGTTGTTGTTATACAAAGAAAAAATAAGTGTCAATAAAAAAAGGTTGACATCCAATCTTTTTTTTATTATAATAACCTTGTTATTTAGAAATGGAGGGATTATTAATGGCAGTTAAATTAAGATTAACAAGAATGGGTGCTAAGAAAAGACCTACTTATAGAATCGTTGCTACTGATTCAAGACGTCCAAGAGATGGTCAATATCTTGAATTAGTTGGTACTTATGCTCCAGTTGGGGAAGGACAAGTTAAAATCAACGAAGAAGTTGCTTTAAAATGGTTAAATCAAGGAGCTATTCCTACTGATACAGTTAGAAACCTATTAAGCAAAGCAGGAATCATGAAAAAATTTGCTGATTCAAAGAAAAAGGATAATAAATAATTATGAATTTAGTACAATTAACTGAAGAAATTGTTAAGTCATTAGTAGTTAATACTGAGGCTGTCAGTGTTAAAGAATTTCCAACTGAAGAAGACAATGTTATGTTAATTCAAGTAATAGTTGATTCAGAAGATATGGGAAGAGTTATTGGAAAAAGTGGACGTACAGCTAATGCTATTAGAACTTTAGTACAAGCTAGTAGTGCTTTATCTGATAATAAGTATATTAAGATTGATATTGACAAATTTTAGTAAAGTTAAAGATTAAAAGAGATAAGATATTGAACATATCTTATTTTTTTGATTTTCCTTATAGAATATGTTATAATATGCGTCCGAAGGGGATGGTATGATGACAGTAGAGGAAAAAAATAAACTAAAAGAAGAAATTAATAAAGCAATTCATTTAATAGATGATGAATCTTATAGATATGATATCCTTAATGAAGGGAATTCGTTTGAAAGATTTTATAATTTTGCAACTGAAGATATGAGAGGATATTATCATGAATTTGGAAAACCAAGAACTTTTTTAACAGTAGGTGCAAGTGGAGATCAGATATTAAATGCGGTTAAATTAGGTGCTGAGAGAATAGATGCTTTTGATTTAAATAGATTATCTAAAAGACAATGTTCACAAAAAGTTAGTGCTGCAAGTGTTTTGACTCCTGATGATTTGTATAACTATTTTAATACATTTAAAGAAGAAATGTTTACAAGTTTTAGTGATAGACTAAAAGAGGAAGATAGAATTTTTTGGAGCACATTATTTGATTTTAATGGTGAATCAGAATTTTCTAAGTTATATCCATATAAGAAATTATCTAAAGAAATGGTATGTCGAATTAATCCTTATTTAGATGAAGATGGTTACAGTGAATTTCAAAAAAGATTAGCTGATGTTGAGATTAATTATATTGATTCAAATATTTATGATTTGGAAAGATATTTAGGAGATAATACTTATGATGGGATGACTTTTTCAAACATATATGAATATTTGAATTATGGAAGAAATGTTAGTCATGAGAATGCATTAAGATATTATGAATTTATTATGAAACAGATGTATCCAAGACTTAATGATAATGGAACTATTATGGTAACTTATATGTATGCTTTTAGTGATAAAGTAAGGGATTATGTAAAAGAAATGGTAGCTGAAGGTGATTTAGATAAATTAGTTTATTCAGGAAGATTAGCAATTGATCAATTAGATTTATATTTAAGAGGTATGACTTCTCAAAATTATTCTTATGTGTTATTGTTGGATTTATTTGAGAAAGAAAACATAAAAAAAGTAGCAACTACACGTGTTGAATTTGGGCAAAGTTTCGATGACGCTCATGATATGGCATTATGCTTAAAGAAGACTAAGTAATTTTGGTCTTTTTTTTGTATTTGTATTTTAGGTTTCTTTGTTATATAATTATATTTGAGGTAATATGATATGAACGAAGAAATGAAAATACCTAGACATGTTGGAATAATTATGGATGGTAATGGTAGATGGGCTCAGGAGAGAGGTTTACCTAGAACTAGAGGACATAAAGCAGCAATTGCTACTATAAAAGAATTATGTATTCATATGGTAGATTTAGGAGTTGAATGTGCTTCTTTATATGCATTTTCTACGGAGAATTTTAAAAGAGATTCTAAAGAAGTGAATTTTTTAATGAATTTATTTGTAGAAACTTTTAATAAAGAATTTGATTTTGTCCAAGAAAAAGACATTAGAGTTGTTTTTTCAGGAAGAAGAGAACCTCTTCCTACTAAGGTTCTTGAAGCTATGGATAAATTAGAAGCTGATACAAAGAATAATAAAAGTTCTATTTTAAATATTTGCATTAATTATGGAAGTCATGCTGAAATAGTTGATATGACTAAGAGAATGTGTGAAATGTATAAAGAAGGCAAGATTGAACTTGAAGATATAACAGAAGATTTTATACAAAATAATTTGTATCATGCTTTACCGCCACTTGATTTTGTAATTAGAACAAGTGGTGAATTGAGACTAAGTAACTTTATGATGTTTCAGGCAAGTTATGCAGAATTTTATTTTCCAAAAGTATACTTTCCAGACTTTGGTAAAGAGGAATTTGATAAAGCCTTGGATGTATTCAATAAAAGAGATAGAAGGTTTGGAGGGGTAAAATGAAATTAAGAGTTATAAGTGCTATTATAATGATAGCTATATTTGTACCATTTTTATTAATAGGAGAACTACCTTTTGCTGTATTTATGGCAGTTTTAGGTGTTGCAGGACTTTATGAATTGATAAGAGTCAGAGAAAGTAAAAAGAAATTTCCAACTCTTTTGAAAATTATTGCGTATGGGATTGTATTAGGATTAACTTTACATAATGTTAATTCTATTGAGTTTCAATTTAGTTTTGATTATAGAGTAATGAGTGGATTAATATTTATATTTTTAGCTCCAATGGTATTTATTAATGATTTTAAAAAATATAATTTAACAGATGCTTTATTTTTAATAGGATCAACTCTTTTTATTGGGTTAAGTTTTAATTTATTAACAATAACTCGTAATTTTGATATTAACTATATCATATATTTATTATTGATAACGACTATGACTGATACATTTGCATTATTTTCTGGAATGTTAGTGGGTAGTCATAAGTTGTGTCCTAAGATTAGTCCAAAGAAAACAGTTGAAGGTTTAATTGGTGGAGTATTAATGGGAACTTTTGTATCTACTTGTTTTTATGCGACAGTTATAAGTTCTAATGTATCATTGGTATTATTGATTTTCATAAATTTAGTATTGTGTTTGGTAGCACAACTAGGGGATTTAGTTTTTTCTGCAATAAAGAGAAATTATGATATAAAAGATTTTTCAGAATTAATTCCTGGACATGGTGGTATACTTGATAGATTTGATAGTTTGATTTTTATTACATTAGCATTTATTATGTTGATTGGAATATTATAAGGAGGGGTTTACTTGTCATTTATTATTAATTTAATCTTATTTATTTTGATTCTTGGAATAATTGTACTTGTGCATGAATTTGGTCATTTTATATGGGCAAAGATTACAGGTGTTTATGTTTATGAATTTGCAATAGGTATGGGACCTAAATTGTTTGGTAAGAAAAAAGGTGAAACTGAATATACAATAAGAGCTATTCCTATTGGTGGTTTTTGTCAAATGGCTGGAGAAGATTTGGAAGATGATGATGATAATGAGATTCCAAAAGATAGAACACTTCAGGCTAAAACTGCTTGGCAAAGATTTTTAATAATGGTTTTTGGTCCACTTAATAATTTTATTCTTGCAATTGTACTTTTATTTTTCATTGCTTTAATTTGGGGTGGAACAACAATGAATCCTGTTTTTACTTCAATAGAAAAAGGAAGTGCAGCTGCTGATGTTGGTTTATCTAAAGGAGATAAAGTTTTGGAAATTAATGGTCATAAGGTTTCTAATAGTGATGATTTGTCACTTTACTTAGCAATTGCTGATCCAACTCATAAAAATGAAATTAAAGTTGAAAAGAAAAACGGTAAAGAAGAAACGTATAAAATTAAGCCAAAAAAAGAAAAAGTAAAAGGCGAAGAAGTATATAAATACGGAGTTGGTATTAAACAAGAAAAGACAACTGGTTTTGTTGAAGCGTTTAAATATACGGGTAAAAAGACAGTTTCTATATTTAAACAAATGTTTATTACGGTTGGGTATTTGTTTACTGGTGGTATAAAACTTAATCAATTATCAGGACCGGTTGGAATTTATTCAATAGTTGGTGAATCTAGTAAGAGTGGAATTTCTAGTTTAATATATTTAATGGCATTTTTAAGTATTAATGTTGGATTTATTAATTTACTTCCAATTCCAGCATTTGATGGTGGGCATATCCTATTTATAATAATAGAAAAAATTAAGGGGTCTCCAGTTAATCCTGAAATTGAGAATAAGATTCATACAGTCTTTTTGATGTTACTGATGATTTTGATGTTAGTTATTACATTTAATGATATTTTACGTTTGTTTTAAAATAATTATTTAAGTAGTGAAGGTGATAGAATGACAATTGGAACTTTATGTATTTTAGTTGGAGTGGTTATTTTGTTTACTTTGTCAGTCGGAATTATTTTAAGTCATAAAAATAGAAAAACAGCTAATGAAAAAAAGCTGACAGATGATGTAGTCGAGTTTCTTGATGATACTTTACGTGATGAAGAAATTTTATAGATTTTTGAATAGAAATATTACCATTAATGTTTCTATTTTTTTGGTATAATATTAGTAGAGGAGGTGTTACTTTGATTGCAGGTGTTTTAGTAGAATTATCAAATAAAAATATTGATAAAGTTTTTAGTTACAATGTTCCTAGAGAATTAGAAAATAAAATGAGAATTGGAATTAGAGTAACAGTTCCATTTGGTAATATGACGTTAGAAGGTTTTGTTTTAGAACTTAGCAATAATAAACCTTCAGATATAGAATTAAGAGATATTATTTCGATAGTTGATTTGGATATTGTTTTAAATGATGAATTATTAGACCTTGGGAAAAAGATACAAGATAGGACATTAGCTACTTTGATTAGTTGTTATCAAGTGATGTTACCTAAAGCGTTAAAAGCTAAAAATGGTAGTGTTGTGAATATTAAATTTGATACATTTTATCGACTTAATGATATTCCTTTAGATATAAAATTAACTGCTGGTCAACAAAAAATAATTGAGCTTGTTAAAAGTAAAGGTTTAGTTTTAAAAAAAGAGCTTGTGGATATTTCTTCTAGTAGTTTGAATACTTTGGTAAAGAAGAATATTTTAATTGAGGAAAAGAAGGAACATTATAGGGTTAATTATGTTTTGGATGAAATAGAGAAAAAAGAACTTACTGTTGAGCAAGCAAAGGTAGTTGATGAAGTTATCAATAATCCAAGAGATATTTATTTATTGCATGGTGTTACTGGTAGTGGAAAAACAGAAGTTTATATGGAAATGATTGATTATTACTTGAGGCTTGGTAAAACAAGTATTGTTTTAGTTCCAGAAATAAGTTTAACTCCGCAAATGGTTAATCGTTTTCAAAGGAGATTTGGAAATAAGATAGCGGCAATTCATTCAGCTTTATCAGATGGCGAAAAGTACGATGAATGGCGAAGAATTAGTAGAGGAGAGGCATCAATTGTAATTGGAGCAAGAAGTGCTATTTTTGCTCCTCTTGAGAATATTGGAATAATTATTGTTGATGAAGAGCATAGTGATTCTTACAAACAGAGTGATCCTAGTCCCCGTTATAGTGCGAAGGATGTAGCAATATTAAGGAGTATTTATCATAATTGTTCAGTGGTTTTTGGTAGTGCAACACCTTCTTTGGAGATGATGGCTAGAGCAAAAAAAGGTGTGTATAAATTACTTTCTTTACCTAATAGAGTTAATGGTAAGAAATTGCCTTTAGTTAAAATTGTTGATATGAATGAAGAAATGAAGAAAATTCGTGGACATTTTTCTAATGTACTTGTTGAAGCGATAGGTAATTGTTTAGAAAGGCAAGAACAAGTAATTTTATTGTTAAATAGGAGAGGATATTCATCGTTTGTTAGTTGTAAAAATTGTGGTTATACATTTAAGTGTCCTAATTGCGATATTACATTAACTTTTCATAAAAGCAGTAATACACTTCGTTGCCATTATTGTGGTTATGGAGAAAAAGTATATAAAGAATGTCCTAGTTGTCATGAGGTATCTTTAAGTAATTTGGGAGTTGGAACTCAAAAGGTTGAGGAAGAACTTATGAATTTGTTTCCTAATAATAAAATTCTTAGAATGGATTATGATACAACAAGTAGAAAAGGAATGCATGAGAAAATGATTGAAGCTTTTAAAAATCATGAATATGATATTTTACTTGGTACACAAATGGTTGCGAAAGGTCTTGATTTTTCCAATGTAACTCTTGTCGGAGTAATAAATGCAGATACTTCTCTTAATATTCCGGACTTTAGAAGTAGTGAAAATACTTTCTCTTTATTAAGTCAAGTTGCGGGTAGAAGTGGAAGAAGTGAAAAAGAAGGCTTTGTAATAATTCAAACATTTAATCCTGACCATTATGCGATTGATTATACAAAAAGACATGATTATATAGGCTTTTATGAAAGAGAAATGTTAATTAGAAAACAACTTAAATATCCACCTTATTATTATTTATGTAATATTAAGATTAGTGGTAAGGATAGTCAATATATTTTAAATGAGGCAATGAAGATAAAAAGAAGCTTAGAAAGAAATCTGCAAAGTACTATTATTTTAGGTCCAAGTACTGCAAGTATATTCAAAATGAATAATATTTTTAGATATAATGTAATATTAAAATATAAGGATGATTCTATGTTATATGATATCTTAGATAAGATAATAGAGCATTACAAAGCAAATAGTAAAATAAAGATTGATATAGATTTTAATCCTAGTCAAATGATGTAATCTATGTTATTCTATTAGTAAGATAGAGGTGTTTTTATGAATAATGAAAATGGAAATAATCAAGAATTAGAAATTAATAGACAAAAGAGAGAAGACTATGAGAATTTAATGAAAAATTCATCAACACAATTAGATGGATATTGGGATAGTAATAATGCTTTTGTAAAATTAGTATTAATAATTTTGGGATTAATAATAATCGCTGGTGTAATTTGGTGTATTACGACATATATGAGTATGAAGTAGTTTAAGTATGTGTCTATATGGAGGTGATAGAGTGTTAAAATGTTATTTAAAAAGAGACGACGTTTCAAGTTTAATTAAACAAATTAAGACTAATGAAAGATATTTTAATAAAGATAATCATGGAATTAGTCATAATTTCTTTGTTTCAAATGAGTTAGCACTTTACATCTTTTATGAGGCATTAATAAAATATAAAATTATACTAGATGATGCTTATTTATTCGATGAATATTTAGAACAATTAGAAAAGTTATATAAAAAGATTGATAATTTTGAGGATATTCGTAGAGGTATAAATAAATTAATTGGAAGAATGACTTCAATAAAATTAGGTATAAATAGTGTTAATAGTGATTTAGAACAAAAACAAATTGTAAGTTATATTTACAATAAATATATTTTGGATGGATATTATATACATGGATTAAATACTAGTTATACTGATAGCTTAGAGGAAAATGATTTTATTCCGGGAGAATATAAAAATTATTATGAGGACTTTGAAGAGATTAATAGAATTTTCAAAAAATATAATATAGAAAATGTTGTTCAAAAAGATTTTGATGACAAACAGGTATATTTTACTGATGACTTTGTTTTAGGTTGTTATTATTCAATTTATACTCCTTTATTTTTCTATAACTTTCTAACTAATAAAGAATGTTTTGGAAAAAGAATTAAATCAGATGCTTTTTTGAAAGATGATTATTCTATTTATACTAGGCAATTGAAAAGGCTTATGAGTGATTCTTTCTTTAATGAAAGTGATAAGAATTTTGTTAATGATGTAGTTAAGAGACAATGGAGTTTATTACATAGTAAAGAGAAGAAGATTAGTTTGATGCTTGTTAAGAGAAGATGTATTAATAGTAATTCTAACATAAATCTTGATGAGTATATTGATGATGATAGTGATTTAGATGAGGTTGTTGATCGATTACTTTCATCAAAATGTGGAAGTGTTCCTTGTGATGAAAAGATTTCTCAAGATGATTTTATTCTTATTGAATTAGATGGATATTATGATAAAGAAGAAGATAATATTGTTGAAGTATCTTATGAAGATGAATACTATAAATATAAAGAGGCAGATGTTAGTAATGAATTTATGAATGTTTATGGTAAGGCTTCAGTGTTTATTATTTTAGGTTCATTGTTTATATCGCTTGGAGTTATTGTTTCAATATTTATGGTTATTAGGGGGATATAATATGAAAGTAGTGTTTATGGGTACACCGGATTTTGCAGTTCCTGTACTTGAAGGTTTAATAGAAAATTATAATGTAGTTGGGGTTGTGTCTCAACCAGATAAAGAAGTTGGAAGAAAAAGAATTCTTACTCCAACAGAAGTTAAAAAAGTAGCTTTAGAACATGGAATAGAAGTTTTTCAGCCTAAAAAGATTAGAGAAGATTTTTCGGATATATTAAAGTTAGAGCCAGATATTATTGTGACATGTGCTTATGGACAAATTATTCCAAAGGAGATACTTGATTATCCAAGACTTGGATGTATAAATGTGCATGGTTCGCTTTTACCTAAGCTTAGGGGTGGCGCGCCAATTCATCATGCAATTATTGATGGTGAAGAAGAAACTGGAATTACTATAATGTATATGGATGTAAAGATGGATAGCGGAGATATTATCTCTCAGAAGTCAATTAAGATAGAAGATAGTGATACAGTAGAGATTTTATGGGATAAGCTAAGTTTGTTGGGAAGAGATTTATTACTTGAAACTTTACCTAGTATTATAGATGGAACAAATAAGAGAATTAAGCAAGATGAAGAGAAAGTGACTTTTGGCTTTAATATTAAAAGAGAAGAGGAACATTTAGATTTTACTAAAACCAGTAGAGAAGTATTTAATCATATTCGAGGACTTAGTTCAATACCGGGAGCTTATGCTGTTTTAGATGAGAAAGAAATGAAAATATATAGTAGTTCTATTTTAGATAAGAAATATAAGGGTAGCTGTGGAGAAATAGTTGATGTTACTAAAGAGGGAATTGTTGTAGTAACAGGAGATGCTTCAATTATTCTTAAAGAAGTAAAACCATTTGGTAAAAAAAGAATGGATGCTTGTAGTTATGTTAATGGGGTAGGTAGAGATAATCTTATTGGTAAGGTGTATAGTTAATGAAGAAATGGTTAAAAAAGATTAAGGAAATAAAAGAGCAAAAGAATGGTAAAGCAATACTATTTTTTGGTTTTTACATGATTTTTTTCTTAGTGTTAATTTTAACAATTAAATTTAGTGAAAAGAGGCCATTACCTTCTGCTGATGAATATGAAAAGGGAAGTAAGTATACTTTTTATTTAGATAATATTGCGGGAAATAATTATCATTATGTATATACGATTACACAAGATGGTGTGAAGTATGAGTATGATGGAGTTAAATATAATGAGCAGGAGTTATTTAAATTTAATCTAAAGGATTATTATAGAAATGATGATAATTTCTTTATAAATAATGGAATTTGGTTGAAGAATGAAAGCCCTTATGTTTATGATAAATTTTTAGATATTAATAATGTTGCTCAGATAATTGAAGCTGCAACATATGATTCTAAGACTAGTTATGATAATGGTCGAGAGAGATATAATTTTTTGATTTCTAGTAATACTTTGAATCAAAAATTAGATAATATTGATAGTGATTATTTTGAAGAACCTAATGAAATTGTTGTAAGTACTGATAAAGATAAGTATGTGGAAGAAATTATTTTTAACTTAGATAGTTATTGTACAATGAATAAGTTCTGTCAAAATTCCTTGGAGATTAAACTTGCTTATGATAGATTTGAAGAGATTGAAGAAATTAAAAATCCTGTAGAGTGATTGATGATGGTAGAGGTATTATATGAATAATAATGTTGAAATTGGAAATGAAAATATTTTAGATATGTTAGAGAATGCTAGAAAGAAAACAGTTAGAAACTTTTTCTTGATGGTTATTGTTTTAATCTTTCTTCTTTTTCTTGTAGCTTCTTCTGAGGTTTTATCTGGTGGTGTGGTGTTTGTTTTTTTACCAGGTGTAATTATTATCGGAATCAAATATGCCTATGATAGTCAAAAGTTTAATAAAATATATAAAGATAAGATAGTTTTACCTTGTCTTCAAAGTACTTTTACAGATGTTGAGTATAGCTCTAATACAGGTATTGCTAGGTCGACAATTGCTGGCACAGGAATGATGTATACAGGAGACCGTTTTAGTTCTAGTGATTATGTAAAAGCAAAATATAAAGATATTAATTTTGAATGTAGTGATGTTCATATTGAAACTGTAAGTACGGACAGCGAGGGACATACTACTTATACTACGGTATTTAAAGGACAATGGTATATTTTTGATTTTAATAAATCTTTTAAATCTGATATAGAAGTTTGTGAAAAATGGTTTGGAAATAATCGTAAGGGTAGTATTTTTGATACTGAAAAATTTAAAAAAGTAGAATTGGAAGACGTAGAGTTTCATAAAGACTTTAAAGTTTATGCTAGAAATGAAATAGATGCTTTTTATGTTTTAACACCACAAATGATTCAAAGAATTAAAGAGCTTAATAATAATGTTGGAGGTAAATTCTTATTTTGTTTTTGCGATAATAAATTACATATTGGTTTGTATAATAATAAAGATTTATACGAACACAGTATTTTTTCTAAAGTTGATTTAGAAAAAGCAAAAAGTAAAGTATTAGGAGAACTTTTAGTCATTATTAAGTTTGTTGATACTTTAAAATTAGATGATAGTTTATTTAAGAATAGTTATAATACTGTTAATGTGGAAAATAGTTGATAATTAGTTACAACTATGTAATAGATTTTTGTTAAATAGAATTGTAATGGAGGTGTTGCTATGGCTGGAAAAAAGAATGATTTTAAAAAAGCTAGTATAGAGCAAATAGAAAAGCAAAGGCAATTAGTTGTGTGGAAACTTTTTGTGATGATTATGCTACTTATTCTTTTTATATTGTTAGTTTATAAAATAAGTGAAGGAACACTTTCTGATGCTGAAGCAACTATTATTGCTTTTGTGATGATTATTGTTTATATTATAAATTGTATTGATCGTTATAAGTTTGAAGAGTTATATAAAAATAATATAGTAGAAGCTTGTCTTAAAAAGAAATTTACAGATGTTTCATATAAACCTTTTAGTGGACTTCCTAAGTCGAAAATTGCAAGTATAGGGATGGTAAATACTGGAGATAGAGTTTGTGCCAATGATTATGTAAAAGCAAAGTATAAAGATGTTAATTTTGAATGTAGTGATATCGATGTTCAAAAAAGGTATACTGATAGTGATGGTAAGGCTTCTTATACTTCAATATTTAAAGGACAATGGTATATTTTTGAATTTAATAAGCAATTTAAATCAAAGGTAGGAGTCTATGAAAAATGTTTTGAAAGTTGTATTAGAGAGAATTTTATTTATACTGATGGATTAAAAAAGTAGAATTAGAAGATGTAGAATTTCATAAAGACTTTAGAGTTTATGCTAAAAAAGAAGTTGAAGCTTTTTATATTTTGACTCCACAAATAATCGAAAGAATTAAAAAGTTAAATGAAGAAATTGCTGGTAAGTTTTTTTTTTGTTTTTGTAATAATAGGTTACATGTTGGTTTATGTAATAATAAAGATTTATATGAACATAGTATTTTTTCTAAGGTTAATTTAGAAAAAGAAAATAAAAAGATTTTAGGAGAACTTATGACTATTATTAATTTTGTTGATACTTTGAAATTAGATAATAATTTATTTAAGAGAGATATAGAGTTAGAAGTAAAGGAAAAAGAAAAGAGTTTAAATAAAAAAAGTTCTAATAAAGATGATAAAAAATAGTTTTTATTTTTGTCTTATTGATGTGTAAATATGATAATTTATTTGAACATAATTTTTTACTAAGATAGATTTAGAAAAAATATTTCTAGATGAAAGGTGGTGATAAAAATGAGTCTAGCTTTTATAATTATAGCTGTAATTGTTGTTGTGATAATTGTTTGGTTAATAAGTATTTCTAATAAGATTAATAGATTAATTGTAAAAATCAAAGAGGCTGATTCTGGAATAGATGTTGCACTTACTAAAAGATATGATGTTCTAACTAAGATGATTGATGTTGTCAAGGGATATGCTAAACATGAAGAAGAAACTATATTCAAAACAATTGAAATGCGTAAGGGTATGAGTTTATCTGAAAAGGAGACTGCTGTAAAAGATATGAATGAGTCATTTAAACAAATTCAAGTTGTTGCAGAAGCTTATCCTGAACTTAAGTCTAGTGAGAATTATAATACTTTACAATTATCTATTGCTGATACAGAAGAACATCTTCAAGCAGCTAGAAGAATGTATAATTCGAATGTTTCTAGTCTTAATCAATTAATTGTTACATTTCCATCTAGTGTTATTGCTGGTATGAAAAATGTAAAAGAACATTCTTTTTTTGAAGCTGAAGAAGAAAAGAAACAAGATGTTAAAATAGATTTGTAAGAAAGATAGCACTCTTTTTGAGTGCTTTTACTATTGGATACTGTATTTCTTTATGTTTGTATTGTATAATATAAGTATTTATGGAGGTAATATGAAAAACGTTTATGGATTAACAATTGAAGAGATGGAAGAATATTTTTTAAGTATTGGCTCTAAGAAATTTCATGCAGGACAATTATTTTCTTGGTTATATGAAAAAAGAATTGAAAGTTATGAGGAAGTTACTAATATAAAGAAAGAGGTTCTTGAGGCCGTTTCTCATGATTATTCTATTGCTAAATTAAAGATTGTTGATGTTCAAGAGGATGTAGATGTTTGTAAATATTTATTTGAACTTAGTGATGGAGAGCATATTGAAGCTGTTTTGATGAAGCATGATTATGGAAATAGTATTTGTGTGTCTAGTCAAGTTGGTTGTAATATGGGATGTAGGTTTTGTGAGTCTGGAAGAAGAAAAAAGGTTCGTAACTTAGAGACATATGAAATGGTATTACAGATTTTAATGATTGAGAAATTACTGAGGATGCGAATTAGTCATGTTGTAGTGATGGGAATTGGTGAACCATTTGATAATTATGATAATTTGATTAAGTTTTTAAAAATAATTAACTATCCTAAAGGACTGGCAATAGGTGCTAGACACATTACAGTGTCAACTTGTGGAATTGTACCAAAAATATTAGAATTTAGTGACTTTCCTTTACAGATAAACTTGGCAGTTAGTTTACATGCTCCTAACAATGAGATTCGTGATAAGATTATGAATATTAATAAGGCTTATCCATTAGATCAGTTGATTCCTGCTTTAAAAACATATTTAGAAAAGACTAATAGACGTATTACTTTTGAATATATATTATTAAGTGGGATTAATGATAGTTGTGAATGTGCTTTAGAGTTAGCTAAACTAGTTAAAGGAATAAATTGCTATATTAATTTGATTCCCTATAATGAGACGAATAATTTAGACTTTAAAAGAACAAATACTGTTCAAATTATGAGATTTTATGATATACTTAAAAAGAATAGTGTGAATGTAACAATAAGACGAGAATTCGGCAGTAAGATTAGTGCTGCTTGTGGACAACTTAGAAGTAAGAAGGAGGAATTATGAAATCTTTTTATTTAACTGATGCTGGTAAAGTTCGTGATCATAATGAAGATAGTGTCATTATAGTTAAAAATGATGAAGATAGTTACTTAATGGCTATTGCTGATGGAATGGGAGGACATTCTGCTGGAGAAGTAGCTAGTTCTATTGCGATTGGCTATTTAGGAAAGTTTTTCAAAGATACTTTTAGAAATATGAGTAAAGTTGATGCGGTAAATTGGATTAGGGATGCAGTAGATGAGATTAATACGTTAATATTCCAACATGAAAAGACTCATCCTGAGAGTAAAGGAATGGGAACAACTTTGGTAATGGCTGTTTTAACAAAAGATTATTTATTATTTGGAAACGTTGGAGATTCTTCTGGTTTTGTTATGAAAGATGAAAAACTTCACAAAGTTACTTATGATCATACATTAGTTAATTTACTTGTTAGTGCTGGAGAACTTACCAAAGAAGAAGCTAGCGTTCATCCTAAAAAGAATGTTTTAATGAAAGCACTTGGTGCTGCAACAGAGATAGATGTAGATATTTTTGATTGTGATATGGATGTATCAGAAATTTTATTATCAAGTGATGGACTTACAGGGATGCTTGATAGAGAGCAAATTGAAAAAGTTTTACTTGGGGAAGGAAACGTTGAAGATAAAGTTACTAAGTTAATTAACAAGGCGAATAATAGGGGTGGAACAGATAATATTTCGGTTGCTTATTTAGTACGTTTTGAAGAAGGTGAAGATAAGTGATTACAAAGGGACAAAAGATAAATGATCGTTATGAAGTAATTAGATCAATAGGCGAAGGTGGTATGGCTAATGTTTATCTTGGATATGATACTATCCTTGATAGGAATGTTGCTATTAAAGTATTAAGAGGAGATTTATCAAACGATGAGAAGTTTGTTAGAAGATTTCAACGTGAGGCATTATCTGCTTCATCTTTGGCGCATCCTAATATTGTTGAAATGTATGATGTTGGAGAAGATGATGGAGTCTACTATATAGTAATGGAATATGTTGAAGGTAAGACTTTAAAACAATTATTAAAGAAACGTGGAACTTTAACTCTTAGTGAAGCAATAGATATTATTAGTCAATTGACTGATGGTATGGCACATGCTCATGATTCATATATAATTCATAGAGATTTGAAGCCACAAAATATTATGATTAAAGATGATGGTCAAATCAAGATAACGGATTTTGGTATTGCGATGGCGTTAAATTCTACACAACTTACTCAAACTAATTCAGTAATGGGAAGTGTTCATTATTTACCACCAGAACAAGCTAGTGGTAAGGGATGTACTATCAAAAGTGATATTTATTCAATGGGAATTATCTTTTATGAGTTATTGTCTGGAAGCCTACCGTTTAGAGGAGATAATGCGGTTGAGATAGCATTAAAGCATATGAGAGAACCTCTTCCAAGTTTAAGAGAAGATAATCCAGGAATTCCTCAAAGCATTGAAAATATTATTAGAAAGTCAACTGCTAAGAATCCTAAGAATAGATATGACAGTGCAAGAAGCATGCATGAGGATTTACTCACAGCACTTGATGATGAAAGAATGGATGAAGAAGTTTATCAATATAAATATCCAGAAAATGAAACTACCGAAAAGAAAACAAAGAAAGCTGCAGCACCAGCTGAAGAACCAAAGGAAGATACTGTTAAACTAGATAAAGTAAGTGATGCAGAAGATACTGGAGAAATTGCAAAAAAAATTGAAGATGACGATGATAAAAAGAAAAAGATTATTATAATAGTTCTAGCATCTGTTTTTGCAGTTATTGCAATTACACTTGTAGTTATATTTTTTGTAGTTCCAAAGTTTAGTAATAAAAAAGCAGTTACTGTTCCAGATTGTGAGAATTTAAAAGTAAGTGCTTGTGAGAAAAAACTACAAGATAAAGGATTTGAAGTTAATACTAATATTAAGACAATTGCTTCTAAGGATGTTAAAAAGAATAGAGTTGTAAAAACTAATCCAGAAGCAGGACGTAGTATTAAATATGGTAGTAAGATTACTATTTATAAGTCTAAAGGTGAAGAGAAGATTGAATTAGAAGATTATACTGGAAAGAATTCAATTGAAATTAAAACAATCTTGGAAACTAAATATGGACTTAAAGTTACAATCGAAAAGAAAGATCCAAGTGACAATAAAGAATATGATGAAGATGAGATAATTGGACAATCACTTGCTAAAGGCAGTGAGGTTAAAGAAGGAGATTCCTTAACTTTATATGTTCCTAATATAACTGAAAATTATCCAGATTTTATTGGAGAAAAATGGAGTGTTGCTGATATTCAAACATTCTGTGATAAGAATGGTTTAACACTTGAAACAGTAGAGGAAGAAGTTTCACCAAATAGTGGATATGCTAATGGTGACATAATGAGAACTAATAGAACAGCTGGTTCTAAAATATATAAAGGAACAACTGTAAAAGTTACAGTTGCTAAGGTTGTTAAGAAAGCAACACCTACTCCAACACCATCAACTTCACCATCAAGTGAACCAACAAATAAACCAAGTGATGATCCAAGTACAGATACGGATGAATAATTAAATATAGGGGGATTTATGAAAGGACAAATTGTTAAGATAAGTAGTGATTTACATTTTGTTAGTTATGAAAATGAAATTTATCCTTGTAAATGTCGTGGAATATTTAGAAAAGAACATATTACTCCAGTAGTGGGGGATTATGTTCTTTTCAATAAGGATAAAAAATTAATTGAAAAAATATTAGAACGAAAGAATTTATTTCAAAGACCAAAGGTTAGTAATATAGATAGAGCTTTTTTAATTACTAGTTTGAAGTATCCGGATTTTTCTTTAAATTTACTTGATAAATTTATTGTACTTATGGAAATTAATAAAGTAGAACCAGTTATTTGTATCACAAAAAGAGATTTGCTTAGTGAAGAGGAATTTATGCCGATTAATAAGATACTTGATTATTATGAAAAAATTGGTTATAGAGTTGTTTATAATACTGAGCTTGATAAATTAGAAGAATTACTTAGTGGTGTGACTAGTGTTTTTACAGGACAAACTGGTGCAGGAAAGAGTACTTTGCTTAACAAGCTTAATCCAAATTGGAATTTAGAGACTGGAGAAATTTCTATGGCTTTGGGACGTGGAAAACATACAACTAGAGTAGTTGAATTGTTTGAACTTTTTGGTGGTAAAGTTATGGATACTCCGGGGTTTTCCTCACTAGAATTTAAAAATTATAGTAAGGAACAAATAAGAGATGCTTTTGTGGAGTTTTCATTGTATACTTGTATTTATAAAGATTGCAGTCATACAAAAGAAGAAGAATGTGTAGTTAGAAAGGCAGTTTCTGAGAATAATATATTAGAGAGTAGATATCTCAATTATTTAAATTTTATAGGGGAGGATAAGAATGAAAGTTAGTGCATCATTTTTAAAGAGCAAAGATATACCAAAAGATTTAACTAAATTAAATGAGACAGATGTTGATTTTATTCATGTAGATATTGCGGATGGAAAATTTGTCAAGAGCAAGACGATGCCTTTTAAAGAAATGCGTCATATCTATGAATATACTTCAAAGAGATTAGATGTTCATTTAATGGTTGAGAATCCTTCTGAGTATATACCTTTATATGCAGAACTTAATACGGAGTATATTACTTTTCATGTTGAGGTTGATGAGGATATAGATAAAGATTTACAATTGATTAAAGATTATTCAATAAAATGTGGATTAGCAATTAATCCTAGTACTAAAGTAAGTGAACTAATTCCTTATTTGCCATATTTAGATTTAATTTTAGTTATGAGTGTTGAACCTGGATATGGTGGGCAAGAATTTATTAAAGAAACAGAAAATAAATTAGCAGAGGTTAAAGCTTTATTAGAATCATATAACATTAAAGCAGAAATTTGTGTTGATGGTGGAGTTAACGATAAGACTAGAGATATGTGTTATGATGCGACTATGGTAGTTGCGGGAAGTTATATTACTAATAGTGATGATTTTCAAGAAAAAATATCTAGTTTAAGATAGATTGTTATGTTATAATAATAGTTATAATAGGAGTGATGGTATGAATAATACTGAAAATAATACAAATAGTACGGTTCAAGCTAATACTGTACCTAATACAAATAATAATGTTAATCCGAATGGTGGAGTTCAGCCTACTGAAGTTGGTGTCGCTACTACTTCTTCTACTGTTACTAGTAATCAAACTTCAAATCTTACTAATAGTAGTAATGTAGTTACACCAGTAGTCTCTAATGTTGAAACTAATCAAAATATTGCTACACCTGTTAATGGTGATAATGTAATTGCTAATGAGAAACTTAAAAATGTTGAAATTAATTATACACCTCCAAGCAAAGCAAAAACTTTTTTTACTTTTTTGATGTTTGCTTTAATTATTGGTTTTGTAATATTTTTACCAGAGATAACTGAGGCAGTAAACCAATATAAAGCCAATAAAAATGCTTCGGATGATAGTGTTATTACAACCGGAAGGTTGGAGTGTGATCTTACTTCTAATACAGCTAACTTAGATATAACTTATTCTAGGGTGTTTAAATTTACTAATAGTGAACTTGATGAGGCAGAATTTAAAGTAACAACAAGAGGTGATGCAACTTTGGATGAACAAACACTAAATGATATGTCTTCTAAGTGTAATTTATTAAAGGAACATACGGGAAGTATTGTTGGTGTAGATATTAATTGTGATTATAGTGAAGGAAAATTAGTTGAAACACAGAGATTTAAGTATGCAAGTATTAATTTAGAAGATTTGAGTGCTGCTTTTACAGAGGCTGGGGGAATTTATCCAGAGTTTGAAAATAAGCAAAATATAGATAATATTGAAAAAAATATGAATGCTTCTGGGTACTCATGCATTAGAAAAAAATAGGAGATTTGTTGCTCCTTTTTTTGTTTTTTTGAATTAAATGTTTGTTATTAATGCTTATTTTAAATTTAATAAAAATGTATTGATACAAGTTTAAGTGCTGTGGTATAATCTAATTATAATTATAGTAAGATGCTATAGTGTAATAGTGTAATTTTTTATTCGAGTGAACTTAGAAAGTGAGTGAGGAGTAATATGAAAAAAACAAAGAAAAGCTTGTTTATTAGCTTAGCTGTATTGATTGTTTCTATTGTAGTAGTTTCAATTGGTATATCTTTTTCACAGTTACTTGATAATGATGTAAGGGTTGCTGAAAATAGTGATTTAACATATTATCTAGATGTAATTTATGATGGAAAAGATAGTAATGTTATTACATCTAGTGATAATGCAAGAGCAGATGTTAATAGTGATTTTATCTATGTTGAAGATAAAATTCCAGATGGTTTGATATTTAAGGAATTTGTGTCTTCTTCTGATGGATCTATTGGTGCTGTTGAGAGAAATGATAGTAACAATAGTTGTCCAGGATATGTTGTTGGTGGAGTAGATGGCTTAAAATATGATGAAGCTACTAGAACAGTTTCCTTCAAGGTAAAAAATCTGCAAGCTGGTTGTAAGTTAACGGTAGGTATTGTTACTACAACACCATCGTTGAATGGTAAAGATAGAATGGATTTCTATAATACGGCTGTTGCACGTGAAAATGATTTTTCTGTAAATTCTAATACAGTTCATGTGTTTATGGGTAAAGATAAAGCAGATTTGCATTCTGTTAGTTATACTTATACAGGTACAATACCTGAGAATGCACCAACTGTTCCACCGACAGTAAGTTATGCGTCTGGAGCAACAGTTGGAGTTGCTAATAGTCCAGTTATACCTGGATATACATTTACAGGTTGGTCTACAACTGATGCAGAAGTTTCTGAATCTGGTACATTTACTATGCCTGATGGAGATGTCGTATTAAAAGGTAGCTTTACTAAAAAGCAAACATATAAAGTTTCTTATACGGTTTCTGGAATTGCCCCAGAAGGTTATATGGTTCCAAGAGAAAAGCAGTATAGTCACAATGATGATGTTAATCTTGATTCATTAAAAGAGGGCGATGTAGTAAATGGTTATAGATTCTTAGGATGGACTACAGCAGATGTTGAACTAACTGAAGATATATTCCAAATGCCTGAAAAAGATGTTAGTTTAGTTGGTAGCTTTGAAAGAGTTAGTTATAAAGTTACTTATGAGTTTCAAGGAACTAATATTCCAGCTAACGCAGAATCTTTACTGCCTGCCGAAAAATCTTATTATCCAGGCGATGAAGTAAAAGTTGCTAATGATCCAACTGCAGCTGGTTATAAGTTCTTAGGATGGTATAGTGCTTCATCATTTGAAATGCCAGAAGAAAATGTAGTAATTGTTGGTGAATGGATGGTTGAGGCTGGAACATTTGCTCCAGTTATTGATAAGACAATTAAAGATAAGCATGATTATTATAAAAAAGGTGAAACTGTTAATTTTGAAATTACAGTTAGAAATACAGCTGGATATGCAATTCGTGATGTTTTATTAGAAGAAGAATTAGATGGTGCAGTTTTTGTTGCTGGAGATGGATATGAATTATTAAATGAAAAGTATGCTAAAGTTACAACTATACCAGCTAATGGAAGTATTCTTGTTAATGCAAAATATACAGCAAAAGATGATTTCTTAAAAGAATATACTAATAAAGTTGTTCTTAAAGGAGCTCTTGCGGATGGAAATAATAATTTAGATACAACAAGAGATTATGAAGCTACTGCTAAATTTACAGTTAGTAATGTTAAATTAGTTGTAAATAAATTAGATGAAAAACAAAGGCCATTGGATGGAGCAGAATTCACATTGTATAGTGATATGTCATTAACTTCTGAGTTAGATAAAGGATTAGAGTTTGAAGGATTATTCCCTGAAACTACATATTACTTAAAAGAAACTAAAGCACCAACTGGATATCAGTTATTAAATACTCCTTTGAAAGTAAGCATTAATTCAACAGGTGAAGTAGAAATAGAAAATTATGAAGTTACAAATAGTAATGGTGTAGCAACAGTTAACGTAGTTGATCAAAAATTAGATGTTTTACCTAATACTGGTGGATTAGGAAATGTAATTTATATATTACTTGGAATTGTAATTATTGGTGGAGCTTCTATTTGGGTAGTTTTACGCATGAAAAAGAAAGATAAGGTGAAGAAATAATGAAGAGATTTAAATCGTTCTTAATTTTATTCATATTACTACTTAACATTTTCTTTGTTCCAGTAGTTAATGCAGCTTCACTTGGAACTATTTCTGGAAATTATAGTTTTGGTGATGTTAAATTAGATGACGTTGATGTATCATTATATCTGGTTGCAACTCTTGATACAAGTAATGGTTTTAGTTATAAGTATATAGATGATTTTAAAGAATTTGAACTTGATGTTAATTCATTAAATTACGGAGAATTAGAACAATACGTTTTAGAATTAGAAAAAAATATTAAAGATAATAGTATCAGTGCAATAAAAAAAGTAAAGACTAATAATGATGGTAAATTTAATTTTAAAGATGTAGATGAAGGCTTATATTTAGTTAACATTGAAGATGTTGAAAGAGAAAATAATATTTATAAGTCTTCTCCATCTCTTCTCTTTGTTCCTAATTATGATTCTACTGCTCAAGCTTATAATCATGATGTTTCTGTTAATATTAAGACAGAATTGGTAAAGAAGGAAGATAATAGCAATATTAATAGTAGTAATGGAAGCTCTAAAATTAAACTTCCGAATACTTATGATTCAATTGTTCTATATATAATAGGGTTTGTAGTCTCATTAATATTATTAATAATTTTAGTATTATTTATTGTATATAATAGAAGAAGGAGTAATAGTGATGAAAAAAAGAATAAATAAGATTTTACTTTTAACTTTTCTATTTTTGGTATCAGTATTTGCTTTTAGAGTTAATGCTGTTACAATAACTGTTAATAGTTCAATAAAAGGTACTGTAGATACTAGTAGTTCTTATGTTACAAATCAAGCTCCACTTACTGTTACTGGAGTTAAAATGGGTGATCAGTTTAAAACATATAAATTATTAGATACTTTTTACAATCAAGCAAGTAATGAAGTTATTTATGAATTTACTAGTAATTTTAAAAGTTATTTAGCTGGTAGTTCTTATAGTAGTTATACTGTTGATGATTATTTTAAATTAACAAGTGGTTCTCTAACAAGTGGTTCTACTATGACTACTTCTACTTTAGATAAATTAGTTAGTGGTTATGTTTCTTATATAAAGAATAATTCGGTTGCAGGTGTTGATATGGCTATGAATGGAACTGTAGCTACAGCAACATTAGATGCCGGAGCATACTTAGTTTTACCTACAAATACATCTAGAGTTTATGCTACTATGGTTGGTAATATTGACTTTGAGGCAAATGACTCTGAATGGACATTAAATGGAGAAACAATAGTTGCAAAAGTTAGTGATGCAGGAGTTACAAAGAATGTATCTGGTCTTGCTAATAAAAACTTATTAGAATCTGCATTTACTTATACTGTTGTTGGTACTGTTCCACAATATCCTACTAATGCAACAAATAAAACTTATAAAATTGTTGATACTTTAAGTTCAGGTATTGATTTTGATGATATTTCTAATGTTGAAATTTCAGATGGAACTACAAAGCTATCTGCAGCAGGAAATGGTAATTATACAGATGCTGCTAATAATATAGTTGCTACTGTGTCAATTTCAGGGCAAGTAATGACTATTGAATTTAATCTTAGTCATGTTACTAGTACATCAGTTACTGTTACTTATCAAGCAAAATTTAATGATGATGTTGTTTTAGGAGAAAGAGGTAATGATAACAATGCAGTATTAACATATTCTAACGATCCATATGGTACTGGTACTGCAACTACAGATTCTGTAAAAGTTACTACAAAAGCTTATGGTATTGAAGTAATTAAATTCGATAATTCTGATAGATCAAAGACTCTTTCTGGAGCAGTATTTGAAGTTTATTCTGATAGAGATTTAACTAACAAGATTGGTACTATTACTACAGGTAGTGATGGTATTGGTAGATTAAAAGGATTATCTGAAGGAACATATTATCTAAAAGAGACTAAATCTCCTTCAGGTTATCGTATTTCAAATCAAGTTGTGGAAGTTAAGGTTAAGATTGATGGTGCTTTAGAATCAGATACTACTGGTTATTATAAAGCAGAAATTTCAAATGTAAAAAATGGAATATTACCATTTACTGGTGGTAGAGGATTGTTATTATATTCTTTAGCGGGTATTTTAATTATCATGATTGGAACAGTTATAGCAATTAAAAATCAAAAGAAGAATATAATTAATGGTTAAAAAGATTGATGCAACGAATTCCCCATTAATGTTGTTTATTCTAGCAATATTAGTGGGAATCTTGGTTATGTGTATTCCTATTATTTCTAGTAACTTTAATCATAGAAAGTCTTTAGAATATATCGAAAATTATTCAAAAGATGTTTCTAATAATTCTGATAAGATAAATAATGCTATTTTAGAGCAAGCAGAAAATTATAATAAATTAGTTGCTGGTACTGATATTCTAGCTTCTTTTTCTGACGATAGGGAAGAGAGTGAGGAATATTTGGGTCAATTAAATGTTAATGATGATGGAGTAATGGGATATATTAAAATACCAAGAATTGATGTTGAGATTCCAATATATCACGGAACTAGTTCTAAAACACTTCAAAAGGGGGTTGGACATTTAGAAGGTAGTTCCTTACCAATTGGTGGTAAAGGTACACATGCTATTTTATCTGGGCATAGAGGTTTACCATCATCAAAGCTATTTACTGATTTAGACCAATTAAAAGAAAATGATATGTTTTATATTTATGTGTTAGATAAAGTTCTAGCATATAAGGTTAATCAGGTTAAGGTGATAGAGCCTGATGATACTAGCGATTTAGCAATTGTTAATGATAAAGATTGTATAACATTAGTTACATGTACTCCTTATGCTCTTAACACACATAGATTATTAGTAAGAGGTGAAAGAGTTGAGTATAATAAGAAAGTCTTAGAAGAGATTGAACCTAGTAAAAAAATTACTATATCTGATGTTATATTCTTTGGAGGTTTATTACTTGCTGGTATTATTGTTGTTATTGCAGTGAGAAAAATTATCATTCTTAATAAACAATCATCTAATAAGGATATTGAAGAATTAAGTTTGGATGAAGAACCTTCAAAATTAAAGAAATTTGAGTTTTTGGATGATAATACTAAAGAGATTGAAGTACTTGATGGTAATGTTAAGTCAAACGAGGATATTGAAGTATTAAATTCTGATGATTTTATATAATATGAACAAAGATTTAAGAATTTTTTCTTAAATCTTTAATTTAAATAGATGGTGATGCTATGATAAAGAAATTTTTTATTGTTTTGCTGGTAACAGTTTTATTTATCATAATGATGGCTTCATTTTATAATATCATTGTTTGGGTTATTGATAATAAAAAAACAAATGATTTGATTGTTGATATTAAAGAAAACGTATATAGTGAAGAGGAAAATAAAGATAATTCTGTTAAAAGTAAAATTGATTTTAATAAATTATTTGAAATTAATGAAGAGACTGTTGGATGGATAGAAATAGAAAATACTAATGTAAATTATCCTATTGTTAAACATAAAAATAATAGTTATTATTTAAGTCATTCATTTGATAATTCTTATAATGATGCTGGTTGGGTATTTTTAGATTATCGAAATAGTTTAAATGATTTATATCAAAATAATTTGATTTATGCTCATGGTAGAATTGATGGAAGTATGTTTGGGTCTTTAAAAAATCTTTTTAATGAAGAATATTTTAATAGTAAAAATCATGAAGTTTATATTTATACGCCTATATATGATTACGTATTTGAAGTATTCAGTTTTTATAAAATAGAAACTACAAATGATTATACAAGAGTTAATTTTGATTCTGATGAAGATTATTTGGATTTTATTAAAATGTTAAAAGATAGAAGTGTTAATGATTTTAAGGTGGATGTTTTAGCTGATGATAAAATAATTACTTTATCAACTTGCTTCAATAATAGAGAGAAATTAGTAATGCATGCTAAATTAAAGAAAGATAAGAAATAGAATTGTATTATGAATAGAGGCAATTCTATTTTTCTTTTATCTTATGTGTGATATAATTTATTTAAAGTAGTGCCTGGTAGAGAAGGGTATGAGTGATTTTGATGAGTAAGGTAATAGGGTTTATTCAATATATAAAAAGAATGGTTACTAAGAAACCTATTTTTATGAGTTATTTAGTAATAATTTTATTGTTAGGAATTTTTGTTACTCCAAGGATTTATGCACAATTGCAACCTACAAAAAGTGTAGAAATATTTTCTGAAAAGTTAAATTATAACAAAAAGGAACCAGGTGCTTGGAAAGTTACTAAGAGTGCTAAATGGATAAGAAAAGGTATTGCGGAGATTACGTTTGATGTGGAAAGCATTGTTAAAACAGATTATGATAATTATGATGTTTTATTTGTTTTGGATATTTCTGGTTCAATGAGTGGTTCTCGATTGGATAAAGTAAAGAGTGATACAATTGATGTAATTAATGAGTTACTTTCTAATGATAAAAATAGAGCTGGTTTAATTACTTTTGAAACAAATTCTACAATTGTTAATGATTTTACTAATAATAAATCAGAATTGATAGATAGCATTAGTCACTTAAATGTTAATGGTAATACTAATTATTATCAAGCATTGGTTAATGTTGATACTGTATTAAGAAATTATAAAAAAGAAGATAATAAAGAATGTATTGTTTTATTTTTAACTGATGGTTATCCAAATGAAGAAACACCAAATGAAATTATTCAATATGATTATTTGAAAAATAAATATCCATTTGTAACAATTAATGGTGTGCAGTATGAGATGGGAAATACAATATTAGATCCAATAAAAAAAGTGAGTGATAATCAATTCTTTGCGGACATGAATACTTTAAATAACGTATTATTTGAAGCATCTATTTCTCCAATAAAATATGATAATTTTGAGATAATTGATTATATTGATGATGAGTACTTTTATATTGACGATGAGAAGAATATTGTTGTTAATCAAGGAAATATTATTTTTGATAAAGATAACCAAAAGGTAAAATGGAATATAGATAATTTTAAATCAGGAAATAAGGCAGCGATGTCGATTAAAGTAAAGCAGAAGTCTAAATATATTGAAGAAGGTGGATTTTATTCTACTAATAATAAAGAAACTGTATATAGTAAAATTGATGGTATTATAGATGAAATTGATACTTCAAAAACTCCAGTGCTTTCTAATAAATATAAAGTAATCTATGATTCTAATGAGCCTTTTGGGTGTAATGTTACTGATGTTCCTGATGAAGAAGAACATTTAGTTTCTGATACTATTGAACTTAGTGATAATGTTCTAAAGTGTAATGGTTATCAATTTAAAGGTTGGGATATAGTTACTAATGATGTTGAGAAAATCAATTCTGATTATTTTACTATGCCAGAGAAAGATGTATTGATAAAGGCAAAATGGGGTAAAGTTGGTATTAGTAAATCAATGAATGGAACTGTTAATGAAAGAACTACTCTTTATAAGCAAATAAAAGCTGATGCTACTGATAGTTCAAAATATGTAAAGGAATATACAGGTGATACAAGTACTTTTAAAGGAAAAGATAAAATATACTATTATTATGGAGCAGCTGAAAATAATAATGTTATTTTTGGAGATTATTGTTGGAAAATTGTTAGGACAACAGATACTGGAGGAGTAAAACTTTTGTATAATGGTTTACCTATAGGTGGCCAATGTAATAATAGTGGTAGCAACTCGGTTTTAACTAATAATGAAATCGGTGAGAGTTTATTAGATTCTAGTAATTCTATAGCATTTAATCCTAAAAAGGTTTCTTTAGCAGATAGTGGGTATATGTATAATAAAAGATATGATTACCAGTCTAGACGTTTGGATTGGCAAGATTCAGTCTTGTCCTATAAATCAATGTCTACTGATGAACGATATAGTTATTATTATTCTGATAGTTTTCAATATGACGGTTCAAAGTATACGTTGGTAGATGGAAAGAAAATTGATTGGAAAAATAATAGCCCAGATTCTTATGTTGGAAAATATTCTTTATTTAGTTCTTCTGATATAGATGGTGGTAATTACCTATATTATGTAGCTAGAGTTGATTATAATGAAATATTTTATATACTTTTGAGTAAAGGTGAAACTGAGGAGGATATTATTTCAAAATCTATGATTACTTTGGGTGATGATGTAAGTGAAGATAATGGTGTATATACGCTAATCAATCCTGTTGTTGTTGATAAAAGAGATTGGAAAGATAATTATAGATTGTATAAGGATAAATATACATGTAATAGTATGGAAACATCTTGTTCAGAAATGCTTTATATAACTAATGCATATGATAATAATATGAATTATGTTTATGTAAAAAATAATTTTAAATATGGAAATTCATTTGTTTGGGATGGAGAAAATTATACTCTAACTGACACCGTTGATATATTAGATTGGGATAAAATGTCGAGCTTGGTTGAAAAACATCATTATACTTGTTTTAATAATAGTGGTACATGTTCTGAATTATATTATATTTATCATAATGTATTTTCAATTAGGTATATAGCATTGAATGGTGGTAAAAGTATGGAAGATGCTATGAATGAGATGCTTTATAATGATGAGACTAATACTATTGATTCAAATGTAAAAAGAGCGATAGATACTTGGTATCGTAATAATATGTTAATATATACACCATATTTGCAAGATACAGTATGGTGTAATGATAGAAGCTTTGAGAATTTACCTAAAACTGGATGGAATCCAAATGGTGGCAGTCTTTTAACAGATATTGATTTTAGTAATTCATCTTCTAATTTATCTTGTGTAAATAAAAATGATAGATTTACGGTTAGCTCTGATAATGGAAATGGGGCACTAACTTATCCAACTGCACTATTAACTGGGCAAGAAGCTAATTTGGCATATGATAGTAATTCTAATCCTAAATCGTTTATACATTCGACATTTACTCTTACGCCAAGTAGTTATGGTGTAACTAACTCTGATGATCTTTTTAGAAGATATGTTGACAAAGTTGGTAAGGTATGGTCTACTTCTGGTGATACTGAGATACGTCCAGCAATATCACTTCGACCTGATATTAAATATAAAAGTGGAAATGGTAGTGCTAGTAATCCTTATTTGATAGATTTAGAAAATGAATTTAAAATTTCTATAAATGATGAGAGAGTTTATGTTAATGATTATTTTGCATTGAGTGGGAAAAAAGTTAAGTTGTTGTCAAAGGATAGTAATTTTATTATTGAATCTTTTAAAGTTAATGGCAAACTTATTACGAATGATTATTTTATTATGCCCGAAGAAGATGTAGAAATAACTGATATTGTGTTATTAAATCAGGCTATTGTAGAATCTGCTCATAATCCTTATCTAAATAAATTGAATGAAGAGCATGAGAAAACATTTGAAGGAGCTGATTCACTTACTGTTAGTTTAGATTATCAGACAGAAAGTACTTCTTATGGTTGGATATATTTATATGATAGTACTGGTAAACAATATGGTAAGTATGGTGGAACTACTATGAAAAATGTAACAATTACAATACCAGGTGATTATGTAAAAATAGTGTTTAGAACTGATGGTAGTGGTAATAACTATTATGGTTATAAGGCTACTATCACTCCTAATTATTAAGATGAATCTTTTGGTTCATCTTTTTAGTTTAAGTTTTTCTTTAAAAGTCAATACTTTTAATAGTTTTATGTTTTTGATATTATAATGATGAGGTGTTAATATGAATGAGATGATTATAAAAGAGATAGCAAATAATTTAAATATTACAGAAAATCAAGTTAATACTGTACTTACATTATTAAGTGAAGATAATACTATTCCTTTTATTGCGAGATATAGAAAAGAAGCTACTGGAGCGCTTGATGAAGAAACAATTAGAAGTATAAATGAAGTTTATGAATATCAAGCTAATTTATTAAAAAGAAAAGAAGATGTAATTAGATTAATTGATGAGAAGGGAATGCTTACTGAGGAGTTAAAGAATCAAATTCTTGCTTGTAGTAAGTTGGTTGAAGTTGAAGATTTATATCGTCCTTATAAAGAAAAGAAAAAGACTAAGGCTACTGAGGCTATTGCACTTGGACTTGAGCCTTTGGCTAAAATGATGATGACTTTCCCAACTACTGGTGATATAGAGGGGCTCTGTAAGAGATTTATTAATGATAAGGTTAAGTCTTTTGAAGAAGCAGTTACTGGTGCTTGTTATATAATTGCTGAATGGATTAGTGATAATGCTAGTTACAGAAAGTGGATTAGAAGTTATTTTTATAAAAATGGAATAATTATGTCTAAAAAGAAAAAGGATGCGGAAGATCCTAATGGTATCTATGAAATGTATAATGAGTATAATGAACCAGTTAAGTGGATTAAACCACATAGAATTCTTGCTCTAAATCGTGGAGAAAAAGAAAAGATTATTACTGTTAGTATTGATATTAATAAAGATGAAATTCTTGCTTTCTTAGAGAGAAAATTAATTAAAAATGAGAAGAGTTTTGTGACTAATTATGTTAAGGGAGCAATTGCTGATTCTTACAAGAGATTAATTGGTCCTTCAATAGAGAGAGAAATTAGAAGTGATTTAACTGAAAAGGGAGAAGAAGCTGCTATTGATAATTTTGGTAAGAATTTAGAGGCTTTACTATTGACTCCTCCAATGAAGGAGAAGGTTGTACTTGCTTTTGACCCTGGATATGTTAATGGCTGTAAATTAGCAGTGGTGGATAAGAATGGAAAATATTTGGATAGTACAGTTATTAAACCTTTCTTAAATGGAAATACAGAGGAGAGAATTCGTCTTTCTAAAGAGGTAGTAGTACAATTAATTAAGAAATACAATGTTGATATTATTGCGATTGGAAATGGTACAGCTTCTCGTGAATCTGAAAAGTTCTGTGCTGAGATGATTCGTGAACATAATTTAAATTGTAAATACGTTATTGTAAGTGAAGCAGGAGCATCAATTTATTCAGCATCTAAACAAGCTATTGAGGAATTTCCTGATTTAGCAGTTGAAAAAAGAAGTGCGGTAAGTATTGGAAGACGTCTTCAAGATCCTCTTGCTGAGCTAGTTAAGATTCCACCAGATGGTATTGGTGTTGGATTATATCAACATGATGTTAGTCAAAAGAATCTTTCTAATTCATTAGATTTCGTAGTTGAAAAATGTGTTAATAGTGTAGGAGTTAATGTTAATACAGCTTCTGCATCACTTTTAAGCTATGTATCTGGTGTTACTAAAGCAGCTATTAAGAAGATTATTGATTATCGTGAAAAAGTTGGGAAGATTATGTCTCGTGAAGAGATAAAAAAGAAAAAATTGTTAAGTGAAAAAGCTTATGAACAAGCAGTTGGTTTCTTAAGAATAACTGATGGAGATAACGTTTTAGATTCAACTGCAATTCATCCAGAAAGTTATAATATTGCGCTTAAATTACTTGAAGAGTTAGGTGAAAATATTAATAATGTTGGAAGTAAAGAGTTAATTGAAAAGTTAGATGGTTTAAAATTAGAAGAATTAGTATCTAAGTATGAGACAGATATCTATACACTTGAAGATGTTGTTTCATCACTAAAAAAACCAAATCTTGATCCAAGAGATGAGATGCCACAACCAATTTTAAAGAGTGATATTTTAGATATAAAAGATTTACATGTTGGGGATAAATTACAAGGAACTGTACGTAATGTAGTAGATTTTGGTTTATTCATAGATATTGGATTGCATGATGATGGACTTGCTCATATTTCTAAACTTTCTGATAAATTTATTAAACATCCATCAGATTTGTTTAGTGTTGGGGATATAGTTGATTGTTATGTAGATGATATTTCAATTGAAAAGGGAAAGGTAAGTTTAAGTTTATTACCTAGATAAATTTATGAGTGATAAAGATAAAAAGATTTCTGAATTAAAGAAAAAATTAGAAGAGCTAGAAAATAAGTATTATCAGATGGATATTGAATTGTTTCATAGTGCTGAAGGTCGTAGAATTTATGATGAATTACTACTTGAAATGGCAGAAATAAAGAGACAAATTTTAGTTGTTAGAGGTCCTGATTATACTAATGGAGTGCTTGATTTATATTTTAACTCTGATTATGATAGAGTAGGTGTGGTATGTGAAAACTTTGATATTGCAATTGCTGGAACTGGAAGAGTTATTGGAAATGTTAGAATTACTTATGATGATATGAGAGATAATTTTCTTGGAAATATTGGATATAAATTATCTCATCAATATAGAGGGAATGGATATATGTTGCAAGTATTAGAAATTCTTAAAAAGCCAATGCTTGATAAGGGATTGGAAAAACCTATTATTACAACTGCACCAGGGAATACAGCTTCAATTAGAACAATAGAAAAGTTTGGTGGAAAAAGAATTGAAAATGATGATTGGTATAATATTTATGAAGTTGATTTAACTGAAAAAACTGGTAAAAGTAAATGAAATATTTGGGGTGATATAATTGTATTTATATAGGTGTGCTAGACGAGGAGAATTTGATATGGATTGTCCTCAAGCAGAAGTTATTACAGGAAATAATAGTTATTCTTATGATGATGGTATTGAGTATATACATTTCTTTAGATTTTCAAAAGATGCTGAATTTTATTTCCGAAGAAATATTACTTATATAAAGGGTTCTAATTATCATGTTGGTTATACAATTATTGAAGTATCAGAAAACGATGTATCTAAATACTTAGGATATGGTTTATATGATAATGAAGAAATTACCACTCCTGTTTTTATAGATGATTTTGAAGAAATGAATAAAAGAAAAAAAGATTATAGAGTAATTTTAGAATATGCTATTCCAATAGATGTTTATAATTCATTTTCAAAGAAAAATTTCTTTAGAGTTAGAGATGAATATGATAATCAAGTTTATGAAGATAGAAATTTTTATGATTCTATTCCAACTGAATTAAAAAATGATAATGATTATTATTCATACTTAAGTACTATTAATGATTTAAAGATTAAATATGATGGAGATTCTTCACTGATGGGAGAGGAGATTCTTTCAATATATAATGATAGGTTAAAAGAAAAATAAAATATAAAAAAAGCAATTTTTAATTGCTTTTTATTTTAGTATAGTAGAGATATTTTTCGACCATTTGTTTCGATGAAGCCTTCATTCTTTAAATATTTTATTTCACGGGTCATGGCACTTCTATCTACAGATAGATAGTTTGCAAGTTCGGTATAGGTTATTGGAAGTATAAATGTTTTACTTCCTTTTTTTTGAGATTGTATTTTTAAATATTCTAAAATCTTATCTCGAGTAGTTCTTTTAGTTAGTAAGTCAATGCGGTTGTTTTTATTTGTTACTTGTTCACTTAAGATTTTAATTAGATTTTTAATAAAAATGATATAGGAGTCAGTTTTTATAATATCATTATTTGTAATTTGACTAAATTCGATGTAAGTAATTTTTGTTTTTTCTTTAGTAATACAAGTTATTTCTTCAGATTTAATTTGAGATATGAGTGAGCCAAAAACTTCACCTTCATGAAATTCTTCAATAATTGTTTTATTACCATCATAATCATTATAAATTAATTGAAGATTACCTTCTTCAATGATGGCAAAGAAGTCATCCATATTATTATTAGATAAAATATCAACATTTCTTCCATAACTCATAGTAATTGCTTTTAAGGTATGAAGTAATTTATCAATATTTTTATCAGAAATATTTTTAAAAAGATTAGTCATATTGTCACCTCTGAGAATATTTTAACATCTTTAATACAGTGTTGCAAATGCAACTTTATTTGTTCGATTTACAATCTTTACATGTAGCATTTTACATATTAGTTTTTTTGATATTTGTTGATTTTATTATGTTTAAAAATTATATAAAAAAAATATATTTAAAAAAATGTAAAGTGTTGCATTTGCAACATATGAAATTAATATAAATCTTATATAATTAATTTGTAATTTAAAAAAAGTTAAAGGTGAGGTAAGTATATGAAAGTTATTAAACGTGATGGACATATGGTAGATTATTGTCCTGCTAAAATAGAGGAGGCTATTGAAAAAGCTAATTTAGAAGTAGAAGAAGAAGATAGAGCTTCAAGTATCCAAATAAAAAATATTATTAAATATATCGAAAGACTTGGTAAGAAAAGAATTTTGGTTGAAGATATTCAAGATATAATTGAAATGAAATTAATGTCTATTGGTAAGTATGAACTTGCTAAACATTATATTACATATCGTTATACAAGAGAATTAGTACGTCGTAGTAATACGACAGATCAATCTATTAAAGAGTTAATTGATGGTGAGAGTGAGTATTGGAATACAGAAAATTCTAATAAGGATGCTAAGGTTGTTACTACTCAAAGAGATTATCTTGCTGGTATTACTAGTACAGATATTACTAGACGTTTCTTATTACCAGAAGACATTGTACAAGCTCATGATGATGGTATAATTCATTTCCATGATGCAGATTATTTTGCACAAAATGCATTACATAATTGTGATTTAATAAATCTTGATGATATGTTGCAGAATGGTACAAATATTAATGGAGTAATGATTGAAAAACCTCATCGATTTTTAACAGCAATGACAATTGCTACACAACTTATTACAGCAGTTAATTCTAGTCAATATGGTGGATGTACGATTACACTTACACATTTAGCTCCTTTTGTTAGATCTTCTCGTGAATTTTATGAAGAAAAATATAAAAAGAGAAAATTAACAAAAGCACAATGTGAAAAGTTTGTTAAGGAAGATTTAGCAAAAGAAATTACCGATGGTGTTCAAACTTTCCAATATCAAATTAACTCAATGACAACAACTAATGGTCAAGCTCCATTCTTAAGTGTTTGTATGTACTTAGGTGAGACTGATGAATATAAAGAAGAACTTGCGATGATTATTGAAGAAGTATTAAAACAGAGAACTGAAGGTATGAAGAATGAGAAAGGTGTTTATATTACACCAGCTTTCCCAAAACTTTTATATGTACTTGAAGAAGATAATATTAATCCAAAAAGCAAATATTATTATTTAACAGAATTAGCTGCAAAATGTACTGCTAAGAGAATGGTTCCAGATTATATTTCTGAAAAGATTATGAAAGAATTAAAGAAAAATGAATTAGGTGAAGGTGATTGTTATCCATGTATGGGATGTCGTTCATTCTTAACACCAGATAGATCTATTTCACTTGGAAATGTTGCTAAGGCTAAAAACTATGTTGAAGGAAAAGGAAAATATTATGGTAGATTTAACCAAGGTGTTGTTACTATTAACTTAGTTGATGTTGCTTTATCAAGTGATAAAGATAGAGAGAATTTCTGGAGAATTATGGATGAGAGACTTGAATTATGTCATAGAGCTCTACAAATTCGTCATAAGAGACTTTCTAAAGTTACTAGTGATGTTGCACCTATTTTATGGCAACATGGTGCTTTAGCAAGACTTGATAAGGGAGAATCTATTCATGATTTATTACATGGAGGATACTCAACAATTTCTTTAGGATATGCCGGACTTTATGAATGTGTTAAGTATATGACTGGACATTCTCATACTGATAATGGAAAAGGTAAAGAGTTTGGTCTTGAAGTTATGCAACATTTAGTAGATAAATGTAATGAGTGGAAGGCTGAAGAAAATATTGATTATAGTGTTTATGGTACTCCAATAGAAGCAACTACTTATAAATTTGCTAAATGTTTGAAAGATAGATTTGGTGTTATTAAAGGAATTACTGATAGAAATTATATTACTAATAGTTATCATGTTCCTGTATTTGAAGAAATTGATGCATTTACTAAGTTAAGTTTAGAGAGTGAATTCCAAAAATTGTCACCAGGTGGAGCTATTAGTTATGTTGAAACTGCAAATTTAACAAATAATATTGATGCTGTTATGGAAGTTATTACATTTATTTATAATAATATAATGTATGCTGAACTTAATACTAAGAGTGATTATTGTCATGAATGTGGATATACTGGAGAAATATTAATTGATGATAAGTTAGAATGGTATTGTCCAAATTGTGGTAATAGAGATCATGATAAATTAAATGTTGCTAGACGTACTTGTGGTTATATTGGTTCAAATTTCTGGAATAAAGGAAGAACTCAAGAGATAAAAGAACGTGTTGTTCACGTAGATAATAAGGATGCGTAATAAATATGAGATATAATAAAATAAGAAAAATGGATATTGCGGATGGCCCTGGTGTTAGGGTTTCCATCTTTTTCCAAGGATGTACATTTAATTGTAAAAATTGTTTTAATCCCAATACTCATGACTTTAATGGTGGAGAAGAGTTTACCGATGAAGTTATTGAGGAAGTTTTAAACTTATGTGATAAAGAATTCATTAAGGGATTATCTATTCTTGGTGGAGAGCCAATGCATCCATTTAATATAAAAGGGACTATTAAATTGGCAAAGGCTTTTAAAGAGAGATTTCCAAACAAGACTATTTGGTCTTGGACAGGATTCTTGATGGAAAACATAATTGATAAAGAAGTTCTTAATTATTTAGATGTTTTAGTTGATGGACAATTTGTTGATGAACTTAGAAATCCTTCACTTAAATGGGCTGGTTCGGATAATCAAAGAGTTATCAATGTACAGGAAACGTTAAGACGTGGAGAAGTTGTATTGTATACTGGTGAAGAAAAATCCGTATATAATGATGAGAAGGTTGCTTATGCACACTAATGTATGTTTAATTGGTAGTACTAGGTTTGAAGAATTATTTAGAAAATTAGAATATGATTTATCAATTAGAGGTTATATTGTTTTGTCTCCACTTGTTTATAATCAGACAGGGGATAACCCTGGTTGTGGGCACGAAGAAAAAAGAATTTTAGATTTTGTTCAAAAAGAAAAAATTAGACAGAGTGATATTGTTTTAGTAGTAGATAAAGATGGTTATGTTGGGAAATCTACTAGAAAACAAATTGAGTATTCTGAGTTATTGAATAAAAGAGTACTTTATTATAGCAAAGACGAAATTAACATTTTAAAATAGGAGGTTACGATGGAAAAAGTTAGAGGATTTGAAATAGCAAAAGGTTGGGAAGATAAAGGAATTAATATTCCTGTTAGAAAGACAAAAAATGCGGCGGCTTATGATATTGAAGCTGCAGAAGATGTTACAATTCCAGTTTTTAAGCCTGGAATTAAACCCACACTTATTCCAACTGGATTGAAAGCTTACTGTATGGATGATGAATTTTACTTCTTGTTAAGTAGATCAGGTGGCCCTAAGAAAGGATTACTTACTCCACATGGTTTGGGATTGATTGATGCGGATTATTATGAAAATCCAGATAATGATGGACATTTTATGGTTCAAGTATTTAATTGTTCAGATCATGAACTTGAAATAAAAAAAGGTGATGCAGTTGCACAAGTAATATTTATGAAATACTTAATTTGTGATGGTGATAATGCAACTGGTGAAAGAAAAGGTGGATTTGGTTCTACAGATAAGTAAGAGTAGTTTTGAAAACTATTCTTTTTTTGTCGATTGAATTTTTTGAAATGCTTTGTCGAATTGCTAGAAAGAATTAATCTTTAGTTTTATATTAAAAATGAAAGGAGGATAAATGGATAAACTCTTAGACTATGAAGGGTTAATATATAGTATTATAAATAAGTATCCTAAAAGATTTGAAAGGGATGATTTGTATCAAGTTGGAATGCTTGGATTAATAGATGCCTACAAGCATTTTGATTCTAGTCAAGGTACAAAGTTTTCCACTTATGCATATTACTATATAATTGGTGAAGTAAATAAATACATTCGCGAAAGTAGTAGTTTAAAAGTTAGTAAAAATTTAATTGAATTAAAGAAAAGTATTATTAAAGCTAAGGAAGTTATATCACAAAGACTTGGTAGAGAAGCTACTAATACAGAGGTTGCGGTTTATTTAGAAGTTACTCCCGAGATGGTTGATATGGCACTTCAAGCGACTGATGAGATGGAGTCAATTGACGATGTTTATAATGTGGTTAAAACTTATGATGATACTAGTCCTGAGTTATTAGACTTAAGAAATGAGATTATGAATTTGCCGAGTGAAGAGAGAAATCTTATTTTAGCAAGATATTATGAAGAACTAACTCAAAGAGAGACTTCTAGTATTCTTGGAATGAGTCAGGTACAAGTATCTAGATGTGAAGCAAAGATTCTACAGAAACTTAGAGATAGATTATAGACTAAATTTTTGTATAATCTTTTTTTATTTGGTTAAAATACTAGTGGTGATTAAAATGAGAAATACAAAATATGATAAAATTGCGGATGTTCATAAGGCTCCTGAAGATAGAGTAAAGAATGCGATTGTTGCATTTTTATCTGGAGGTGTTATGGGAATACTTGGAGAAGGAATGATTGAATGGTTATGTTGGTACTTTCACTTATCTAGAAGTGATGCGGCTACAGTGATGATTGTTACTTTTATTTTCTTGGCTAGTTTATTTACAGCATTAGGTTTTTTTGATAAATGGGTAACAAAGTTTAGATGTGGCTTATTAATTCCAATTACGGGATTTGCTCATTCGATGACAAGTAGTTCACTTGATTATAAGAGAGAAGGTCCTATATATGGAGTTGGTTCTAATATGTTTAAACTTGCTGGTTCTGTAATTATATATGGAATTGTTTCGGCTTGGTTTTTTGGAATGGTTAGATATATCATAGGAGGGATAGGATGACTTTTAAGTATAAAAATGTATATATAGATGAAACTGCAACTGTTTGTGGTCCTTATGAGAAGAATGGTCCTTTGAGACGTTATTTTGATAAAACTTATGATGATTTATATTTTGGCGAAAAATCATGGGAGAAGGCTGAGATAAAATTAGTTAAAGATGCTCTTGTTATGATAATGAAAAAAAGTGGTGTTAATAAAAGTACTATTGATTTAGTAATAGGTGGAGATTTGCTTAATCAGATAACTGCCTCTACTTATGGAGCTAGTGGAGTAGGAAATAGTTTTATTGGTGTATATGGTGCTTGTAGTAGTAGTGTTTTAGGAATGATTATTGGAGCTAATTTTATAGAGGGGAATTTTATTAATAATTGTGCTTGTTTAGTTTCTTCTCATAATATGAGTAGTGAGAAACAATTTAGGTATCCAACAGAGTATGGGGCACCTCGACCTAGTAGTGCGACTTTTACAGCAACAGGAGCTGCTTGTTGTTTATTGACAAATGAAAAGAGTGAAGTAAGAGTTGAATCTGCTACACTTGGTAAAATTATTGACTATGAGCAAAATGATCCTAATGATATGGGAAGAGTTATGGCTCCTAGTGCAATTGATACTTTAGTTAAGCATTTTGAAGATACAGGAAGAAATCCTAATTATTATGATTTGATAGTTACTGGGGACTTAGGAAAATATGGTAAAGAAATTGTAAAAGATTACTTACTTAATACTTATGATTTAGATTTAAGTGATAATTATAACGATTGTGGAGTTATGCTTTATGATTTAGAAGAACAAAAAGAAGTAAAAGCTGGAGGAAGTGGACCTGTTTGTAGCGCTTTGGTGGTTTATTCTTATATTTATCATATGATGAAGGAAAAGAAATTAAAGAAAGTATTATTTTTGGCGACAGGAGCTTTGTTTTCTCCATTACTTGTATATCAAAAAGAAAATATAAATTCTATTTGTCATGCGATTAGTTTGGAGGTGGTATAGTGTTACTTTTTAATTCGTTTTTATTTTGTGGATTTATTTGTATGATTTCACAGATAATCTTGGATAATAGTAAATTGACTGCAGGTCATATTACTAGTATATTAGTTGTTATTGGAGCTTTTTTAGATAGTTTTGGAATATATGATGTGATTATTAAAGTAGTAGGTGGAGGAGCACAACTTCCAATTACAAGTTTTGGACATTCCTTAATACATGGAGCACTTGCAAGAGCTGAAAGTTTAGGATTTATGGGAATATTTATGGGAATGTTTGATATGACAGCAGCGGGAATTACTTCTGCAATAATATTTTCCTTTTTATTTACATTGTTTTTTAAACCAAAAAATTAGTTATATATTAAAAATGAAATGTTTTGAGATATTTCATTTTTTTGTTATAATTATATAAAAGAATAGAGGTGTGTTTATGGTTATTGTGTATATAATTTTTATAATAATAATTGTGACATCTTTTATTACTGGAATAATTCTTACAATTTTAGAGAAGAAGAATAATAAAGAAGAAAATACAAGTGATGTTTCTAATAACGATGATTCTGTTAAAGAAATAAATGTTAATGGTAATGTCACTAATATGATGAGTACTCCATTTGATAATAATATTAATAATCAGATGGATAATTGGACGAATGAGATTATGGATACTCAAGTAATTAATCAATTTAATAGTGTTTCTATTTCGCATATAGATAATTCAATTAATAATAATCTTAGTACGCAGTTTGATACTCAAATTTTTAATAATTTTAATTATTTTAGCAAAGGTTCTCCAATTCAAAATAATTCTTTTAATAATGTTTTAGAAGATACTCAACCAGTTAATATTTTACCAGGTGAGAGTAATGATTTAGTAAATAAAACAGATGATAATGATAATAATAGAAATAGTAATTATTATGTAGAACCTGTTATTCAGAGTAGTTATTTAGTTGAGGATACATCACTAAAAAAAAGTGTTCAAGCTAAAGAGCAAAAAGATAAAGTTTCAAGTAATGGACAAACTGATGAAAAAGATAATTCTCAAATTAAAAACCAAGTAAATATTAGTAAAAATGATAATTCTTTAGAGGATGAAGAAATAATATGATTAAGAAATTTATGTTATTTATTAGTCGAATATTTAAGACTATATTTAAGGGTTTTTACTATGATTGTGAATTGTTAGCGAAAGGCTTTTTCTTTTATATTCGATTACCTTTTATTTTACTTGGTCGAATTAAAAATTGTAATATTTTTAAAAAAATTGATGGTTACTTTAAGAAAAAACAAAGTGATCCTGTTTCGTTTTTATTTATTGTTTTAATATTCTTTATTATTATGTTTTTATATACTTATTTGTATAATGATAGTAAAGTAGTTTATATAGATGATTCTAAGGTTAATAATATAGAAGATAATGATTTGAATAGTGCACAAAATGGGGAAGAAGTCACTTCAACTCCGACAGATAAAGCTTTACAAATGGAAACAAATCTTTATAGTAAGTATGGAAAAATGAAAGTAGATGATATTAATTTCAATGAGTTAAAAGAGGTTAATGGTGATGTGGTTGCTTGGTTGATTGTAGATGGAACAAGTATTAATTATCCTATTGTTCAAACTGTTGATAATGATTATTATTTAAATCATAATATAAAGAAAGAAATTAAAGTAAGTGGCTGGACTTTTATGGATTTTAGAAATTCTAAAGAAATGTCTGATTCAAATACGATATTTTATGGTCATAATTTACTTAATAAAACAGGTTTTGGTAGTTTATCTAATGTTTTTACTGATAAGTGGTTTAAGAGTTCTAATCATAGAATAATTGTTGTTACTGAAAATAAAAGATATGTTTATGAAGTTTTTTCTTGTTATTCTATTGAACCAGAGATTTATTATTTAAGTAATAATTTTAATAATAATAGTGAGTATAAAAAGTTTTTAGATACTTTAGTTGATAGAAGTAATTATAAGTTTAATGTTAATTTAGATGCTAATGATAAGATTATTACTTTATCTACTTGTACAGATGATAATAAGGGAAGAAAGGTAGTTCATGCGAAGCTAATAGGTTGATTTTGTGAAAAATTTTAGGGTGGTTTTAGGTTTATGTTTTGTTTGTGTTGTAGCAGTGTGTTCTTGTTTAGTTGGTACAAATAAAACTACTGTTACGCAAAAAAAGTATTCTATTGATGATATGTCATTGGATGAAAAGATTGGCCAAATGTTATTTGTTGAATATAGGTCTGGTATTTATACTTCTGACTTGTATGATGCAATTTATAAATACAAGCCAGGTGGGTTTATTTTGTATAGTGAAAATTTATGGAATAAAAATGATTATTTTGAATTAATTCGAAAACTTAATAAATCTTCTGATATTCCTATTTTTATAGGGATAGATCAAGAAGGTGGCTATATGCAAAGATTAAAGTCACTGGGAGATGTTAGATTGACTAAATTGAAATCTTTAGAAGACTTAGGTAATGATGATTTATTGTATACTTATCTTTCTGGTAAGGTTAATGGTGAAGAGTTAGCGACCTTTGGAATAAATGTTAATTTTTCTCCGGTATTAGATATCTCAACCACTAGTGATAATGAATTTGATTTTTCTCGTTCGTTTTCAATAAGTGAAGATGAAGTTGCTGAATATGGAAAGAATTACATACTTGGATTAAATAATCACAGTGTTGTTTCTTGTGCTAAGCATTTACCAGGAATTGGTGATGGTACCGAAAATACACATTATGGAAGTTCTTATATTTTGAAGACAAAAAAAGAACTAGAAGAAAGAGAACTCGTTCCATTTAAAGAAAATAGTAAATATTTAGATATGATGATGATTTCTCATGATATTATACCTAGTATAACAGGAAATGTTCCTTTGACTTTATCTAAAGATGGAATTGATTACTTAAAAGATTATTTGGATTATGATGGCTTGATAGTATCTGACGGCTTAAGAATGAAGGCTCTTACTAATTATTATTCTACAGAAGAGTTATTAGTTGGAGCAATTAATGCAGGGGTTGATGTTTTACTAGCTCCAGAGAAAATGAGTATAACTGTTGGAATAATTAAGCGGGCAGTAATTGATGGAAAAATAAATGAAGAAAGAATCAATGAATCTGTCAAAAAAATACTTAGAGTTAAAGAAAAGTTGAATAAAAGAGAGTACATTATGAGTGATTTTCTTTTAACTTATCACAAATTACTTTTGAGAAGGAGTTTTGGTGATGATAATGATTTGGTTGATAATTATATTTTTAATTTAGATGACTAGATTAATATTTCTTACTTTGTCTTAATGTGATATTATGATTATGATGATAGGAGATTTTATGAAAAAATATTTATTTAATTTTATCTTGATTAGTACACTTGCCTTTTTAATTCCCTTAGGAGTGTTTGCTAAGGAATATTCTGTACATGAATTTACATATAATGGTGACAGTGACAAGTTAGTTTTATATGATGATACTATTGTTCCTGATAACTTTTTTCACGTTTCATTAAAAAGTATTAAATATAAAAACAATGATTACATTATTAACCGTGTAGTTGGTTCAAGTGGAGGAATTAGTGAAACTATAAAATTTAATTATGATTTTTATTCCGCTTCACTTATTGATTTAAAAAATAGTGGAAGATGTATTGAGAAAATTTCAACTGATGAGTCGGTAGGTAGTTCTGAAATATGTCCAGGAGCGACTGAGTATAATGAATTTTTAGATTTTATATTTGATAAAAATAATAAACCAAATGGATATTTTATTTATGAGCCTTATTCTATGATTGGTGGTGATCTTTCTTTTAGTCTTGTTTATCCAGAAGAAGTTAAGAAAATGATTTCCTTAAATCTTGCTTATTTAAATGTTTTTAATGCTTCTAAAGCTAGTATTGAGGCTAATCCTGTTAGTTATGTAAAAGAAGATGGAACTGTAGTTTTGAAAGATTTGGAAAGAGATGGCTATAAATTTGAAGGTTGGTATTTGGATAAGAACTATCAGTATAGAGTAACAGAATTGACTCAAGAATTAGCAGAAGATTATTTTAGTGATAGTGGTCATTTTACTGATATAGAGAAAACTCCTGCTGAAGAAGTTGATGGTGAGTTAGTTGGAAAGATTGATTTGTATGCTAAGTGGTCATCTAATAATGTAATTGCTAATCCTAAGACTTTGTCTACTATAGGAATTATTGCATTTGTATTTTCTTTTGTTGGTGTTGGATGTCTTGTTATTTTTGTTAATAAAAATAGAGAAAATGAAGTTTAAAAGAGAGCATAAAAAAAGCTTTCTTTTTATTTTTCAATATTGGAAAGCTCAATTATTTTACTCATATCGTCGTCTTTGGCCATAATATTTTTATGATTTTGACTACATTTTTGACATTTATAAACTATTTTAAAGGTATCTTTAAATTTTTCTATTTGTATTGGCTTTAATAGACCTTTACAAGGATTTTCTCTGTCTCCTGGATTAATGTCAACATGTTTTGAGTATAAACAATATGGACAATGATCTCTTGATGAGTATCCTAGAGGTTTTACTTCTTGATGGCAATTTTCACAAATAAAGCCTTCATCTAATTCATTGAATTTTTTCATTTAATCACCTAATGTTATTATAACTTGTTATAAATAAAATGGATAGTCCTATTAACTATATAATTTCTTTAAAAATTTAAATTTATCTTTCTTACTAAAATGTATAATTGTTATTGAAATTAAAATAGTTACTACTAATATTATTATATAAGAGATTAGTGAATTTTTAAAAATACTTATTGTGATAAGACGAGTACTAATTATTATATAAGTTAAGTGAACCCATTCATGTATTAAGTATATTAAAAAACTTAGTATTCTAATTTTATAGGTATCATATTTTTTAGATGTTTTTTCATTTATATAAAGCATAGAATTGATAGAAAAATATGTTAGGGGAATTAAAGATATTTGTATACCATAGTATTGACCACCAATTTTTCTTATTAATGTTGTTTCACCTATAAGAAATATAATGGATAAAAGTAATCCTAAAAAACAAATTTTATTATTAACTTTATGTTTTTTTGAAGCAATATATCCTCCTAGTGTAATGAAGAACATTCCAAAAAGTAATCCGTTTCTTCCAATCATTTTTCCCCAATAATTAATTGTATCAAAAAATGAATTACTTGAATTGAAAATTTTTTCGATTAAAGGAAAATATGGAACTAATAATATACCTACAATGTAAAAAATGAGTGAAATTATTAAAGTTTTCTTGATACCTATTTTTTGATTTATAATGGTTGTTAAAATGACACCAACAATTAATTCTTTTAAATACCATAGTTGACTATATACTCCATCAGTAAATATGTGAGGAATAAACTCTATAAGTTTGTTTGGTGATGTGTTATTAAGATAATATGGAATAAAGTAGATTAGGGACCAAATTATATATATTATTGTAATTTTTTTTAAATATTTTATAGTATATTGATAATAATTTGTTTTTTCTTTATTTAAGTTTTTAAATAGAAAGAAACCGGAGATTGAAAAAAATATTGGGACTGGAATTCTTCCAAGGGTATTGACTAAATAGAAGTTGGCATTTTCTGAAAAACTTATCAAAGGATTAGTGTGTACTGCAACAACAAAAAAACTCATTATCAGTTTTATAATATCAAATATATTAATCATTTTATTACTCCTCGTATGTAATTTATTTCATTATAAGTATAGCATATTTTAGTAGTGGTATTTTGTATTGTTTAATTTTTGATAATTGCAGATATATTGTTCTTTGGAAAGTGTTTTGATATACTTATTAATGAGATGATATTCTTACAGATTATGTGAAAATTGAAAGTTTTTATTTTATTGTGTTATAATTAACAAAGAATTGGGGAAGTGTAATATGGAATTTAAAATTAATGAATTTGAGGGCCCTTTAGATTTATTACTTCATCTTATAAAAGAGAGTAAGATGGATATTATGGATATTGAGATTGAGAAGATTACTAAGCAATATGTTGATTATTTAAATAGTCAAGAGCGAATGAATTTGGAAGTATCTTCTGAATATTTAGTTCTTGCATCAGAGTTATTAGAAATTAAATCTAAGATGTTACTGCCTAGTACTAAAAATGAAGATGATTCTTTAGAGGAAGTTGATCCAAGAGAAGAACTTGTTAATAGATTGCTTGAATATCAAGCTTATAAAGATATTACTAGAGTTTTACAAGAAAAAGAGCTATTAAGAAAAGATATTTATACAAAAGCCCCAGAAAATATTAATAATTATATAGATGAAGTTCATGAAATACATGGAGAAGCATCTATTGATGACTTGATTAATGCATTTAAAAAATATTATCAGAGAAAGATAGATAATAAACCATTAAAGACAAAAGTTACTGTTAATGAGATTAGTGTTTCTTCTAGAAGACATGATATAAAAAGAATTTTAAAGACTAAAAAAAGAATATCTTTTTTTGAATTGTTTCCAGTTGTTTCTAAAGAATATGTTGTGGCAACTTTTTTGGCAGTACTTGAAATGGCAAAAAGTCGAGAACTTGTAATTACTCAGAGTGAAGCTTTTGATGATATTATTTGTGAGGTGGTTAACGGTGAATAAGGCTGTACTAGAAGGATTATTATTTGTTGTAGGTGAAGATGGTTTAACAATAGATCAAATGACTGATGTATTAGGAATTGATGAAGATACTGCGAAAGATTTAATTAGAGAATTGAAAAAAGATTATGAAGATGAAAGTCGTGGTCTTAGAATAGATTTTTTAGGAAATAGATTTAAGTTAACTACGAAGTTTGAACATAAGGATTATTATCAAAAATTAATTGAGAATCCTGAGTCTAATGTTTTGAGTCAAGCGGCTCTTGAGACTTTAGCTATTATTGCTTATAATGAACCAATTACTAGAGTTCAAATTGATACTATAAGAGGGGTAGGCACTACATCTTTACTTAGAAAATTAGTGGCGAAAGGTTTTATAAAGGAAAGCGGAAGAAGTGAATTGCCGGGTAGACCAATTCTTTATGAAACAACTCATGAATTTTTAGATTATTTTTGTCTTTCTTCAATAGAAGATTTACCTAAAATAGAAGATATTATTGAAGAGGTTAATGAAGAGGATGATGATAATTCTGATTTATACACTTCTAAATATACAGAAAAGAATGAAGCAGAGGATGAAGTCTAAAGTTAAGTTAAATATTTTTATGTATTAGAAATTCGGAAGGTGATAATCAAAGTAAACAAAGTGAATATTTTGAAATTTATTTTGTTTTTTGTCCTTGCTTTTGAATAAATGTATGGTATAATCAATTTGTACCTTGCTTCCATGGCGGAATTGGTAGACGCGGCAGACTCAAAATCTGCTTCTAGCGATAGAGTTCCGGTTCAAGTCCGGATGGAAGCACCATATTGCCGAAATAGCTCAATTGGTAGAGCAACTGACTTGTAATCAGTAGGTTGTGGGTTCAAGTCCTACTTTCGGCACCATAGGGAAATTAGTCGAACTAATTCGACTTTCAAAATATAAAGGTTAATTTCGGTTAATCTTTTTTGTTTGTTTTGAAAGGAGTTTGATTAATTATGCAAATAGTAAAAGAAAAATTGGAAATTGATGAGGTATTAAAAAAGAAAATTAATAGCTTGCTTAAGTTTAATAATATTAAAGCAAAGATAAAAAATGGTAGTATTATTAGTTTAACAAATACTAATATTGCCTATATAGAGCCACATACTCTTGAAATAAAAGGAATTACTTATCTTTTCTTTAATGAGTGTGAAGATGTTTATATTAACGATTTAAGTAGGTCTATTCCTTTAAAAGAATTAGAACATTTTATCAAGTGTACATTTTAAATACAAATTGAATACAAAAAAAAGCGAAATTATGCTGATTTAGTTTATTGTAATTTAAAGTATAGGTAGTAAAATATGGTAAAATGCTTAAATTCTTGAAAAGGAGGAAATAAATGAATAAAAAGAATGCAGCAATCTATTGTCGTGTCAGTACAGAGGATCAAGCCCGTGAGGGTTATTCTCTACCTGAACAACAAGAAAAATTAAAAGACTTATGTAAATATCGAGATTATAATATCTATGGTATTTATGAAGATGCAGGGATATCAGGAAAAGATATGGAACACAGACCACAATTTCAAAAAATGCTAGAAAGTGTTAGAGATGGGAAAGTAAATGTTATTGTTGCTTATAAACTTGATAGATTAACAAGAAGTGTTAGAGATTTAGAAATATTAATAAGTGAATTGGAAAAGTATAATTGTAGTTTAGAATGTGCTATGGATGATATTAATACATCAACTGCTAATGGAAGGTTTTTTGTAAGAATGCTTACTGTTTTATCACAACTTGAAATTGAAAGAGTTAGTGAAAGAACTAAGTTTGGTATGGTCGGTGCTATCAAAGATGGGCACATTCCTGTAAGAAAGACATTAGGATTTATGAGAAAAGATAAAAAATTAATTATTAATCCTGCAGAAAGTGAGATAGTAGAAAGAATTTTTAATTTATATTATAAAGGTAAATCCTATCAACAAATAGCAAATATTTTTAATGAAGAAAAAGTGCTAAATAAAAAATGGAATGATACCACAATACTAAAAACACTTTCAAATCCACTTTATAAGGGTGATTTTGTAAGTGGAACTAGAACAGGAAATCCTGTACTTTATGAAAATGTTGTAGAATCAATTATATCTAAAAAGCTGTGGGAAGAATGCCAAGAGCAAACTAGAAAGAATACTCGTAATTATACAAGAAGAAACGATTATATTTTCTTTCAAAAAATAATTTGTCCTAATTGTCATAAAATAATGGCTTGTAAAGCACCAGGTGGTTCTAAAAAGAAGTATATTTATTATCAATGCAATAGTTGTAAAACTTATATTAGAGAAGATAAACTAATAGAATTATTAATAGATGAGATAACGCAAATTATTGAATATGATTCTATTGTTAAGAAACATTTTGCTCCGCTTTTAAAGAAAAAACTCGAAAATACTAATGAATTATTATTAAAAGAATTAAAGACTTTAAAAGATAAAATTATAAGACTTAAAGATGCTTATCTAAATGAAATAATCATTTTAGAGGAATATAAAGAAGATAAAAATTATTTAGAGAATAGAATAAAAGATATTGAAAGAAAAATTAAAGAAGAACAAGACCTAGAACAATATAATTTTACTTTTGAAGATATTATGTTAAAAAGGGATATAGAAAGTGTTAAAAGTTTTATTAATCCATTCTATGAATTAAACTTTCAATCAAAATGGAACGAATTACCAATATCAGAAAGACAAGAATTGATAACAAGTTATATTGATAATATAGAAGTTGTAAAAAACGATAAAGATATTAAAATTAAACATATTAATTTTAGAAAAACATTTATTGAGGAATACGCTAATCTATTTAATAATAAAGGTATCAATAGAAATCAAGTAATAACAGCAAACGATGTACCTATAAATATTGAAGTATCAGCACCAATGACTAGAGAAGAAATTAAAAATTATATTAAAAAATTACAGTTAAATTATCCTATAGATTATCAAGAACTAAAGAAAGAACAAATTAATGATAAACAATTTATGCTTAAATATAGTAAAGGCAATTATTTTAATGAACCATTTAAATTAATACCAATCATTGATAAAAAAGGGTTATTAAAAGTTACTCATTATGGATTAATAGAAGTCCCTATTAGTCCAATAAATATAATTAATGTTAATATTTAAGGTACATAACTTTGTACCAACAATAGTTAAATAAGCTATTAAAAAAAATTAAATCTTGGTACAAATTGGGCTTTTTTAAGGTATAAAAAGAGTTAAAATGTTATAACATTTGTCATACAAATAGGCAAAATTAGGCAAAATCGCTATTTTTTACATAATTTTATGTCTTACAATTGTCATACAAAAATAAAAATGTCAGACACGAAAACCCTTGTAAACTCGCCACTGGCGAGTTTTTGTCATACATTCTTATCCTGCTTAAATGTTACTCGACTTTTGGTACATAAATAATGAAAAAAATAATCAGATTTTTTAAAAGAAAAGGTACATATTCGCTTTAAAAAAAATATAGAAAGTATTATAATTATTTATATAATTTAACTACTATTACATGTGAAAATATAAGATATTATTTTTTTACTAATTAATAATACAAATATGTGATATAATTAATTGAATATAAATATTTTCTTTAGTCTGGAGGTAATGATATGGGATTAATGACTGCTATAAAAGATCAATTTGTTGATGTTATTGAACATATTGATGAAAATAGTAAAGCCATTGTAGTTAAATATAGCAGACCTTATAGTAATAATAATGAAATTAAAACTGGTGCAAAAGTAATTGTAAGACCAAGTCAAGCCGCTGTATTTTTTAAAGGTGGGCAATTTGCAGATATTTTAAAGGAGGGAACGCATAGATTAACAACAAATAATCTTCCTGTACTTTCTTCACTAATGGCTTTTCCACATTTATTTAATTCACCAATTAAGGCAGATCTTTATTTTATAAACTTAAAACAATTTGTTAGTAATAGATGGTGGACAAAAAATCCTCTTATTATAAGGGACAAAGAATTTAAAGTAATAAGAATTAAGTCGTTTGGAACATTTGCATTTAAAATAGATGATGTTGAAAAATTTGTAAGAGAAGTTTTAGGAACACAACATAAATTTGTGACTGATGAAATAAATGATTATTTAAGTTCGTATCTAGTTGAATCTTTTAGTGTCGTTCTAGGAGAGATTGATATACCAATTATTGATTTAGCAACACAATATAGTAAGTTATCAAACTTAATTCAATTAAAAGCTAATATTAAAGCTAAAGATATTGGAGTTAAGTTTAGTAATGTTAATATTGAAAATATTTCACTACCTGAAAATGTAGAAAAATTAATTGATGAACAATCTGGTATTGGTATGGCAAGTCAAGATATGGAAGGATTTATTCAATATCAATCTGCAAGAGCAATTAGAGATGCTGCTAATCAAAATGGAGGAGTTGCTGGGCTTGGAGCAAGCATTGCAGTTGGAAAACAAATTGCTAAGACAATGAATAATGATATAGGCGAGACAGTTAGCAAAATTAAAATCAGATGTCAAAACTGTGGATCATTAAATGGTGAAAAAGTTAAATTCTGTTCTGAATGTGGAGAAGCACTAATAAAAGACAGTAAATCAAGAAAGACTGAAGAAAATACTAGCATAAAGGAACCAACAATAACAAAGAGTAAAGATGCTTATACTAAATTAAGAGAATATAAACAATTATTAGATGATGGAACTTTAACTCAAGAAGAATATGATGCAATTAAAGAACAGTTATTGAATTAGGAGGTACTTTATGGATAAATTAGAAGAAGTAAAAATATTAAAACAATTACTAGATGATGGTGTTATTAACGAAGAAGATTTTAAAAAACAAAAAGCTAAAATACTTGAATTAAAAATTGAAAATAATAATGATGTTTCTGAAGATATTATTGAAGTAAAAAAAGATTCGAAGAGTAAATCTAAAACATTAGATGAATATGAAAAAGAATTATTGCAACAATCTGAATTAGAAGAAATAAATGATGTAGAAAAAAATAAAGTAAAGGAAAATAGTGATTTTTACGAAAAGGAAAGATTAAAAGTTAAAGCCAAACTTGATGCAGAAGAAGAATTAAAAGCCTCAAAACGTGCAAAACAAAAAGAAGTTGTTGATAAAGGAATAAATAAAACAAAGAGAATATTCAAATGGGTTTTAGCAGTATTTTTATGGCTAGCTGGTATAGGTTCAATTACTTCATATGAAAATGGAATAATAAATGTTATAATGGGATTATTTTGTATATTATTAGGATGTATGGCTTGTCCCAAAATCACAGATTATACACAAAAATATGAAACATATACTATGCATAAAACCGTAATTATATGGGTTATAGTTATTTTATGGATGGCGTTGTTAGTTATATTACCTCCTAGTGATGCAGAAGAAACAACAAATAGCAACAATAGTAATGTTAATAGTACAATCGAAAATTCAAAGTAGAAAGCTCAATATTTGATATAATTAAAAGAGTAAAATAGTAATTTGCTTTTTTCAATTTAGAGTGTAAATTGAGGCGTAATATAGTGATTATCTGGATAAATGGAATTTATGGTGGTTTATAAATGTAATAAAATTGAATGTTTTGTACAATAAGTAATTAATACAAGAATAAGAGTTGCTATAGTCAAGTCAAATATAAATAAAAAGAAAAATATTATAAGATAGGATTATTCTTATATTTGTAGTTTGGAATAATTTTGTTTTGCTTGATAAATATTATTTTTATGAGATAATTAAAATGTATTAATTTTGCATTGGAGGTAATAAAATATGACTACATTTTTATGGATAATGGCATTTGGTTTTATTCTTGGAATTATTTTTGGAATAATTTTTGGTTTAGTAAATAAAACAGTATTGTGTATAGTAGCAATTTCAGTATCCTTTGTCTGTGGAGCTGGTTTTATTATTGATATTACATTAGAACCAGTTAAAAATAAGGAAAATATACAGGAAAATAAAGAGAATACAGTTACTTACATAGAAGGCGTTGAATTTCCAGAAATATATAAAGCATATAAAGAAAATGAATTGCGAGCAGACGATACATATAAAAATAATCGGTATCGAATTACAGCAAAAGTTAATGCAATATCTAATGATGGATTGTTCAACCTTACTGGAGGTGCAACATTAACTATGGAGCTTAAAGTTGATAATACTATTGTTTTTTTCTATGCTGAATTTGAAAAAGATCAAGAGGAAGTCCTTAAGAACATCAATGTTGGTGATACAATTACATTTGAAGGTGAATGTTTAAGTGCTGGATCTTGGTCAGATTGTAAAATCATAAAATAGAATTGAGTGTTTAATAAAATGATTATTTGGATAAATGGAACATATGGTGTAGGAAAAACAACTACTATTGATAAGTTAAAAGAGAAATTGGAAAGTCATAATTGCAGTATCATTTCATCCGATGAATTTCATAAGAAAAATCCTCATATATTTGATTCAGGTGGTGGTTGTTATCCACAAAACAATAAGAAATTTAATAAATACTTTAAAGAACATATTATAGAAATAATAAAACATAATACAAAAAAATATATTATTATTGATATGGCATTGACAGATAAAATATGTAAAGAACAATTATTTGATTACTTTGTAAATAAAGAAAAGAATCTTATACACATTATATTAACAGCCAGTAAAGAAACAATAAAATCAAGAATTAGAAATGATAAAAATCGAGATTATACGGATATAATTTCTTATTTAGATTATAATTTACATTTTTTAGAACAAAATTATGATAATGCAATTAGAATAAATACAGAATCAGAAAATATTAATGACATAGTTGATGAAATAATTAGATATATTGATAAAAAAGATAAAATAAAATAATAAAAGGTGCAAAGCTATATAAAAGATGTTACAATGGATTTAGAAATTAACCTTAATGTGAATTTTCAAACGTGGTTTACTCACGCACCATTGAGGTTAAAAGTCGCACTTTTAAGCGATTTACTATAAATAAAGTTCATAATATTTGATATTATGGGCTTTTTTCATTGTTTAAAGGAGTTGATGAAATTTTATGAAAACGACCATAGAAAATCTAGAATTTCCTTGTGAAATTAAAAAGAAACTAAAAATGAAAGTTAGTATGGGAAACTTAGAAGTTGAGTTTATAGATGGGCATTTGATTAAATTTGATAAAACGAATTTAAGTGTTCAAGAACCATATAAGATAATCGTTAGTAATAAAAAGAATACTCTTATCGCTCTACTTTATGATAATAAAGATAAAATATATCTACCTAGTGATAATGCGATTATATCTTTAACTAAATATATTAGTTTATTAAATACAATGAATAAAATGTATTAAAATTAGATTTAATTTATACTGAAAATGTACTATTTTTATACTAATTTTATACTAGAAATTGTATTAAATTTATACTACTTTTTGTATTGTAATTAGACTAATACTAATGATACTATGTTATTGTATTGAAAATTTATCGATACTTATAGAATTGCAACTTTTTTGCATACTTTTTGCAACAATTTTGCAAGAAATTTGCATCTTTTTTGCCTAGACATTGCAAGAAGTAAATGATACTATGATAAAGTATTGGATAAAAATCAATACAAGAGTATTTTCACTTCTTTAATTCTTCCCAAAAATTACTCAAAATTTACCCATTTTTTACCTAGACTTTACTTATGTCTAGTGATAAACTGGGTACGATAGATAAAAATTCTATCGAAAAATTTATATTGGTTTTTAATTAGTTTATTTTCTTTTCTATCCCTTATGAAATAAGGAAATAGTGAAAATTTAATACAACTAAAAACACAACTAAATTCACTACTGACTTTTCAACTACTTTTAAGTAAAATAGTATATGATAGAAGATAATTCTATCAACAATGTACTAAATAACTAAAAATATATTGTTAGTTATCTTACACAAGGGAAAAATCTCTCTTGTGTTTTTTGTTTTAAAAAATAATAGAAAGGAACGTGATAAATTGAAAGAAGAAAACGAAATCATTTGTGGTCTATACCCTCGTGTTTCAACAGAGGATCAAAGTAGATTTGGGCATAGTTTGGATGAACAAGAAGATAGATTACGAAAACTATGTGAATTTAAAGGCTATAAAATATATAAAGTATATCGTGAAGAAGGAGTTTCAGCAAAAAATACAAATCGACCAAAGTTTCAAGAAATGATACAAGATATGAAAGATGGAAAAATCAATAAAATTATTGTATATAAACTTGATAGATTAACTAGGTCTATTAAAGATTTAGAAACGATTTGTACTCTTTTAGAAGAATATCATTGTGATTTAGAAAGTGTTGCTGAAGAAATCAATACAGGAAATGCAAATGGAAAATTCTTTATTCGTATGTTAACAATACTTGCTCAACTAGAAATTGAAAGAACTAGCGAGAGAACAAAATTTGGGCTTGTAGGAGCAGCAAAAAAAGGTCACGTTCCTCGTGCATAATGACACCTCGTTATTTTTATCACTATTGCCCTTATCATTACTAGAGTTTTTTGATACTTCAAATTTATACTCTTTGCCTGTTTTTAGAACAAATCTTGCTACTCTAGGTAGTTTATTACCATTCTCATCATAATCCCCAACAATGATACATTCTATCATATTTTCAAATGCCTCACGATTGAATTTTTTTAAAGTAGATGGGTAATTATCAAAATATTCATCTATTTCTTTTATTTGTTTAGATAAACCTTTATTTTCATCAAGAATTTTCTCATATTCAGTGATTTTACTTTTAATGCTATTTAACTGATTTAATAATTCACGTTCTTTTTGGATAAACATTTCTTTTCTATCAATGTCATCATCAAGTTCCATATCAATAATTTTTGATAGTCTTTGTTCGATTGTTTCTTTTTCTTTCAGTAAGTTATTTAATTTATCTTGATAATCATTATCACTTAAAACCTCTTTAATTGCTTTAATTAAGGCTTGTTTCGTTTTATGCTTGTTTTTGATAATGTCATTATAAATCATAACAAAGGTTTCTTCTAATTTAGTTTCACTAATACCTACTGAATCAGGACAAGCATCAGAATGTTCTCTCTTTTTAAAACAAGTCCAATAATAATTATAAGTTGGTCGCTTTTTAGAATAAGAGCTTTGTCTTCTACAAAAATTAGTTCCACAAAAAGCACACTTGATTTTACCACTAAAAGCATATTTTCTTGTTTCTCTACTTTTGTAATCATTCTTATTAAATGTTATACCATCATATCTCTTTTTAGAAATTTCTTGTACTTTATCCCAAACCCCTCGTGAAATAATAGGCGTATGATGATCTTTAACATAATATTTTTCTCTTTCACCTTTATTTCTTACAGTTTTATGAGTAATAGGGCTTACTGTATAAGATTTATTTTGTAATAAATCACCAACATACTTTTCTTGATGTATCATATTGCTAATAGAAGAAGTAGACCACCTAGCACCTGTATAACTAGGAATTTTCATCTCTTCAAGTTTATTTGCAATTCTTCTACAACCAAGTCCTTCAATATACCAATTAAAAATCATTCTAACAACTTCTGCTTGTTCTTCGTTTATCTCTAATTGTTTTGTTTCTTTGTTCCAATCATAGCCATAACAATCAGGACTTCCAACATATTCTCCACGTTTCATCATAGCTTTTAAACCCAACTTAACATTTTGAGAAGTAGATTCACTTTCAGCTTGAGCAAAAGCACTATAAAGAGTTAAAAACATTTCACTATCTAAATCTATTGTATGAATATTTTCTTTTTCAAAATAGACATCAACTTTCTTATCTCTTAATTCTCTACAATATTTAAGAGTATCAAGTGTATTTCTAGCAAATCTTGAAATAGATTTAGCTAAAATAATGTCTATTTTGCCATTTAAAGCATCATCTATCATTCGTTGAAACTCAGTTCTATTTTTAACTTGAGTACCACTAATACCCTCATCAGCATATATTCCTACAAATTCCCAATCAGGATTAGATTTAATCTTTTCAGTATAATATTTAATTTGTGAATTATAACTTGTAATTTGTTCTTCATCATCTGTGCTTACACGACCATAAGCACAAACTCTTTTCTTTTTATTTGCAATAGTAATATTATTATTTTTTTCTTTGAGATTAGCAGCTATAATCTCAACTTGTGCCATTTATACCTCACTTTCTTTATTTTAATTTCATTTTGAACTACTGCTTCGTTCTACAAACATTATATCTTAAAACTACATAATTCTGTAGCTATTTTAGTAAAAACATTTAATTTTTTCTTTTAGTATATAAAACTGTTTTTCAGTTATTAAGTTTAAATTTAGTAAATCAAATATGATTGATAGGTTAATTGATTCATCAATGATATTATCAATTTCTATTTGATTCATTTCTTTTGTGTCTTTTTCTTCAATGACTTTATACAATAAGCATTCTCCTTTCTTTTTAATTTTTTAATTCTATTTTTTTCATAACTAATCTCAAATTCCTTTCTATTATTTTTGCAAATAGTTTATTTAAAATCTTTTAATAATTTTTCCATTTCAGTAAGTTCTTCTTTGGTAGATGGAATAGCTTCACATCTTTTGCCATTCCATACCATTACACCATCAGGATCATATCTAATATGTGGGGAATTTCTTCCCTTAATAATTTCATTTGGATTATTAGATATATCAGTTACTGTAATGAAACCTTGTATCTTTTTATTTTGGTCTATATAAGAATTTAGATAACCTTTTATAAATACTTTATTACCTTTAATGAAACAATCTTGAAAAGTGTTAAATAATTCTCTTGAAATATTTAAACTAACATAGACTTTCTTATCTTCGTTTAAGGTATATTTATTAGTAGTTAATCCAAATTTAACATATTTACCATTGTTATCAGTAATAACATTAATTATTCCTGATATTAAAATTTCATTAAAATTTATATCATCCATTTATCAATTCCTTTCATTTAGATTTTTTAGTTATTTAAATTACTTAAAATAAATTTAAATATAATTAAAATATTATCTATTATACTTATCTATTATACTTATTTATTATTCTTATATATTTAGTAGAAGTATCTTGCTATGGGGTATAGTAGTATTCTTCCATAGGGTATAGAAGAAGTGTGCTATACATCACTCGTTAGATAGATGTTTCTTTGATAGTTAATGGTTTCAACTCTTATATAATTTGCTTTTCTTAAATTGCTAATAGATTTTGATATTGTCCTTTTTGATAGATTTACTTTTTTAGAAATATAATCGTTACTTGCATAACAATAACCTAAATTATTTGTTAGTGCTTTAATGACTCCATATACAAGTTTATCTGTTGAATTTATAGAATTACTTTTAACTATGAAATCATCTAAAACAATGCAACCCATAGTTTTATAATCCTATTTCATAATCTTGTTCTTTTTGTTTTAATTCATCTTGATAAGTTACATCTTTGGTGGAAGAATCATAGTTAAAATATAAGTGTTTACTTTCTTTATCAACAACTTTGATGTTATCTCGATCAACAAGATAGATTTTAAATTCATTTATATTTAAGTTTTTCTTTAAATAATCTAAAATATGATATTGTGATATAGTATCAACTCTGTTTTTTAATATATCTTCTTTATTTAATAATCTCAATTGGCATTCTCCTTTCTTTTAAAAATTTAGACAACAAAAAAACCTGTATCATCTACAAGTTATCTTTCAAAAATAGACATAGTTATCCTAGAGGCATTATTTTAAATCTTCGCCCCTAAGATTTTTATTTGAAATAACACATACTATTTTTATTACCCCTTAATTCTTTTTTACTTCGTTCTTTGAATTATGTCTTATTTCAAATTAGTTCATTCTATTACTAGAATAGGTACTAACATAAGCCTTTCATCTTACTGTACCTTACTTAACTACGTTCCTATAAACATTTTAGTTAAGTGTTATTGTGTACATTCCCGTTGCATATTCTTGGTATACTAGGTATTTTAATCGTTCTAATATATCTAAACTCTTTTTCAAACCATTATTTTTTATTTTAATGGTCTGTTGTATTTCTCCTATATTTATATCTGTGATAATTCTATCAAATCCTTTAGTATAAATATAAGAGTAAATATACTTTGTTTCTTTTGGAATTCTTTTATCTTCCCAAACATTCTGTGGTACTTCTAGATGTCTTTTATTCATTCATAGATTTCCTCCTTTCTTTTAAATGGTTAACATTTTAAAATAATGTGTTAAATTTAACTAACACCGTTAATATACATAATAATTACTATCTAGTCAACACTTTTTGAAACGTTTTAGTTTAAAATGTTGATTTTATTTAACATATATGCTATTATTAGTGCAAGAGAGGTGTTCATTATGCAAGAAAAAAAGATTGGTGAAATCATTGCTGAAGCTAGAGAAAAGGCAAACCTTTCACAAAGACAACTTGCTAAAATTGCTAGTATTAGTAATGCTCAACTATCTAAAATAGAATCAGGAGAAATTGAAACTCCTAATCCTAAAATGCTTAGAAAAATAAGTCAGCATATCAATGTGAATTACAATGAAATGATGTATAAAATAGGGTTAGGTATGGAAGTTAGTCCTTTAAATCCATTTATTAAAGATTATTATGATAAAATGAATTTAGATGAATTAAACGAAGCTGAAATCAATGTTTTAGGTAGTATTACTAATTTAAAGCAATTAGTTAAGTCTTGTGAAGAAAATTTAAATAAAGACATAATCCAAAGTGAAAAAGAATTACTGCTACATACAATAGAAGATACCAATTATCAAATAACAACTTCAAATGAAATTATAAATTTAATACAAAGTTTAAAAGTAAAGGAGAGAAACAAGAATGCAAAAAAATAAAACTCTAATAAGAAATATTGGAATCGTATTATTAAATATTTTTATGATAGTAAGTTTAGTATTAGTCTTAATGCTTAAAAATGATTATGGTTATAGATTGTATTGGGTTATTACACCATTTCTAATGGTACTAGTATTATTAGTAATTAAAAAATGGAGTGCAAGAGGATTAAATGCTGATACAGAAGAATCAAAAGTAATTCAAAGATCCTTTGATGATACGACAACTTTATCAACTGTATTCTTTGGTATTATTTATCTATTTATTCAAGGTATAGAATGCATTAGAAAAGATATAATAAATAACCCTTATATCATAGTTGGATTCTTTATTGTAATGATTATCTATGAAGCATTTACCTATTTATCAATATATGTAGCAAAAAGAGATACTGCAAGATTATTAGAAAAGAAATACAACCATAAAAGAAAATAACCTTTTTGCTTTTCGTAAGATTAGCAATTAGGTCATTTACATAAGAAAAAAGCTATCACGTTTTGTGAGTTTACTCATGAAAGTGGTAGTCTTTTTTTCTTTTTATGAAGTCGTAAGACAAATAAAAAGAGCAACAATATTACATTGTGAAACTTTGTAATATGTTGCTTAATTGGGTTTCCAAAGGATCACCTTTGGCACACGAAATCTAAGTTGGCTCTGCCGACTTAGTAGTGTGTTACCTAGTCGTCAAGAACTAGGTTTATCGTCAAAATCCATTAGTTACGAAGTTTCCTTTGGATTTTGTTATTTAATTAATTACTATGCAAGTTGGAGTTAACAATTTTAATTACTCTTTCTAATTCATCTGGATCTTCTAACTCAACTATTTCATCGTTCTCTAATTTACCATAAATGATATTTGCATTATTGTTTATATCTACTAAGTATACATAAACATTGCCATTATCATTAAACTGATCTACAACACTATATTCATTGTCATCTGCTAGTGTCAAAATATTACCCTTTTCAAACATAATTTTCCTCCTATTTGATTTTTGCTTGAGTATCAACAATATCTGGATATATCATATCATAAAATTCTTGGTTTGCTTTATCATATTTTTTTTTGTGCTCAATGTATTTGGATAAACTCCCTGCAGTTGCACCAATAGATATCCACATAGCTGGTGTAAATGTGCCTAAATATTCTTGAAGTGTATCAAAAGAACTTAATATTTGAATTTCAGTTTGGATTGCTTGGTTTACATCTGCTCCAGAAAAATGAGTAGCAACCATTATTCCAGCAAAACAAATTCCAGAAGCAATTGCAAACATACTTTTTTTTTTATGTTCCTCTGACAAAGTATTTTCAATACTCTTAATTTTTAACCTCCTTATCGATTCATTCTGTACAGCTATTGATTTTGCATATTCTGCACAAGCTTTTTCAATTTCGTTATTCATTAATTTTGGTCTCCTTTCCATTATATTTTACCACAGTTTTACAAATATTCATAAATGTTTTAAATTCTTTTACTCACTTTTTTATAAACTCATCTCAAAATCATCTTTTTCTTTGTCATTATGAGATTTCTTGCTAGATTTTAAATAACTAGGTACATCTGCATAATCAAATAGTTCATCTTCTTTACTAGTACCTTTAGAAATATCTTTAACATCATACATATCAAAATTTTGATTATCATAATAGTCCTTTATTTCACTCATAGTGGCTTCTTTTGTTTTGTCATTACCAATTTGTAGTAATTCCCTAAAAAAGTGTTTAATTGCCTTTAAAATGGCTTTAATATAGGATTTTAAGTTATTATTTTCTTCTATTAGATTATGATTTCTAGTTTTTAAAGATTTTATTTCTCTTTGCATATTTTGATTTTCTTTTTCTAGTGATTGATGACTTTTAGTGTAAGTTTCAACTTCATTAAATAAGGATTCTAATTTTGGTTGAAATTCTATGGCTTTTTTAGTTTCTTTTATGACACTTTGCATACTATCAAAAGTATCTTTTCTAACTTTTACATATTCTTTATCAATAATTGTGTTTTTAGTAGTTTTCATTTTCTCTTCAAAGTCATTCATTGCATTATCTAATCTTTTATTGATAGTTTCAACTTTATTTTCATAATATCTAGTTGTTTTCTTAAATTCTCGTACTTTTTGATGTTTGGCATTGCTACCTTTAATACCTCGTTCTAGATCATAACCTTTTTCTCTCAATCTATCGTTATAAATATCTTGTAATTGAGATAGATGTAATTTGTCTTTAATAAATTGTTTTTTAGAAATGGTGTATCTTTCAGTGTTTGTTCTTTTATCTAATTTTTTAACTAAAGGTACAACAACACAGTGAATATGTGGTGTTGCTTCATCTAAATGGAGAGTAGCTTGTAATACTTGTTCTTTGGTATAACCTAAATCGTTATAAACAAATTCCATACAAGTATTTGCCCATTCTAAAATAAATTCTTTGTCTTTATCTTTAAAAAACTTGTTTGTAGCTGTAAAAAGTAGTTCATCAGCAACAACGCTTTTAGATTTATTTAACATTTCACTATAACTTCTTTTTCTATCATCACGTTCAGTTTTTTGCTTTTCTTCGTGTTGTTTTCTATATTCTTTTGTAAGATTATGAAATCCTTTTATATATTTTTCTTTTAAAGGTACTAATTCAATATTATTTTTAGTTAATTCTAATTTAATATTAGGATTGCTTTTATAAGCTTTTTTCTCACGTTTATTATAAGAACCTATTTGTGCTAAATCATTTAAAGTCATAATAGGTTCACTTCTAAATATTCCATAATTCATTTATCATTCCTCACTTTCTTTTTTATTTCTTCATCAAAAAAAGATATGCTTTTTCATTGGCATACCTTAAACTGCTAATTTCAATTTAAATAACAATATTTTTGATATATAGTTTTATATTAGTATCTACTTTTAGAACGAAACAGAATAACTTATTTTAAAGCTGATACATATATTTCAAAACCAACATCATTTTCGTTATATAACTTTGAATTCAAGTTAATTATAGTATTGTTTATAATACCTTTATAGTGTATTAAATCTACAATATTTTTAATTGGTGCTATTATGTACGTGGTAGACATATT
>CAMNUE010000001.1 GCA_946560065.1 uncultured bacterium | reverse complement strand
AAAAAATAAGATATAAATATTAAATTATTTACATCTTAAAGTATACTTGTAATTTAGTGAATAGTATGTGCTGTAATAATCGTATAACTGTATGAGTTAATAGTTATCTTTATATTATCAATTTCACAATACCAATTCTTGCCTTGTTTATATATATTACATTTTTTATCTAAAACTTTATTTTTGCAATAATCAACTACATCATCTGTATCTAGTTTAAGATTTTTCTTAATTCTATCAACACCCATTTCAGTAGTATGAATTTTATCTATATTTAATAACAATATCTCTTTATTCATATACTATCGACTCCATAAATTGTAATTTATCTAACTTCTTTTCTATGATTTAAGTGTATTCCTATATGTCCAACTCCTAATATAATTGTTGCAATAATTAAAAATACATTTTTACCATATATACCTAGTAATAGAAAAGCAAGTACTGGTAAAGTTGCTCCTGCAACGGGTATTCCTAATAAACTACTATACATATCTTTCATTGTTCTATTGCTTTTGAAATATCCTATCCAATATATTTCATATAAGATCATTAGTATAAATGCAATTAACAAGATAATAGACCAATTTGAAATTTCATTTATATTGAAATCAGTAAATATCAATGATATACAAGTTACTAGCATTTCTCCAATTCTTTCAATTAATAATAATACTTTATTCTCATTTTTAACATATTTATCATAGTCTTTAGGTTGATTTTTACTCCATATAATATTAGGTATAATTAGCATTAACAAAAATATGAACCCTATATATGAAAATCCAAAGTGAATATTCATTACTTCATCTCACTCTCAAATTGTAATTTGTAATTAAAAAGGACTTAAAAAATAAATCCTTTAAGTCTTATCTTCCTTTATGCTTTTGTTGTCTTTTCTTTTGCTTCATTTCAAACTTTAACTTTAAAAATTCTTCCTTTTTCTGTTTAGATATAGATTTACGATCTATTTTATTTTGTTCATGTTGAAGTTTTAATGCCTGTTGTGATTTTGTTCCTAATGCTTTATCAACTTGCTTTTTAACAAGTCTTTTCATTCGTTTAGGATTTACTTCCTTTTGTATTTTTTGATTCATAGAAATTCCATTACTAAATTTTAAATATTGATATTTATATAAGATAAAGTTATATACTTCTATATCTTTTGGCTCTGCTCCAAAAGTAACTTTAGTAACTTCTAATTTATTATCAATTACTCTTTCAAAAACACCAATCCAAAAAGCACCATCAAATAAGACTGTCAATTTAATTTGTACCTTATTCATACAAATTAACCTCCTACTTGTAAAAATATACAAAGAACGGACAACCTTAGGAGGCAGGTTACTGATAATAATATAATTATTATGTCTGGACTACCAACCAGAACTGTGTTTTTAACTTTGTATTCTAATTATACATTAAAAAGCAAACTATTTCCAGTCTGCTCGTTAAATTGTAATTTAGCGATTACTTTTATAATCTATATTTGCTAACTTTGCTTGTTTACACAAATCTTTTGTTTGTATTTTATATTGTTTTCCAGCTTTTATAGTATAAGTTCCATATTGCCATAACATTTCACTTATTAATTTTAATTTACTTAACTTTTTTATAAATACTTTCACATGATTTACAACTTATTTTTAATTCATAACTTGATACTTTTTTATCTAATATTGTAATTAATGGTTCATTATCTTTTGGACAGCATAATCTATTTTTTATAATAGCTAACTCTTCATTACATTCTTGACCAGTCTTACTATCTTCAAAGTCTATTAATACACTCCCTAAATTACCACAATTACATTTATATTTTAATTCTAACTTATCGTAGGTTGCATAACATAAATACCCTATATTTTCATTGCATTTATCACAATACATCCAACCACCGTAATTAGTTGCTAATCTTGTTCTAACTAATTCTTTGTTTTTTACTACTCTTGCCATATACTTATCTCCTTTTTTTATTATTTTTCTTTTAATTGTTAACTATTCCATTAACAAACTTGCATTCCACAACTTTGACATATCCTATTTTCCATAATATATTCCTCCATTCTAAAAATAAATTTCTAGTAGTTTTCTATTTATATTAAATATTATAGCACACAAAAAGCAAATCTTCTATTTCACTTGATTTGCTTTAATAATAAATTTATTTTTACTTATTAATATGTTCTACTATCCAATCAAAATATTTCTTTCTTTTTAAGATAGACAATTTATATTTATCACCATTTTTCATTGTAATTAAAATACCAAATGGAAAAAACGGTGGTGTTAGACATGTCTTTACTTTTTCGATATCTTTCATTTCTATTTCCCAACTTACACTTTCAGTTCCAATTAGTCCTGATGCTAAAAAGGCAATTCTTTTATCAGTAAAGTAATATTTACCAGAAACTTGTCTATTAATACTTGTTTTAGGCATCTTCCAGCAGTCTCCTGATACTTTACCTGCAAATAATTGTTCATCTGATTTTACTTCATATACTTTTTTTGCCATATTACTTCCTCCAAATATAAAATTATTACTTTTTAAATATAGCATAAAAAAGTATTTTCTTCAATATTTAGAAATATTTTTAAAAGTATCTATTGTAAATTTTAATAACACTAAATGAATCTTGAGATAATTCTGCTTTATCACTTTTCTTTTTTAAGACAAGTTGGAGTTAGCGTATATAATTCATCTACTACCTCAGCTAAGTATTTTCTATCATGAGAAACACTAATAATTGTACCTTTGAATTCCCTTAGTACTTTTCTAATGATTGGATTTGAGAGAGGGCTGACGTTTCTTGTAGGTTCATCTAAAATGAGAACATTACATTTATCTAATACTAGTTTCATTAAAAATAGTTTAGCTTTGGTGCCATTACTTAGATTAGAAATTTTTCCTGTCATCTCTTCACTAGTAAATTTCATATTACCCAAATACATTCTAGCCTGAGTTATTGACTCTTTATCAGCTTTTGGGCAAATAAAGTCTAAAACATTTTCATATTTTTTTAGAATATCATCATATACTTGGGGCATATAACCCACATTTAAATCTTCCCTGCCTTTTAGTTCATTATAAATTAGTTTAATTAGGGTTGACTTACCTACACCATTTTTTCCTATAATACATAAATGTGTATTGCCTATTATATCTAATGTTATATTTTTAGAAAGAACTTTATTGTCAACCTTTAGTTCTTGAATATCTAGACTAAGAATCTTTTTAGTTTTTGGTATTTCTACTGGCTCAAAGAAGAAATTAATCCCTTCCTCAACGTCTGGGATCTCAGATAACTCAGTACTATCTAGTTTTCTTTCTTGACTTTTTAGTGAGTGCATTTTCTTCTTTAAAAGTCTAGCTCCATGAGGATCACTTCTAGAAATAATATTTTGTTGATACTCAACTTTTTGCATTACTCTATTTAATTTTTCTTGATGTTTTACAAAGTCTCTTTTTTCTTTTTTAGCAATCTGTGTCTGTTTTTCTATCCCTCTTAGACGCATATCAACATAAGTTTTATAATCTATTTTCAAAAGAGTATGTCTTGCATCAGTTTTCTTTCTTATTTGCTCTAGATGTAGAATCATATTAGCAGTATTAGAAAGTAACACCTCATCATGAGATACATAAATTATAGGTTTATTTGTAGTATTAATAAAACTTTCTAACCATTCTAGTGTTTCGATATCTAAATCATTTGTTGGTTCATCTAAAAATAAGATATCTGGATTATCAAGTAAAAGTTTTAATATACTTATTTTGATTTTTTCACCACCAGACAAAGTACTTATTGTTTGGTCTAAGACATTATCTTCTAAATTAATTGTATTTAAATATTTATAAAAGTCATTTATTTTATCGTAGTAATCATTGTCATCTATAAAAAGAAAATCGGATACTTTCTTTACTAAGTTTTCTTTTGAAATTGTCTGTTCTAGATAACCTATGCTGTTTCCTTTATAGTTAATATTTCCTTCAATATTAGCGTAATCACAGATACCTAAAAGGGATTTTAATAAGGTTGATTTACCATTCCCTTCTTCTCCAATAATTGCGAGCTTATCACCTCTGTTAAGATTAAACGATAAGTCCTTAACTAAATATCTATCTTCTACTTTTATGTTTAAATTATTTACTTCAAACATTATTATGCCTCCTTCTTTCTTGGCATAATCAAAGTTTATGCCTTACTTATTTAGTTAATATTCTCATTTTCCCACCTCCATTTTTTATTTTATAATATTTTTGATAAAGCCGATAAAGTAAAAAATCCCAATATTCCAAGTACAGTAAGAAAGATACACGATAAAATGTTTTTTAATTTATGTGATTCTTTAAAATTAATAATTCCATATAATATTAGTCCTATTATTATTTGTACAATAATATCTAAGATGACATTTGAATAAGCACTAATATTAATTAATTTATATAATGGTTCTGAAAGAAAGACTGCTGGTAATAGATTCATACTTAAGAGTTTTAACTTGTCATTTTTGGTTCTTGAATAATTAGCACCCAGCCCAAAGACAATTCCTCCTGCTATAGCACACAATAACCAAAGAATTACTGAAGTACTAAATTCAAAGGTGTGGCTATGAATAATGGCTTCAAAAATATAGTAGCCTAAAACACAAAATATTAATATGGTCATACTGATAATAATTGAATCCTTACTATCAGTCTTTAAGAAATACGGAATAAAGAAAGTTGGTATTAGCCACATAGAAGCAGAATTTACTAAAAAGTTCAAATTTCCTGATAAGTATTTTTGACCAATTACAGTTATTATTCCAACTATAATTCCTGTAATAATGGCAATTAAATAATTTCTCTTTTTCATATCTTTTCACCTACAAATATTCTTATAATTACAATTAGAATTATATCACAAAGCTAATTTATTATCTAATTTATATTATTATTCTATTTCATTTAACAGATTACTTTTTATATTAGTTATCTCATCAATAATTATCTTCTCGTTATCTGTAAACTTTATAAATCTATTTATAAAATCAATTCTTTTGATGCGTCCTTTTTTAGTAAGATATTTGCCGCCTTCTTTTTTTATGTCTGGTACAAAGTAAGTGACTTCAACTTCTGGTTTTATTTTTATTACTTCATTTAATTGGTTGAGCTTATAGTTAATGATTTCTTTTAAAGCATCATCCAATTCAATTTTTTGACTAGTTAACCTAGCTACTTCTTTTACTTTTTCAGCATAACCAGTTAAAGCCGCAAATGGTGCGAATTGAGCAGCTCTATTATAGCGACTCATTCTTGGGTGTTTCAATTCATAATGTTCTAAATTGATGATATCTTGATAATTATCTTTCATCCTTGATGTCCTCCAACTTGATTGTTTCTCTCTATGGTAGTAGCCCCTTCTTCTAAATTCATACCTTTTAAAATAGAACTTTTTCCATATTTATTTTTTATATCTATTATAGCATGTTGTAACTTCAACTCTTCTTTTTGTTCTTCTTTTTCTAGCTCTTTTTGATAGGTATTATCAGTAAATAAATCTAATTGATCATGAATAAGATTATTCTCTATTTCCTCTTCAGTAATTAAGTTACAAGCTGAAATTGTCACTTTTCTAACTAATAACTTTTTATTTACTATTCTTTCAAAGAGTTCTAGACACTTTTTTGATAAGTATTTTGTTGATGAAGAATAATAATCAAGATTAATTGTCCCGTGAGCATGTTTTGGTATTTTTCTACCATAACTATCTATGGTAACTTCTCCAGTATAATTTTTACTTAAAGCTTTATTAGTCAAATTTTCACGATCATAACTTATAGTTAGTACTAATTGATTTGTTACTAGATGCTTTTCTACTAAATCTAAGGACAGTAATTCTATCATCTCCTTAACAATTAGTTTTACCTTTTGATAGTTATAAGCAGAATGTAAGACTTGTCCTGATGAAAGACTATTCTTTTCTGGTTTATAATTTTTAACTTCACTAAGAGTTACTGGTTCCAAGCCCCAAGCATGATCAATTAACAGTTCAGCATTAACGCCAAATAATTTATAGAGTAAATCTTCATTGTGAATAGAACATCTGGCAATATCCCCCATAGTAAAAATATTCTGTTCGGCTAACTTCTCAGCATAACCCCTTCCAACTCGCCAAAAATCAGTAAGCGGCTGATGTGTCCAAAGTAGTTTTCGATAGCTTTTTTCATCTATTTCTGCAATTCGAACACCAATTTCATTAGGAGGAGATTTCTTTGCAACTATATCCATACAAACCTTAGCAAGATACAGATTAGTTCCAATACCAGCTGTCGCAGTAATGCCAGTAGTTTTGTAAATATCTTTAATTATTTTTGAAACTAACTCACTAGCATTCATTTTATAATATTTTAAATAGGCTGTTACTTCAATAAAAACTTCATCAATTGAATAAACAAAAATATCTTCTGGGGCAAGAAATTTAAGATAAATATTATAAATTTTTGCACTATAATCCATATATTTTCGCATTCTTGGTGGAGCAATAATATAGGTTAATTCTAATGAGTTATTTTTCTGAAGTTCACTATTTAGATAAGACTTTTCGGTAAATTTGTGATAATGATTTTTCTTTTTTCGTTTGAAATTGATTTCTTTTACTTTTTGTTCTACTTCATATAATCTAGCTCTTCCACCTAATCCATATTGTTTTAGTGATGGAGTAACGGCAAGACAGATTGTTTTTTCAGTACGTGACTTATCTGCAACAACTAAATTGGTGTTTAGTGGATCTAGTCCTCTCTCGACACATTCAACCGAAGCATAAAAACTTTTTAAATCAATACAAGCATAAATTCTTTTCATATCTTAGTCCTCTTAGCTTATATTATTCCCAAATAATTTTTAATATATGTAGCTGAGGACAAAGAAAAAGCAAATAAGTTTGATCTTTATTTGCCTGTATTTAATTATTTACTGTTATCTTGTTTTTCTATAAAAATTGCTTTAGAGCCATCGTCTTCTAGAAATTTATTACCTTCTACTCTAATAAAGGCACTGCCTATATTTGATTTAAGATAAGGAATGATATCAGAGTCATAATTACAAATAGTATTTATTGCGAAGACATGATGTTTTTTAGAATCATTCATAAAACTTTCGTCTTCATTGCCAGCTAAGAATCGCCAACCGCTATCTGGCATATTGGGGGTTGGATTCTCACGATATATATATCCCACTTTGTAGCCTTCTTTAGTTATTTTATCAGAGACGATACAGCCATCTCCATTTGGCTCATTCCAGTCAATTAGTTTTTTCACTTCAATTTCGATGTATTCATTTTTAGTTTCTTTAACTTTATTATCTTCATTCTTTTTTGATTTTTTAAATAGTTTCATATTTTATTTCTTCTTTCTTTAAGACAATTTATTTAATCAATTATTTCTTCAAAACGATATTTTTGTTCTACATCGGGATATTTTTCATGGTCTACTTCTGATAAGAACATTTCTAATGGTCGAGCATAAATGCCATCTTTATGATTAGTTTTTCCGTTATTGTCCATACAACGATAGACTACTAATTTTTCTCCTGTTTCTGTATGTTCACAAACTGTAATTACAAAACTTCTAGTTCCTTTAAAATGTCTCCACATTGTGAATGGTTTTACTTCTCTTTGCATCTTTTATTCTCCTCTACTTTCATTATTATTTTTTTCTAAAAGATAAGCGTTATCTGGATTTACTGAAAAATCTTTAGTGTAAATAATCCAATCTGTTATATCATCAATTGTATACCATGCTTCGTCTCCTGTATGCATATCTGGAACATCATATGGTTCTTGAGTTAGTTTTGCTTTAAATTTATCGCCTTTTACTTCTAATAACTCAAACCAAATATGTTCAAATTTTCCTTTTTCTTTTAGAGGCAAACCGACTTTAATAATGATTGTATTATCTTTATTTTTAAAAGCTTCTTTTACATAGTCAAATCTTTCCATGACAAGAGCTTTCATTCTAAATGTTTCTTCATCACTGAAAAAGAACAATGGATTATCTCCCCATAATTTATCGTAGATAGAAACTTTACTTAAAACTTTTTTGTTTTCATCTTCTTCACTTTTATATAAGAAAATAATATTTGTTTTGGTATTATGTCCACCTTTACGGTCTTTCATGTTACCAAGCTTAAGATGTTTATATTCTTTAATTCCTGTTGTCCAGGAACGTGATGTTGCGACTACTGGATAACCATTTATTAATCTTCCAATGAAACAGCCCACCTCAAAATCAGGCAATTCATTTTTCTTGTCCAGTAAATGCATAGCATAAGTTGAAATCAAATTATAATGATTTTGGTAGTTAGCTTCATCAGAATTTAAGATTTCTAATTCTGGAATTCCGCAACGACATAGTCCGTGTGTATGCAACCAAACTTCTTTATTCTTGCCTGCTACTGCTTGAACTGTGAATAAATTCTTAGGATTAGGTAACACTTTAGAGTTTGCTGTCATAAATACCCATTTCGCAGGAAGCATTTTCTCAGCACTTTCATCTAAAACTCCAATTAGATCTGGTACCATAGCAGTTGCGAGCTTCAATTGTAAGTGATAAGACTTTTTATAATTATCACTGAACTTCATAAAAATAGTTAAGGATTTTTGAGCTTTTAAAATCGCTTTCTTTTCTTCTTCTGTAAAAAAGAAACTTTTACTTAGATAATATTCTGGCACAGAGATTCCCCCTGGATAAAATCCCACTTCATACTCATCGGCTTCATATTCTAATTTTAATGAAATAAAGCCTTTTCCAGGATCAATATTTTTATCTTTTATTTTAATATTTTCTATTTTTTCTATGCTTTCAAAACTATTATTTAAAAAGTCTTCATTATCGTTTTTAGGAATAACTAACATGAATGATTTTTCTTCCCAATAGTTTAATGGTGCTTCTTTTAATTTTCTAAACATAATAAACCTCTTTTCTAAAATAAACTTATTTGTTCATTTGTCTTAATTTCTTTTTTGTATGCTTTTATAATATCACTCATCTTATAGAGAATACCATATTTTTGACATTCTTCAGTAAAGATTCTATATAGCTTTTGAGAGTTTGGTGTCAATAAATTATACCTTTCACCATAATATTTAAGATATTTTTCTTTTAGGTTAGGAAAATACTTGTCTAACTTCTCATAATAATAATCTCTTTGGTTCTCTCTTAGGGTCATCCCTAGATAAGTATGAATGAATTTTGCCCCTGATTCATAGACAAGCCTTACTAATAATTTAATATCTTCTTCCTTGTCAGTAATAAATGGAAGGACAGGATTCAGCATTATACCTGTAAATATCCCATTAGCACTTAATTCTTTAATGGCTTTTAATCTTTTGCTTGATGGGCAAACATTAGGTTCTATAACTTTAGATAAGGCGTCATTCGGTGTTGTGATAGTGAACTTTATTATGACGTTGTTTTTTGAGTTAATTTCTTTTAATAAATCTAGGTCCCTCAAAATTAAATCACTTTTAGTGTCGATTGATATCCCATAGTTGTACTTAGAAATTAACTTTAAAGCTCCCCTAGTCTGTTCATATTTTATTTCAAAAGGATTATAAGTGTCAGACATGGCTCCAATGCCAATTATTCCTGACTTTTTTCTTGCTAACTCATGTTCTAAAATAGCTAGAGCATTTTCTTTACCTCTTACTTTATCAAAGTTATCAATATGATAACAATTACTTCTACTATCACAATAGATACAACCATGAGAACATCCCTTATAGAGATTCATATTTTAATCAATCCCATACCACTCATTACCATCTTCCACTTTAGAAAGAATTGTTTTTGCTTTTATAAATTCCATTTTTACCTCTTACTTATAAATTCTTATAACTTGATAGTTATAATATTCATCTGTTTCTTTTAATGCTAAAGCAATTCCTTTACCACTTTGTACATTTTCACTGTTTTTGGATTTCTCTGCTTTATTAACTAAACTACTTATTTCATTGTCAGAAAGCTTGTCATTATTGACTTTAACTAAATTTTTGACATATTTAAGAGCTAAATCTTTGTTTTGACTGTTTTTTGGATAATAAATTCCTATCATTGCAACTATGTCTTTTTCCTTGTCTCCTGTGAATTTTTCTGGAATAACAAAACAATGAATGTCATCATATAGACCATACCAGTATTCATTATTTTCTATTGTTAGGTAGTCATCACTGGCAGGATAATCTAGACCACTGTCCATTATTTCTGTGTTAAATTTAGATATAATAGTTAAAACATTTTCTTTTTCAACATAACCATATTTTTCGATTGTCTCTTGAAGTTCATTTTTTGTTTTTTCTAAATCTTTATCTAAATAGTAATTTATTCCAAAGTAGCTTACGATTGCGAGTACTACAACTATTAGACATATTACTTTAATAATCTGTTTTTTATCTTTCATAGATTTCTCCTTTACAATTCAACTTTATATTTTTCTAGTAATTCTTTCATTTTATTCTTATCTAGTGTAATTACAAAATGCTCCGCATCATACTCAGAATCTTTCGTGATATTTTTTAAAAAATCTTTATAAGAAATAAAACCTTCTAATTTTTCGTTTACTACAAAACCGATATTCCAATCATCTACTTTTAAATTATTTTCGTTCATTAGTAATGCTGGTTTTTCAGGTAAAACGGAAGCTACTTCTGCCGTTAAAACATAAACTCCAAAATAAGATTTATCTTTTCTCTGATAGATGCTAGCTTTGGCATAGTAAACGTCCATTCCTTGAAGACTATTCATAAGAATACCAAACTTAGTTGTGTCTCCTTTTATATTTTCCATTTCTTTTTTTCCTAGGGCTACGGGATTAACTGCTCCAAAGATATACATATTTTCATATGTACCATTATTTATATTTTCTTCAATCTTTTTTAAAGCAGCTTCACTTGCTTCGATATCTAATTTGATACAATTTTCTATATCACCTAGACTTAGCACTTCGTTATCTCTAGTGAAAGTTTTTGCATTCATCTTAGTACATATTTTTTTAATATACTCATAGAAAAAATTAATATCTGAAGTACTTGTAGGAAGGGGCATTCTTAGATTAACTTCACCTTTGTTTATAGACATCTCATATCCACGGCATATATTTTTATCTTTAAAAATAACTGTGTTCTCTCCTATTGTCCCCTCTTCTAACCGAAAAGCCTCATCCATGATTCCGTAGCGCATATCATTATCTATAATATCCGTAAATTTTAAACTTCTTTTAAATAAACCTTTGCTTTTAACAGTTACTTCTACTGCCACATAATCAACTCCTTTGGTTATTCTATTATACATCAAAAAAAGTAAATCTTCTACATTAGAAAGACTTACTTTATTAAATCTAGTGGTATTTCTTTATTACCATATAAGTAAAATTTAAATATATCATTTAATATTTCAAGTAGTATGTTACTGTCTTCAGAATTTATAAGGTCTTTATCAATATATTGTTCTTTTAATTCACAAATTACTTTGTTATATAAATCTTCATATTGATTCTTACTAATACTTTTTATAGCACTTATAGAACTCAGTAAGCTACTAATTTCGGTTAACTCATAGTTAATCATTTTATTTTCTACTTGTTCTATTTCTTCTAATTTTGTATATAAATCTAAGGCTATTTTATAAGAAGTTATATTCGATAGACTATTTTTTTCATAACTATTCATGTATCTTTTTAACTCTGATATTGAATAATCAGTTAAATTGTTTTCTTTTAAAAATATACATATATCAGAATTTAAAATGTAATCTTTTAATGATATTTTATTCAGTTTAATAGTGTGTTCTACTTGATATAAATCTTTGGATAATTCAACTAGTTTGGAAGCTTTCTCTAAAAAGCTTGTTAGCAATTTATTATACTTTGTTGAGTATTTTTCTTTTTTAGTAAATATTTCTTTGAGTAGATTAGTAAGTTTTTCTTGATTAATCATAATTTCTCCATTACTGATTAATTATTAAGTAGACAATAATTGAGAGCATACTGGCAGCTACACTAAGAGCTAAAGATAAGATAGCAATGTTAGTATATCCTTTGTTGTTTGATGAATTAGAACTGCTTTTTACTAGAGATTTTCCCTTTTCTGAGTGATTCTGTTTTTGATTAGCAATCATTTGATTTTTTGTTCTAATTTGCTTTGCTATTTCTACTTCTTTTTTACTTCTTTTATCAAAAGAATTTTGATTATTAGGTATCTGTATTTTTGTTGTTTCTATAGTTTCTGGGCTTTCCATAGATTTACTCATTTGTTTTAACTTATCTTTATTAATAGCTTTTTCTAAAACATGATTATCCATAATGTCTTTTTCTCTATTGGCTGCTCTTTTTGTTATATAAGTAAATTCTGGAGACATAATTCTGATATTTGTTCCATCACTATTATGGTTAATAATTTGTTCTTTGATATTTACTCCTCCAAAAAAAGTTGATTGGGTCGTAATTTCTCCTGCTGCTCTTTGAATATTAAAATTTCTAACAACAAAACCATCTTCTTTGGCAATAAATGGAAAGATTGAAACATCAGTACCATGGACAGATAGTTCCATCCCATAATCTTCTCCAGTTAATTCTAATGAATCATACAAAATAGGATATTTATCAGGATTCTTTGAAACATAGCTTCTAATTGCTGGCATATCATCTAGACTAGCATAAGTATCAACATCACCAATTATTCTTTTTGGCTCTTCTCCAGTTAAAAGATAAGGGATTGTTCCTCCATAAATAGCAAGTTTTGAAGATAAATTTTCATCACTAAAAATGGTGTTAATAGTTTTTCTGATACCAGAAAATACCCCTGTTACATTTCCGCTTTTAATTTCTTCTTCTAGTTGGCTTTTTCTTCTATCGTCTTTAATTCCTTCATCAACTATTTCAAGGCGCTTATCAACTTCTTCCTTTGAAAGATTTGATTCTAAGACATTGTTTGAAAAGCTTTCTATTTTACTGTCTGGAATTTGAATATTATAATCTTTTTCTAAATATTCACGTCTTGCTTTCATCATTTCCTTAAAGACTCTTTGTTTTTCTTTAAGAGAGAGATATTCAACAATTGTTTGTTCTGCTAAAGCATCAATTTCTCTTTTTATCGAATCTAAATCTTTATTTGAATCTATGAACATATTTTTTGCTTTAGTAATTTGACTTTCATCTAAAATATGAGGATATTCTTTATTTAATTTAGTGGCTAAGTCATCTATATATTCATTTATTAAATCATTTTTATTCTCCATAATAAAACCTCTTTTTCTCTTTTGCATTAGTAGTATACTTATCTTGTATTATTTATTTTATTATATCATAGGTTGAGGTTTTTTCATTATTTTTTTGAGAGATAATTTTTATTTGAACTTTATCTGTTTAACTTTTTCACTAGATTCTTTGCAGCTAGTGATCTAGCACTTACTGCATTTTTTTCTTCTGACGTTAATTCTGCTAGGGTTAGTCCATTTGGTAATTCAAATATTTCATCGAATCCGAAACCATTTTCTCCTCTACATTCTTTTGAGATAGTTCCTTTTAAAATACCCTCTCCTACAATAGTGTCTTTTCCATCATAGTAAACTAAATTACAAATTACTTCAGCACTCCTGTTGGCATATTTATTTACTTCATTGATTAAATATTCATTACGCATTTTATCAGTTGCTTCTTCTCCTAGAAATCTATGAGTCATAACACCTGGAAAGCCATTTAAAGCATTGACGCATAGACCAGAATCATCAGCAATTACTGGTTCTTTTGCTAATTCATATATTTCTATCGCTTTCTTTTTAGCATTACCTAAAAAAGTATCTTGGTCTTCTATAACATCAACATCAAGACCTTTTTCTTTTAGAGAATATATTTCATATTCACTCATTATCTCTTTTATTTCTCTGATTTTTCCTTTATTATTCGTTGCAACTATCATAACCAAACATCTCCATTCAATACCTTAAATCTATATATTTTACTTGGTCTATATCCTTTTTTAGAAGATTCTATAGACACTTCTTCACAATATTTAATAATTTTTTTTCGAAAATTCGACTTATCAGTTGTTTTCTCTTTAATTAATTCATAAACTATTCGAACATCTTCTAAAGTAAATGTATCTCCCATGAATTTAAAAATTATATCAGAATAGTCAATTCTAGCTCTTAGATACTTGTAGGCAATAATTATTTCTAATAATTTCTTTTCAATTACTATGTCATCAGTGTTAATCTTATGAACATACTCAATATTATTATTTTTAATTTTTTCAATGGTCTTAAAAGAATATGTATTTTCAGAAAACTTAATAGAATTATTCTCTAGTTTTAAATCAACTAGTAAATAATCAGTAGATAATTTTTTTATATGTTCAATATTTGTTACTGCTAGATAGATTATATCTACTGCGTTATCTATATAATACTTCTCCTCACCTAGTGTGTAAACTTGTTCTAGGTGAAAATTATTACTACCTATGATTTCTTTAATTTTTGATTTTAAAGATGTTTTGATATCTTTTGGTTCAGTTAGTTTTAGGTTTACTAAACTTTTGTCATTTTTACTAACTAGAATTTTAAACGTTTTGATATCATTCTTTCTGATATTGGAATTAGACTCATTGTCTAAGACTATGATTGGACAAACTAAGTTTATATTCATAATATTCACTCCTCTTATCTAACAATTATATCATCACGAGCTGGTCCTGTTCCAATAAATTTTACTTTAGTGTTAGTTAATTCTTCTATTCTTTCAATGTACTTTTTAGCATTACTTGGTAAATCTTCATATTTTTTACAATTACTTATATCACCAAAATCACCTGGGAATTCTTCATAGATCGGTTTACAATTATTTAAAAAATCTAGGTTAGTGTGAAAATATTCTTCTTTTCGACCATCATATTCATAAGCTACACATAATTTAATTTTATCTAATTTTCCAATTGTATCGAGATGATTAATTGCTAAATGAGTTAGACCATTTACCATTACGGCATATTTAAGCGCTACGGTGTCTAACCAACCACAGCGACGAGGACGTTTAGTAGTTGTTCCATATTCGTGTCCTAGTTCTCTAATTTTATCTCCTACTTCGCCTTTTAATTCTGTAACATATGGTCCTTCTCCTACTCTTGATGAGTAAGCTTTAATTACACCATAGACATCGTTTATATATTTAGCACCTATTCCAGTACCAGTAGATACTCCACCAATTGTTGGATTACTGGAAGTAACATATGGATAGCTTCCAAAATCAATATCAAGTAAAGTAGCTTGTGCTCCTTCACAAAGAATCTTTTCCTTATTTAGAATTGCTTGGTGGAGCATTGTTGTAGTATCGCAAATATAAGGTTTTAGAATTTCCGCATACTTTTTATATTCATTATATACTTCATCAAAATCGATAGTATTATAACCATAAGCAGATAAAATAATATTCTTATTTTTTATATTAGTTTTTAAATAATCTGCAAATTTATCGCTGATAAAATCTTCCATACGAATACCTGAACGTTCAAATTTATCAGAATATGCAGGACCTATACCTCTTTTGGTAGTACCTATTTTTTTATCTTCTCTAATGTCTTCTAACATTTTATCTAACTCAATATGGTATGGAAGAATTAAATGAGCTTTGTCACTAATATATAAGTTATCTACTTTATAACCATTTTCTTTTAAATTATCAATTTCTTCGATTAAAACTTTTGGATCAATTACAACGCCATTACCAAGGATTGCCTTAACATTTTTATTTAAAATTCCACTAGGGATTAAATGAAAAGCAAATTTTTTTCCATCTACTTCTATTGTATGTCCAGCATTATTACCACCAGAGAATCTAACTGCATATTTACAATTTCCTGATAAATAGTCAATGATTTTCCCCTTTCCTTCATCGCCATAAAAGGCTCCTAAAACAACATCTACCATAAAATAATCTCCTATCTTTTATTTATTAATTTTTATTTTTTCATTTAGTTTTGCTTTGTCACTTGCAAATTCAATGTATGGATATTCTTTTTTTATTAATCCCTTTATTTTCATACAAATGTTTTTTAATTCATATTCATAATCTTCTATTATTTTTTTATCAACGTAATAAATCCAGTCCGCTAAGGTCATTGATATTGTAAAGCTCATAGCTTTTGTAAATAAATTGAATTCATTTCTTTTTTCAATATCATCTTTATCTTTAGAGAGTGGATGTTTTTCTAAATATGCTTTTCTTAGACTCATGTATTCTTCAACAAAAGGAATATCTTCTTCATTAACAACGTATAAGGTGTTATCAGCAGTTCTGGTTCTTGAGGTTGTTTGCCTACTAATATTTGCAATACTACTGGCAAATTCTAGTAAAGTCTCTCCTTTAATACCTGTGACTAAAAAACCTAAGGTGATGTTTGTTAAAATTGAATGATGCTTTGTGTTATTAATGATATCCTCAATATAATTTTCTCTTGACTCTTTAAAATTCATGTAAGTTATTCTAGCATTTAATTCTGCTAATTGTTTGTTATCATCTGTTAGATTAAATAAATCACTTATCTCTTTTGGAATTACATTAATAGTCTTAGAAATAAGCAAGACACCTGGTTCTATGACATACCTATCATCTATAACTTTTCCTCCACTATACTCTATCAGGCTAGCTATATTTTCACGAACTGACATTATAAAACTCCAAAGATATTCTTTTTAGAATAAGTTTTTATGTCAACATCTTCAACATATTTGCTAGTATAACTTATAAAACATGCTGTATGATGAGGATAAACTTCTTTAAAGATTTGGTATTCTTTTTCAGTAATAAGTCTTTTCTTTAATAACTCTTCTAAATCTTCTTGATATAGTTCTTCAAAGATTTCATAATCTCCATTTAAAATCAATTGTTTATATTGTTCTTTATCTAGGGCATAGTCATAGGCTAGTTTACTTTGGAAGCCATAAAATCTTTTTTTAGCTTTGCCAGAGTCTTTTGTAAGTTCTTCATCATAAGTTAAGATATTATCATAAATATAATCAAATATTTTTTTTGTTAATTCTTCATTACTCATGTCATTTTTTAAATCTAGCTTTTCAATTAAATAAGTTGTACTTAAAAGCATATTATTGTCCTTAGATAGACCGCCTGGGATAATATCTTTATAATCGTCAAACCACTCAAATGAGGATTTTGCTCGACATAATTTAGAGTTTACGTTTGATAAAGTCCATTTTAAGTCACTTATATAAACTGGTTCAAACCAATCAAGATATTTATCTAGATCTTCATGATAATTTTCATCTATCTTAAAGTAGTCTTTTGTTCCCAAGGTTGCATACATGACGTTTCCAAGTAAGTTATCATATAAGTCATTATCTCTTAATGCATTAAAACCTTGATAAATATTTTTCTTATAGAAATCATAATCAATCCCTTGATCTTTTAGGGCATCGATAAAATACATATCTGCTAGTACTAAACAAACTCCCTCTCCTAGCATTCTTTCAATTATATAGACTCTTTTGTCCAATTCACTTCTTCCTGTGATTTGTAAATCTGGAATCATATTGTGTAAGACGTCATGAATAAAAAATGTTAATTCATGGATGTAGTCTCCTTTTGGAACAGCAGGAATTCCTGCATTTGATAGAGGTTGCCAGTAGTTAAAACTGGAATGGTTAGCAGAATTTCTGAAGAAAATCCCATTTGCTAGTGCTTGTTTTAACATTCTGTCTAATTCTTTATATCTTTTTACTGCATCTTTTACATAATTGCATTCTTCATAAAGATATTTTTCTAAGTTTGTGTCAAAATCGATATTGACTTCTTTTCTTTCTGGTAAGTAATTTGTAGTAATCATAATTTTTCCTTCTTTCTAATTTTTTTCATTTATACTTTTTTATATAGGTTGTTATTTGGGTAGCAGAGGTATCTAAGAATTTGGTAAAGTCTTCTAAATCAAGATAGCGTAATTTTTCATTTGTACTGCTTCTTATAACGTCTGTATTATCTTTATATTTTTCAAAATCAATGTATTCTTTTTCTTCTAGCATTAAGTCATCTATTCCGTCTAGAGTTAGATTATATTTAGCTAATAATCTATTACTAATATTTGTGTAGTCTCGATAGATTCTATCTGGTTCAAAGATATCTATGTCCTCAGTAATTTTTGAATAAATTTTGTCAATGACGTACTCGTCTAAAAATAATTTATCGAGAATTAAATGTGTTAGAAAACCTAGTTTAAGTAAGTCATTTTCAATTTGTTCTTCTACTTGAAATTTGTCTATATCAGGGATTTCAAATTTCTTTCCTGGAGTTCTATAGTGCTTTTCTTTGTCGACATAATCAGGATATAAATTTCCTTTTAGAAAATCTCTTTGCTTTTTTAGGCATAATTTTTCGGCAACTAAATTACCACAAATGTAATGAGCTACAATGTTTGGCATAGAATCACCTTAGAACTATTTCCTTAATTTTATTTTTTTCTTCCTCCATTGAAAGGTTTGTGCAATCAAGTAAGAATAGTTTATCGTTTAAATAATCTTTCTTTTCCATTTCTTTAAAAGTTTCATAATACAGTTGATTGTACTCAACAGCATATTTATCAAAGTCACTGATGATATCTCGTGAATTGATTCTTTGTCTTATTTCATCTTTATCCATATTAACTAAAAATAGAATTCTATCTTTTGTATTTTCTAAATACTTTTTATACCGAGCTATTCTTTCAGTCATTGAAACATTAAATAACATATATTTACAAATGACATCCAGGTTTCTGTCGAAGCAGACAATTCCTTCTGTTAGTAATCCTTCGATAGCAGATGTTTTTCCAATTCCATCAGTTCCTTCTAAAGTGAAATTCGGAACAGTTATTAAACCATTAATAATATTTTCTTGGTCATATAAATTTGAGACTTTGATAAGACCTTTTCTTGGAGTATACTCTTCATTGTCAGTTCTGATAATGGTTAAATTGTTTAAGTTAAAGTAGCAATCAACTTCTATTTGAATGTCATTGTCTAAGCAATAAGCTTTTCTTCCAATTATTTCATTTTTATAGATTATATCTTCTTTTCTATATAGCTTCAGAGTTTCTAGGTAATCTTTTAAGTACTCTCTTTTAGTTGAAACATAGTTAAGCATCTATTAATCATCTCCTTACATATAGTATATTACACCATATGTTAAAAGTTTGTCAATATATTTATAGTTTTTTTTACTATAAGTAAAAATAACAAATAAAAAGATATACCTTAGGTATATCTGTGCAATGTTTAGAAAAATATTTTTCTAGAAATTGATTCATTTATTTTTAAGTAAAAATATATAGTTTCTAAATAATCGATAAACTATTCTAATTGTTGAATATGTCAAAGTATAGCAATATAAATCTTTCAGAACATCTTCTTCTTTTGAAAAATAATCAGATTTAACTATTAAGCGATTCTTTATACTAAGAAGTTTCAATATTTCTATATCTTCATATTTTGTTACACTATATCTTGAGGTTACTTCTGAGCAATTGAATAGTTTACAGGCAAGGTTCTTAGTAGTACAACCAGCTGTTGACTGATACAAACATTTTCGACAACAGCCATTACATTTTCCGCTTTTCTGTTTTCTTTGAACATGACATTTTCCATTTTTAAAACCACAAATATTAGGTTCTTTTATATTTTCATTAATCATATTACAAGCTTTATTATAGATGTAGGCTATTCTTTTTTTTCTATTCTTTATATTTAGCGCAGTAACAATAGGTTCTATGTTGCTATCACTATTGTTCTCGATTATAAATTTGGTATTATAGTAGAAAATACTTTTATATATTTTGAGTTTATTTAAAAATTTATGGTAATCATTATCGTCATTGATTAATACAATCTTTATTCTCATAAATTTCTACATTATATTCTTTTATGAGTTTCTTCACTCTGGTATGAGCTTTCACTACTATTCCAATATGTTTCGAGATATTCTTCTGCAGTTCTAGAATGTTTGGAGAATATATTTTCAGTTAATTCATTGTTCTTTAATACTAAATGATTTACCATTGGTTCGTATAATTCTGCGTTTTGTTTGAGACTTTCTTTAACAGCTATTTGATAATCTTGAACTGTACATTCTAAATCTTCTTCATAATATTCTCTAACTAATTTTCCGCCTAAAGCTTGGATGGTTTTAGCTGAGCCAAGATTGGCCTTATCACAGTCTAGTAGTACTTCTTCTATTTCATGTTCTAGGCAACATAATAATCCTAAATAAAGATTTATTTTACTATAACCTTTATGTCTTTCTGTTGGTCTAATACTATAACCAATATGCCCTCCGAATCTTTTAAATCTCTCATTTAATGCGAGTCTAATATTTATCATTCCAACTATTTTATTATCAGCTTCACGAACTAAAAAGAAAGTTTCGGTTGGCACCATTTTAGCATCAGGCACCATGTTTCTATCTTTCTCTAATTTCTGTAACCAACCATCATAATCATCTAAATATTTATGTAACTGACCTATTCCTTCTATTTCAGAATTATATTCATAAAATTCATTTAAATATTCTATTGCTTGCAGTTCGTATTCTTTGGTCGGCTTGATATGCATTAACTTTTCCATTTGAACCTCCATTTTTCTATAAATCCAATTGGTATTTTATATTCTTTTTTAGAATTTATGTTATTATTAACTACATAAATTATAACATTTAAAATTAAAAAAAGCACGAGCTTCTATTCCAATAATTTAAATATAACTCGTGTTTTATTATTCAGAAGTTATTTAAATTTAGTTTGATTGTTCTTTTCCACGATATTTAGCATGTAGTAATTCTCTTTCATATATTTCGTAATCTGGAGAATCGTTTTTTTTGGCTTCTTCTAATTCCTTATTTATATCGTATGGGACACGTACGAATTGTATTGATAGGGATTTCTTTGTTTTACAATTTAGTTCACCTTCGATAACGCAGTAATGAGCTTGGGTTATTTCAGACATATCTTCATTTTCATCAACTTCATGAGATATTTCTAAGGAGTTACCTACACTACCAATATTTATAATTGTTTTATTTCTTATTTTTTCCAAATATTGTTTATGGATATCAGCATATATCACTATATCAGGAATATTATTATTTTTATCTTCAAATAATTTTAATTTCTCTTCAATGGTTGAATTATCAAATATTCTGATATTTAAATCGTCTTTTGTTGCGTGAAACAATCTTACATGGCTTCCACTTATATATAAATCCTTATACACAGGTAAATTATCTAAATATTCAATATGTTCATGGTTTAAAAGTTCTTTATACCAGACAGTATGGTAGTTCGGATAATTTACGACGTAATCATCGCAGTTACCTTTTATTACTATTTCACATTTTTCTCTAATTAAATCTACAACTTCGCATGGCGAGGAACCTTTTAGAACTAAATCTCCAAGACAATAAATCTTCGTAATATTTCTCTCTTCAATGTCATCTAATACAGCATTAAGCGCTACAATATTAGAATGAATATCTGAGATTAAAGCTATTCTTTCCATATTACTCCTCCACTAATCTAACTTTTTTATTATAATTCTTCGATATTTCTAATGTGTCTTTCATATTTTGGATCATAGGCAGGTGTTACTATTAATAGTTGTTTTAAATTTCCTTTATAGTAGATTCTAGTACCTGGATTAATTGATAGAACATCCCCTGCTTTTACATTTACTTCTTCATCATCTAGATAAAAGGTTCCTTTTCCTTCTAAAAATATATAGGTGAAGGTGCTTTTATCATGAATAAATTCTTCGAAATGACCTTTTTCTACTGTTTCCATAACAAATGACATATTATCATTTATTGGTCCATAGCCGATGAAGTCGACTCCACATTTATTAAATTTTGTTGTATCTTCATACTTAATCTTTTTATATTTCATGTTATCTTCCTTTTCTAATTCAGTTAATAATATTCTGTACTCAATGTGATATGCTTTCTATTGTTATTACATCATACATAATTAAAAATTCTTAGCATGCCCTATTTTATCTGATTCTTATATGTGTCTCGATAAGCATTTTAATCGTATTCTTTGTCATATCCATATTTATATATTGCTTTATCCAATTTTTGTATTTCAATCTTGAAAGGTAAATACACATTTTTTATTGATTTGGATGGCTTGATAGTGTGTTACTATATTGACGTTTTAGTTGTGGTTTTACTTATATTCTTTTGTTTATATCAGTCGTATCTTGGTCGTCATTATACTGACCATAAAGTTGGAGAATATTAATTTTCATGTAGCCTGACAATTCCAACAATATTGGATTTTTTGAATTATCATATTTGTCACAAAGAGCTTGTATTTTTTCTAAATTAATATTTTTTGTTTTTGACAATAGCTCATAGAAATAACTGGTGTAATACTTTGTATCATTATAGTCTGACACATCAATCTGTGGATAATTACTATTAATTGATGATAAAATTTTCATCGCATTATATGTTTCTACGGCATTTTTTTCAAAAAAATAATTATAAATCTTATCAGAATCGTTTTTTAAATCATAGTTATGATTTGTTTTAAAATAACCTTTTTTATCTGTTTTAGCAAAATCACGTATTTTTAATACATTTTGGTGCATTATATTGTAAATGTTTAAGATTAAATTTAGGATATGTTTTTCAGTTAAGTTACCACTACTTATTTTTTCTAATATTTCATCGGTTCCAAAATCCAACATGTATGTTGCAAATTCCAATCCTGTATTATCTGCATTTAAGCCAGCGTTATCCTTACTTGTAATATTTGTTGTGAATAAAATCGATGTATCAAGATTCCCGGAAGAATCCAGATAAGTTTTTAGTGCAGGATATTTTTCTAGAATACTTGGATTTTCCTGAGTTATAGCAACTAAATTTTTAATATCGTAGAGTAAATAATATAGAGTTTTTCCTTCTTTATCTTTTTTTAAAGAAAATGCACGCCTTGCTCTAATAGCCTGCTCATTTTGGTAGCATTTATTTTCTCGTGAAATTGCGATTGAACTATTTAAATGATGCTTATAAGCGTATTGTCGACAATGAGCCGCAATAAATTTTCGGCATTGTCTCCAAGCCTCTTCATCTGCTTGTATTTCGTATTCTGTAGAATCGTGATTTTCACTGTATTCTGTAATATTAATGGGATTACCATTTTTATCTAATTTTACATATCCATTTAAATTTTTGTTTAATACATCTTTTACGATAAATGCTATTCCACTAGATGAAAGAGATTTTCTTGCTCCTTCATTATGCTGATGGTCATGTGTTAATTCATGAAAGGCAATCATTAGAAGATGATATAAATCTACATTTTCACGGTTGCTGTAAATAATTCTTGAAGTGTTCATGGAATCATCTTTAATAAGTGATGCTTTTCCAAAATATTTCTTACTAAAATAACAATATCTTCTGCTACCTGATTTATGAGCTATATCTTCTTTTTTATTATCAAAGTTAGCTATAAATGTTCTAGAATTTTTAATCTCATCATCAACAGAATGACATTGGGAGAAATAAGAAGTTAATGCTCCTAACATCGGAAGGGACATTTTAATGTTAGAATCGGGTGTTATCTCATTAAAAATATATTCTGCATATATTTTTCCTATATTATTAGTGAAATTTCGACTTGAATAAATATAATCACCAACTAAATTTATTTCATCTTGAGAGACTCTTTCTCTATTAACCATTTTTCTGCAAATAACATTTATGTGTTCTTTTGTACTATTTATATGATTTTCAAATGAATTTATTGTCTTTTCGTTATAATATTTATTAAATATATTTTTTCTTATATTATCATTTCTAAAAACTACATTTGTAGATAATTCAATATTGTATATTTTCCCTTCGATATTTTGTCTTTTTTCTTCTACAATGTGCATAATATAGTTAAGATAATTCTGAAATTCTCTACTATTAATGTAATTTTCATCTTTTAATATTTGTTGTAAAACATAATGATCTAGTGACTCTTTAAATGCTAGTAATAGTGCATCCGAATTATCAGCATACTGCTTTAAATACTCTGACTTTATGATAGATAATTTATTGGGATTATTTAGATAATGTTTATAGTAATTATCAGTAAAGTCGTTTATATACACTTGATTATACATTTTTCCACCCTCTTTATTAAAAGTATATCATAGTTTGGAAATGTTCTGTTATTGTTTTAAAATTAACATTAAGTAATGTCAACCAAATTGTTGTATCTTTAAATATGATAGTTTCATTAATATTCCGGCTTCATATAAGAGTTTCTTACTTTTCCCCCTAACATTGACAATAATTTTATATTTATGAAGGGTTATTTCTCAATTTCTAAGTATCTTTTAATAGCTATACTTGTATAGGTGTTAGTATTAATAATATCTTTTAGATAACCTTCATAGACTATTCTCCCACCATTTTTTCCAGCATCTGGTCCCATATCAATTATATAGTCTGCATCCAGTATAAAGTCTAAATTATGTTCAATGACTATAATAGTGTTTCCATTATCTAACATTTTCTTTAATACTTTTTTAAGCACTTCTATATCTCTTAAATGTAATCCTTGTGTCGGTTCATCAAAAATGTAAATATTTCCTTTTTTTATTAAATATTTTGACATATTCACTCTTTGGACCTCACCACCAGATAAAGTGTCTAATGTTTGTCCTAATTTTAAATATTCTAGTCCTACATTTTTGAGAATCTCTAATCTATTCTTTATCTCGTTATTGGTAAAAAAATCTAAAGCTTCTAAAATAGTCATTTCTAAGATATCATTTATATTTTTATTTTTATATAAATAATTTAAAACTTCTTTTTTATATCTTTTTCCATGACAAATTTCACATACTTGCTTAACATCTCCTAAAAAGTGCATATCCATTTTTATTATTCCAGAACCACCACAGTTTTCACAAGCACCTGTTGAATTGAAACTAAAGAAACTTGATGGTACATTATTTTCTTTTGAAAATATTTCTCTAATAATGTCGAACGTTTTAGTATATGTTGCGACATTACTTCTACTGTTTAAGCCGATATTTTCTTTGCCAATTTTTATAATTTTATCATCATTCTTAATTAAATATTTAATTAAAGATGACTTTCCGCTCCCTGACACTCCAGTAATACATGTTAATGCTTGATATGGAATTTTTATATCTAAATCTTTTATATTGTTTATATTAATGTCTTTTACTTCATAGAAACTTTTAATTGGTTTTGTTGTTTTACCAAGTTGCTTTTTTAATTTTAAATATTTACCTGTTATGGAATTGGTGTTTTCTAATATCCCATCAAGTTTTCCATTATAAACTACCATTCCGCCATTTGTTCCAGATTCTGGACCAATATCAATAATATTGTCTGCACTATTTATCACTTCTCTATTATGTTCAACAATGATAGCTGTATTGTTGTTTGCAACAATATTTTTTATAGAGTGGATTATTTTATTGACATCTCTACTATGAAAACCTAAACTAGGTTCGTCCATAATATAAATAAGTTCATTTAAAGTGTTATTCATACTTTTGGCTAATTTGATTTTTTGAGCCTCTCCTCCAGATAGTGTACCAATACCTCTATTTAATGTTAAATATCCAATACCTAAATCAATTAATTTTTTTAAATCTTTTGCCATCTTAAAAACTATCTCACTAGCTTGTACTTCATCTATTGTTGAGATAAAATCATATAAGTCAACTATTTCTAATTTTAAAATATCTTTTAAAGTTTTTCCATGAACTTTTACACTTAAGGCAGTAGCATTTAATCTGGAACCACCACAGAGAGAACATTCTGCTTCTTTAAAGAATTCTCGATCATAATCATTTATTTGCAATCCTCTAGAATCAGATTGACGTTTAATTAATCTACTTACAATTCCTTCATAAGACCAATTTTGAACAAAGCCTTCATTTTCATTCATAAAAGATGTTGTTTCCTTATATAGAAGTAAATTCAATTCTTCTTCTGAATAATCTTTAAGTTTCTTATCCATATCAAAATAGCCTGTTGATTTTTGAATATTAAAATATCTGGAACCTACTTTCCAAGTTCGGTGTTTAATAGCTCCTTCATTCAAAGATAGATTAAAATCAATTAACTTTGACAAATCTATTATTAATTCTACTCCTAAACCTCCACATTTTCGGCAAGCACCTTTAGCGGTATTGAAGGAAAAATGACTACTATCATAGATAGGATAACCCACTCTTGAATATAATAGTCTTAAATAAGTATAAATTTCTGTATAGGTTCCAACCGTGCTTCTAGGATTGGTCCCAAGCTTTTTTTGTTCTACTACTACGCAAGGTGATAAATTAATAATCTTTTCTACATTTGGTTTACTAACTTTAGGAAGATTTTTTGTTATATAAGTCGATAAAGTTTCATAAAAAGATGTCTGAGCCATGGCATAGATACAATCAAAAACTAATGATGATTTTCCACTTCCTGATACACCAGTAACAACATTAAACTTATGTTTTTCTAATTCGAGTGAGATATTTTTAAGATTATTTTCCTTGGCATTAATAATTTTAATTTTATTAAAATCGTTACTTTCTTCTATTAAGATATCATTCATTAATAAATCACCCCTTAAGTAAATTGATAGTCTTATTATATCATAGCTTCATATTTTTCTACTAACAAACCATGCTTCATATTTTTTTCGCATAACTAAAAAAATAGCAAAACATGTGTCTTACTATTTCAATTTATTATACTCTCTTCTCGATAAGAGGCTTGTATTTATGAGACCATATATTATTTAATGAGCCTTCTTTTTTCTTCTACAAATTTTAGGAAAGAATTATATCTAAAAAATAATTTTTCATCATTATAATCAAAATCCATAGTCTCTGTTTGAAAATCTACAAATTTTATTCTATTGTATTCTTCTTTATGATTTAAAAAGTATTTACTTTCTATATTTTTATGACACATTTTTCCTACTATTTTATAAAAATCCTTTAAAGCATAATCACTATTATCATATTGTTTTAATAATAAAAATCTTAAATCTTCAGTAAGTTTAAACTTCTCATAGTCAAAAACACCACATTCTAGATCTTTAAGAATAATAATTACACTTTTTTGAATTTTATTTTTCGCTTTTGTTACAATTGCATAGCTACAATCATAATTATTATCATCTCTCATGGAAACATAAACAACTGATTTTTCCATTTTGTGCCTCCTAACTTATCGTATTCTTCATCACTTACTGGTTCTAACCATTCGTTAGATGTATCTTCTCCTGGCACTTCAATCGCAATATGACTAAACCAAGAATCTTTTTTTGCTCCATGCCAATGTTTAACATTAGCTGGGATTGTGATTACTACTCCTGGTTTTAAGCTAATTGCTTCTTTACCTTCTTCCTGATACCAACCTTCTCCTGCTGTACAAATTAACAGTTGTCCTCCTCCGCTTTTTGCGTGATGAATGTGCCAATTATTTCTACAACCTGGTTCAAATGTTACATTTGCTAAAAATAATGGACACTCTTTAGGATTTGTTAGCGGATTTAAGAAAGATTCTCCACTAAAATACTCTTTAAATCCTTCATTGAAGTTTCCTAATCCAAATACATTGTCTTTATCAAATTGTTCTTTATTCATGATATTACCTTCTCTCTATTTTTTAATCCAATTTATTACTTTGTCTTTTGAAGTATTAACCAATGCCCCTCGAATAGTAAGTCCGTCAAGCACCTCTGCTCCTCTACAGATATTCTTGATTTGTTCTGGAATTTCACCTAGGCCTGAGCCCTCGTGTGTAACAAAAAGTCTAATTACTTTGTCATTAAAGTCAATTTCTTTTAAGGCAGTAACCATTTCTTCTGGCATAATGTTCCAATATACTGGGGAACCAATATATATAACTTCATAGTTTTTTAAATCTGGAAGACATTTGGTAATTGGAGCGTCATGTTTTGATTGTCTTTCTTCGGCTTCTTGGATACAAGTATCATAGTCTTTTGAATAAGGATTAGCTGGCTCTACTTTAAACATATCGGCATTAGTTAGTTCACTTATATATTCGGCGATTACTTCAGTATTTCCTTTGTCAATGTAGCCTACTGCATAATTTTCATCAGCTCTACTAAAATAAATAACAATACTTTTTTTATTTCTATGATTTTCATCATTACTCATTATCTTTCTCCTTTTTTGGTGGTCATATTATATATAATTTGTAATTAAAGAACTTGCTAGAATGATGCTTGTGTATCTTATAAAATTTACAATAAAGATACAATCACTAAAAGCAAATTCATAATATCCTGTAATATGTTTTATAATATCATGTTTACAGAAAGAATATACTCCATACATTATAATTGGAACTCTAATTAAATTTAAAAGTACTCTGTTCTTAATTAATCTTTGAATCTTAATTATCATGATGTTTAGATTGATACCTAAATGAAGACCAACTAAAACTAAACTTATATACGAAATCATTTTATGAAATTTAATTATTTGAAGATTTCTTATATTTAAAAAGCTTAAGATATCTTCACTTGATAGTATACCAAAAATAAGCGATAAGCTAGATGTTATTATAAAACTTATATTTTTAACTGGATATGATTTAACAGTTTCTATTTTTCTAAAGTCTCCTCCAACTTCATCAGAGATTAATTTAGCTAGTTTTTGAGTATTTCCTGTCTCTGAAAAATAAGTTACTAAAACTTTACTACTTTCTAAATCAATCATTCTGGTTCATTTTTTCTTGTTCTCATTTTTAATGTTGTTATCTAGTCCAGTATCGTTACTCTTATTAAAAAGGAAAGAAGTTCCAGCACAAGTAACTAATATTATTGCAACGACAATTGCAATTATTATTACTTTTTATTCATGGATAGCTTCCTTTCTATTCAATTGTTCCAATTTCTTTTAGCCAAGCTTCAATTTCTTTTGGGACTCTTTCCATATTGTTTCGAGACATTGTGAAAGCATTTTCTTCTACTGTTGCACTGCTTAATTTATTTTTGATTGTACTTACAGTTCCAGCTAATCTTGAACCTCCATGAGTTGAGAATGGAATAACTGTTTTCCCAGAAAAGTCATATAACTCAAAGAATATGTACATAATTTGAGGCATATCGCTCCAGCAAATTGGATAGCCTACATAAATTATGTCATAATCATCAAAATTACTTATTTTGTCTTTTATTTCTGGACGAGCATCTTCGTCTTGTTCTTTGCTTGCTTGATCTATCAAATCTTTATGATTTGTTGTGTATGGTGTTTTAGGTTCGATTCTATAAATATCAGCACCAGTATTTTCACTAATCAACATGGCTGCATATTGAGTGTTACCTAAAACCTTTCCATCTACTACAATTGCACTATTTTCTTCTTCAGTAGTCATTTTCTTCTTAGCATCATCAGTTTCTGGTACTGAGAAATATACTACTAATACCTTCTTACCGTTGGCATCAATTTTAGTATTACCATCTCCTACTGTTACTTTTTCTTCTGGTTCTGTTGTCTTTGTTGGAGTATTACTTTTTCCATTTAATAAGAAATGTCCTCCTACTCCTACTATAGCAATTAGTATAACTGCTACTATTCCTATCATTGCTCTTTTATTCATAAATTTTCCTCCTATTTATTTTATATTATTATCATTTGGACTTGAATTAAAATGATTTCCATTTAATATATTCTCTTCTATAACTTGTTTTTTTCTAGATAGTTGCCACTTTCACCTAAGCTAGATTAAGTCGATATATAAAAGAATATCTGTCTTGCTAATAAAAACATGGGATTTCATAAATGTATTCACTAGTATGATAGCAATCATGACAATATATATTTAGTTTCAAATATAACTTTTGGCTAATTAATTATCTAACTCTTTCATTTTTCTTTTCAAATGAAAAGTATAATAATCTTTAATACTTAGATATAATTTGTCATCTTTTCCTAATTGATATTGAAAAAAGTCTAATAAATTATCATAAGCTGTTTGAAATTGTGATAGTTTATATTCTTTGGTGTATCTACTAGTTATGCTACCTTTATTACGATGATAATTATAACCTAAATAATCGATAGATACTATTTTTTTAGAAAAATATATTATTTTGGGAATATTGGCAACGTCTTCATAACATTCTAAAGAACAAAACCAATCCTTTATACTTTTTTCGTATAATTCTTTTTTAAAACAATACATACAAAACATTCCATAGCGTACATTATAGTCATGCCATTCATATAAAGCTTCTTTACCAGTACTATATATTTTATTTACACCTAGCATATATCTGTTTTTGTCTTTAACCGAATTAATTTCATTTACATCGAACTTAATAATGTCAGGTTTATAAGTATTTATACAATTACTTAGCTTAGTAAGCAATTTGTCATTAATGGTGTCATCAGCATCAACAAATAGCAAATATTTCCCAGATATGTAAGAAGTAATATTTTTTCGTATAGCTGCTATTCCAGTATGTTCTTGATTGTAAACTTTGATATTAGAATAAATTCTACTGTATTCCTCGATTATTTTTATGCTACTATCTGTACTTCCATCATTTATAATAACAAGTTCATAATTCTTATCATTGTTTTTTAAAATGCTATTTAAGCATCTTTTTAAAGTTGCTCCCTTATTGTATACAGTTATGATAATGCTAATTAAATATTGGTTCATATTTTCACCTCGAAATATTATATAATTTAAATTATATTTAGATATTATATAACATTCTTTTAAAGAATGCTATTTAGCATTTGATTAACCAATTATTGTATTTAGAACTAGTTCAATTCAAATTACAAGTATTACTGTATCTATTATTCCAATTGTTTTTATTAATGAGCCTTTCATTTACCAACTTTTCTTATCTTTACGGCAATCTTCATTTTCTCTTCTTTCTACTACTATTTTATCAAACCATTCTACCATTGATGGATCTTGATGATTAAAGAATAAACTTTCTGCGCTATCTAATTTTTTTATTTCTGCCATATCTTCATCTGTTAGTGTGAAATTAAAAACATTAAAATTTTGTTCCATTCTTTCTTTGTGAGTAGATTTACAAGCGATAATAATTCCTCTTTGAATTAGCCATCTAAGTATTACCTGAGCAGCACTCTTATTATATTTCTTTCCAATATTAACTAAAGTTTCGTTTTCGAATAAGCCATTTCTTCCTTCACCGAATGGTGCCCAAGCTTCGATTTTCACACCATATTTCTTCATATTTTCTTGGGCTTTTACTTGAGCATTAATCGGATTTGTTTCTACTTGGTTAACAGCTGGAATTACTTTTCTTTCGAATAAGCAAATGTCACTTAGTCTATCTGGGTAAAAATTAGATACTCCGATTGCTTTTATTTTCCCTTCTTCATATAAATCTTCTAAGGCACGATAAGCGCCATAATAATCACTGAATGGTTGATGTAGTAAAACTAAGTCAAGATAGTCTGTTTTTAATTTCTATAAAGATTCTAAAACAGATTCTTTACATTTTTCATAGCCATAATTATCAATCCAGACTTTTGTAGTGATGAACAATTCTTCTCGGGGTACACCACACTCAACAATGGCATCCCCTACTTCACTTTCATTAAAGTAACTTTGAGCTGTGTCGATACTTCTATAACCTACTTCAATAGCATCTAAAACACATCTTTTTGTTTCCTCTTTTGGTATTTGATAAACACCGAATCCTAAGATTGGCATTTCAACACCATTATTTAATTTTACATATTCCATATTATTATTCCTTTCTTGACAACTAAAATTGTATTTAGTATACTTCGATTATAAATGTCGTGTGTAACTCTCGGTCAATACATTTTTTTATTTTTTTGGAGGTAACTATATTATGGAGAAAACTAAAGAATTATATTCAATGAAACAGGCTTGTGAAAAAACTGGTTTAACATATGATACCTTAAAATTTTATTGCAATGAAGGTCTTGTTCCAAATGTAAAAAGAAATAAGAATAACTATCGTGTTTTTGACGAAAAGGACATTGCTTGGATTGGAAGTCTCCAATGTTTAAAGAATTGTGGAATGAGTATAATTGAGATGAAGGAATATCTTGACTTATGTTTAAAAGGAGAATCTTCTATTCCAGATAGACAAGAAATATTAGAAGTGAAATTAAAAGAACTTGAGCATAAGAAGCAAGAATTACAAGAAAGTATAGATTATATTCATTGGAAGCAAAAGTTTTATGAAGATATTTTAACTGAAAAAAAGAAATATTATAGTAATTTAATTGCAACAAAAAACGATGACTAATTATTGGATGGTCATCGTTTTATTTATTTTTCTCCTAATTTACACAGCTTTATTTAATTTTATTAATCCAATCGGTTATTTCTTTATTACTAGTAAGTAGTTTGTTTTCTGAGTGTTCTGTTGTAAATTTGATGCTTAGTTCATTTTCTACTTTTCCTTTACAAAGCTCTTTGATTTCTTCAAATGTAGAACCTAACCAACCGGCGTTAGTTGCGAAAGGAATTACTATTTTTCCACTCAAATCATATGTAGTTAAGAATGTTCTAATTGGTGGAGTTATTGTATACCACCAAACTGGTGTTCCTAAAATTATTTTGTCATAATTTCCTAAATCAATATTTATATCTTCTATCTCAGGTGTTTCTCTAGTCTCTAAGTTATCTTCTGTTTCATCAACAACAGTTTGATAATCAGCTGAATATGGAATTTTAGGTTTTATTTCTAAAATATCACATCCTAACTCTTCTTTAATCATATTAGCAATCATTCTTGTATGGTTACCATAACCATAATAAACTATTAGTGTTTTCATTTTATATTCTCCTCCCAAAATTTAATGGCATTATCAATCCAACCTTCAGCCTTTGTTCCTTCTCCAAGTCCGAAACCATGAGGTAGTCCCTCAAAGACTTCTATTTTTGTGTTGGTTCCATTCTCTTTCATTTTATTAATTCTATTTTCCATAGTTAGGTAACTTGCAATTCCGTCGCTTGTTCCAACACCGTTATAAGTTGGTGGCTCATTGCCTGTTACTTCAGATAGACTAGTGTATTGCATAACTACAGTACTTGGTTTTGGATATTTCTTTTCACCAAACTCTTCTGTTCCATAACTTCCAAGCCAAGCTGCCATTCTGCCGCCTGCTGATCCACCCCAAACAGAATAGCCTTCTGTATCTACTTTAAGCTTTTCTTTGTTATCATGAATAAAAGCTACTGCTCTAGCTAAATCTTCCATGGCTTTTTCGGAGTCTGGTCGATAGATTAAAGCAAAAGCATTATATCCATTCTTGGCTAATTCTAGAGCATGAGGAAAACTATCTTGCATTGCTCCAACATACATAAATCCTCCTCCATCATTAAAAATCGCCATTTTTGAATTTTCTTTTCCTCTAAAGAAGAATAATCCTGTATTTCTTTTTCCTTGTCTTTTCGCATTTCTTCTTCTGTGTAAATGTTATAGAATACTTGCTCTCCTTTATCTGCTTCTTCTTTTAAAAAGTTAACTATCTCAACAGTTTTGTCAGGATTTATGTAGTTATACCAAATATAGATATCTCCAACATCTTCTAATTTCATATTCTTGTCAAAATCCAAGTCAACAGGAAATATTAAATTTCCAAAACCGGTGAATGACTCATTATTGATAACATCAGAAATTTCTGATTCTTTTGTAAAGCACTTGATTGAATTAGTCTTTAGTGAATCATTTTCACCTTTACTACAACCATACATTAGAATCACCCCTAGTGTTATTAGTAAAATTATTACCTTTTTCATTTTTTATCCTAATTATTTTCAATAGACATTTCTCTTAATATTTTATTTCCGTCATTAGAATCGACTACAACACTCCTTAAATTCATTTCCATTAGGGTTGCAACTCTTTCTGCCAAATGAGTTATTGTTTTTACAGTACCTTCATCTGGTCTTGATCCCTGAGCAAAGAAATATAATTCTTTTCCTTTTAGGATTTCTGCTTCTGCTAATAAATATAATCTATCAATAAATGTTTTTAAGATTCCTCCAACTGTATACCAATAAACTGGTGAACCAATTACCAATATATCTGCATCTTTTAATTCATTCAAAAGTTCTTTTATTTGATCATCTTCATAAACTGCTCCCTATTGTGATATTTTATATTCAGACATTTGGATTGTTTTATGTTCAATATTCTTTAATAGTTCTAATCCTATTCTTTCAGTATTTCCATCTTTATATGGACTACTATTAATAAATACTATTTTTTTCATATTGTTCCTCCTCACTTTAAAATAATTATAATTTAATTTTACACTTGTGACTTGCTCCCGTGTCAATAAGTAATCCTTAGAAAATTATTTTCTTAAAAAAAGAATTATCTTTAAAGATAATTCTGAACATTTTTTTAATTAGATAGTAGTTGGTTTTAGAAAATCAAATAATGGGATATTGCGAAGGATTCCATAAATTAGAAAAATACCTATTAAAACATACCAAATATTTGGTTCTAAAACATGTAATTTATTTTTTTTATTTTTATAAAGGGCGTATAAATAGTCAATATAGTAGATAATAAAGAATGGTAATGTAATAAAAATAAGAGGGTTATAACGAAATGCTTGATAGAATTGACCTTTTAGAAGGCTTAGTAGCATACGAGTTACTCCGCATCCAGGACAATAGAGTCCTGTAACTTTTTTTATTGGACAAAACAGATAAATATTAAAGTGACTTCCAACTAATAAATATATTATTAATAGGATTAGCCAAAGAAAATTAGTAATTAATTTCTTTTTCATATTTCTTTGTATAACAAAAAAGAATTATAAAATTCTTTTTTATGCAGTTACTGTGTTATTAGCACCTTTGTCTGCTATAGTGTTTAAATCATTTTGAACTAAACAATGTGTAACAATTCCAAGTCCAACAACCTGTAAGATGATATATAGAACTGAATTGTCTTCTGCAGGCATATTATTTTTTGCTTTTGCTTGCATCATTGCCTTACCCATTAAGTATGCCCAATAATATCCGTAGATACCACAAGTAATTAATGTTAATAGGAAGCATTTTCCGCCAGATAGGCGTTCATCTCCACTTACTTGCCCTACATCATCAGTTAAGCTAATGAACCAAATTATGGCATAAATTCCACACGTAACAAAAGATAAAATAATACTTGTTACAATATCTCTCTTCTTTATCATATACACTACTCCCTTTCCTACTTAATTGTAGCACATTTTTTATCATATTGCTACTTGTGATTACATATTTTTTTATTTTTTACCATTATTATGCATTATATAGTTTTTTTTTCAAAAAAAACTGCAATTATTATTACAGTTTTATCTTTTTTTAACGAAGAGAAATAATTGAAGCTTTACCATCCATAGTATCCGAGAAAGTTGCACTAAATGTTTGTTCATTTTTATTTACCCAAATATATCTTTTAGATGTTGAAGTTTTCCCAGCTAATATACCTTCTACTCCACCTACTTTTTCATTCATTTCTTCATAAGTAAATGATTCACCCTTTCCTAGTGATGATTTCAAATCATTGAATTTTGAGAAATCTGCTTTATCATTTTTTATTGTAGACTTGTCATAATTAGCAGATAAGCTATAGCTTTCATCACTTGTACTTGGAGTTGCATCTATCCAGGTTTTATCTGATAATTTCCATTTGTATGTTTCAGAGTATTCACTTTTTTCAGCTTCAAAACCAATAATCTCATTAATTTCTTCAATAGTATTTGATGGTTCTATTAGTTTTATACATTCTTCTACTTTACATTTTCCTTGAACTTTCTCTTCTTCTTTTTTAGAAGTTTCTGTTTTTGTTGTATCTGTACAACCAGTAACTAAACCTAGTGTTACAACTCCCATAATTAGATAAACAAATATTTTTCTTAATTTCATAATTAATCCTCCTATTATAATTTATATTTTAATTAGTTTGTTTTATTATTTCTTTGGCCTTTTCAACGCCAGTTTTTAAAATTTCATTTATCTCTTCACCATATACACTTTTTGCAGCATTATAAGCTAGCATACAAATTGTCATTGGACCTACAGCTCCAGTTGGTGGGGTAATTAGTTCTGCTTTTTCTATTACGGCATTATAATCAACATCACCTACTGTTTTTCCTTCTGCATTTTTATGAACTCCTACATCTATGATAACAGATGATTTTTCGATGTAATCCGCATCGATATGTTCTTTTTTATTTAAAGCTGCTACTACGATATCACATTTCCTAGTTATTTCTTTTAAATTTTTTGTTTTTGAATGACAAATAATTGGAGTAGCATTATTTTTTAGCATTAGCTCTGCAAGTGGCTTTCCAACAATGTTGCTTCTATTGATGATTGCAACTGTTTTTCCTGTTAGTTTAATATCATAAGCCTTTAATAGCATTTCAATTCCTAGGGCTGTACAAGGAACAAAAGTATCTGTACCAATGCTTAATTTTCCTGATGACATGGTTGTTAGTCCATCAACATCCTTTGAAGGAGTGATTGTATCTAGAATTTCTCTTTCATACTTAGCTAGATTTTTAGGCAGTGGCAATTGAATCATAATTCCATTGACATTTTCATCTTTATTTAATTTTTTTAGATATTTTATAAGGTTAGTTTTAGTTATTTTATCATAATGAATACTTTGAAATTCAATCCCTGTCTCCTGATTAATTTTCTTTTGTTTCATTTTAGAGTACATTAATCCTCCAAAATCATCTCCTATTGAAATATCAACAATAGTAGGATTTATTTCATGATTATCAAGATACTTTTTTAATTCTTCATATAGTACTTTACTAACTTTTGTCCCATTGATATTTTTATCTTTCATTTACTACTCACTCTCTTTTTAAAATATTTTGGCACCATTTGGTACTTTTCTTTCTAAATTTAATAGAACTACTCCTTCATTAGCATCAGCTCCTAATATTCGTACCTCACTTTTTACATCAGCAATTCTAATTGGTTCAAAATTGGCAACGACGATTATTTGTTTTCCAATTAAGTCTTCTGGTTGATATAGGTCTGTTATTTGAGCTGAAGAATTTTTTATTCCTAATTTTTCACCTAAATCTATTTTGACCTTGTAAGCTGATTTTCTGGCTCTTCTATTTAGAGAAACCTCTAAGATAGTCCCTACTCGCATATCTACTTTATCAAAATCCTCTAATTCTATCATTATATTCCTCCTTTCACTTTCTTCTTACTTTTTAAGTATAACATGCATGAGTCTTTTTATAAAGTTTTAAATACCATTAATGTTTTGTAAGAATTTTTTCTCTTATTTCGCTATTTTTGGCTATGTCTTTTTGAGTTAGTGAAGACAAATTATCTAATCTTTCAAGAGCTTCTAGTAGCAGTTCTTCTGCTTTTTGCTGATTTATTTGTGCTACTTGTTCCTCTTGATAACTATCTTTTAAAAGTAATCCTGCTGTATCAATTGTTGGAGATGTATTATGTTTCATATTAAGTATTGATTCTCCTACTACGTTATGGTTATTTAGATACACTTGAGCCTCTTCAAGTAATCTAAAACTTTCTTCACTATTATTTCTTTTGGCGCTCATAATGGCATTATCCCCATCATAGCAACGAGCATTTAAATCTGCTTTTAGGGCGATTAGGATTTGAAGTATTTCATGGTTATTGTGTCTAGCACTAGACATTGTGCAAGTTGTTCCATAGTTATTTGTTTGATTGATATCAGCACCAGCTCTTACTAAAAGTGTAAATGTTTTTATTTTATTTTTTCGACTACAAAATAATAATGGTGTATTTCCTCTATTTGAATCAGTACTTTTATCTTTATAGTTTACATTAGCACCAGAATGAACTAAATCTTCTACTCTGGAATATTGAGTTGCCTCATCATATTTCTTTTTACGAATTATATCATAAAGTTCTTTTCCTAATCTTTCGCTTTCTTCTTTTGAAACTTCTTTGATTTGTTGACGCTCTTTTATTATTGACTCTTCATCTAATCCATAACTTCCTAGAAGGACTTGTCTTTTTCTTTCTTCTAGTTTTAAATCGACAATCTTATTCATTTGTAAGCACCTTCTGATTACCTGACATTATCTTATTAGAAGCTGCAATTGCGTTTTCAGGATTTTGACAAGAAGCCTTAGAAGTAAGGTCAGAATAGTCTGTATCTAATCTTGAAATACCACTCTTTTCAATATAATAAATATTTTCATCGACACTTTCATAATCTAAAGCAAAGGAGTCTTCGTCATTATAAACAAGAGCATTTATATCATAATTAATTGGAATTGATGTATTTGAGGCTGCACTGGTTATTTGAGCAGCTGTTTTTGGTTGTTCTTCATATACTTGAGTCGCAAATGAGAAGAAATTAGTAATATCGTTTAGATAAGTTGAAGGAATTACTGGGTGACTAGCCATAATTCTATATCGTGGTAAATTATCTTCATCAATATCTTTAACAACTATTAATTTAAGTGAGCCATCTTCTTTTAAAAGAGTTCCATTTTCGTAAATAGTAATTCCTAATTCATTGATGTGTTCTATCATTTTATCTATTAGGATGTGATGTGATAGTTCTGTTATGTGAAGGGTAGCAATATCTGTCCAATTGTCATCTGAAAGTTCAAAGATGTTATGTCCTCTTTTGATACGAGATGATTCGTCTTCAAAGTTTGTTGACACGTTAGGATTAGTTTTAGCAGAAACCAAAGTACCATTATTAAGGGAAATTTTTGCTATTTCTTCATCAATTGAAGCTTGTCTTTTTGCCTCCATTTCAGCGAACTTCTGTCGATATTCTTCGATTAAACCCTGAATTTCTGCTATTTTAGATGTAAGTTTGGCTCCTTCATTTTTAAATACTGTTTGGAGCATAACTTCATTTAAATCAAAATTTTGTTCTTCTGTTTCGGAATTCTTCATTTTTGTTACTAGCTGATTTAGTTGTTCTGTTTTTTGATTCCTACCACTTGCTAATAGTGATTCAAAAGTTTTAATATCGTCTTCCATCTTTAACATGTTCTCAATAATGTTTACATAGATATCAGATTGAGTAAATTCGCTATCTTGTAATAATAGTTTGGCATCAATAATGGCTTGTTGACATTCAGAACAAGATGGTAATTTTCGATACTTTTCTTTATTTAAAAACATTTCTTCATAGAACAAAGTGACCATATTTACTATTTCCGATGGACAATTATATTTTTCAGCAAAGGTTGATAGGATTTGATGCATACGCTCTGGAGTCATATAATCTAGTCTTATCATTCTATTACGACGCATCATAGGTTCTGATAATTCTGCTCTTTGATCATTTTTACAAAGGAAGACTTGTAATTTGCCACCACTATTTTTATTAACAAAAACATCACCATGTTGAGTAGTATTTATTAGTGCTTCTTGTAAAAAGTTATTAAAGAATGTATCTGTAGCATCTCTTGCTTTGTCATACTCGTCCATCTTTAAAATAACATATTCTCCGTTATTTACTGCTTTAATTGCCTCAACTATTTTCCCTGGTAATCTGATTTTACTTGGATCGTTTTCAAAAGTAGCAACTACATCAATATCTTCATATAATTCACTTTTTCCTGTTTCGGCATCGAGTTGGAAATTGATAAATTTAACTCTCTTTCCTAATAATTTAGAAGCAACCTTACAATAGACATCTACAAAATGTGTTTTTCCTGCTCCACTTGGACCATCAAGACACGTTGAGTTAACTTTTTGCCCAACTGTTTCTTCTTCTACTAAATATTTTAAAGCAATGTAGGCTTTTGCCAAAATATAATTTGATATATAGTAGCCATTTTCTTCAAATAATTGTTTGATACTTTTTTTATTTATAATCATTGTTTATTCCTCCTTTTGTAATATTTTGGGATTGTCTAAAAACACAAGTGATTCAAATCTTTTTTCACTAACTTTAACTAATCCTTCGGCAATATTTTGAGCATTTTCCACTTGATATAAAAATCCTTTATATTCAGTCAAATCTTCGTTTTCTAATTGGTTTTCAAAACAAAACCAATAAACCTCTGCATACTTTGAAAGTGTTATAACTTCATCTATTGGATCACAATCAGCAAAGACTACACACTTTTCAGCTTGTTTTTCAATTAAATAATTATCGATATTTCTTTCAATAAATTTACAAGATATACGAGATTCCTTAAGAATATCATTTTTTTGATGACCATATGATGAGTAGCCAGCTTTACTCAAAATACTTGCTAATTCTTTAATATCCATTGTGCTTGCTATTCTATCAATCTGAACATTAATCTTTTCGTTGAACCCTATCAAAACTTTTACATCTTTTTTTAGTAATTCAATAGCAAGTACTGCTAACATATTTGTGTATCTACTCATACTTCCGGACATATCGAAATAGAATGACAAAGGAACAAATTCTGACTTCCCAAAGTCATAATCGTAACCATATTTATCATTTAATACTTTATTTAATTGATTTGTTTTTAGATGAACTATTATATTTTTTACATCCCATTTATAAAAACCATCTGTTTTTTCTAAAGAATTACTGCGAACATTTAAATCACTATTCTTTTTACAGAAACGTTGATTTAGAAATTTAGTAATTAAAGTTCTAACTAAACTATTTGGTAATTCTGTTGTACCGTTAGTATCGATACTGTAACCATCTCCTCTATTACGTTCTTTAAATGATGGTAAGTCCTTTTTTAGTTCTTCAAGGAATTTATTTTGATAGTCAATCTCCTCGTTTTGTGATTTTTCTTCTCTTTTTTTGCTTTGGCTTTCTGGTAAATCTTGTCTAAGCATTTGTTGCTTCTTTTGAGCATAATGTTTGATTGTTTCTTTTAATCTTTCTAAACTCTCTTTTCTTGATTCTAAGTTTTCTGAAGAATTGCTAGTTTTTTGTATATCTTCTATTGTTTTTTTCTTGTCTTGATTTTCATCTTTAGATTCATTTGCTTCTTTTGCTGATTGATTATCTTCTAAGTCTTTGTTTTCTTGATTTTCTCTAGTTTCTTTGGCTTCTTCCGATGGAGAAGGAGTTTCTTCTGAGTTAGACTGATTTGTTTGATTATCTTTTATATTGTTTTCCTTAGTATCATTACTATCTTCTGAACTTGTTTTTTCTTGGTTTGATTCTTGTTGAGTTTCTGAGTTTTCTGTTTCTTGAGATGAATCTTTTTTTTGATTAGAAGTGTTTTCTTCAACATTAGAATTCTTGTCTTTAGAACTGGATGTTTCTGAAGTGTTGTCTAAATTAGAATCGTTGCTTTGCGATTTAGTGTTTCTCTTATTACTTTCTTGATTTTCTTTTGCAGTATTTTGAGAATTCATATCTTCATTTTGGTTTGTTTGTACATTTTTATTATTTGGTAAATATTTTGACTCACTTGAATTATTTTCTTGTGATTCTGTTTGTTCTTGAGAGTTATTGCTTTTATTTGATGGTGCATTAGACTGCTCTGATTCTGACTGAGAATCACTTTGTTTTGGTTTTTGAGTTTCTGTTTCATTTTCCTTATTACTATTTTCAGATTCATTCATTTGATTATCAGTTGAGAATGATTCTGAATTGGTCTGAGATTTATCTTCATCATTTGAGGCGTTTTCTGGCTCTTCAATTCCACTTGAGTTATTTTCTTGTGATTCTGTTTGTTCTTGAGAGTTATTGCTTTTATTTGATGGTGTATCAGACTGCTCTGATTCTGACTGAGAATCACTTTGTTTTGATTTTTGAGTTTCTGTTTCATTTTCTTCTCTATCTTGAGAATTACTTTCCTCTTGGGTGCTTGAATCAGCTGAACTTTTATTATAATTTTTCTCTTCAGTTTTTTCAGCTTCTGAATCAGGTTTAGAATCATAATTCTGTTTGTTGTCGGAATTTTCTGATTTATCTTGATTTTCTTTGCTATCATTTGATGAATCAGATTCGCCTTGAGAGGTTATATTTTCATTTTGAGAAGCTGAATCATTATTATCACGATTATTCTCTTCACCATTACTATCGGTTTTGTTAGCATCTTCTGACGACATAGATTGTTCTGCTTGCTCTCCAATATTTTTATTTTCACTTGGTTCAGAAATTGGTGGCATTTCAAGATCTTCTTGTTTTTCTAGGTTTTCTGGCTTTAGCTTGTCTTGATCAGTGGTATTTGAATTAGGTTGGCTTTTATTTTTAAAAGCATTTTTTTCATATCTCCAAATATACATTTTTATTAAATATTCCTTTTTTCTAAAACAAGTGTTTTGTCCTTTCTAGGATTTTTATAAATGCATGCTTTATCTACTAAATTCCCCTCATCATCAAAGCGCCATGGATGATATTTACCTGCTTCGAAAATTTTTAGTGCTGGATCTTGCTCTTTGTCTTTTCCGACTGCTTCAATGCTACCTTCTGTCCCATATGTCCTTTCTTCTATACCTTTTGCAGTTGCTACTCTCATTACAAAACCATAACGTCCTTTTCCTAGCATAACACCTGGATATAATGGATATTTTTTATCTTGATTATTGTCAACTATTATTCTAGAATCTTGAGGATTATTTTCAGAAATTTCTATTGTCACAGGATTTTTAATTACTGCTTCCCCTGTTTCATTATCTTCTTCAATACTAGTCTCGACCAGTTCAGCTAATCCTTCTAAAGTAAAATCATCCTGGGTATCATGTTCTAGAACACCTGTTGATTTATTAAAAATCCAAGGCTTTTTTTTATATTTTTCATAGATTTTTAATTTATTTCCTTCAATACCAAGCATTTCGATATCGCATTGAGTTGGATAAACATATTCTTCTTGGTTATTATTATGATCAATTATCATAACAATACCATAATGCCCTTCTTTAAACATCACTCCTGGAATTAATGAATACTCTTTAGGTGAAGTGCCATCTGCTAAGACTACAGATTTGTTCTTTTTTATTTTCAAAGTAATTGGATTTTCTATTTTTGGTTTAATCTTCATAACCTCTCCTCCAGTAATTCTCTATACTACCATTATTTATTTTTTTTAGCAATAAATTTGAAAACTATTTTATTGCATAATTACTTGTAAATGATTATAATATGAAACTATTAAGTGGGAGGCTATTTCATGAATAATAATACTAATATAGATCCTTCTGATTTTATCATCAGTTCGGCTCTTGATTACGAATATTTTGAGAAGGAAGATTTAATTAATATTAAGATTACTGATAATGTTGAAATTATTGGAGAAAGAGCATTTGGTAAATGTAAGAAATTGAAAAAAGTTATTTTACCAGAAAATTTAATAACTATAAAAAATGGTGCTTTTAGTGGATGTGAAAGCATTGAGGAAATAATATTACCAGATACACTTAAGGTTATTGGTCATAGAGCTTTTGCGAATTGTAAAAGATTAAAACGTTTAGTTATACCTGAGGGATGTGAAAAAATCGATTGGGGAGCTTTTGCCGGATGTGAAAATCTAGAAGAAGTTGTTCTTCCTAATTCTTTAAAGAAACTTAGTCCTCAACTATTTTTGAATTGTAAAAAGTTAAAAAGAATTATTCTCCCTAATGGTGTGACTAGTTTACCGGATGAAATATTTAAAGGTTGTCACAATTTAGATATTGTTCTTGATTCTAAGATTAATAAATTAGGAGATAAAGTTTTTGAAAATTGCTATAGTTTAAGTAAATACCCTACTCAGATTGTGGAATTAGGTGTTGATGCTTTTAGAAATTGTCGTAGTTTAGAAAAAGTAGTATTAAATGATAACATTGCTAGCTTAGCTACTGGAGCTTTTGATGGTTGTATTAATCTTAAGGATATTTCTTCTTTATTTGGTAGAGAAATTAAATGTGGAGATAGATGCTTTAGAAATTGTAAGTCTCTTCAGAGAATTCCTTCCTTTGTAAAAAAGTATGCTAGAAGAATGTTTGAAAATTGTACTGGTATAGAATCAATTACAGTTACTGATAGTGTTATACCTATGGCTTGCTTTAGAGGCTGTTCTAATCTTAGAACAATAAATAATCAAGAGAAAATTGAAAGTATCAATGCATTTGCTTTTTCTGGTTGTAAGAGTTTGGAAGAGTTTACTATTTCTAGGCTTTTAGATGGTTCCATTGGAGCAGAAGCTTTTAGTCATTGTAAAAGTCTTAGAAAAGTAATAAATAAGTGTCCTATTAAAAGAGTTGAATCTAGAGCTTTTTATGACTGCACAGTTTTAGAAGATTTGAACTTTATTGGTTCTTGTGAGTACATTGCGAAAGAAGCTTTTAAATACTGTGATAATGTTAAGAAATTAGTGATTCCAGCTAGTTTGGGTAGTTTTGGTGATTTTGCTTTTGCTTCTATGGATTCTTTAGAGAGAATTGAAGTTGAAAATGGTAATAAATATTTAATGACTCCTGATAATAAAATATTAATTCATACGATTTATCAAAAATTAATGTTATATGCTAATGGTTTAAAAGATAAGAGTTATTCCTTAAAAGATTATAATTTAGAAATTGATGCTTTAGGTAGAAGTATTGTTAGACCTATTGATGGTATTGGAAGAGGCGCTTTTGCGGGAGCTAAAAATTTAGAAGAACTTACTATTTGTGGTTGTACTAATAACATTGAGTCTAATGCTTTTGCTGAGTGTGAAAGATTAAAAAAATTAAACATTGCTCCTATTACTTTTGGAACTTCAATATATTTGAATGCTAGATCTCATGGGAGATATTATTCTGAAGGCAATACCAAAGACAAGCTGACATTTGATTTTGAAACAATAGAATTCTTAGAAAATGAAGAAGAACCTGCTTATCTTAATAATGATGCTTTGTCTTATTTTAAAAAAGTGAAGAAAATTATATTTCCTAAAAAAGGAATATATTCTATTGCTACTGGAGCACTCAGTAATTGTAATATAGAGAAACTAGAAGTTCCTAGAAGTATATCTACTATTTACAGGGATTCTATTCCTGAAGGAACTAGGATTAAATTTGACAATGGTCTTATGTTTGATAATTTTATAAGTTTAGAAACAAATAATGAGTATGTAGAAAATTGTAGACTTTATACTCTTAGTGATGGAACTTATTATCTTGAACAAGGAGATAAAGTTACTAAATTGACACAAAATGATATAAAAAGAAGTTGCACTCATTCAGAAGAAATTGAAACAAACCCAGTTCTTTATCTTGACTTTATGGATGACTTATTTAAGTATGATTTAGTTATCAAACAATTCTTAGACGGGATTTTAATGGCTCATATGAGTTTAGAAAATAGAAAAGTCTTTTTTGAACATATCAAAAAGGAAGATGAATTTGCGTTAGAAATTCTTGAAAAATCTGGGCTTTTAGAGCAGAAAGATTACACTACTTTGAAATTACTTGAAAAGAATAATTTTCTAAAATGTGTTGAATATATAGAATTACTTAGAAAATATAATATTACGAATCCATTATTTTGTAATAAAATTTTAATGGCATTTTATAATGTTGAAAACTTAGAAAAATTACTTATTAATTATGAAGAATTACTTAAAAGAAGTCTTGTTGAGGGTGGATTTTTAGATATTAAAGAAGATGCATCTGTTGAAAAGAAACCGATAGCTGTTGAAGATATTTTAGAGAATAATATATTAGAAGAATTTATTAAATATATGGATAAATATTCTTTAAATGATGGGTTCTTGTTTAACAAGACATTTATTGCAAGTGCTGCTGATTCACTTATTGAATCTTTCTTTAAATATTACGATGCTAATATGAAGAGACTAGTTAAGAAAAGTAAAATATTAGATGATGATTCAACTGCTAAAGAAAACTTAGGAGATTTATTAAAACTATTAAAGATTATGGGATGCTTTGAAGATGATCCGGTAATAAGACAAAGAGCTAGTACTTTTATTACGGAAAAGTTATTTCTAAAATCACTTCCTAATGGTAATGATAATCCATATAGAATTGTTGGAGATGATGTTCATAGAATTTTTGATTTTCCTGAAGTTAGGGAAGAATTTGATGCTGAATTTGTAGAATTCTTTATGGCCAATTATAAGAGAATGATAGAAGAAGAAACAGGAAAATCTGGTTTTATTCAGAGAGTATATACTAATTTTAGGCAAATATCAGATACTTCTACTTCTGACAAAGGTCATCAAAGAAAATTAAAAGTTACTATGGATAAATGTTATAACTATTTGAATGAAATTAAATTTGATAATGTTGGACCTGATGAAAATGAATTTGCTAAAGTTATTGGTAACTGGTTTGATGACAATAAAGTTTGGCAGCTTGCAAAAACTATTTATAAAGAAGCATTAATGGCTCCTAGAAATATTTTTACTAAAGTTGAGTATGATGAAGACGGCAACCCTATTTATGATTACAGTCCTGCAAATGATTTGAGAGAGCCAATTAGACATGATTTTTCTTATGAATGGTTGCCAAAGCAAGAATATGATAATTTTGTTTTAGGTAAATATTGTAGTTGTTGTGCGCATCTAAATGGTGCTGGTGCTGGAATTATGCGCGCTAGTATAATTCTTGATTGTTGTCAGAATTTAGTTATTAGAAATTCTTTTGGCAAAATTATTGCGAAGGCAACTTTATATGTTAATAGAAAAGAGGGTTATGCTATTTTCAATAACGTTGAGGTTACTCTTAAACAACGTAGTAGCGAAGACTGTGCTAATATTTATGAGGCTGTAATTCGCGGGGCAAAAGCATTTCTTAATGCATACAACAAGAATAATGAAATTCCAATTGCTGAGATTTTAATTGGAGCAAAGAGAAATGTCATTTCCGATTACTTTGATGATATAAAACATCCAATGCATGAAGTTAGAAATTGTATTTCTTATGGTGATTACTGGATTAAAGATAGAGGTGGTGGTCATTATCAAGGAGATTGTCATGAATCGCAAAGATTAGTACTAAGAAAATAGAAAGGTAAAATCATTATGGATAAAAATTGTAAATGTCTTGTCATTCCAGAGGGAACTACTAGGATAGAAAATGGCGAGTTCATGAATTATAAAGATGTCGAAGAAGTAATTATTCCCGATTCAGTAGTCTTTATTGGTGATAGTGCTTTTATGGGTTGTTCTAAATTAAAAAAGGTAAATTTGCCTAAAAACTTAAAGCTTATTGGTAGTGATGTTTTTGCTAATTGTACTTCTTTAGAAGGGATTACAATTCCAGAATATCTTACTTATCTTTCTCGTGGAATGTTTTCTTACTGTCGAAATTTAAAACAAGTTAACATCCATGATAAAATTGAATATATTGATGATTTTGCTTTGTATAATTGTCGACGACTTAAAGATTTTCTTTTGCCAAAGAATGTTAAAAGTATTGGAGTTATGGCTTTATGTGGTTGCAATAAAATAGAAAAACTTTTTATACCTAAGTCACTAGATAATATTGAAACTGCTGCCTTTAGTTTAATGACTTCTTTAAAAGAGATTACTGTTGATTCTCGAAATCCTAAATATATGAGTGATGAAGGCATTGCTTTAATTGATAAAAATGATGGAGTTTTATTACAATATGCAATCAATTCAAAGAACGAAGAATTTGTTGTCGGATATTATTTAAATATAATAGATGATGAAACTATGTATCATTCATTAGTTTATAATTTATCTAATTATTCTTTTGCGGGGGCTAAATATTTAAAAAGAATTTATATTCCTTCTGAAATAGAAAGTATAGGTCCAAAGACTTTTCTTAATTGTAATAAATTAAAAGAGGCAAATATATTTCATACTCCGTATGGTAAAACATTATTGTTTAATGTACATAAGAGTATATTGGAGGAGGCCCATATTCCTTTTAATAAAATTACAATTGATGAAGGAATTACTACTTTAACAGATGATATGAGCGATATTTTTATGAATGCAATTGAAGTTAGTCTCCCCTCTTCATTACAGCATATTGGTAGTAATGTTTTTAAAAAATCAAGAAAGTTAAAGGAATTAAGGATTCCAGAAGATATAAGAATGATTATGCCCAATACTTTTTATCCTGAGACTACTATTAATTTTTTTGATTCTATGAAAATGAAGGCAAGGAAATTTAATATGTTGGAGACTAAGACTTCTGAGGATTTTTATAAAAGGTATTTTGATAAAGACAATATTAGAATTTTCTCACTTGCGGATGGAACATATTATGTGTCAATTGATGATTATGATGCAGTAAAGGTGTCAAAAGATGAAATTAGAGAGGTATCTTCTACTTCACATTTACTTGAAGATAAACCTGATATATTTGTAGATTACTTATATAACTTATTGTCTATTAATGCTGATTGTAGTTCATTAATGCAAAGCATTTTGTTTAATAAAAAACTCAGTGGGATTTTTGAAAGATTTATAACAGATATTGATTTTGTACAAGAAATTGCAGAAGGAAAACACTATAGAGCAATTCGAGAGATGTTAGATGCTAATGATGTTAAAGATGAAACTTTATTTAATGGCGTTTTAATGCAAAATGTTAAAAAGAATGATTTAGAGTTGATAATTAAAAATATGTCTCCTTCTCTAGATAGATTTTTTAGATTTTCTAAAGCTTTTACTGTTAGAGAAAACACTGAAGATGAGGAGTATGATGATAATGAAATTACTAAACTATTTAATAATATTCCTAAATTAGTTAGATACTGCAATTTATTAGAGCAATATCAAAGATATGATAGGTTTCTATATAATGCAAAGTTTTTTCTAGACACAAATTATGAAAATCAGGAATATCTTGTAAAATGTTATAATTCTAATATTAAGAGATTAATTAAAGCTAGTCTAGTCAATGAAACTGGTGATTATCAAGGAAATAATTTAAATGATTTATTTAAACTTTCATTGGCATTAGGTATTTTTTCTGATAATGATAGACTTTGTCAAAGAGTGTGTAATTTCCTTACTGAAAAGTTATTTTGTGAAGTATTGCCTGATAGAACAAACAATGAAAATAGAATTGTTGGAGATGACATACATAGAGTTTTCTGTGATATGCATCCTAGAGAAGAATTGGATGAAGAGTTTATTTTGTTTTTTATTGAAAATTATAAAGAACTAATTAGTATAGAGAAAGCAGCCTCTGGTTTTATCTCAAGGGTCTATAATTCCTTTAGAAATATTTCAGAGTGTTCGATGGCTGATAGTGGTGAACAGAGGCATTTAAACGTTACTATCGATAAGTGTAAAAATTATTTTTTAATGGAACTTAATGATTTGGACTTCGATGATGATGACAAAGATTTAGTAGAACTTTTAGGAAAGTATTTCACTCCAACTAATAGTTTATTAAAGAAGGCTAAATTGATTCTTCATGAATCATTGAAGGCTCCGAGAAATATTTTTACAAAGACATATCATGATGAAGAAGGAAATATATATTATGATAATGATTCTAATAATGATTTAAAAGGATCTGCCAATATAGAATTATCTTATGAATGGCTTCCTAAGCAATCAGTTGAGAACATGATTCTTGGAAAGTATTGTAATTGTTGCGCTCATTTGAATGGTGCTGGAGCTGGTATTATGCGTGCTAGTATGATTCTTGATTGCTGTCAGAACTTAGTTATTAGAAACGGATTTGGAAAAATAATTGCGAAGGCTACTCTATTTGTTAATAAAGAAGCAGGGTATGCTGTTTTTAATACTATGGAGATGAATATGTTAGCTCGAAATATTATTCCAGTTGAAAAGATTTATCAAACATTTATTGAAGGAACAAAAGCTTTTATTGAAAAGTATAATAACAATTATCCAGATAAACCAATTACATATGTAACAATTGGTAGAAAAAGGAATGTTATTGAGGACTATCTACTTGAGGAAAATCATGAAGAAGTCTCACCTTGTATTCCTATAAATTATTCAGCATATGGTTATGAAATTGACGGAAAATTAGTCGGTGGATATGAAGGTGATTCTTCTGATAATCAAATTTTAATATTAAAAAAATAAAGAAAGTATTTTATTACTTTCTTTTTGCTTTACCAAAAATTTTTGATTCTTCTTTCCACCAATTTTGCAGTATGCTTTCATAATCTAGTTCTTTTTTATATCTAAGCAGTTCTTTTTTCAGAATATTTTTGTAGGGACTATTTTTTAGATTTTTTTCTAAGTGCGGAATCATTCCAATTGCTAGCCAATCGTCATGAGGAGAATCGTATGACTTTCTATCACAAAGACGTGCAGGGCGTGATAAAATTTTTTTCTTAGAAACCTTTCTAAGAATTTTCGGATGTTCTAATTGTTCATAGATTTCTTTAGCGAATCGTAACATAGAAAATGTGTCATAAACATAAGTTTTATTTCCTCTTTTGACTTCCATATAAGAATTATTATCTAGATGTTTATGTTTATAAAGGTAAAAAGGAATTTCTCTAGTAGAATCAGTGTCAGCATGAACTATTGTATAATCTTCTTTTTCAAAGACTAATGATAACAGTTCAATTTTATTACCAATAGTTTCAAAATTTGTTTCTTCTCCATATAGATAAATAAGTGCAGAATAACAAGAATAATATAGCCTTCTTAGGCGGGATAGTACGTTTATATCGAACGGTTGAATTTGTCCTGTTTTGAGACCTTTTTTAAATATTTCTAATTTATTTTTATCTTTTGAGAGATGTTTCCAAAATAAGTTATTATACACAGTAATTATCTTCTTTTAATCTAAGTACATTCTCTTAGTAAGTTTTTTTACTGTAAAATTTTGATCATATTCTTTTGCTTTTACTCTCTCAATCATAGAATAACGTTTTTGATAAAAGTCTTCAACACTTTGATAGGCCACTTCATTTTGATTACGTCTTTCTAGACGTTTTTTTCCTATCTCGAGAAGTTCTTGATATCTAGGCCCTATAATTGTTTCTTGGTATTTTTTTGCCTGTTCTTGGGAGTTATTATTTTTCATTTCTGGATCTATTAAATATATGGTTGAGAGTAATTCTATAGCTTCTTTGAAATTTAGATTTTCATATGACTTAAGATAACGGATAGCATCTCCTGATTGACCACAACCAAAACAATAAAAGAAGTTTTTATCATCTGATACCCCCATAGATGGCGTTCTTTCATTGTGAAATTGGCATGAAAAGTAATAACTAGCATCAGAGTACATTTTTATTTTATCTGAATCATCATTTGCAAGTACAAGTGGCAGTATATATGTGTTTTCTTTTAAATAATTTATTCCTTCATAACGATATTTATGAAAAATCCCACTTTGGTACATTTCCTGTTTTAAACTAGATATTTTGTTATATAAATCAAACCATTTATTATCACTGATAATTAATCTGTCGCTAATATCTTGTTCTAGTCTTTTTAAAGCTTTTAGATCAGAATAAGTGAGTCCTTTTGTATGACCTTTATCTAAAAAATATAAGTATAATCCATAGATATCAGGATATAAGTCATCATTTTTTATTTTCATTTTATCCTCCTACTACACCTTTCATTACTTTAATTATTTATTCTAACACAATTAAGTATTTTTTAAATTAATTTGTTAGTAATACTAGTGTTAATAATTGGACAATTTCACTTTAATTAGTTCTAGCATTGTTTAAACCGTTTAACATCTTTTCTTGTTCTTGTTTTAATATTTCAATAATTGATGCGAGTAACTCTTTTTCAAAGTAATTTGTTGCTAGAGGTTTTATAACATGGGCATCTTCTTCTAAATCTTTAATTCTTTTTATTAAAGTTCTTTTTTCAGTTACATCAATATAGCTATCTGCAAGCATTTTATGGTATTCCTTAGAAATATCGTCTAATGTTTTTCGTAAGTTATTAATCTGCAATTGGAATTCTGATTGTTCTTGTTTTTCTTGTGACGGAGAAGAATGGTTTTCTATATCCTCAACATTTGCTTTTGACATTTCTTGAAGGTGTTTTAAGTTTGCATTCCAGTAATTAAAGGCTTCTTTATCTTTTAAAACTATAGATTCATTCATTTTTAACTTTACGAAGTCTACTTTTTCTTGATTAGTCATTTTATCCCACTGCTCTTCTGTAATTACAACTTGATTTTCACTTACAATTCTTTCAATGTTTTTTACTGCATAATTATATGCTTCTTCATCGTTATTTTTTTTAGCAAGTCTTTTCTGTTCTTCAAGATAGTTTAAATCTGCAGCTTTTGGATGGGAAAATGTTATGCTATTTGAATCCTTATTTTCTGTTTCTCTTTTTAGTGTTTTTTTCTTAAAATCTATTATTACTTTGGAAACTCCATTATGTTTTAGTTCTGATAAATCTTGGCTTACTTGAAGATTTTCAAAATCGAATCCTTGTTCTCTAGAAAGCATTCTTAAGTAAGCAAGTGTAAAGTCTTTCTTTGGTTCAACTAGAATAGAAAATTTACTGTTTGTTAGATTTCCTCCTCCCATCATTTCTTCGTAATGACCATCAGATGAAAGAATGGCATTAACTAATTTATTGATACCATAGTTATTTTTCTCACCATTAACGCCAAATTTTTCCATTGTCTTTTCTATGTATTGTTCTTTTGAGCGATTTACTTTTCCAAATTGTTGAAGATCTTCTTTATATGAAAGATGGGCTTCTCTATATATTAATATAGCTGATTTTATCTTTAAAATCATGTTAGTATCTGTTACTTCTTGGGTGGTTTTTATATTTATAATTTTATCATTTACTACTTTGTAAGTGCTGCAGTATTCAATAATTTCTTCCCTGCTTAGCATTAGAATCACCTCTTATTATTTAATTATATCACAATTTATTTTTACTAAATATATCTTCAAAAAGAAAAACTGTTACAATGTAACAGTTGTTTTTATTATGGTGTTCCCGGGCAGAGTCGAACTGCCGACCTATCGCTTAGGAGGCGATTGCTCTATCCTACTGAGCTACGAGAACAGATACTTCATTTCATTATAGAAATGAAGTTTATTTGTATGTACATCTTGAACCTTTTTCTTCGTAGGTTTTCCTTAATAATTTTAATTCTACTTTATTATTAGTAAACAACTTTCGATTATTCTTGTCAAGAGCAATGAATTTAGAAATATCTAATTTTTGATAATTTATATTTGTTTTAGATATTAATTTATTATTTTTTACCTTTATAGAATTATCATAATATTTTAAATCATGATACTTACTATATACCAATCCTAAAGATGTTTTGTATTCACTGAGCATTTCTTCATCAGCAACTTCTATTATTTCTTCAGTATATAGATTAGTAACTACTCTATTGGTAAATTTTATTTCATACCTTGTTGAAATGTTGTAGACATCTGTTTTATTATTATAGGTACAAATTAAAGTACCATTAGTTGGATTTAGTATATTAAATAGAATAATCGATATTGTTATTAGAATTACTATAGCTAAGCTGCTATAGATAACTTTTTTATTCATTTTAAACCTCTTGAATTACGGTAATAATCATTGGTTTTGATTCGGTTTCTTTATAGAAGAATTTTCCAAGTACATCACGTACTTCATTTTTTATTTTTGAATAATCTACTCTCTTAGTGTTTAATTCAATATTTGATTCTATTACTTCTCTTGAAACCTTTTTTGTTTCTTCTAGTAAGTCTTGACTTTCTTTTACATAGATGAATCCTCTAGTTAGAATTTCTGGACCACCAACTACTTTTTTGGAATTTTTATCTAAAGTACAGCTGATTATGACAATTCCATTTTCTCCTAACATCTCTCGATCTTTTAAAACAAGATTACCAATATCACCTTGACTTTTACCATCAATTAATACTTCATCAACTTCAATATGTTCTGTTGAATTAGTATTTTTTCCTTTAATCATTTCAAAAACATCACCATTTAATTTTAAGATAATATTTTCTTTTGGTATTCCTAATTCTTCTGCTATTTCAGCATTGGCATATTGATTTCTATATTCACCTTTTACCGGGAAATAGTATTTTGGATTCATTAGATTTATCATCAACATTAAATCTTCACGTGATGCATGGTGTAATAAGTGTTTCTTACTAGATAAACATATAGCATCGGCACCTAACATTGCTATTTCATCCATGATAACAGCTAATCTTTTTTCAATACCTGGATAACTTGGTTCAGTAATAAAAATTGTATCAGTTTCTTTGATGGTTATAAATTTATCAAATCCTTTGATGATTCTTTCTAAATTTCCAAATGGTTTTTCTTTTTCATCAGATATAAGGACGATTGCATTCTTACTTTCTAAATCTGCAAGTGTGCCTATACGATCTTTTTTTATTGATAAATAGCCTTCATCTATTGCACTATTAATTAATTCTTGAAGAGCTTTTCCCATAATGATTACTTTACGATGAGTTTGGGCAACTTCGTTGAATATTTCTTGCATTCTATAGAAGTGAGCTGGAAGTATTGTTGCAATAATACGATTGTCTGCTTTATTTAATACTTCTCTTATAAAATCGCTTACTCTGTTGTTTGGACTTGTGTGTCCTTTTTTATCTGCGTAGAATGACTCTGATAGTAAACATAAAACTCCTTGTTTTCCTACATAGGCAAGTTTTCCAATATCAGTCTTGTAAGCACCCATCATAGTTGAATCAAAAACGAAATCCCCTGTGTATACTATAGCTCCATCTTCTGTATATAATACATAACAAACTGCATCAGGTATAGAGTGTGTTACACTAATCGGAAATAGTGAGTTTTTACCGAACTCTAATTTATTATGTGGCTTTATTTCTATTAATTTAGCTTTTTCTAAACTGTTTTTATCTAAATCTTTTTTTACTAATTCTAAAGTTAATTTTGTTCCATAAACTGGAACTTCTGGTATTTTTTCAATAATATCTGGAACTGCTCCCATATTACCCTCATGACCGTGAGTTAAAAATATACCTTTTATTTTCTTTCTATTTTTTATTAAGTAATCAAAACTTGGAATTATATAATCAATTCCTAAATTTAGATCATTATCGTATTTTAGTCCTGCATCAAAAACGAAAATGTCTTTATCAACATTGACAATGTACATATTCTTGCCATTTTCATTTAGACCACCAAGACTAAATATTTTTATTTTACTCATAAATTTCTCCTTTCATTATTTAATTAAGACATATTAAAAATTTTATATGTTACTATAATTTTATTTAATAATAATTTTTTTCCGATATAAATTAAATATACATAAGAATAAGCACATAGACATTATATCACTTTAACTAAAAAAAAGAAAGATTTATTTGTTCTTTACTTTTTGATTGCAAGTTTATTAATAGCTTCTTTAGCCGCTTCTTGCTCTGCTTCTTTTTTTGATGTTCCAATACCTATTCCATATATGATACTATCAATTTTAACTTCAACAGTAAACCTTTTATCATGAGCAGGGCCTTCTTCACCTACTAGATTATATTCTAAAGACTTTTGCTCTGTTTGAACAAATTCTTGTAGTGTACTTTTGTAATCATTAAAGAAGATTATATCAGGATTTTCAATGTAGGGAACAACAACATTCATAATAACTTTTCTTACTGTTGCATAGCCTAAATCAATATAGATTGCTCCCATTAGAGCTTCAAAGATATCCGCAACGATAGCCTTTTTTAGATTTCCACCATCTTTTTGTTCTCCATGACCTACGAGGATATATTTTGATAAACCCAATCCTGTTGCGTAACAATAATTGGCATTTTCACAAACATAACTTGCACGAACTTTAGTCATTTCACCTTCATCTTCTTTGTGATGGGTATATAAGTAATCAGCTACAACTAAATCTAAGACTGCATCTCCTAAAAACTCTAGTCTTTCATAATTGTTCTTCACTTTATGTTCATTAACATATGAACTATGAGAAAACGCTGTTTGATAAAGACTTAAATCTTTTGGTTTTATTGCTAGTTTATTAAATAATTCTTCCATTAAAATCACCATTACAATTATAACAAAAAAAACATAACTTAGATAGTTATATTTTTAGTTATTTAATTCTGCTACTTTTATATCTGAAATTTGTTTGAATAATGTACTATCAATATATTCAGTAACTGATATTAATTTTTCTGATGGTGATATTTCATCAGCTAGATATTCTTGTTCTTCAAGTTCTTCTCTTGCTCTTTCTAATTCTTCAGAAATATAAGGAATAAAACCATTATCATAGGCATTAAGTCGTTTTGTTATGAGTTCTGAATCATTTTTAGACCTTGCCTCCTCTTCTGCAAGAAATTTAACTAATAATCTATTATTATGTTTTTCCATTGATTCTCTTTTTCTTCGATCATCATCTTCATAATAGAGTTGTAATTCTTTAGGAGATAGTGTGATAAGATAGTTCATTGTTTTTTCGATATCTGACTTTGACTCTGGATGTTTCTTTGTTTCTGTATTTTTCCATATATTAAATAGTTTTAAATTTTCATAATAATTTTCCTTCAATAGATTATATTTTTGAGTAATTATTAACTCTTTTTCTTGAATTGAATTATTTGCGCTTAGTATTTCTTCGCAGTCATTTTTAAATTCATTGATGGTATTTTCATTATAGCCATTTTCTTCTAGTGTTTTTAATGAAGTAGAAAATTCTTGAATCTTTTTTGTTATCTCTGCAAACTTTTGTTGCTCATATAATTTAGTTCTAGCAACTAAGTCTTCATAAAGATTATTTATTTTTTCTTGGGATGAGTGCTTATCATTTGTAAAGATACTCTCACGTTCTATTTCTAGACATTCTTTTTTAAAACTAGCAATTGTTTCTTTTGAATATAAATTAGCATTTTTAAGTTTGTTGACTAATTTCTCTATTTGGAGACCAATGTCAAATGAAGAGTTAATCTCATCTTTAAAAATTTCAAAAGCCTCTTCTTTAAGACTTGATTTTTTTAATTGTCTTTCTAATTTTTCTAAACGATTACTATAGTATGTTAGATATTTTTCAAATTCTAGTCTAATAATAGCTAATATTAATTTATCGGATTTATTGGCTTTTTTTTCTCTAATAATGATATTTTGAGCTTTGTTAATAAACCAATCAGCAATAGTATTTTCATTTTCACTATATTTTAGACTTCTAAGACTATTTTTCATTTCTAATAATTGACTACTTAAGTCTATTTTATGACCATTTCGTTCATTAAAGTCAATTATGAATTTCTCGATTTCTAATTCTTTTTCTTTTTGAGATAATTCTTGAGAGTTTTCTAATAAATCTATTCTTTTTCTAAGTATTTTAAGAGCATTTTCGTACTTTTTCATTAGTGGATTATAGATATTTTCTCCAATATAGTCGATTATTTCTTCATTCGTTGAATTGTTTTTTTTCATTGCTCTTATAGCTATTTGACATTTTTCTAAAAAGTGATTGATTTCAATTTCTCCATAACCACCATATTCAAGTCTTTTAAGATTTTCAATTAATGATACTATTTTTTGATTAATACTTGGAGGATAGCCAAGTTTTTGTTCTTTATAGTATGATGTCCAATAATCAATCATGACAATAGTTTCTATTTCAGTTAATTTTTCATTTTCGATTAAGCTTTTTACTGTAGAGTTAAAATCATTTATAATTTTACTGTAGCGAGATATTTCTAATTTTACTTCGAAGATTAATTCTTCTTCAATTTCTAAATAGTTTTTTCCTGCTTCTTTACTTTTATTTACTAGCTTAATATAATTATCTCTTAATTTTTCTATTTTTAGTTTTCCATAACCTAGAATACTTGCGGGAAATCTTTCTGAAATTTCTTTTAGATTATCAGCTGAAGATATTCTAAGTCGATAAAGTAGACTTCTATCGTACTCATAATTTAATTCTTCTGTAATTCTATTATCGATTTTAGAGGGATTTAAAAAACCTAAATTTTCTAAAATTAATAGTAATGTCTCAACTGTTTCATTGATTTTTTGGTCAATAATTTCAGAATTATCTTCTAATTCGTCAACAGTATTTTTCTGCTGTTTAAACAACTTCATATATGCCCCTCCTTATGCTAGTATTTTATCATATACTACTTTTTTATTCAATTGCTTTTATTTATTTAAAACGAGACTTGTAAAAATGTCTAAAATAATATAAAATTAAAGTGGTGATGGTATGAAGAAGATACTAATTTCCATTATTAATATTTATCAAAAGATACCGTTTTCTAGTCACAATCATTGTAGGTTTATTCCTACATGTTCTAATTATGCTAGAGAAGCAATTAATACATATGGATTAGTAAAGGGAAGCATTTTAACTTTTAAAAGAATCTTAAAATGTAATCCACTTGGACCTTCTGGTTATGATCCTGTACCATTAAAAAAGGAGAATAAAAATGCGAAAAACTAATTATTTATTACTTATTATATTATTTTTAATTCCAATGACATTATTTACTACTGGATGTACTAATGACAGTATGGATAATATTGAAATTATTGTTACTAACTATCCTAATGAATATGTAGTTAAGAGTTTGTATGGAGACCATGCTACTATAACTTCAATTTATCCAGATGGTGTTGATATTAACGATTACAAAATTAGTAACAAACAAAAACAAGATTGGTCTAAGAAAGATTTGTTTGTTTATAATGGTTTACTTGAAAAAGAAAGAAATTTAGCAGTCGATTTATTAGAGATTAATCCGGAATTAAAAATCATAGATACTGCTTATGTCTTGGAGACTGATTATTCTCCAGAGGAATTATGGTTAAACCCTTCTTCACTACTTATGATGAGTCAAAATGTAAGAATTGGTCTTGAAGAATATATTACAAGTACTTATTTACAAAAAGAAGTTGATACCGCATATGACAAATTAAAGATTGAGCTTTCTGAGTTGGATGCTAATTATCGTGTTACTGTTGATAGTACCAATAATAGTACAATTATAGTAGCAGATAGTGCATTAAAATATTTAGAGAAATTTGGTCTTGAAGTTATTTGTATAGATAGTGATGCAACGCAAAAAGTTTTAAGTGATGCTGAAAATTTAATAAAGACTGGTAAAGTAAGTTACATATTAATGTTTAAAGGACAAAAATTAAATGATAATGCGAAAAAGCTAGCTGATAAGTATCCTGATATGAATAAGTTAGAACTTCATAAACTTGATAATATTTCTGATGATGAAAGAAAAGAAAAACATAATTATATTTCAATAATGAATGATAATTTAGAACTTATAAAGAAAGAATTATATCAATAAAAAAAATCCTTAATTGGATTTTTTATTTTTTTACATTAAATTCGATTATTGCTTTTTCTTCTAGATTATCAAATGAAATTGTATATTTACCATCTCCCGCATATAGAATGTAGAAATAAAGTTGTTCTGATGTAGCATTAGGAGCTAATTCTCCAGAATAGTCGATACTATCTTTGTCAGTAATTGATATGGCAGGATTTTCTACTTCTATGCCCTTTGGACCTAAATATTTATAGTAAAACATATTTAATTTCCCCACCGTTGGTGTTAAATTTTGAACTATTACTGGAACTTTTATTATTTCTTTTCCATTATAGCTAGAATACTGATCAGCTATTGTTGTTAATTCAAGTTCCTTGCTAGTTGTGAGTTTATAACCAGCAAATTTAAAACTGTCTCCTAATTTGTATTTTTTTGTTTTAGCTGATGAAGTTATAGTTTCTCCACTACTACTTAATCTACTTCCACCTTTAACAGCTGAGCCAATAGTAAATCCTATTAATAGTGATACTATTATAACTATTAAAAAAGCTGTCCATGTTGGGACTTTCCCAACAAACTTTTCAGTTAGTTTTCCTTTTAACTCTTCAATTATTTTATTCGGCTCTTTTTTGGCAGCTATTGGTTGTGATAATACTGGTGTTTCATTATTTGGCATTGATTGATCTAGCATAGCAGTCTGTGGTGTTGTTCCAATACTTGGAGGCATTATAGCAGGTGCTGCTGGATTGATAGCAACCTGTTCTGGCATTGCTGGTGCTATATTTCCTAGTTCAGGTGGCACTTGAACCATTGATGTAGGTTCTACTTTCTCTACTGTTTCCGTTGATTCAATTGGTTGTGTTGCTATTATTGATGGTTCAGAAGTTACCTGCTCCTTACCACAACTTGTACAAAACTTGGCAGCCTCAGCCAAATCTGCTCCACAATACATACACTTATTCATATTAAATACTCCTCTCTATTATAATTATACATAAATAAATTCTAATTGAAAATAGTCAATTAAATAAAATTTATATTTATTTACAATAGTCTTTTTTTAATTTTAATTTACTTTTTGATTGTATTTCATAATATTAATTAAAATACTTCTTTTTGTTTTTTCTTCTAGCTCATATTCATTTAGTAATAGACTAATAAGGTTTAAATCAGATATGTACTTTTTATTATTACTATCTTCTATTTGATCTAGAAGGTCACCATATTTGCTACGAATACTATTCAATTTAGCTATTTTCTTTAAATTATCAAGATGTTGTTGTTTATTTTTTTCAGCTAATTCATCAACCTTTTTAAAAAATAACTCAACATATGCCAACTGGTCATTAGTTATTTCATATGTTGTATGTTCTTCTTTATTTAAGGTTAGAAGCTTTTTTATGGAATCTAAATAGTTGTATATCTTATCTTTTTCTTCTTTCTTGATATTTAATTCATTTAATACTGATAAGGCAATACTTAAATCCATCTCTGTGATAAATTCTAAATTATCTCTTAAACTATCTAAAGCTCCACTATTTAATAAAAGGACAGAATTATTACTTTTAATTAGAGTTTCCATTTTTCTATCATAGCTTGCAATTACTTCTCTTAAAATTGTTATTAAGACTGTTTGTTCTTCTAACATTAATAATTCCCCTTTCTATAATTATTTTTTCTTACTCTTTTTTGTTTCTTCTTCCACTATTGTTTCGGATAACATTTCATCTAGTAGTTCCTCTATTTTTTCTTTAGAGTTATTTTCTAATGTAGCTGCTTTCTCAGTTTCTGTTTCGTATTCTTCAATTTCCACTTCTTTTGGTTTACTTTTATACATTTCTAAATTATTGATAAGTGCTAGACTAATTATTTCTTTTTTTTCGTTATCGCTTAAATCAATTTCTTCAATTACGTCCTCGAAGAAATCTATGTTTTTAACCGATCCGTATTCTTCAAAATTGTTGGCTAATGCGATTATATCTTCGACATAGGCTTTTAAACGCTTAATTTCATCTCTATTTTTTGGGTAATTTACTTTATTTATGAATTCTTCTAGTTTTTCAATAAATTGTTCAAGGACTTGTTCTGAGGATTGACGTTGACTTTTTGTTTCTTCTCTTTGGTATAAATCACTTTTTTTAAGATAGTATAAATTTCTACATTCTTTTAAAACTTTCGATAATAATTCTTTATAGATAATTCTTCTTGTAATTGTGTCTTTAAACTCCTCTTCTTTTTCTTTTGTTAGACTACAATAACCTTCTGCAAAAGCTAATTTAGATTTTTTTAGTACTTCAAGTAAATCACTAATATACTTGTAATCAGCATTTATTTCTTCAAGTACTGCTATTTTATCTTCTGTGCTTAGTGCTAAGTATTCTAACTGTATTAAAAAGTCTTCAAAGAGAGTTTGATTCATCATTGTGTTCCCCATAATACACCTCTTACCCTATACTATATAAATTATACCTTATTTAAAAGCAAAAAAAAAGTATTATTTATGAAAAATATTACTCTTTTTATTGAATTTTTTCTAAGTATTTCATCATTGTTTTCATAACCTTATTAAAAGAGTTTTCTATAAACTTAGATGTTTTTATTCCAATCTTTGCGGCTTTATTATTGTAGTCTTTTTCTTCTTCAATATAGTTACTAGCTACAATTTCTTTTCCTTCCTTTAAATCTTTTTCAAATCTTTCAATAGCACTATCTGTTAGAACTGTTTTATTTTCATAATAGTTATTGTATCGACTAAAGAAAAGAGAAAAGAAGAATATTAAAACAATAATAAAAACTAGTTTTATTGTTTTATTCATTGATTACCTCCAAAAAACATTTTGAAAAGGCTATTGATGTATTTAAAACTTCTGTTGTTGTATTTTCATAGCCACCCATTTCTACTAGAATTGTATTAGGAGAGAAATCTTGATTATAAACTCCATTAACTCCTGGGCCACCTTTTTTATAGATACCTTTGCTTAGACCTGGATAATGTTCATTTAATTTATTATTTATTTTTTCTGTTAAAGTTAGGTTTGCTTGATAATTTTCATTTTCAGTTCCAATCAAAAAAATTATTTTGGCATAGTCTTTCCCATCAATTGTAGTAGTTGTTTTATCTCTTTTTAAACTATCTCTATGGACATCTATGAAATATTTTAGAGTTGGTTGTTTAATAATGATATCTTCTAAGAAAATTCTACTTGCTTTGTAACTGTTGGCATATTTCCAATTATTTTGATTTAGTATTTCTTTAATACTACGTTCTTCTACTAAAGTACTATAACCATTCTTATTGAATATATCTTCTAAAATATAATCATTCATAATTACAGTTGGATTAATACTAAATTCGGCATAACTACTTGGTGCATATTCCTCACTTTGATGAGTATTATATATGTATATTATAGGAGATTCTTTCTCTGTATTATATACTTCTTTTTCAGAACTAGTTTTTTCTATGTATTTACTATAATTTTTGTTTAATAATTTAATGGGATTACTTACTTTTAAAGTTTCATCAATCATTTTTTCGAGAATATTATTGTCATTATTAAAACTATTATTTACTACAAGATTTACTAGCTCTTTGTCAGATATCTCAATTTTTGATTTTTCAAGATTTCTGTAGCTAACATACATTCCTATAATAAACATTATGAATAGAAAGACAAATTTAAGTTTTTTATTTGGTTTAAATTTCTTAGTAATAAATTTTCTTTTCATTTTATCACCAAGATTATTGTATATAATCTTTAATAGTTATTTTGTCGTTTAAAGTCTTTGTGAAGAGTAATATTTATTCCGTTACCAATTAGGAGAGATAATTTTTCTATTATAAAGTCAATATCAGTGGGTGTTACAATTAAATTTTCTTTTAATAAAACTTCTTCTTTTAAAATTTCCTCTACTATTGTTTTTACATCAACTACTGTAGGTACTCCAATGGCGATTATGTCTTTATGCATTGTTTTTTTACTAACTTCGCCACGATTATTGTTAATACCACTTCCTGGGTGAATTCCACTATTAGTGATTTGGATTATTTTATTTAGGCGCTCTACTTTACTGGCTTTTAGAGAATCAATTACAATTACTTTAGTTGCCTCACTTTCTTTAATAATACTTTTTAAGACATTTATTGTTTCAATTCCTGTTTCACCTGTAACGCTTGGTTTAAATTTAGAAACACTTAAATAATCACTATCGACATTTCCTAATAAAAAAAGATGTCTTGTTACTAAGATATTGTCTAGTGTTTTTGGTCCTAGGGAGTCTGGAGTACTATTACTGTTACCTAGGCCAACTACTAAAATACTATCACTTTTAGTTAATTTTAAATATTTTTTTAGTTCTTTAATAAAAACATTTTGAACTTTTTCAAAATTGTCTTTATCAGTTATATCATTAAAAGATATAGTTGTATATGAAGCATCTGCTAGTGTTGTAGTAGTTATTTTAATATCATCTATTTCTTGAATTTTTTCATTTTTTTGGAGTAATTTTTGTTCTATTACTAAATCAGTTCTTAAATTTAGATTTGAAGTATTAATTGTATGCATATTATCACCAGTAATAATATTGACAAAATTAACGATTTTATTTGCTTTTTTCTTTTTTTTTTGATAAAATTAATGTGTTTACAAAAAGTGAGGTGAAAAAATGCCAAATATTAAAAGCGCTAAAAAACGTATGCGTTCAAATGCTAAAAAAGCAGAAGTTAACACTTTAGTAACTTCAAGTATGAAAACTGCAATTAAAAAATTAGAAAAAGAAGTTAAAGCTGGAAACAAAGAAGAAGCTAGCAACAACTTAAATATTGCACTTCAAAGAATTGATAAGGCTGTAACTAGCGGATTAGTTCATAAAAATAAAGCAGCTCGTTTAAAATCAAGATTAACTAAGATGAAGAATGCAATGGAATAAACCAATTTTTATAATTGGTTTTTTATTTACTTTCATATTTATTTATTATAAAATTATACTTATAATAGGAGGCGTTATGAAGAAGATTGCATCATTTGGACTGTTCTTAATCTTGATTGGAATTATTCTGACAGTTAAAGATGATATATTAGAGTTAGTAGATCTTTACATTATCCCGAAAGATACTACTATTACATTAGGTGAAAAAAATGAATATTACCGAGATTATAATTTTAACTTTGTTCAAAATACAGAGAATTTTTCACCACATAGTATGCAGGATATATTAAATATTTACTATACAGCGATTAATGCAGGTAAAACATCTTTTACTTTTAATTGTCCAAAGGAATATGAAACATGTATTGCTGATGTTAGGGATTTAGCAAATAGTCAAGATAAATTATCTAATATTAATAATTATGTACATCCTTATAATGGATTTGCTCATATAGAGACAGAATATGATAGCCTTGGGAAGGTTACTATTAGTATTGTAAAAAGTTATTCAGAAGAAGATATTTTAGCAATTAGTAGTAAGATTGATGAATTACTTCCACAACTTGTTAATAATAATTATAGTGAGATTGATAATATTCGTAGTATTCACAATTATATAATTAATAATTCGAAATATGATTCTTTAAGAAGTGAACAAAATATTGAACAATATAGATCAGATATTGCTTATGGACCACTATTTGAAGGTTATGCAATATGTGGTGGTTATACAGATTTAATGGAATTATTTTTAGAAAGACTTGGTGTTAAGAGTTTTAAAATATCTAGTGATAAACATATTTGGAATGCAGTATATTTGAACGATACGTGGTATCATTTAGACCTAACTTGGGATGATCCTGTTGCGAGTGATGGAAGAGATTATTTAGAGTTTAACTATTTTCTAATTGGTACCGATAAATTGCTTAGTTTAGATACTACTGAGCATGTTTTTGATCAAGAAGTGTTTAGTGAATTTAAGAATGTATAAAATGAAGAAAAAGATTATTGAAAAAGTGTGACTAATTAGAAACTTTTAGATAATCTTTTTTTTATAAAAAAATAAGACTAGTTAATTAGTCTTATCTATAAAATCTGATACTTCTTCTATGGTTTTAGAAAAATCTTCAAAGTTCACATCAAACCAGTTAGTTTTAAATTGATTTCTAAAGAAAGTATATTGTCTTTTAGCAAATCTTCTAGAGTTCAATTTTATTTCTTCTAGTACCTCTTCTAAAGATTTATTATTATAGAGATAATCGTAAAACTCTTTATAGCCGATGGCACTATTTAGAATTCTTGAAGTTTTATAGAAGTCTTTTAAAGCAATTATTTCATTTAAAAGACCATTTTCCATCATAATATCTACTCGCTTATTTATTCGATTATATAGATTCTCTCTTGAGGTAGTTAGTCCAATTACCTTAATATTGTATAGTAAATTATCCTTATTGTTAGTTATTATTTCATCATTTTCCAATTTATTTAACAATCTTACAAGTCGACGACGGTTATTTAATTCAGGAATGGTTTTTGGACTATAAGACTTAATTTTATTTAGTATTTCTTCATTAGATAAATCATCATAAGAATCATTTGACGTTCCTGGCTGAAAAGTGTAGTCGTAAAGACCAGCTTTTATATATAGACCTGTTCCTCCGACAATGATTACTCTTTTGTTTCGACTAGAAATCTCTGTTATTTTCTCTCTTAAATCTTTTTGATAATCAAAGACAGTATAGTCTTCTTCGACATCTCTTATATCAATTAAATGATGAGGAATGCCATCTCTTTCTTGGATACTCGGTTTAGCACTACCAATGTCTAATCTTTTATAGATTGCGACACTGTCACCATTAATTATTTCAGCATCTAACTTCTTAGCAAGCTCAATACTTAACTTTGTCTTACCTACTCCAGTTGGTCCTACTATAACTATGATATCTTTCATATTTAGTTTCATTCCTTTCAATTAATATATTTACATTTTCTTTGTATAAGTTACTATGGCATCTTTTTCATTATTAAAACTATCATCAAACCATTCAATCATTAATTCATTTCCTTTTAAAGCTGCCATAACTTTTCTTAAATTATAAGTTGATAAATAATTGTTAGGCTTTATAGCATCTTCCATACTGAACGAATATAGATATAAAAGTTGCATGATACCATCTTTATTTAAATATTCTTTCCATTTTTGAAAGTTTTTACTTAAGAATTGATAGGAATCTTCATTTTTGGCAAAGAAATCTAGGTACTGAAGAATATTTGAGAAAATCATACAATCAAATTTTTGTTTTTCTAAATAGTCATCAATATTAAAAATATCTCCATAAACTATAGAAATTCTATCTTCTTGTAACTTTTCTCTTAACACATTGAAGTAATAGTCATTTTTTAAATATGGATTAATATGCATTACTGTTTCTTTGGGAAAATTATCTGGATCCAGACTTACTTTATTTTGTTTTAATACTTCACTGAATAATTTTTCTCTTGGGACTGATAAAATCATATCTCTTTTTAGTTTGTAAAATTCTTCAGTATTAGCATTTAAATCAAAGACTGTTATATTCTTTGCTCCTAGTAATAAGGCATTAAATGCTTGATCTAGTGATGAACCAACTGTAAAGACATCTTTATCTTTTAAATCAAGTCTTTTAAAGTATTCCCCAATATTTTCTGTCGTGAAAGGATAAACCTTTTGAAATACCTTTTCTTCTGGTACTTTTTTCACACAACCACCCCCAATTGTTAGTGCAGATTATACCATTTTTTGGTGATTTAGTCAAGTTGGCGCTTGAATAGGCGCTCTAATTCATATCTAGTATAAGTAATGATTGTGGGCCTTCCATGAGGACAAGTAAAAGGATTGTCACAGTATCTGATATTTTCTAAAATCCATTCTTGGTCTTCTTCGGAAATATAAGTATTTGCCATTACAGACATACGACAGGCAGTTGTTGCGGCCATTCTCCAAACAAATTGGTCAAAATCAAATGATCCTTTTTCAATAATAATGTCAACAATCTTTCTAATGATGTCTTCTGCCCTATCTTCGACAATCCAAGCAGGATGGCTTCTAATGATAATTGTATTAAAGCCAAATTCAGAAACATTGAAGCCATACTTTTCTAGTAGTTCAAATCTTTCTTTTATTAGGATAAATTCATCAGGACGAAGTTCTATTTTTATTGGAACTAGTAAGTCAACAATGACTGGTTTCTCATTCATTTGTTTTAGAATTTTTTCATAATTAATTCTTTCTGCTGCGGCATGTTGGTCAATCAAATACATACCGTCTTCATTTTCTGCAACAATGTAAGTTAATAAAACTACACCTCGAGGAATCATTTTCTTGATACGAATCTTTTTTTCTTTTGATGTTTCTTCTTCGCTAATAGTCTCTTCTGTTTCTTTTACTTCAGTACTTTCCTGGTAAACTTGTTTTGCTTCAGCAACTTCAAAGTCTAGAGTCATTTCTTCATAAGTTTTATTATCTACTTCTATCAGTTCTTTTTCTGGTTCTTTAGTTACTATTTGTCTATGAACTTCACTTACTGAGTAACTATCTCTTACTGAAACTTCTGGTATTAGTGTTAATTCTTCTAATCTTTTAGTGATTAGTTCTATTACTAAGTCTTTTAGAGTATCCATTTTTGAAAATTTAATATCCATTTTAGTTGGATGAATATTAATATCAATTAAGATTGGATCTACATCAATATTTAAAACAATTATAGGATATCTGTCTTTATGAATATATGTGTGATAACAATCAACAATGCATTTATTTAATTCATTATTCTTAATTACACGACCATTTACTAAAGTCGTTATAGAATTTCTATTACCCTTAGTAACCTCTGGATATGATATATAGCCATTTAGATAATAATCATCATTCTCACCTGAAATTGGAATCATCTTTTTTGTTATATCAATTCCATAAATAGCATAAATTACTTTTAATAAATCACCATTTCCATCTGTTTGAAGAAGTGTCTTGTCATTATTAATAAGAGTAAATTTAATGTTTGGATAGGAAAGTGCCATCTTATTTATGTATTCAACGATATGAGCTAATTCTACATAAAGATTCTTTAAATATTTTAAACGAACAGGAGTATTATAAAATAAATCACTGACAGTAATTGTTGTTCCTGTTTGAAGGTCACATCTTTCTACTTTCATATCCTTTCCACCAGAGATGGTTACTAAAGTTCCACAAGTACCATCACTTGTTTTTAGGCGGACGTTGGAAACACTGGCAATAGATGGCAAGGCCTCCCCTCGAAAACCTAGACTTTCAATATAGAATAAGTCATCTAAATTTTTTAATTTTGAAGTCGCATGTCTTTGAAAGGCCATTTTGGCATCTTCTTCATCCATACCTATTCCGTTATCTGATACTTCTATTTCTTTAACACCAGAATCAATTAACTTTATCGAAATTTCAGTTGACTTGGCATCAATAGAATTTTCTACTAACTCTTTAACAACATTCATTGTTTTCTCAACAACTTCTCCTGCTGCAATTTTATTAGCAAGGACTTCATCCATTACTTTAATCTTACTCATTTACTTCACCTACACTTCTTTTAAATATTCAAAGAGCTTTTCCGCTACTTCTTTCCCAACTATTTTTTCTAATTCTTCAAGATTGGCTTCCTTCATTTTCTTTAATGAACCAAAATGTTTTAATAATTCTTTTTTTCTAACTTCACCAATACCTGGCACTACATCTAGAACACTTGAGAGTGCTCCTTTAGCTTTTATGTTTCTGTGATATGCTATGGCATAACGATGGACTTCTTCTTGAATTCTTGTTAGAAAGAGAAATAGTTTTGAGTCTTTAGAAACATCTAATATTTCATATTTATCATTCATGATATAACTAGTACGATGAGATTTATCTTTTACCAAACCGATTATTGGAATATCTAGACCTAAGGAATCGATTATTTCTTTACAAACACTTATTTGAAGTTGTCCTCCATCCATAACTATTAAGTCTGGTTTATAAGACTCTTCCATTAAAGTCTTAAAGTAGCGTCTATAAATTACTTCCCTCATGGCTGATAAATCATCTTTTACTTCTGTTGAGATTTTATATTTACGATATAAATCTTTATTTGGAAGGAAATCGTCAAATACTACCATTCCACCAACATAAAATGTTCCAAATAAGTGGGAGTTATCAAATGATTCCATACGACTTAATTTTTCTAAACCTAGAAGATTTTTTAATTCATTTAAGGCATTTAGGCGTTCTTCATCATCTCTTTTTAAAGTTTCCTTTTCTAATTCCATTTGTTCTTTGGCATTTTCTCTTGCAAGATTAACAAGATTTTTTAATTTACCTTTTTGGGGTTTTGTAACTTTAATATGGAAATAATTGCTTAACAATTCTTCATCTAATTCTTCAGAGATTACTAATTCGTGAGGAAGAATTCCTTTATCATAAAATTTAATAAGATATTCTGTTATCTCATTAGAAATATCCCCAAGGGAGGAAATTATTTCATTATGTCTTCCAAAAAGTAATCCTTCTCTAATGAAGAAAAGCTCTATTCCTAAATAATTATTATCATAATAGAAGTTAACAAGGTCAAAATTGTAGTTTTTATTTAAATCAATCTTTTGTTTCTTTAAAGTAGTATCAATGTCATTTAACATATTTTTCAATTCTAAGGCTTTTTCAAAATTTAAATTTTCACTTGCTTTTTGCATTTCAACTTCAATTTTTTTAGAAATAATACTACTGTCTCCCTTTAGAAATGTAATTATTTCTTTTTTCATAGTATCAATTGTATCTTTGTCAACTTCTTTCTTACAATAACCCAGACATTCATTAATATGATAGTATAGGCATAAATCTTTTTTCAAATTATCACATTTTCTTAAAGGATAAATACGGTTTATCATATTGACTGTTTTTCTTGCAGCACTGACGTTTGGATATGGTCCGTAAAGGTGATTCTTATTCTTTTTACGTTTGACATTTCGAACTATTTTTAAAGTTGGATATTTATCGTTTGTTAGTTCTATGTAGGGATAGGATTTATCATCACGTAGGAGAATGTTATATTTTGGATCATATTTTTTAATAAGAGTTATTTCTAGGATTAGACTTTCAAGTTCAGATGATGTGACGATATATTCAAAATCATCAATGTCTTCAACTAGCATTTTAGTTTTCCCAGTTACTGTTCTAGTGAAGTAACTTCTAAGTCTGCGTTGAAGATTTTTTGCTTTTCCGACATAAATGATTACTCCATCTTTGTTTTTCATTTGGTAACTACCTGGTTTGGTTGGAACTAAGCTAAGTTTTTCTTTAAAATCTTTCATGTTTTTCCTCCTAGGATATTTAGATACTTTGATATTTCTGTGTTTATATTATCATAAAACATAGGCTAATGTCTAATGTCTTAAAAAGAAAAAGTATTCCTTTTGAATACCCTTTTATTAGATAGTAAATCTTTTGAATTTATTTTGAATTTCTTTAACAATTGACTCCATTTCCTCTCTTGTAATTTCACGATTAGGATTATATTCTACTACCTCTATGCCTGCAGCTTCTAACATAATTTTACTTATTTCAATAAGTTCTTTTTTAGAATACATACGAAGATAGACTATTTTTTTGATTCCTACTTGAATTATTTCTTTAGTACATTCTGTGCAAGGAAACCAAGTTACATAAAGAGTTTTTCCTTCAAGGTCTTTCATGCTTCCACGATAATTTAGTACTGCATTTCGCTCTGCATGGACAACGTAGTAATCTTTTACATTTTTTAAAATATTAGTTTGTTCACCAGTTGAATTCCAATCAAATTTGTCATCCTCCATTTGACGAGTTAATCCATTATATCCAATTGATAAAATTCTTTTGCTCTCTTCATCAACTATACAGGCTCCTATTTGGTTATGAGGGTCTTTACTACGCATAGATGATAAAAGGGCTATTCCCATAAAATATTCATTCCAACTTAAGTAATCTTCTCTTTTTCCTGCCATTTTAATACCTCTTTCATTTTTCTAGTGTTTTATATAGTAACACGGTTATTTTATATTTACAATAAAAGTATCAATTCAATTATTGATACTTTTCCATTGCTTTCATCATTTGATTAATTTGTTTTTGATTTGGTTTCCTTCCCATTTGCATCATTAAAGCTTTAATCATATCTTCATTGATTGGTGGATTCTTCTTTAAGTATTTTTGCATAAATGTTCTTGCAGCGAAGAAACCTATTACTAAGCCGAGAAGAAGTCCGACTACTACTAATAATATATCATGTAACATAAATTCATCTCCTTATGCTTATTTTACCTAAAAAACGGATATTAGACAAGTTCTTTTCGCAGATATTCACTTAGAAAGAAGAAATCAATATTTTTGAAGGAGCAAACAAAGAGATTATCTAATTCTTGATTTAGAATTTCAAAGAAACTAGAGTTTTCTTGTTCTACTTCTAATTTTAAATAAAAGTTATTTACAACTAAACGACTTATTTCATCTTTATAAAGATTATTGATACAATGAGTATCTTTTCTCTTAGAATAAGGAATTTCCTTGTGAAGTTTTACATAGAGATTTTTATCTAACTCATTTTTCTTATATGGAGAAATTAATTGATTGAATAAATTATAGCCATAATCGACTTCAGTTTTATCAAGAAAGTAAATACTTTTAAGAATATTAAATAAAACACTTGGGTTATCTTTATAGAGATTTATGAATTCTTTTTTTAATCTAAAAATATAATAGACTTTCATTTTTATCACCAAAATTATGGTAACAAATTTGAAAGTCTATATTTGTTTTATTTTAGAAGTTTTTCGATTTTTTCTTCTAGACTTTTGGCATCAAATCCGAATTTTTTGTAGACATCTTGCCATTTACCACTTGTACCATATTCTTCTTGAGAAATAATGTATTTATCATTAAAGATTAGGCAATTCCAAGAATATGACGGTGAGGCTTCAACAACGACTTTTCTTATTTCTACTGGTAAAACACTTTCGATGTATTCTTTGCTTTGATTCATAAATCTGTTTAAGTTTGGCATTGAAACTACACGTAACTCAATTCCTTTAGTTTTAAGATTTTTAGCGGCTTCAATTACTTGATGTAATTCTTCACCACTAGAAATTATAATACCATCTGGTTTACGAATGGTGTCAATTACGACATAACCACCCTTTTCTACTTCGTTGGCTTTTGTGTACTCTAAGATTGGTAATTTATTACGTGATAAAGTTATAGCACTTGGCCCACTTTCTTTTTCGAAGATTGCTTTATATGTACCAATTACTTCATTAGCATCAGCCGGTCTAAAAGTATCCATATTTGGTAAGATTCTTAAGTCTAGCAATTGTTCTACTGGTTGATGTGTTGGACCATCTTCTCCGACACTTATAGAATCATGAGTAAAGATATAAATATTTGGTAGATTCATAAGTGTTGTAAGTCTTAACGCTGGCTTTAGATAGTCACTAAATGACAAGAATGTTGAGCCATATGGTCTAAAACCACAAAGGCTTAAACCATTTAGAATTGCTCCCATTGCATGCTCTCTAACACCAAAGAAGATATTTTTTCCTAAATAGTTTTCTCTTTGGAAATTGCCACCTTCTTTTATATATGTTTTGTTGGCAGCAAATAAATCTGCAGAGCCACCAATTAAATAAGGATGTCTTGGAACAATTGAGTTCAAAATTTTTGAAGATGTATCTCTTGGAGCTTCTATTTTATTTTCAGGAGCATCATAGATTAAATCAACAAAATCTATTTTTTTATTTTCGCCCATGAAATAAGTTAATTCTTGTTGAGCTTCTTCTGATAGACCTTGAATATTCTTTGTGAACTTATCACTTAAATTCTTACATCTTTCATTAATTAAAAATCTAAATTCATCACAGGTATTTTGTGAAATAGTGAATGGTATGTCACGAATACCTAGCTTTTCTTTAATAGAAGAAATATCTTCTTTTGATAGCGGAGTTCCATGAACTTTGTTCGTTCCTTCTAAGGTAGAATATTTTCCAATTGTTGTTTTCATTTCAATTAATGTAGGTTTATCGATACTTGTCTTTGCTTCTTCAATTGCTTTTGATACTAATTCAAAACTATTACCGTCTTCTACCGTTATGACGTTCCATCCTTGAGAAATAAAGCGCATTGCGACATTATCATTGAATGTATCTGATGTTTTTCCATCTAGGCAAATATTATTTGAATCATATAAGACGATTAATTTATTTAATTTTAGACTTCCCGCAAGTGATGCTGCTTCATAGGAAATTCCCTCCATCAAATCGCCATCACCACATAATACGTAAGTGTAGAAATCAATTATTTCTTTTTTTCCTTCATTGTAACGTGTTCTTAAGTTAGCTTCAGCCATAGCCATACCTACTGCTGTTGCAAAACCTTGACCTAATGGACCTGTTGTGCAATCAACTCCTGGTGTTATTCCATATTCTGGATGTCCAGGTGTTTTAGAATCTAGTTGTCTGAAGTTTTTTAAGTCATCAATACTTAAATCATAACCCGCCATATATAAAGTTGCATATAACAAAGCTGACCCATGTCCTGCAGACATTACAAACCTATCTCTATTAAAGTAATTTGGATTAGCTGGGTCCATTCTTAAATGATGCGCATATAGGGCATAGATTGCTGGCGCTGCTCCTAAAACAATTCCTGGATGTCCACTTCTGGCTTCATTTATCATGTCAATTCCTAAACATCTTATCTGATCAATTATTTTTTCTTGATTAATTTCGGATACATCTTTTATTTGATTCATCATGATAATATCACTCCCATCGATATATATTATACCATATTCTATATTTATTTATGATATTTAATTTTTTTATAGCATTCCATTATAACTAATATTGATAAACCTAAACAAAATAATCCAAGTAAGTTTGTGGCTGGGATTGATGTTGTTTTTAAGAAGATTGATAGGAAATCAATTTCCATTACAGCGATTCCTAAAATCATTGAACCAATTACGCCTATGATGAAGATAGGATTACTTATTGGAGAAATTGTGAAAACACTACTTTTCTCACTGCGGCAATTAAATGCATGAATATTTTGAATAATAATCATTAAAGCCATTACATAAGCTCTGGCTGTTGTTACTTCAACATGAACTATTCTAAGTAAATAGAACCATAGTGCGAAAACAAGGAGACCTATTGTTATACCTGATATAGCTATTTCTTCTATTAATGTTTTATCAAAAAGGTTCTCTTTTGGACTACGTGGCTTTTCTTTCATAATATCTTTTTCAGCCTTTTCAAATGATAAGGCAAAGTCTTGAATACCGTCAGTTACAACATTTAACCATAATAGTTGAATTGCAACTAATGGCATTGGCATATCACAAACAATTGCTAGTGTGAAAAATAAGACTTCTGCTAAACCATTAGAGATTAAGAAATAAATTATTTTTCGAATATTGGCATATGCAACTCTTCCTTCTAATACGCCATTAACGATTGATTTAAAGTTATCATCCATTACAATCATCTTGGCAGTCTCACGGGCTATATCAGTACCGCTTCCCATAGCGATACCAACGTTAGCTGCACGTAAAGCTGGAGCATCGTTAACACCATCACCTGTTACTGCAACAAATTCACCTTGTCTTTTTAAAGATTCAACTATCTTTAATTTTTCTAATGGTGTAACTCTTGTGAATATCTTTTTACTTTTTACGAATTCATCAAATTCTTCTTCTGGTCCCTTCAAATATTTTTCTACTTCATCTCCTGTTGTTACATCATCAAAGTCCTTAGTTAATTTTAAATCTTTGGCTATTTTAAAGGCTGTTAGTGGATGATCTCCTGTAATCATTAAGACCTTAATACCAGCAGTTGTACATTTTTTAATAGCTGGTACTGCTTCTTTACGAATAGGATCGATGAAGCCAACCATTCCCATAAAACATAAATCTTGAATATCTTTTTCTGTATAATTGTCCTTTGCTTTTATTTTACCATTAGCAATAGCTATTACTCGGTAACCATCTTTAGCAAGATTTTCATTTTGTTCTTCTAATTTTTTAACATCGAAATCCTTTCTTAGATTAATACTTTTACAAAAAGAAGTTACAGTTTCCAAAGAGCCTTTTATAGTACAATATGTTTCATTATTTTTCTTATAGAATACTGCTGAATACTTATTAGCTGATTCATATGGAATTGTTTCTAATATTTCGATATCATTTGTTTTTAATTTTAATTTTTCTGCTAAAACTAGGAACGCTATGTCTATTGAATCACCAATACGTTCATCCTTGCTAAATTTAGCTTCATTATTTATCATTCCTAGTAGAGCCATTTCTTTAGCATATTCTATTCTTTCTCCTGTAACACTTCCATTAACAGAATAACCGGAACCTGTCACCATATATTCTAAATTATTTGGTAATACTATCTTCTTGGCAGTTTGCTCATTAACGGTTAAAGTTCCTGTTTTATCACTTGCGATTACAGTACAGCTTCCAAGTGACTCAACTGAATGAAGCTTTCTGGCTACTACTTTATGTTTAGCCATTTTATTAGAGGCTATTGTTAGGGCCATTGTTAAGGCTAATGGTAAGCCCTCTGGCATTGCAGATACTCCTAAGGCTACAACAGATAGAAGTATTTCTTCTAGTGGAACATTTTTTGTTGCTAGTAAAATGGCAATTATCACTGAGATAATAGCAATTAATAAAGTAATTTGTTTTGAAAAATTTTCTACTCTGATTGTTAGAGGAGACTTCTCTTCTTTTGTTTCATTAATTGTACTGGCTATTTTACCTATTTCTGTTGCTAGAGCTACTTTTACAACGATGGCTCTAGCACGTCCTGTTACAACACTTGTTCCAGCAAATAACATGTTTGTCTGAGATGTAATTGCAAGAGATTTATTTTGAAGTTTCTTAGAGTTTTTCTCTACTGCTAAACTTTCTCCAGTTAATATTGATTCATCAACTGTAAAATTGTGAGATTCGATTATTCTTAAGTCTGCGGCTATTTTGTCACCGGACTCTAAATAAACATAATCTCCTATTGTTAATTCAGTCGAATCAACTAGTACCTCTTTTCCGTCTCTTGCTACTTTAACTTTTTCTCTTACGAGATTAGATAAAGCTTCGGCAGTATTTGAGGCTTTCTTTTCTTGGAATGTTCCCATTACTAAATCAACAGTGATGATAAAAGCAATAGCTACTGCATCAACTACTTCACCTACTATAAGGGAAGCAATTATTGCGACTATTAGTAGTAAAACAATTGGATCTAATAATTCAGTAATAAATATTTTTAATATACTATCTGGTTTTTTTCTTGGTAATTCATTCTTACCATTTTTTTCTAATCTTCTTTGAGCTTCTCTACTACTTAGCCCATTCTCATTAGTTTGAAATCTTTTAAATATTTCATCATTACTCATTGTATAAAATCGATCATCTTTCATTTAGTCACCTTCTTTTATATTCTTTCTTTTTATATATTTACTTACTACTCTTCTCCTATCATAATAACATTATAACATGAGTAAAAATAAAAAGATATTATGTTCATGAATTTTATTGTAAATAAAAAGTAGTGATTTTCAGCTACATGCTTTCACTACTCTTCTTTTAGAGTTATTTTTTAATTTTTTGATATATCTTAGAACCTGTTTCCGCTCTTTTTATTGTTCCCTCAATAGTACCATCTACTAGACCTGTTTCTAACATTTCTTCTATTTCTTTTAATTTAACATTTTTAATATACTCTACTTCAAACATTTTTAATAATTTATTGATATTTTCATCTGCAACTTTTGCATATTTTCCTTGTTGCAAAAGATGAAGTAAGTAAAGGTTTCTTGGAAGGTTTAGTAAGTCATCTATTTCATAAACATTACCGTGACTGTTAGTACTGGAAATGTAATAATTTTTTGGCTTTAATAGTCTGAAAAGTTCTTCATCATCTTCTTTTTTCCAATTAAACTGAAAGACGTTTGTCACCGAGAGTTTATCATAATAACCATTAATATAGGCTTCTATTATATCTTCTTGGTCACTATCTAAGTCTACTGGGGCTACTTCATAGATATTTGAATAGCTGCCATAGTCTAGTACAGTACTATTGTCATAAGATAGTAATCTGATATCAATATTTGAAGCATCCTTTAAAGATTTGATTGTATCTAGGCAGTTTGTTTTTAAATAGTAGAATAATGGTTCTTTCTTTTTATGTTGACGTAAGACTCTTTCGCGATACTTTTTTATTTCTTCTTTTTTTGCCTCCATATTATAGATATCGATACTATCTTCTAATTTATTATATAATAACATTTATTTTCTCCTTTTTAACTAGCAATTTTTTCTTTTGTTTTATTCTTTGTATTTTTCTTTGAATAAATTGAACTATTACGATATGTTTCATTTGTTGTGACATTTTCAATTACAGATAAATAATCTGGAATATTTCTTTTTCTTGTTTTGTTCGTGTCTTCTATTTCTAGAAGTTTCAACCCATCATCAAAAATATCTAGTCTAAAGTTTTGTTCATTATAGTCAAAACAATATCTTACTTTTCTAATAGGAGTTTCTGTAGTTGGTATGTGACTATAGTATTCATTTTCACTGATATTTCTTCTTTTCTTGATTCTTTCGTTGTTGATACCTGTGTTAATTTTAGTGATTTCTGTATACTTAGTTTCTCCGTCACATGTTGTTTTTCGATACATAACTTCACCGTTATCTGATGATTTTATATACTGTTCTATGTTTAATTTAGTAGGACTAAATCTATCTATATTAGAGATGTCTATATCATCAACAAGGTATTTTTCTTGACATTGAACAGGATATGGACGATTTACCATGAAATAAACTTCTTTTACAACATTAGAAATCTTTGTTTTAAAGTCAGTACTGTTTCCAATTATTTTTAAGTTATCATGTCCAAGCCAAGCATCTAAAGTCTTACGATCTTTCTCACGGGCTTCTGCTGGTGTTTCAGATCTAGCGGCATTGTTATCTAATGTATAGAATTCTTCTTTACCATTAGCAGCTGTTACAAGATGAATAACTAAATCATAGAAATTCATTACATCAAATTGAGTTAAGTCTCTTTCTTTTAGCAACATTATAAATTCTTCTTTTGTAACGTAAGCTTTATCATCCATAATACCTCTATCACATAAAATAATTGTTGGTTTATTTGACTGATTAGCTATCTTTTCTGCGTAGCTTTCTAATTTTAATTGTAAGTCAATTACTAGTCTTTGAAATTCAACATTATCGATTTTATTATCGCCAAATGGTTTTATTCCCATATTAATTAGGATTGTAGCAGCCTCTGGTACGATTAGGACTCTATAGCCTTTCTCTGAGAATTCCTCAACAATAGTATCTATTGAAGTGGTCTTTCCTCCACATGGCCCTCCTGTTAAAGCAACTTTTAGACATTTCATAAATATTCCTCCCCTATAAGGTAATTATTGTTTCCCTTACATTTTAATTATATGTGTATTCATGTACACTTGTCAAGAAAAACATTTATTTTGGAATAAAAAAAATTCTCTTTTAGAGAGAATTTAATATTAATATGTTTTTTTATCTTCATTTTCATATTCGCCAGAAGATATTACTCTTTCAATTATTTCTTTATCAGAAATACTCATTAATTTAGATATAATTACTTCTCTATATTCTGGGATTGAGACTTCTTCTTCTGTGAATGGCTTTTTAAAGTCTGTAGTTTGAATAAATTGAATAAGGCCTGATGCAGTAACCTCTTGTTCTTCATTCTTGCATTGTAACATGTAATTCCAAAGGGCACTTGTTACAAAATCATTATAACTTTTTCCGTCATCTGGCATTATTCCAATTCCTTTTAATTGAGGGATAAATGGATTAGGCAAATCTAGGTTGTCTTTTATTTCATTATTATTTTGTACGAATTCTGTTAACTCATCTAGTTGCTTCTTAGAAGTTAATCGTAGAACAATAGCATCGTTTGCTGGTACACTTCTAAATTTACAATTGCCAATTTCTTCTATTGGATATTCTTGAAATAAATGATTAATAAATTCTTGTAGTTTTATTGTTGCTGTAATATAGGCTTCTGGTTTTATAGAAAGATAGGCTTTGCATAGAACATTTTCACTACGAGTCTGAGTATGAACAAAACTATTTTCAAAATCTCTTCCAGCTGTAGCATACAAATTATCAGGTGCTTCAAAGAAATCAAAGGATAATCTTTTTCTTTCAAATCTTTTTTTTCTTAATTCTACTGACATAGTTCTTGCTCTTGTACCACCTAAAGAATCCAAAACATTAAAAAGTTTTTGATATTCTCGAAATTCTTTTGTTAGATTTGCATTAGCTTCTATATCGTACTTATTTACAATTAGATTATAAAAATTTCTAAAGTCTTTTCTATCATCATGATTTAGTTTTAAAAAATATTCATAATATTTTTCTAATAATTCTTCCATTAGTTTTATACCTCTTCCTTATTGTTATAATTTTATGTTATTATATTTTTTTTGTTTTTGTAAATTAAAACTGAATCGTGCTGAGAATCAAAATTAAATCTAAAGTCTCTTATACCCAGAAAATCCTTTAGAGTTGGATTATATTCAGCAAAGATTTTAAATGTTTCATCGAGATTATATATTTCTTGCCAATCATCTTGGTATTTTGTAGAAATAGTTGTTGAATATAGGTAACTAATTAGAAGTGTTCCATCTATATTTAGGTGTTGACTAACTTTATCGACTATCTTTTTCAGCGTATTTAGGTCTACATGAGTTCCGATATTTGATAACCAAATATTATCATAACTTCTATCTAAAGAGGCTTTTTCTATATCGCAAGTGATAAATTTAGGAAAAACTTTTTTAATTTTATTTCTGGTTTCTAGATAGGAAGTTTCAGATGAGAGATATGGGTTACAACTAATGATTACTGAAGTTCGCTCTTCATCTAGTGAAAATAATCTGTTTCTAATCTTTCTTGACTCATAGTTTTGAATAACTTCATCCCATAATAAGTATGACTCATAATCTAAAAGTCTAAGAGTTGATTTGAATTCATTAAATAAAGTTTTATTAAAAACTTGATAATTATCTTTAAATACTTTTGGAAAATCTTTATATCGAAGAAACTCTAAAAATTCTTTTCTATTAAGTTCTAGTAAAGCTGCGAGTTTCAAATAAAAGTAATGCTTGGTGTTTGGATTTATATCTAGAACGGTTATGTCTTTACAATCGAAAAGTACTGCATTTAGTAATTGATCTAGTGATGAACCTACCGTCAAAAGTGATTTATCTTTTAAATCGAAGAAGTCAATGTAACCAGAGATATTTTCAGTTGTAAATGGATAAATTTCGGAAAATCCTTTTTTGAATGCTTCATCTTCTATTATGAAACCTTCACACCTTTTTATAGTGTTTAACATGTTTTGGTTAAAATCATTAGGCATATAAGAACCCCCCTATTTCAATATTGTAATGATTTATTATTTTAATTTTTTAACGTGGCATTTTATTTCTTTTTTACTTACTTCTGATACGACACTATTGCGGTATGTAAATCCTAATTTTTTGGCAATTTTTGGAGTAATGTTATTTTCGGCGTAATGGCAAATAATCGCTTCTTCTAATCCAGATTCTTTAAGTATTTCTAACATTAATTCTATTGATTTTTCAGCATAACCTTGTTTTCTTTTTGATGGTCTGATTCCGCAAGCCATGTGACCAATTGTTTCTTCTCCAAGTTTTTGGAGATTGTGTCTTACCTCACCCATTCCTATTAGTTCTTCGTCGTCAAATATAAATAGAAAATCAGAACTTTCAAAATACTCAACATCTGCTGGTTGATGTTATGTAACTCCAAAAATAAATTTTATAGCATGAGTTATCTCACACTTTCCTTATTATCTATTTTACTCTTTTGCAACCTACTATACTTCTTACCAATCCTTATCTTTTCCCCTAACTCTTTCTTATATAATGATTTTATACTATCTAAAATTTCTTTGGTTGTATCACATTCCTCCAAATTATTATAATGGTCTTGAAGAGAAATAAAAGCTATTCCCTTATTTGTTAATTGGTCTATATTTTCAAAAGTTCTTATAAAGTCTCTACCAAAACTTGAAATATTCAAAACATAAATTGAATTAATTTTATTATCATTAACATCATTCATTAATCTTATAAACTCAGGTCTTTTAAAATTATTACCAGAATAACCATTATCTACATAAACATCAGTTATCTCAACTCCTAAACTATTAGTATAATGTCTGACCTCTTCTTCTTGTATTTTTATTTCTTCATCATTTTTTTGTGCTATCCTTATATATATAACATTCTTTTTTTCTGTATTCTTTTCTGCTTGACTTTTCTTCATCTAAAAATTCCTTTCCTAATATAATTTAATTGTTTTTGTTTTCCCAACACCAAATTTAAAAATAAACTTAATAGTGCTATCCTTATATATAACAATCTTTTCTATAATATCTCTAATATAATCTTTTAAAATAACGTCTCCATTTATAAACTGGTTATAAGACTCCATCACTTTTGCTTTTTTAATATCTGAATTATTTTTTTCTATATTTTGTTTTAACTCCTGTTCTCTTTGCTCCTTTTCTTGAGCATAATCATTTTTTAAACTAATAAATTCTTCTAATGAAATTTCACCTTTAGTTTTCTTCATATATAAATCTTTAATATTATTGCTAATTCTTTCAATATCTCTTTCTATATTATATAGCTTTAAATTCATTCTATCTTTTTGAACTAATTCCTTTGTAACAGTATTAGTTATATATTCATCATCAACGAAGTTATTTATCAATTCTTTTATAACATCTTGCACTATATCCCTCAATTTAGAATCATAAATTGTTCTATTAGGACACTTTTTTCTATTATTCGTACCTGTACAATCAAAATAATATACAACTTTATCATTTTTATTTTTCCTACAAGCAGTCATTGTTCTTCCACATTCTCCACAAATAACAAGTTCACTAAATGTCCCATCATAGTTATTTTTTTCTCTTCTTTTATTTGTTTTTAATCTAGAATTAGCTTCATCAAATAAGCTTTTACTAATAATAGCGGGATGAGTATCTTCTTTTATTTCTCTATCCCTTATTGCTATAACAGTTCTTTTCTTTTGCTTATAGTTTTTCTTTTCTGACTTTCTTACAACTAAGCAACCCGTATAAGTTTCATTTTTCAAAATTCTATATATTATTTTATCTGTCCAATCATAATAATACTTTTTATTCTTACTTGGAGTCATTTTCTTATATTTCATAGGTGAAACAATTTTTTCTTTATTTAATTCTTCTGCTACTTCTTCTCTTGTCTTGCCACTTGCAATATCAGTAAATATCTTCTTTATAATATTTGAAGCATAATCATCAATTTCTAGTGTTCTTTTTTCATCTTTCTTAACAATCTTATAACCATAAGGAGCAATAGGACCTAAGAATTCTCCCCTACTAGTTTTAGAATAAGCAATTTGCTTTCTTTTAATAGACGAGTCTTTAACATGTCTATCATTCATAATAGAACGAATTCCAACAATAACATCCTGTTGAGCATTATTGGGATTATCACTATCGTATTCATCATTTATAGCTATATACCTAACATTATGTTTTGGAAAATATTCACTAATATAATATGACGTATCAACAAATTCCCTACCCAGTCTCGACATATCTTTTGTTATAACTGTTTCTATCTTATCTTCTTCTATATCATTGATTAGTTGTTCAAAAGCAGGTCTATCAAAATTAATACCTGAGTAGCCATCATCAATATACTCTTTATCAATAGTCATATCCATTCTTTTAGCAAAATCCTTAATCAAGCTTAATTGATTATAAATACTAGAAGAATATTTTCCTACCAATTCTAAATCTGCCTCTGATAATCTTCCATAAGCTACTGTCATTTTTTGATTACTCATACTACACAACTCCATTAATATCAAAATTAAAATAAATTCTTACTTTCTTATTTTTATCTATAGTGATTTTTGAAATGATCTCACTCAATATATTTTTAGTAGGGTTTTCTAATTTCAAAAAATCATTAATCATTTTATTCTTTGCTTTATTACTAGTTAAATTATTTTTACTTGTTCCTAACATCTTACTTAAATCATTTATTGAATGTGTCAAATTTTTCTTTTCCTTTTCTAAATCCTTTTTTATATTAACAAATTCATCTTCTGAAATTATTCCAGAGTTCTTATCACTATATAATTCACTTATTGCCTTATCTAAATACTTTAATTTTTCTTGTTGTTCATCTAATTCCTTTTTATATTTATCTAAAACATTTCCATTAGATAAAGTTTTTTCATATTCAATATTTAATAAATTATCTTTAGAATATTGAGTAAACACTCTTTTTATTTCTTTAAAAACAAGGTCATTTAAAGTATCTTCTCTAAAATAATGCATACTACAAACATGATTTCTATAGTTGGCATAAGTTCTACAACAAAATATAGAACGAGTTTCTCCCTTTGCATTTTTTGCTCTACTTGGTACTCTTCTTACAAGCATAGTCTTTCCACAATCAGCACATACAACTAATCCCTTTAAAAGATAATCATACTTAACATTTCTAGTATCACAATTACAACTTTTATTATCTTTTGCATTAACCTTTTCAAATATTTTTTTATCAATAATAGCAGGATGATTATTTTTCTTTATTACCCATTGGCTTTTAGGCAGTAATTTCTTTTTTTTCGATTTAAGACTAACTCTCCCATATTTTCCCTGTATAAGAGTACCTATATAAACCTCGTTTGATAAAATATGTTTAATTGTACTTGGTTTCCATAAATTTGTAGTTATAGTTTCTTCTCTTTTTCTTTCCTTATATACATTAGGTGTTAATATTCCCTCATCAGATAAAGCTCTAGCTATCATACCAGGGGTTTCTCCATCTAACTTCATTTCAAAAATTCTCTTAACAACTTCAGCAGCATATTCATCAATAATTAACTTTCGATTATCCTCATCTGACCTCTTGTATCCATAAGGAACAGAACTCCCAACAAATAAACCATCATCCATTAACTTATGTCGTATTGTCTTTATTTTTTTAGATGTTTCTTTTAAATACATATCATTAACTACAGTTTTAAAAGGTATAATATCATCAGCTTCACTTGGTCTTTCTGTATCAAAATTATCTAATATAGCAATATACCTAACATCATGCTCTGGAAAATACTTATATATATAGTTTCCAGTTTCAATAAAATCCCTACCCAATCTTGAAGTATCTTTAGTAATAACACAATTAATTACACCACATTCAATATCATTAATCATTTTCCTAAATCCAGGTCTATCAAAGTTTCCACCAGAATATCCATCATCTACATAATAATCATATAAAGCAATACCATTTTTTTCAGCAAATTCTTTTATATATTGTTTCTGATTAATAATACTTATACTCTCTTCTCCATTTCCACTTTCAACAACTGATAGTCTAGTATAAGCTCCCGCAACATATTCTTTTTCATCCAAATTCTGCAATTCTTTCTCCTCCAATCAATTGTCATTTAAGACACCCAAAGCATAAAATATCTGGAAAAATTTAACCAATGTGTAAATATATTAAAAACTGCCATTTTGCAGTCTTGACTTTACATACTTTCTAAATACTTCTAAAATCTTTTCATTAATTGATACTCCATTTTCATCATAAATACATAGAACTACCTCTTTATTCTCTTCTTTCATTTAAAGTTTCCTCCCGTAAATTCTATGAACACAATTTTTAATTCATAACAACAAAGTTTGTCTAAATATCTTTTCCATAATAAAAAAGAATCTTGACTAAATAAATTAACAAGATTTATAAATATTAATTAATAGTTTTTCTTTCATTATTTATTCCAAATGAAATATTAATAGAATTATCAATTTCTTTCATCTTTTCACAGTCTTCCTTACCTAAAAATTGATTCAGTCGACATTTATCAATTACCCTTATTTGTTCAAGCATAACTATTGAGTCTTTTTTTATCTTTTCAGTATGATTAATTTTGACATGAGTAGGCAATCTTGCACTTTTTGTTGATATAGGAGCAATTAGAACAGTGGAACTAAAAAAATTACCTGTGTTGTTTTGAATAACTAAGACAGGTCTAGTCCCACCCTGTTCACTTCCCTTAATTGGATCAAGATTTGCATAATACATGTCTCCCTTACGAATTATTCTTTTTGTCATTATTCTATCTCCATAATATTATAAATATAATTCTCATCATCAGTATTCAAGTTATTAATAACATTAGTATTTTTAAATGTATCTTTCAATATTTTTTCTACCTCTTTTTTATTTCTAGCTATAACATTCAAATCAACAACTTTAATATATTTTATATTAACTTTATATTCTTTATCTTTCTTCCTCATAATTAATTTCCTTTCTATATGTATGAACCCCCTACATTTTAAGTAGAAGGTTTCTTTTTAGATTATTTAACTGTTATATTTTCTCGTGTCTCACAGTTAAAGACTTCATCAAACGATTGATTGCTAATCAATTCCATAGAAATTTCATCTTCTTGTGGATCTCACAAGACTGCCTCCATTGGGTGTTCTGTGGCTAGGCAGAAGTATCATTATACCTATTAATTATCATCGCATTATTAGGAGCAACCTAATATTTATAACCAAATATTAATCGACAAGCGTATTTGTTAATGTGCTTTAATTAATAGAAACGTATTTGATGAATGATATTCAGTTTTCAAAGAACACTGTTTTCTCAAAAAAAAGAGAAACAGGTTGAAAGAGAAAATATCTCTCTCACTTGTTTCTCACTTTATAAGGCATTTTACGAAGTCTAATTTTTAAATTTTTGTAATTTTTCTTTTAAATTAGCAATTGCACTATTTAATGTATATTGTACTGCTCTTATAGAAGTATGTTCAAAATCTGCTATTTCTTGTTGTGTCATATTCTTAAAATAGTACATTTTTACTCTCCTCTTTTGAATAGTTGATAATTGATTAATTGCTTTCATCAATTCCATATTTAGTATAATGTTCTCTACTTCCTGTTCTATTGATACAGGTTTATGAATAGCTCTCTTATATAATGTTTCATCAAAAACTTCTGAATGTTCTATATGTTTTTGAACTTTGTGCATTTGAGATATATCATCTAATTCAAACTTATTAAATGCTTCATAAATTGTATTTGATATTTCTATCTTGCGAATAACTTTCTTATTATCAATAAATTCTACAGTGTATTTTTCTATATGTTCATCGAAACCTAAAGTATAAGGATTATCCTTGCTTTTATTTCGTACTGGCATCTTTACCAATTTCTTTCCTCCAATCAATTTCAAATTTTTTAAAAACTGATTAGAGGGTGGAGATCTACACCCAACAAAATTAAAAGTGCAATAAAAAAAGTCGAGTATTCCCCTATTAGTATTAATAAGAAAATACTCGACATCTTCTATATGACTATCTCTATAGTATTTTATATCCATAGGCAATCCCTCTATAAAATTGCCATAATGAGAAACAAATACAAATACTACAAAATATTTGAATCTCAAATTAACATTGAAAAGATTTTACAATATTAAAAACAAACATCATGAATTAATTTTTATCACCATAATCATCTTTTACAATGTATATAGCAATCTCAAAGACATTTTACGACAAAAAAAAAACGAATTTTGTCGTTTTCTATTGTCATTGTCGAATTTTATAAAAATATATTAATTCTTGTATAATTTAACAAAAAATGGTATTAATTCTTCGAAGTTAAGTTCCTCAAACTGTTATAAAATATCATTTTTAATTAGATAACTATTTTCTATGTAGTAATTTTTCATTTTCTTTCCAATCTTTAAAATAAAAATCTTCATCCACATGATAATACATAATTGCTAAAATTAAAACTCTTGAAGAAAACTCATCCCTATCGTTTACAGCCTCAATTCTTCTCAAAGATTGAGGTTCAAGACCTAGTAATTGAGATGCTTTTTCTGGATTAATATTTGATAATTTTCTTGCAATCCTAAGATTTTGACAAATATTATGTTTTAATCTTTGAACTATACAATCCATTTTTTCTTTATCAAATACATCTATATCTTTAATTAAAGTTTTAAATTCTTCCTTATCCACCATACCACCTACATATCTATTCCAAAACCAATTTTATACTAATTTCCAAAAATAATATGTAGCATTTACTGGCAATTAAAATAGTAAACAAAATTCTATTGTCTACTATCAACTCGTTTCTTTGTTACTACAAAACCATGATCCTTAGTTAACTCAGAAGTCGACCAACCCAAAGCATAACCAATGTCATCAATAATATCTACCGTCGCACCAATATTAGCATTTTCTATATCACTAATAACTGAAACACTCCGTCCAGATTTATGTGCTAATTCTTCTTGAGACCACTTTTTTAAATGTCTTAAATATACTACATTAGTAGCAAGAACGTTTCTTGTAGTCCAATTCGAGCGGTCTAAAGAAGTCCTCTTTGATTTAATCACTCTGTGACCTCCCATACTTATATTATGTAATTATTGTAAAATTATGTCTAACGGATATATCCATTGAACTTTTATTTGTAGCATTTGCCGTCGTTGTGATATACTTCTAATAGGTTTTCAAATAAAACGCAAACATCCTATCATTGTTTGCTATCAACTCGTTTCTTTGTTACTACAAAACCATGATCTTTAGTTAACTCAGAGGTCGACCAACCTAAAGCATAACCAATATCATCAATTGCATCTACTGTTGCACCGATATTAGCATTTTCTATATCACTAATAACTGAAACACTTCGTCCAGATTTATGTGCTAATTCTTCTTGAGACCATTTTTTTAAGTGTCTTAAATATGTAATATTAGTTGCTAAAATGTTTCTTGTAGGCAAATTATTTTTCAAAGAAACAGTATTTGTTTTTCTCATATATATCCCCATATTTATTATGGGGATTCACACAAAATAAGTCTAATGGATATATCCATTAGACATTATTAAAAAAATAAAGAAATTGCTATTTGAAAGCCTATTTTTTTAAGAAAATAATATACTTAATGCAGTACAAATATTTTAAAAAGGAGGAAAAGATTATAAATTTTAATCTAAAAAACTAGTAATGATTATATGTATTATTATATTAATAGTAATAATTATAGCTCTCGTTCTATTTATTATCAATAAAACTGATGAGTATAATAAACTCTCAAATATTAATAACCATTTAAAGAGTGAATGCGAATTTTTAAGTAGAGAAGTGGAAAGATGTAATATCCAGTTAGATTTGTATGAAGAAGATAAAAAAGAATTAAAAAATATAACCTTATATTCAAAAAAAATTAAGAAGAATAATATTTATGAAGGTAAAAAAGTTATTTTAGGAGACTATTCTAAAACCTCTTCAGACTATTCTAGAAAAGTATTAGAAAGTTTTGGTCTAAATGTAGATGTTGTTAGAACAGGCTATGATATTATTGATAGAATCTCTCATAATTTTAAATATGATATTATTATCACAAACTCTCTATATAAGAATGGAGAAAAGGGAATAGATGTGTTAGAAAAGTTAAAAGAAATAAACGATTTTAATATTCCTATTGTGATACACACAATAGATCAAAATAAAAGAAATTATTATATAAAAGAATATAAATTTGATGAATATTTAGAAAAACCATTAAAACAAGCAGAGGTAAAGAAAATTTTGTCAAAATTAATAAAATAACTACTTAAATTGCAAAAAAGAAAGAAGATTACCATCAAACCAATTTTTGATTAATAGCATTATTTTAGAAATTAAATAGACTAAAAGATAGTTAACTACCATTGTTTTAAACCTATCATATAAAGATAAGATAAAAAAGGCTCTTATTAATTATAGTAATTAAAGAATATTTAAAAAAAATTGGTTATAGTATAAAATTAGTTTGCATATTAATAGAAAATTGAATTATTGAGTCTTTAAACATTAAAAATGCCTACCATAATTAATAGTAGACATTTTTTATTAAGTTTAGCAAAAAAGCAATTAAAATTATCTTAGTAAAATATATATGTTAATTTTATATTATTTTATATTTTCCTCCTAGTTCTTGACATAATATTTTAATATCAATATCGCTCGGAGGAACTAACATCTTTCTTTTTATCATAATCATAAAATCTACTAATATAATGTTTTCATAATAGAAATTATGTAACTTATTTATATTTCCAAAAAACAAATTACAGTCAATGTCATTTAAATTATAATAAATACTAATACAACTATAATATTTAATTACATTTTGAAAGAAGTCAAAAGTAAATTTTTCGTTTTTTAAAGAAAATAAAGCTTGTCTTTTTTTATTGTCATTATAAATTTTATACACATAACAACTTTTCTTACTAATTATTTCTTCAAATTTTATAAAATCTTCTTGATAAAATTCATCTTCATGTAAATCTACATACAAATCAAACATCAAATCTTTACTATTTACTTGTTCTTTGATAAATCTAAAAATATAACTTATATTTTCTTTTGAAGTATAATCAACATCACCAATAATATTATTCAATACATATTTATGATTATCCAATAATTTATTGCTTTTTAACATCATCTTTTCCCCTCATTCTAAATTTTCATTTACTTTTTACCAAACACCCAACCAATAATTACACGATGAACTTCTCTTTGAGATTTAGTTTTTCCTATATGAAAGTGTAAACCATGGACTCTATCTAAGTCAATACGAAATCTATCTAATTTTTTTATTGAGATTATTGTTCCACCCTCGGTTGATGGTGTACTATACATTGCTTCAACACCATATTCCTTACTTCCAATACCATATCCAGCATAATCTTTCAAATATGTATTCAAAGTTCCCATAGTGGCAACAGTTGCTCCTCCTGCCAATACACCAGCAGCAGCAGCAGAACCAACATTATTAAAAATATTCTTTTTTATATCTTTTGTACCTCCACCAGATGTAACCGATTTTACTATATTTTTCGCAATTTGAGTACCTACTGCAACTCCAACTGTTACCCCTATAACCTTTGCTGCTCCTATAACCGCTGGAGCTAATGAGCCTCCACTCGCAACTATTGCAACTACACCTATAGCTGCAAGACCAAGACCAATACCTATTTTAAGCAAATTATTTGATTTCTTTTTCTTTTTCTTTTTTGTTTTCTTTTTCTTTTTTGTAGTTTTCTTTTTGTTTCCATCATCATCATAATTATTGATAGGATTATTAGAAACATACAAATATAAATTATATGCTAAAAAGTCTTCATTAGCCCCAATAATTCCATCTGCATTAATAAATCTTCCCCATAATGGATTATAATATCTAGATTTCAAATAATATAATTCTGTTTCTACATCATAATAATAACTTCTATATCTAAATGGATTAACATTTGCAATATGATTGTAATCTGTTTTAGAAATATTTTTATTATCATTATCTTTTATACTTACTATATTACCCCAACTATCATATTCATATTTTACAATAATTTCGCCAGTAGAATCAATTATTCCCATAATATCATCATGCATATTTTTCAAATATAAATACTTGTTATTTTGATATTCAAAACCAATTAATTCATCATCGTCATATAAATAATAAATTTTTTCTCCATTCCTAATTTCGTAAACAATATCGTCGCCAGCTAAGTAATATTTTGAAGACAAATTTGTACTACTTTTTGAAATTCTAATACCATCTTCATTATATTTATAATTAATTACTCTATTATTTGTTGAATCAGTATAAGAAGATAATTGCACCCCATTTATCCATGTAAATATCTTATCATCATAGTTTATAACATTACCTATTTCATCATATTCGATTTTCTTATTATCAAAGGATGTCAATTGATCTTGCCAGTTTGTATTTGAATAATTATAGTCATAATCTTTAATCACTTCATTTGTAGAATTATTTATGATTGTTTTTTTCAACATATTTCCAGATAAGTCATAATTATAATTTACCTTTGTATTCAAATCGTAATTAACTTCATTTATTAATTCTCCAAAATTGTCATATTCATAATGATTCATATGTACATCGTTTAAATATATATCTTTTATATTAAATAAATCATCATAACTATATTTAAAAGTATCATTGTTTATTTTATACTCTTTTAATATATCTGTAGCTCTTTTTCCATTAGATAAATACTTAAAATCATAATTAATTAAATTATTTATATTCTTAGATATATTTCTATTAAGTTCATCATAACCATAATTAACTAAAATGTTATCTAGTTTTGTTGAAATAACATTTTCATTTTTATCTAAAATATTTTCACAAGTATGAATAACATCATCTAATTTATACGTACAATTAGTTACTTTATTTTCTGAATTGTATGAATAATTAATTGCAAAATTATCTTCTTTATAATTACATAATCTATTACTTTTATCATAATACAATTTTTTAACAGAATTATTTGAAGTTACTTTTGCTATATTACCATTATTATCATATGAAAAATGATAGTCATTATCCATTGTTCTTAGTTTATCCAACCTATCAAAATTATCATAATCAACATTTATAAATTGACCATTTCCATATAATGTTCTTGTTAAATTTCCATTGTAATTAGCATATTCATAAGAAGATAATAAATTATTATTAATTTTTACATTTTTAATATTTAAAAAGCTATCATATGTAAGGTTATAATTTCTGTCATTTTGAACTATTTTTGATAACAAATTTCTATTGTTATATTCAAAACTTATATTTCTATTATCCTTTGAAACTTCAATAAGTTGATTTTTATTATTATAAGTATTAATTATCTCATTTCCTGCAGGATCAACTATACTTTTTGGTAGTCCGTTTGTACTATCCATATTATATGTATAAGTTTTTAGAGAAGTATCTGTTATTGAACTAATAAATTGATTATCAGATGAATAAGTTGCATCGTTTTCATAAAACAATTCATTTAATATCTCAATATAAAATTCTATATTACTAGTTTCTTCTGGAAATGGAAGTCCTTCTATAGTATTATCATCTTTTATAGAAAGATATCTTACAATATAACCGTCTCCACTAGTTTCTGTATACTTAATATAGTAACTACCATTTTCATTTTTCTCTAAACTAAAAATGTTATTTTCATCTTGAATACCTAAAGAAATTTTATTACCTTTATATGTCAAATAATATATATCAGCAGCATCATAAACTATTTTATAATTATCACCACTTTTGACAAGTTTCCAAATTGTATTACTGCATTCACTTTTTTCCGCTAAAACAAGCATATACTCAGCCTTTAAATAACTATTTGTTCCTGCACATCTTATTTTATATAATCCATCTGTTATTTCATCAACATATTTTTTTGAAATTTTTGTTATTTTTGGATTTCCATTAGAATCAAAATATAGTTGATTTGATATACCGTTAGACGAAATAGCATTTATTATTCTGCTTTTTTTATTTTTGTCATATTCATACACAAAATTATTTCCTAAAGTATTTGTTGATTTTATTAGCAAATTTTTGTCATCATAATCAAAAGTATTACAATTTCCAGATTGATCAGTAATAGAAATTAAATTACCATTATCATCATAAGAATAATCCCCATAAGTAATCTCTTTATTAAAAGATAAATTTGTAATATAAAAATCATTAGCAACTCTGCCAGATGTTATTACCAACCTTATTGATTCATAATCTTCTATTGCATGAGACTTATAAGAAAAATACTGCCATTTATTTATACTAGCATTTAGATTATCACTTACTGGTATACAGTATTCAGCATCACTTCCAACAGGTTTAAAATAAATCATTACTGTAGTTCCTGCAACAGGACCATATCCAGGTATACCATTATTTTTATACCAAAATGCAAATGAGTATAAATCCCCTTTCTTGCCACTTATAGATAATTCTTTTTCTAAAATGAATGTATATAATGGATATCCCATAATTCTTAAAGCACTACTTTTTCCATCATTAAAAGAATATTTTGAAACATAATCATTATAATCGATTGTAGAATCATCAAAAGTGATAACCCTAACATTCCAATCATCAATTCCTTCACTAAAGTCATTGTTTTCAATAAAGTTATAAGAATTAGCTACATTACCTACTTCTAATTGCATATTGTCCATATAAAGAATTCCAGAATTAAGCAATACAACTTTAATAGTTAAATAACTAATACTAGATGTTGGATAAAAAATAGTTAAATCATTTCTTTCAAAGTTTTCAGTGGATAAAAATGTATCTTCAACAAAATTTTCTGTATTATTTTCATCAATATAACTAAGAATTACTTTATAATTAACATTTGATTTAAAATATGCACTAAAAGTATAATATTTATCTTTTTCAACATTTACATTTTGATAAATATACTCATTACTACTTGATGATTCTAATTTTAATGATTTGTTACCAAAGTTAGAATACTCATTTGATATTATACTTATTAGGTTTTCACTGTTTGTAAAATAATTCATATCATTTTCAAAATTAGAATTTTTCATTAAATTCTTTATAATTTTTGTAGGTATAGTATTAGATAAAATTTTATTCTTATTACCAGTATTATCTCCATAAGTGTTACTAACCGAATATGCATTGTCAATATCATTTTCATTAGTTAAACTACTTGTTGATAATAAATTTCCATAACTATTAAACATTAATGTTTCACATCTATTTTTATTATCTATTATAGTAGTTGTTTCAAGACCGTAATCTAATGTAAAAGATTCTCCGATTTCATTTTCTATACCATATTGTGTAATTTTTTTGACCTTATAAGGACTTTTGTCATAATATGTATACTCTAATTTTATTCCAGTAACATCTACAATTTTCTCAATTAAATTATTATCATTATAAATAAATTTCGTTATACCATTAGGAGTTGTAATTTTAATTAACTGATTATTTTCATAATCCAGAGTCGTTACAAAATTGGGATTAGTAATAATAATACTATTTGTATTATAAGCAATAGATATTTTATTGTTAAATGAATCCATTATTTCAGTAATATCATTATCATTATTTAAAGTAATATTAATTGTATTATTATCTATATCTTTTATCTGAGTCAAATAATAAATATTATTAGACTTAGTAAATGTCATTATATTTCCATCTTCATCTTTTAATATACATTCAGTATCACTTTTAGTTATATTTAATCCTATATTGTCTTCATCAACATATTCTTCAGAATTATCTTCTTTTAAAAAATAATGTGTTGTTCCATCCTCGTCAAGATACGCTAAATAACTTATATTGTCTATAATATTTTCCTTAATTGTTTGACTAAAATTTAGTCTATTTCCTAATCCAAATTTAGAAACATTTCCTAAAATGACATCATTAGTATTATAAACTAAATTTAGTACTATAGGTAAATTACCTTTAATTGTTTCTCCCAAATCAAATATAGATGTTAAATTACCATTATATGTATTGATATAACTACTTCCATCTGTAAAAGCTTGTTTCTTATAATTTAAGTATTCTTCTAATCCACTTTGATTTCTATATACTAATTGAAAAATTGGTTTTGGATTATTTTCTGTATATGTAGTGTTATTTGAGTAAAAAGCTGGATAATCATCATCATCATAAATTTCTTTTAATGATTTTATCATAATACCATAATTAGGAGTATCTTTGTACCACCTTTTTACTAAATTAGTAATATCGCTCTCATAAATAGAATAAGCGGGAAAAATACTTCCATTATTTATAGTACTTCTAGTTCCATAAAACATACTTTCTACGTAGTTGTCATATTTATCATGCATAGAATTCCAATTTGCAGAATTTTCATCCCAATTACAAGTTATTCTATGAAATGTTGCTACATTATATTTTGGTTCTACCGAATATGTAGGATAAGAAATTAAATCAAGAGAAGCACTAATTATTTCATCACCTGTAGCTAAAACTGGTAAGTCGAATTTAATTAAAGTTCTATTAATTCTATCTTGTCCGTTTGCCCTTTCAACTCCTGCCTTCAAATATTCTTTATTACTTCTTACATCATTAGTATCTCCTGGATAAATATAAGTATCATATAAACTTATATTTTGTCCATTATTACTAATAGTTGGATCAATATATACTGGAAATGTTCTTTCTTCGGAGTTAAGCCATTCATCATCCAAAATTAATGTTAATATATAACCATCATCAAAACAATCTAATGAATAATGAATATCATCATTTCTTATATTATTTGAATCAATCATAAATGGTTTTTCAATATTAAATATAATATCTCCATTTTTATCTTTAGCTATAACTTCTCCATTTTCAATTGATAAATTTAAATTGGTATCCAATTCAAAACTTAGTTCAGTATAATTTGCATTTTGTAGAACTATTGTTTCTTTCACCTTATTTGATAACGTTTTATATTCAACAGTAATATCATCAGTAATATTATTATAAGTAACATTCTTCATTTTTTTAGAAAGTTTCCTCATATCTGGTTTTATATTATCCATTTTAGATTCTCTAATCTTAAAATCAATATAATGTTCATCTTTAGACATTTTCATTAAAGAATCCTTAAAATCTTCTTTAAACTCTACTTTATAATCGTTACTTTTATTTTTCAAAACACCATTTTCATTTACCAAAGTATTATCTATTTCTTCATATTTCCCATCTTTTAAATAATGAATATCAGTATCATATACTTCAGCTAGTATAGTTCCATCTTCTCTTAAATAATGTTTTTCACGAGGTTTTCTCTTTTCTATTAATTCAACTTGCTTCATATAATCCCCCTCTAACCAATTCTTTTCCACATATAAACAGCAAGATATGGAGGCATATTATTATGTGCTTGACTACTACCAGTATTATTTATTGTTACTGTGTGAGAATGAGCTCCTGCACTATTAAATGGATCCCATCTTTCACTATCTGATAATCTTTCATTTGATATAGATCCTTTTGCATTTCCTGCTGCATAACTATACCAACCATTATAACCATGTCTGTGAGCTCCAGTTGTATTTGTTGTTGCAGTATGGTTATGACTAGGCATTTCATTTATTGTTAAAGCATGTGTTTCTTCTCCACCTGTTGCTCCATTTTGATATGTATCACCACAACCTAATAAGAATTTATCTCTTAATTGTTCCCATGTACCACCAAATAAAGTACTTGGATTAACTTCACTTACTGACATATAAATAGACCCTACTGGATACACAAAATCTCTCATAGTTTCAGTTTCGTCATTTTTATTTTTTACATTTAAACTCTGTACAGTTAAATTACCATTACTATCTAATTCAAACTTGTTATTTTTTGAAGTAATACATGTAACATTTAAGTTATTTACTTCTAAATTAGTGTTTTCTCCTTCTTTTGTAAATGCATTTGTAATATAATCATGTTCATTCATTTTCTTAATCCCTCTTTTCTTAAATCTTTGATTTTTTTACAACATATTTTTTAATTTCAATTTTAGTTTTTCATTTAATCATGGTTATCATCTCACTTTCCACAATTAATTTCTCATAAAGAAAGATAAATTAACAGTATATGACAAGTACCATTAATTTTCTCTTATATCATAAGGAATTTAAGATATTTCTAATTAAATTCAGGGCAATTACTAGAACAAAATGGTACGTGAGACGTACCATTTTGCTAAAAAAAATTAAAAAAAGACTAAAAATAGTCTTTCTCATAATTCACATACTATTAACAATTTTTATTAAACCTCGTATAAAAAGGTGCTATAAACCCAAACATTACGACCATTAATATTGAGTTTAGCAGAATTAGTCTTTACATCTATACCTATCACATTATATATATTCTTATTCAGTACATAGGAAGAGCCTCCAACAACTATCTGATCCTGATTTTTTGAGCTACCAAATTTATCTACTTCTGTCCAGTCATTAAGGGGTATCCAGTGGTAATCTTTAGCTTTTTCCTTATAATAATCATCAAAACTTATACCCGTTAATTTTTGGTTACCAAAAAGATTTGTTGATAAAGGACTTTTTAAAATATCAACTTTGAATATACCATCAAATTTTACTTTAGAGCCAACATGGAGAATTTGATCTACTACTTCTATATTACCTACCGAATTTTCCCTTACAACCACATCATCAGTAGTTCTCCAATTACCTCCTAGACCTTTGATGATATTAGTGTTATCTACAAAATAACACTCCTCTAAATCATATTCATTATTAAAATGATAGTTTCCATATTGATTTTTTATCCAAGATATATCATTAGATTGAGATACTTCTATATGACAATGTACACCAGTCATATTTGAAAAACCTTTTTTTCCCATATTTCCAAGTTGTAAACCTTGTTCAATAATTTGTCCTACTTTTGCATCCATTGTTTCATCATGTGCAGTCATAAAAGTTGCATAATCAATTCTTCCATTAGCAAATCTGACTTTATTTACTGACTGCCACATTACTTGACCAGTTTTTGGATATGTCTTTAAGCATTTACACGTGCAAGGAGCATAGTAAGGATATCTAATACCTGATTGCTTTCCTCTCACGTCATTAGCCATAATACCCTTATGAGAATAAGCCCCATTGGAACCTTGGGAAATATACATGTCAGTAAAAGGGCAAAGAAAATCTTCTATTCCATCTCGTACTGATTTTTGTCCCTTAACCATAAATACTAATTCCCTTATTTTTAGTTTTTAAATTTAACACAACTGATATGGCACTACCAATAGCACTAGCTACTAAGCCATATATAGCTGTCTTGCTATTAAAATCTACTGTCATAACATTAACAGATATATAAGAACAAAATACTTCTATAAACGTTTTTATTGCCCTTTCTACTCTTGGTTTTTTCAATATTTTAGCTAACTTTTTTCCTATTTTCATCTTATCACCTCATAATTTTTCTTATATTCCAATTTATCTATTCTTTCATTGAAATTCTTTATTTGTTCTTCACATCTAGCAACCCTCTCATTAATTTCATCAAATTTATCATTAATACTTTTCATCTCATTTTTTAACTCTACATTGCCTGTTATAACCATATCTAACTTAGTAGAGATAGTTGTATCTCTTTTTACCCTATCAGCCATTTCTTCATTACTTCTATTTTTTATATTACTTTTGTAAGATAAGACAGCAATAATAGAAGTAATAATTGTACATGTAATAGATATAATCCATGAATTTTCCATTCTTTCCTTTAAAAGTTTTAATAGTATGCATTTTTCAATTTAGATTATAGAATAATCACCTCCATTTCTATAATCAATTTCTCATAGTAATAAATAGAATTACAGTACGTGAGACGTACCATTTTGTACAAAAAAAAAGCACTAAGTGCCTATTTTTTCTTTTACTTCTATAAGTGGAGATATTCCATTTACTTTTAAAATCTCATTTACATATTCTATTTCACTATTGTATAAATTTCTTAAGATATAGCAATATACACAACTCTTTTTATCATCATAATTTTCTATATAAAAACCTGCTCTTCTAAGAACATCAAAACTAAATTCAGGTGGAAGATTCATCCCTACACATAAAGCTATTAATGTTTCAACTGTACATCCTCTATTATCATTAGTTTCTATAGCTTTTATTGTTTGAGCACTAATATAAGATTTTTCTTCTAATCTTTCTCTAGTCATACCAATACATTCTCTTAAATATCTTAGTCGTTTTCTAAAATTATTTGGTGAAGTTTCAATAATTCTAGATACTTTATTATAATATTCTCCAAACTTTTCAGGATTTACTCTTATATCATCAACAGATTCAAATCCCCATATTTTAAATTTTTGTTTTCTTACTTGAGTATTACAAAGAACATTGCTATATTCATTTACATAACTATTTATATATTCTAACTCTTGATTGATATCATACAAAAATAGTACACAACATTCATCTATATGGTTAATAGCATAATCAGTTAGATAAAATAAATTATTTTCTAAACGTATGTATTTTGAATGCTTAAAACATAACCTATTATCTGCAAAAACATAATTATTAGTAGATAATAATTTTCTAAATTTTTGATCCATCATTGCTAAATTTAGTAAATTTGTCAATGAAATAGAAAAAGACTCCCCATATCTTAAAGCTCTTTTTGAAATATAATTTTTTATGTAACGTCCATCTATTTGTTCAAAAAAACCTTTTTTCTGCCAACCCATTTTTAATAACCTCATTTTTATAATTTCTTTAGAAAAATGTGTTATATTTGAAATTGTTGTAATACAATAATTTTCAAAATTCCTTATTAATTCATAGTATTTCATACAATTATTTATTTCTTTTTTCATGGTTTCTTTTGGAAGTAATATTCTTAATGCAACTTCTTCAGCCTGATATTCCATCCATTTAATATCATCTATTGGTATTACAACTTTATCATAAGTTTTTTTAGCCACTTTTCCTTTATAAGCATAGTATTTTTTATGTATATGCCAATGAACCATTTCATGAACAATAACAAAATTAATAGCATTAATACCCATATCTTTAGTTATAGCTTCAACATCAATATAAATAGTTCCTTTCACTGCCTTTTCTTTAATAGGTAACATATTTTTATCATAGCACTGTATTATAGTATCATCAAAACATATTAAACCAAAAATCATATTATTGAGTGATAATTTTCTATACTCTATTTTTAAATTAGTATTTTTTATTAATCTATTTATATTAATATAATTTCCAAATAATGCTTCTGGATAATATTGATTCAAAAAATCTTCTGCTACAAAATCCAATTGCTCTTTCGTAAGTTTGGGAATAAAATTATAATCCAAACTATATGGTAGATTTATATTATTATCAAAATCTTCTATTTTTTGTATCCTGAAGGTATTATCTAAATCCTCTAAATTTCCTAAACATATAATATTATATTTTTTAACCATTTCATTATTATATTTTACATTAACAATAATATAACATCTAAACTCTAAATCTAACTTATCTTCTAATAAAATGTTTTCTATATTTAGAAATTCAATTTTTTCATTATTCAAATATTCACAAACTTTAAAATATATTACATTATTAAAATAATTTCTTAAGTATAAATCAAAGCTCATAAAATTACCCACCTTTATTCTTTAATTTATATAAATAATATTAAACAAAAAAATTAGTGAGTATTAAAATAAAGATTCAAATACTGCACTAATCTTTTTTTCTCTTAAAATTTACCATAATTTATGGTTTTAAGCAACAATGCACATATAAAAATAAGCAATTGTTAGTTGCTCTTTGCAATTTTAGTGTAAATAATATCTCATTTAATCAAGTAATAATTAAATTGTGATGTTTTGCTATATTCATAAGCATTCCACAAATCAGTATGATTTGATCCTGGATCAATCATAACTATATTATTACCATTAATACCAGTTATTGCAACCCAATGTTGACTATTTTCTGTTGCTCCTAAAACCTCAATAGTAAGATTATAACCATTATTATAATATTGTGTAATCAATGATAATTTTTCTTCTTTTGTTTTACCCCTTAAATTTATTTTTCCCATATATTTAAAGTTGGGAACAACTTTAGATATAGAACCATATTGCAAATTACCATTACCATCAAAACCACCATTTTTATTAAGTTCCATAACAAAAGTCCCAGGATTAAAGTTTCTTATTGGTGTACTTACCCCTGATTTTGCTATTAAAATTGCAATAGATGTTACTAAACAACCTATATCTCCTATTGTACTATTAGTATTACCTATTTTAATATTAGACCAACTAGCTCCTCTTTGTCTCCAATTAGTATATTCTCCTGAACCTTGTGAACCATATATTACTCCATTCCACAATACTGAATACTCATCTTTAAATAGTTCTTTCATTTGCATATTTTGTGCAGAATTAAAATGGTATTCAACTTTCATTTGTTCTGCATTTTTTGAATTAATAATTATGTGTAATACTTGCCTTTGTACTTCTTTAGGCATACCATTAACATTAACTCCTTGCTCTATGACTGTTTCTGTTCTTACTTCTGATGAAAGACTATTCATATCCCAAAATATCCTTTTAATAACACTTTTCCTTTGCTCGTTAATTGTAATAACTTCTTGCTCATTATTTCCTTTAGATTGCATAACAGCATAAACTGATATTATATCTTTCCAACTTGCCATACTACCATCAAGAATATAATTATCATGAGGATTTTGATTTTGAATAGTTTGAAGTCTATCAGAAAATTCTTTATTACACTCTGCTACAACCTCATTCATAGTAATAGAATCTGGAGACGTTTTTTCACTAGAAAGAAAAATACCAAATATAGAATTACATAATAAACCTACCATACAAATAACTATAATAATTATTGCTGCCACCCAGCCACCTGCAACAATAGCAGAAACAAGTGCTTTTGTTCCTGCTATAATTGCTTTTATACTGGAAATGGTAACCTTTACTGTAACTTTAATTCCCTTTATAGAAGCCTTTGCCATATCTTTAGTAAGTTTCATTGCTTTCTGACTTGTTTTAATTGACTCCTTTGTTACTTTGGTTGTTTGTTTCACTACCTTTTTTGAATTTTTAATAGTTTTTGCCTTTTTTTTAGCCTGATATTTTGCTCTATATTTTTTAATCTTTATTTTTGCCTTTTGAAAATTATCTTTAGTTTGAACAACAGATTTACGACCATTTTTATTAATATAGTTAGCACCTTTGCTTATAACTATTGAAGTTACATCATTTATCATATTTGTTCCATAATCATATATATTATCATCATGACTATACGAATTATCCGATTTATTCTTTAACTTAACAAGATTATCCTTTAATTTTTCTGTTCCTACTACTGCTTTATTTAGAGTTTTAATTTCATGCTTTGCTACCTCTCTAATTTTAATTTTTGGCATTTTCCACCTCCTAAAATTGTTCTCCAAATTTAGTGGTCATCAATTTATACAATTTTGTATTTGTTGGAAATTTATTTAAAAAAGGAACTAATGAACTTCCAACTTTTAATAATCCCTCTCCTACTCCAACGTTTGTGATATAACTCATTTGTAAATCTGATATATTTAATAACTTTGATAATTCAATCCTATCTGTACTTGCTTGATTTAACATAACTATAAATTCTGAATTTGCTAACATTGTCCTAGCTGTATGACTTTGTAATAAATCATCTACATTTTGGGTAATACCAGTACAATAAGCACCATATTTTCGTACACGTTTCCATAATGTAAACAGGAAGTTTGCAGAATATTCATGTTGAAATAATAAATAAATTTCATCAATAAAAATAAAGGTATTTCTACCTTTAGATCTATTTAAAGTTATTCTATTTAAAATACTATCTAATATTACTAACATTCCAAGAGGTTGTAATTGCTTTCCCAAGTCTAAAATATCGTAACATATTAATCTATTATTAGTATCCACATTTGTTTGCTTAGAAAACGTATTAAGACTACCATTAGTAAACAATTCTAGGGCAAGTGCTATTTCTTTTGCCTCAGGTTCACTTTGTTTTAATAATTCCTCTCTAAAATCTTGCAAAGTTGGTGGTATTCCTTGATAATTGCTTTGTTGATAATATCTATATACTCTAGCAGTACACCTGTCAATAATTGATTTTTGTTTAGGTCCAAGATTATTACCACCTATTAACTGTTCGCATAAAGATAATATAAACTCCGACTTTAAAATAACAGGATTTGCTCCATCTCCATATTCTGAGTTCATATCCATAGCATTAATATGATATTGACTTGTTGCTGATATAGGAATTACTGCCCCTCCTAATGCAGACACCAATTTTGAATATTCACGTTCTGGATCAATAATAATTATATCCGCATTAGGGTCACGTAACATAACAGATACTATCTCATTTTTTCCAGTGAATGATTTCCCTGAACCACTCACACCTAAAATAAACGAATTTCCATTTAGCAATTGTCGTCTATCTGCAATTATCATATTTTTACTTATAGTATTCTGCCCATAATAAATGCCATTTTCATGATTAATTTCTTGTACTTTAAAAGGCATAAATACTGCTAAACTTTCAGTTGTTAATGTTCGGAGAGTATCAATTTTTCTCACTCCAAAAGGCATAGCTGTATTAAGTCCATCCATTTGTTGCCACCTTAATATTGAAAATTGGCAAAGATGTTTTCTTGCAGTAGAAAGCAAACTATCTGTATCTTGGTCTAATTGTTCTTTAGTATTTGCAGTGTGTACCATCGTAAGAACAGAAACAAACATCCTTTGATCACGTGTTGTTAAATCATCTAAAAATTCCTTACTTTCATTTCTCTGTTGCTCTAAGTCATAAGGAATTACTGCACTAAAATTATTGTTTGAATTCTGTCTTCTCTGCCAATTCGTAATATTAGTTTCGACACCTAATCTTCTATTTTCCACCTCTCTAATTGCTTCATCCATAGGAATTGGAATTACATCAATACTCATTATTAGATTTCTATTTATATCAGTTAGTTCAGTTATCATATCATCTTTAATATAACTTGCATATTCTCGTAAAAATATAACTCTTCCAAATCTATCTCCCATTTTGAAATAATCTTTTTCAAATTCAAAGGTATCTGGGCATATAAAGTCCTTAAAACTGTGTCCCCTCCTCATATTTTCTAACATATTAAAGTTAAAATAATTCTCTTCACCCACTCTATAAAAATCATGTATCAAACGAAGTCTATCAGTTGCCTCTAATTCTATACATCTTGATCCAAGTTGTGAAAAGTGAGCGGTTAAGTCTGCACCTATTCTAGAAAAATATGTTCTAGCCTCTTCTATGTTTTTTTTATTCACAGAAATTGTTAAAAACTTTTCTTGAGTTATTCCATTAGAACCTGTTACTTTATCTAATAACATGTGATTATATTCTTCCCTATATTCATCAAGGTTATCATTAGCAAGAGGCAATAAAATATTATTTTCAAAATCTATTCTATTTAGTCTCCTATTTAAAATAGTTATTTTAGTAGTTGCTCCAGCATCAAAAGAATTTAACAATTCACTATAGCCTAAAAACATTTCTTCTTTATCACTTCTACTAGCCACTGCATAATTAATATCTGTAAATCTAAAACTTTTTGAATATTTATTCTTTCCAACCTTAAATACACCATCTTGCCAAATTCTTTCAATAGGAATTATATCTTGTACACTTTTCGGTATTACAAAAGCTTCTTTATCCTGTTTAAACAAATTATTTAATGTTTTCATCATTAACTACCCCTTTCTTTCCTTTTTTATTTTTTTCTAATTATTAATTAAAACATCACTAAAACTACAAGTTTATCATTCATGCTATAGAACTCTCCTCTATTTTATTTTTCAATCCCTCATAATAAAGATTTATAGGTTTAAAAAACAATTTCTTAGGCACTAAAAATTCAGATTTTACAAAAGCATATAATAATTTCTCTGCTGTCATTCCATTATAAGTTATAAAACCAAGTGCAGCAAAAGGAGATGCACCCAAAATACACATCCAAGATACAGTTTCTATTCCAAATATATCTTTTAATGAAAAATAGAATAGAACTGCTACTCCACAAGCTAATATAGAAAAAATGAACTGCCTTAAAGACAGTCCAAAATAAACACTTTCTCTATAGGATCTAATTTCTCTATTAATTTTAACTTCCATATTTATCTACTCCTTTCAGTCTTATACCTCATACTCCCAAGAAGTCTAGTTTTAAATAATTCTTTATTATTTTCGTTTATCTTTATTACTCTCTCTCGTTCTGTTACCTTATCACTACCAATAAATTTTAAATCATACAATTTTAAAATTTGAGATAAAGTATAACGACAAATTTCCCACAAGTTACTATTCAAATATAGATTTCCTTTACATCCCCCATTAGTATAATCAACTACTTTATCAATATTTTTATATAATTCGTTTAAATCACATTCAATATCTCTATAGCTACTTTCGTCATCTAGTTTTATATCTTCTTGTAGTTGCTCTAAAAGATAATTTATTCTTTCATCTTTATATTTCTTCATCTATATATCACCCTTTCATTTACCTCAATTGTATTCCATATCCATTATCACAAGTCATATATAGCCATCTTAATGATGGCCATGAACTAGATGGAGCATTTGCTACTAAATGATTTGCAGCATCTAAAACATGAGAATAATTACTAGAATTAGATACAAAATCATAATATCCAGTAGCTTCCAAGTTCCAACGTCCACCAAGACCTTTTTGTGCCAACAATTCCTGGAATCTAGCTATTCTTGTATTATCCCCATCTTGTGCTTGTCCTGTAATTAAATAACAATTAGTCTCTCTAACACTAGCAACCAAAGTTATATCATTATCAGGCATTGCTAAACTATCAATAATTCTTCCATTATATAACCAACCATTAAATACATGAACCGAGTCTACTGAATAACCTAACATTGATACTTGTGAATTATAATTAACTCTTTGTGAATTGTAATAAGAATTATTAGAATGTTTATATGTTACTGTATGACTTCTAATTCTCCACTTTGCTACTAAAGATATATCCCCTATTGTACCTTTATTTATAGTTATGATACTTTCATTAGTACCATCTTCTTTAGTCCAAGCTATAAAATCATAGCCTTTCCTTACTGGTGTACCTATTGTAAAATCTTCACTCTCAATAGTATAAATGTCAACCTTGTTAGATAATGTCCCACCATTCAAGTTATAATTAATAGAATATTTAATAGGTTGCCAATTAGCTATAAGAGTAATATTGCCTACCGTTCCCTGTTTAATAGTCATTTCCTTTTTAGGACTATTATCTTCTATAGTAGACCATCCCAAAAATTCATATCCACGTTTCTTTGGCATATCAATAGTAAAATTCTCACTTTCGACAGTATAGAAGTCTATTTGATTTTCTAGTATTCCACCATTTAACTCATATTTAATATCATAATATTCTAATCTCCAATTAGCACTTAAAAACAAATCTCCTATTGTACCTTTTTTTATTGATATTTCTTTATTTAAAATACTTCCATTACTACCAGTCCATCCCATAAAATCATATCCACGTTTACTAGGTGTAGCTATTACAAAGTCTTCCGATTCGATATTATAAGTTGCACGTGCTTGGTCTAACACTCCACCATTTAATTTATAGTAAATACTAAAGTCTCTTAATCTCCAATTAGCATCAAAAGATAAATCTCCTATTGTACCTTTTTCTATTGATACAGTTTTGTTTGGTTTTATTATATCTTCATTCGTCCAACCCATAAAACTATATCCAGTTTTGGTTGGTTTTTTCAAATGAAAAGAATCATCTTCGACATTATAGGAATTAACTGGATTATCAACAGTTCCTCCCTTTAAATTATAATTAAGATTATAATTAGTTATCTGCCAATTAGCTACTAAAGAAATATCACCTACTGTACCCTTTTTTATTTCTATATCTTTTGTAGGTTTTTTATTTGAAGAAGAAGTCCAACCTAAAAATTTATATCCAATTCTAGTAGGCATATCAATAATAAAATCATCCGTTTCTATGTTATAAGAATTAAATTTATTATCCAAAACTCCATTATTCAAATTATAATTGATTTTATAATCTATAATTTTCCATTTTGCATACACTACAATATTTTCTTCCATATCTTTTGTTATTCTAACGATTTTATTATAGAAAGCTTTTTCTAGATACCATCCCTCAAATTCATATCCGTTTTTTAAGGGAACTGGTAATTTTAGGTTATCTCCTTTAACGTACTCATATATTGGATTATCTATTGTTCCACCATTAAGTTCATAATCAATAGTAAACTTGTTTTTTAATTTTTCTTTATTTAACATAGCAATTTTCTTGTTTTTAATATTATCTTCATTTACATTTTTATCCTCTTCTTCAGTTATATCATCAATTATTGGCATAACTGGATCAAAGATTTTTTTCTTAATAGGTTCTTTACTATCAAAAGCTAATAAAAAAATTACTACTAACAATAGTAGTAACAAAAAATACTTTCTTTTAATTTCAATATACTTATTATTTCCAACAGAAATATATCCTTTAGTAAATCCTAACATTTTATTTTTTACTATATACTTTTTATTATTAACAAATAGTAAATCTGTTTTTTGTTTTTTATTTCTCTTAATATTTTTTAATTTTGTTTTTCCAACAACATCAACAGATTTATCTATATTTATATCTTTATATTTATAATATGGTACTTTATGATAATATTTTTCTTTTATATCCTTATTCAAGTATATTCTATAAATATTTTTATCATATTTCACAATATTATCTTCCCCTTTCTTGATTTTTATTTTTACTTATATTTCTATCATCATTAAAACTAACTGCTAAATCTCCATAGCCTAGTATTTTGTATTCATCTTCATTAAAAGTGATTATATTATCAAGTTTATATTTTTTTACTTCTTCTTTTAATTTTTCAATATCTTTAGAATTAAATCTATCAGCATAGTCATTATACCAATCTTCATCTGTAATATAACACATTGAACTATCAGAATTACATACAGTATCATAAATTTCTTCCATCAATTTAGAACATTTCGACAATTTGGGAAGATTACAATACTTTTCAAAATTTTTATATATTAGAGATTTCATTTTATTTTCAACAATAAAGATATTCTTTTCTTTTAGATCACTTTTAACAATAATATTAGCAATTAGTTTACTATTTTTATATAGTAATGCATTACATCTCATATCTCCAAAATCACTTTTCCATACATTTAAAATCTTAACATTGTTATGAGTAAATTCTACGTTATACCAATTATTAAACTTTTTCCATTCTTCTTCATTATAAATAACATCACTTAATAATATAACATTATGTTTATTCTTTAATTCCTTTTGCTTTTCTACCCATCCATCTGACTCAAAAGATAATTTATTAAACTCTTCAAACATTTTATCCACATTTTCTGTGGAATTAATTATATTCAAATAAATTTCTATTGCATCATACTTTTCATTTCCAATTAACTTTTTAATTTGTTCATATTCTTGTAGTATACTCAAAGTTTTCTATCCCCTTTCCTTTGATTTGTTACTTTTCTCCATACAATTTGCAATACTAATATAGTTAAAGGCAATTTCTGAAAACTGCCCATATTGAAAATCCCCTTTCATTTCATTTGCAATAAAATTGATTATTTCTTTTATTTGCTTTGCTTTTAAAGGTTTATTATAAACTTTCTCTAATTCTTCCTGTTGCATTTCTGTTCCCAATGATAACTTTAAAGGTGTATTACTCAAATATTTTAATTCTGTTAAACAACTTGCAAGTGCCTCTCTATATTCTGTATCTAAATCACATAAATCATTTTCTATATCAGTAATTGTAATCTTAATTTTTGACATAATTAATTTCTCCTTATAACCCATTATTTTTTTAATAATATTTGTTTAACTAAAATGATAATTTATTAAACTCTTCAAACATTTTATCCACATTTTCTGTGGAATTAATTATATTCAAATAAATTTTTATTACATCATACTTTTCATTTACTATTGACCTTTTAATTTGTTCATATTCTTGTAAAATACTGATATCTTTAACCCCTTTCTTTACTTAGTTGATAAATTATCTTGACTCTCTACTTCTTTTTTTATTTTTAATAAAACCATCTATGATAGAAGTTATTTGCTTTATATCATTGGTTAAAAATGCAGGTTCAGAACAACATCCTTCTCTTTCTATTGAATAATCAAACTCATCAGCATATAAATTACTCTTATAAGTCAAAAAATAATTCAAATTTTGTTGTTCTAACCATTTATCATATTTTTTTCCACTAACTCCCAATATATCTTCAAAATTAATTCTACCTTTTCTCATAATCCCATCATCTCTCTAACAACACGATCCGAAGCTTTTATTGTTCCTACCAAAACAAGCATATTAAATACCAATTCCCCTATATACTTCCATACCATAGTTACTGCTGAAACATTTGTATCTACTACTGGTGGAGTAGAGGCAAATAGTGAAAATATAATACAAGCAAGTATCACTATTGCCCCCTCTAAACACACTGCACAATAACTTTTTACAAAACTTCTTCCAACATTTTGTGTAGGTTCTCCTGCAAAAGTAGATAGTGGTACTGGTGCTAATGCAGTATAAAGATATAACTTAAAAAATCTTCCATATATGGTCATTATCATAATGTAAGATAATACTGTTACTAGCAAACCACCTATCAAGGTGACTGCCCAAAGTGGTATACTTTCAAAAAAGCCACAGCTTTCCACTGCTTTTATAATTGCTGGTGGTAATACAGTTTTAGTTATAGCTTTTAATCCTGCTGTTTTCATAATAGAAGATATTAATCCTTGAACTATTTCAAAAATTGTCAACATTAAATCTAAACCATAAGTCACTACAATCTTTGCTATTGCAAATCTTACAAATAACTTAAATATTTGCTCTGCTTTCTTTACTTCTGCAAAAGAACCACAAGTCTTTATTACTCCAACTAAAAAGAATAAGACTAATAAAGCTAATCCTATTGCTTGTACTGCTCCATTAATATTTTTAATAACCTTCCATATTTCTCCACCTTTAAATGTTTCTGGAGTTTGTGTTATTAAACTCCATATTTCTCCTAGTTTAGAATTCCAAGTATCTAAAGAATTTTGTAAATTTTCTACTACCCAATTTTTACTTAAAATATACAATTAGACAACACCTCCCTCAATTGAATAGTACATTTAGCCTATAATAATACCAAGAATCTCCTTAGCAAAAGTTATTAATAATCCCCCTGCAACATACATAAAACCATTAGCTCTTTGACCAGGATCATGAGATAAAAATGAAAGTCCAATTTGAAAAATTGCAAAAACTGTAACCATCATTCCAATTGCTCTTACCAACCCATACATAAAACTTGCCAAATTATTAACTGCTGATAGTGGATCACTTGCTGCATAAACAGGTGTAATCATATTAATTAAAAAAGATACTATTGCTAAAACAAATAGTACCTTTCTAGAATCTATAATTATATTAATATTTCTTTTTTTTAACATATCCCCTCTCCTTTTCTTTTAAATATTCATCTATTTCCTCTGAAGAAACTAATTCATATTCTTCAATTAATTTTTCTATATCATCAGTTAAATCTATTGCTACATTTGACTTGCTATTATCAATTTTAATAGTAGCAATAGCATTTTCTGTACCACCATGAAGATAAGGTCTCTGTTTCCCATCAGTTGTCATCGAAACATTAGGATGTTTTAAAATATCATATTTCAAATCTTTAATAGGTCTTTCTCCTCGAATAAATAAAATAGCATATTTATTATCTAAAAGACGGACTTCATCTGGAGTCATAAGTTCTCTACCATTCATTTGATAATTAGTAGAATAGTTACCACTTCTACCACTAGATTTTCCATATGTTTTTAAATCCAAATTAGCACGACCCATGAGTTCACTAATATACTTGTGTGTACTTTGTTCATTACCACCAAGATAAAGGTATGAGTCACAATTACCAACAATGCTTTCCCATTGCTTTTCAAATAATGCTTTTAGTTGTGCTAAGTTTTGTAAAATAATAGAAACAGAAACTTCTCTTGATCTCATTACAGACAAAATTTTATCAAAATCATCTGGTAGTGAGACATTTGCAAACTCATCCATGACAAAATGAACGTGTATTGGAAGACTACCACCATACTTATGGTCGGCAATAAAAAACAATTGTTGAAACAATTGAGTATACAAAATGCTAACTAAAAAATTAAAACTCGTATCATTATCAGGAATGAGTGCAAAAAGTGCAGTTTTCTTTTCTCCTAAAGTATTTAATTCTAATTCATCTGTTATAGTTAAAGAAGCAAGACTGTGAAGATTAAACTTTTCTAATCTTGAAGACAATGTAATTTGAATAGATTTTAAAGTCTTTGCTGAACCAGAACGATAATCTTTATAATATTTGACTGCAATATGATTTGGATTTCTAAGTTCTAATTTTTTAAATAATACATCAAGAGGACTTATATAATCATCATCATCTTCCTTTACTTCCCCTGCACGTAACATTTCTAGCACCATTGGAAAGTTTTGTTCATCTTCTGGTGCTTCATATTTTAAATAAAAAATAAGTGCAAGTAATAACATACTTGCAGCAGTATCCCAAAAAGGATCACTACTCTGACTACCTTTAGGAGTTGTTGCCTTGAACAAATTAGTAACTAATTTTTGAACATCATTATCACTTTTTAGATAAACAAAGGGATTATAACAATGACTTTTCTCCATATTAATCAAGTCTAACACTTTGACTTCGTAGCCTTTTTCTTCTAATAAATATCCTAAATCTCTAACTATTTCTCCCTTTGGATCTAACACTACAAAACTACAATTTGTTTGCATAATATTTGGTTTACAATAAAATCTTGTTTTTCCTGCACCACTACCACCACATACCAAAACATTCAAATTTCTTCTATGTTTTCTTCCATCAAGTCCAATTGAAATATTTTGAGTCAAAATTTTATTATTGGTCATAGTTTTATCACAATATCTTTTATTAACTTCTTTTATGTTCCCCCATTTTGCTGACCCGTATTCTTCTCCTCTTCTATAGTTCTTTCTTGTAGAAAGATACATTCCTATTACTATAATGTATATAATAATAAAGATGAATATTGTCCTAAAACTATCATGACAAAATTTTATAGAAAAAGGATTATTCATTATTATAGAAAAATCTTTAATAAAACTTATCATTCCTTTTGTTAAATATGGAGCAAATAATAATGCTAACCATATTATTGGAATTAATCCTAAAAAATATATATAATTAGGAATTTTATTAGATTCAAAATTCATTATCTAGCCTCTATCATTTTTTTTGAGGATTTAATTTTTTCTTGAGCATTAATAGTTTTTAAAAGTAATTCGTTAATAGGTTGTACTAAATCACTATTATCACTATAATTGAAACCTATTGTATTATTATTTTTATTATAATCATTTAATTTTAAACTTTTAAACTCATTTAATGCATTAATCATAATTCCTAATTCATACTTATCAAATTCCAATTTTATTTTATCTTTCATCTTTATCACCCCTCTTATTTTAAAAATAAAGTTCCCCCTAAATCAGTATAATCAAAATCATTATATTTACCTTTCTTTACATTTGAAGAAAAAATATTCAATGATTTTTCCATAAAATTAAATAATATTTCCCTATCTTTTAATATTTTATCTTCAATCAAAAGATAATCAGTCAAATACAACTCTTCGTTATCAATACAGAAATTAATTTGAAACTTATTATCCTTATTAACTTTATCATCTGAATAATAGGTTAAATAACAACTAACGTTATCATCATAAAAATGTAAAATAACTAATTTTTCATAAATAAAAGACCTTCTATTTTTTATTAGAAGATCTTCCATTTTACAATCAAAAATAAATTCTTTTTCTGTCATTATCTCAAATGTTCCTTATTTTTTTGCTTTCTACTTACTTCATCCAATCTTTTGTCAATTTTCCTGCTTATCTCTTCCATAGCTCCTTTAATTGATTCTAACTCATTTCTAATTTCTAATGAACTCATATTTTCAAAATCAGACGGTATATTTTTAAGAGCAATGTTTGAAGTATCTAAATCATATTTTTTACTTATCATATATACTACACTATTACATTTAAAAATATCTAATTCAGAGTCATCCCTTGCTTCCAAGCTTATTTTTGCATATTCTGACGTTAAGTCTTTTGCCATTTCTTTCCAATTATCACTAGCTTTAAAATATAGAACATTATCTTTTTTATCCCACTTAGCATATTTTTCACAATTCTCTATATCTTTTACTACCTTTATAAAAATTGGTTTATCAGACAATAATCCCTCTACTTTTAATTTATCAGCATATTTCATAGCTATTGGTTTATATCTAGTATTAGTGCATGATATATCATACATCTTCTTTGGATTATAAGATGTTCCTACTGTTCCATCTACTCTAGTATACTGACTACCTGGTTCGAGAATAATAATCGGATTATCAAAGTTTTTAATAGCTCCTTTCCAATCTCTGTAGTCTTTTATTTGAGTTGCAGTTGGCATTTGAGCAGTAATTAGCAATCCATTTCCAACTGAGTATTTTTCAAATCTTGACTGTACATCTAAATAAGTCTTAAATTTATCAATATCAGTAACAATATTTTTAGCTGTACTTTCAATTAAATCATAAGCCTTTTCACGTTCTTCTTGTTTTTGTTTAGCCCATTCTTCTTTATTAAAATTATTTTTACTACCTGCACTTGTAGAACTTGATATAACATTATTAAATTCGTCCATGTTCTATCCCCTCTCCTTTTTCTTTTTATTTTTTTTCTTGCTTTTTAAAGTTTTTTTATTATTATTTTTTTTGCCCTCATTTTTAACATTGTCTTTATCCTTATCTTTATCATTACTTCTATCTTTTTCTTGTTGCTTTTTTATTTCCTTTAATTGTTCTTTAACAGAGGGTTTCTCTTGTTCATTAGAAAAATCCCCTAGGACTTTGTTCTCGTAAGAAGGATCTGACTGAGAGCTTAATGTCGGGTCTATATCTTCTTGCTCCTCTTTATTATTAATAGACATAATATCATTCATTATATCATCTACAGATTGTTCTTCTTTCTGTTCTTTAGCTCTTTCTTGTTCCTCTTTCTTTTCATTTGCCTTTGCTTGTTCTTTCTCTATTTCGTTCTTAATAGTAGCATTGTTAGTAGTATATAAATTAAATCTTTCTACAATTCTATTAACTTTACTTGCATCTTCTGCTTTTACCATAATATCTATTAAACTATTAGGATTTTTGTCCTTTTTATTAATTATTGCATGATATAAGACACCATATCTCTTTGCCTCTTCTGCAAATTTTTTCAAATCTTCTTGTTTTATTGAAAAAACTTTTATTTCTTTTCCAGATTTTAACATTTTTGCCAAAGATGTCTTTCCTTTAGTTTTAGTATGGTCTTTTGATAATGCTAATAGTAATGCCATCACTTCTTTTGAAGCTGTCCCTACTACACTCAATACTCTTACCATTCCCTCCATAGAAATTCTTACAACCGATTCTGCTGCTTCACCTGATGAGTTCATCTTTAAACACTCCCTTTCTTTCTTCGTATTCTTCTACCTCTTGAAGATTAACTTCAATCTTAGGAATTCTAGTTTCTATATCTTCACATAGAACAACTTCTTCCCTTAATTCATTAATCTCATTTGATAACTTATCTATCTGTATTTTTAAATTTTTCTTTTCAGTTAAATCTCTCGTTTGCTTGTGTTTTTTCCATAACTTACTCCTCATATTCATAAAAGTATTTAATTTTGTTGTAATTGTTTCCTTGTATAAAAAAAATTGCTCATTAGTCTTTAAATCATTTCTAACAAGCAATTTAGCCTCTTCGGATAATTTATCTAATTTTTTTATATCCAATCTAACAGCTGGAGATAATTTCCTATACGGATACTTTTTTGGAAAAACTTTCAAAATATAGCAATACTTCAAATATAATGCATATATTCCTTTCTTTTTTCGTTTTCTTACTACATTATTTTTTACATAACGTTTTTTATTATTATATTCTTCTATAAAAGGTATCCTAGTTGCATAAGTTGTCTCAATACGATTTTCTATATTTTCAATAGAATAATCATCACCAAAACTTCTAGCAACTCTAATATTCTTTTTATAAGGATCTCTTCTTATACTTAATTTATCTGCTCTATATATTAATTCATACCCCATAGCTTTCATTAATTCTTCAAAATCTTGATAGGAATATGCCATTGCAATAGCTCTATCTAAATCTTCTTTAGCAATTGTATAATAGTTTACTCTTTGAAAATTTACCTTTTGATAATTAGCATAATTAATCCTGCTATTTCTACACGGTTTTTCCTTTAATACACTTAACTGATACTCTTCACATAAACTATCTGATATTCTTCGTAGTTCTGCATAACTTTCTCGATTATCATAATACTTTTTTCCATCTACATAAGATACAGAATTAATTACAAAATGATTATGAATATGATTTGTATTAATATGAGTACTTACTATAACTTCAAATCTATCTCCCCACATTTCTTGTGCTAATTTAACTCCTATTTCATGTGCAATTTCTGGTGTAACTTCTCCCTCTTTAAATGACTGAAAAGCATGAAAACCTTGTATACCAGTAGTTTTATTAAACTGACTTTTTGTTATAGACATTTCTTCATAAGCTATTTCTGGAGTACAATGAATTCCAGTTACAAAAAGTTGTTCCTCTGTTTTATAACTATCTTCAACATATTCAACTGTATTGTGTAAATCTTGATATTTTAATTTACCAGTTTTAACATTTTTTGTCTTTTCTACATTAGTTGTATAATCAATAACATGATCTAACCTACTATCTATCTTCCAAATAGATGTTACTGCAATATTGTCACCCTCTTCCAATAAAAAAAGATCACATGCAAAATGTAATCTCTCATAAATTTATTTAATATTTTTTACAATTATACTTCCAATACTTTTTTTACCTAATAAAGAAAAAATGATGTTTCCCCATGTAAAAGGAATCAATATAAACAATAATAATGCAGAAAATATTCGAGGCAAATTAGGAAACACCTCATAAATATAATAAATTCCCATCATTAAAATAAAGCCTAATATTCCTGATAGACCTAAATCAATCAAAAAAACCTTTAAATTAAATTTCCCCATTCTTCATCTCTCACTTTCGATTATTTTAATTAATTATATCACAAAGATAAGATATATCCTATTTTTTATCCATAAATAAATATTTTCTTTTGATATCCAAAATAATACTATTTAATATTTCAACTTGTTTTTTATAATAGGGTACATCTATAAAATTTAAAGCATTAGCTTTATGAGCTATTTGATTAAGATTAATACCAACCTTTCTAATTTCCTTTATAGCATCATAAAACTCTTTTGGTGGTTTTTCTTTAGGATTATAATCTAAAGCTCTACTTCTCATATATGCAGAAACATTCATACCAACTTGCTCTGCTTTTTGCCTAATTAATTGGTCTTCTTCTCGACTTACCAATATTTGCTTTTTTATAAATCTTGTTTGCATTCTTTCTTTCCTTGAATTTCTTTTTCATATTCTTTTATACGATTTATTTGTAAGCAAGACATTATACACATCATTCCTAATCCACCAATTCCTATACCTATAACCAACATACAAAACATCATAAATTATCTCCCCTTTCATTGCATAAAAAAAGATTAGTACATTTAATTTGTACTAACCTACTTTTTAATTAATTTACTTTATCTTTTAATTCTGTTCCTGCTTTGAAACTTACTGACTTACTAGCAGCAATACGAATTGTTTCCCCAGTTCTAGGATTTCTTCCATCACGAGCTGCTCTTTCAGAAATTTTAAATGTTCCAAATCCTGCAACAGAAACCTTTTCTCCTTTTGAAAGTTCTTCTTTGAATAATTCAAAAGTAGCATTATATATTTTTTCAACTGTTGCTTTTGTTTCTTCTGTTGAATTAGCAATAGCTTCAATTATTTCTGATTTCTTCAACTTACTCCCTCCTCTCATAACATACTTCAAGCACTATGCTCTATTCCATTATAACATAGTTTCAGTTTTTACAACACTATAGTATTTATTTTTAAGGGGGTTGGGGATTTCCCCATATAAGAAAACTACAGGAGTATGTTTTCAGTGCTTGCTGGGACAAAAAGTTTACTCACCAAAAACCTAACTTTCACAATACGGACAACAAAATTCACATTTTTTATTATCTGTTTCTATATTTCTTACAAAAGGTTCGTCCTGTTGTTCTTCTATTTCTACGTCCATAAACTCACCAGTTTCATCAAAAATATAAGGATTTTCTAGCAGATAGTTTTCTATAATATTTATAACTTCTTCTTCATTTTCAGCATTAATATTTACTTGTTTTTTTTCTGTTTTAGTAAGAAAAAGAGTATATTTTTTTGTATTTTTTTCATATAATCCTATTATTTTTAATACATCTCTCATATCTATTTGTAATACTTCACAAAGATTAATTAAATTAGGCATAGTTGGTATTTTTCTTTTACCACTCTCTATTCTTGATATTTCTGCTTCACTAATACCTGTTAACATTCCTAATTTTGCTTGAGAAAATTTATGACTTTCTCTTTTATTTTTTATAATATCTCCCAATTTTATATATTTACTATTCATTTTTATCTCTCCCTTTCATATCTTTTTTTATAATTTATTTTTAATCTTGAACACAATAAATCATTGACATCTTTTCCAATCTTTGGAGGATCATCAATGATTTCATATCTTTTTGATAATATAGTTTTTAATGCTAATGTTGATATTCTGCCAACAGAATCATTATCTAAATGTAACACTATTTTCTTTATATTTGGGTGTTGATTAAGATAATAATTTAATGATAATGGTATCTTGCTTTCTTCAATTTTACTTGCAGGTCTATATACTCCAGAAAGTGAAAGTAAGTTTTCATTATACCATGGTTTTCTATCAATCTTCATTAACGTGGCATAAGATAAGAGGTCTATTGAACTTTCAAAGAGATGAACTGTATCACTATCTTCTATCGAATCTAATCTAAAGGAAAAAGCCTTATGACTTCCATAGCAGTCATGCATAAATCTACTTTCATTAGTACCACGTGTAAATGCATATCTTGCTTTATTATTTTTATCTACACCAACAAAAATAATATTGTTATTTTCATCTTGAAAAATAAGTTCATTATCTATACATTCTTCTATTATATCTTTATCTATTCCTCTACCTAATAAATAAGATATAATTTTATCATTATTATCCGCTTTTTTAGGAAGAATTAACCTCATATCTCTCATACGACTATCTTTTTTTTTATTCTCAAGACTTATACTTGTAACTTTTGCTCCTTTATTTAATAACATTTCCATTGCTTTAGTAAACTCATATCCTTTTACTTTTATTAAATAATCTAAGGCACTTTTACCACCAATTCCACGAGAAAACCAATGCCATAGTCCATTAGAAATAACTAAACTATCATGTGTTTTTGTCGTAAAAGTATTTTTACTAACATTAACTAATTCCTCAGGTTCATAATTCTGTAAATAAGAAAGTAGATCCAATTCTTTAACTTTTTGAATTACTTCTGATGAATAATATGCCATATTTTTACCTTACTCTATCTTTATTTTTCCTTGATTCTTTATTTAATTCTTCTGGAAATTGCCTGAAATTTGTTTCTTTAATACTTTCTGGTGGTAAAATAATCTCCTCATTACGATATTTTTCTTCTGCTATATCTATTGCCTCTTCTAGTGTACTTGCCTCTATTTCATAAACTTCTTGTAAAATTTCCTCTATCTCAATTTTAAATTTCTGCATTTTATACCATTCCTCCCTTTTTATTAATTAAAAAAATAAAAATTAATATTATTAAATTATCTTACATAATCCTTTTTATTCTCATGACGTACATTTGCAACATTTTCTTCTTCATAAAGAATATCATGAGTTTTTTCAACCATGTTTAATAGCTTATTTAATTCGTTTAATCTTTCCATTTTACCTTTTAATTCTTGTTCTTGATTAAAAGGTTTATTCAATTCTAGCCTTGCTTTTTCTAATTGAATTTTATTATTTTCTATATCTGATTCCACATCTTTTATATTTTCACTAATATTCCTAATTTTGTTATCAATTCTAGTAATATTTCCAATATCACTATTCCCCAATTCAAATGAAAATGTTGAATTATTACTCAAATATAATCTATAAGATTTATAAAAAGCTATAAATTGTATTTCTAATTTAAAACCTTTATATTCTCCAATTTCATGCTTTTCATCATCTGTATATTGCTTACACTTATCTAATATCTTCTGCCCTGCTGAAGATTTTTCATCATAAAAAACTCCATCAATAGTCATTCCTATAAAATTATCTTCATCTAAATAATTATTTTTATTTAGTAAATCTAAATCTTTTTTATAATTATCTAGTAATATTTCTAATTTTTTTATTTCATTTGGATATGATTTATTTACTTTATCTTCTAGTTTAAATTGTTCACTAAGATAATTTTGTTTTAACAATTGTAATTTAGAAACTTGACTATCTAATTCTGTTTTTTCAATTATTAAAGGATTACCAGCAGCAAGTGCTTTAATTTCTGCATAGGATAATGCTACTTCATCAATGTCTTCAGCACTTCTTACAGGTGTCTTTGAAGTCATAATTTGAGAAATAAATTTTTGTTTATTTTCAACTAATTGATATAAATAGGCATCAAATGTTTTTTCAGTTACATACCTATAAATATAAACATTATCATTTTGATTTCCCTGTCTAACTATTCTTCCTTTTCTCTGTGTTAAGTCTGATGGTCTCCATGGGCAATCTAAATCGTGAAGTGCAATTAATCTATCCTGACAGTTCGTTCCTGCACCCATTTTTTGAGTAGACCCAATTAAAATTCTAACTTGCCCATTTCTTACTTTAGAAAACAACTCTTTCTTTTTAACTTCAGTTTTAGCATTATGAATAAATTCTATCTCCTCTTCTGGGATACCTTTCTCTATTAATTTATTTTTTATATCATCATAAACATTAAATTTTCCATCTTCTTTAGGAGTGGAAATATCACAAAATACCAATTGAGTTAATCTATTATTCTTATTTTCATTCCATATATTAAAAACATTATTTGAACATTCCACTACCTTACTGTTTTTATAATCAGGAAGTAAATCATTAATTAGTCTTTGATCTAATGCTAATTTCCGACCATCATTTGTAATTTTCAACATATTATCTTTATTAGGTTCGATTTCTTTATTTCTAACTTTTTCAGCTCGTTCTGCAAAAGATTTTACTAAATCTAGTTGTACTTCACTAGGTTTAATAACAATATTATTATAATGTGCATTGGGTACAGGAAGCTTTAACATGTCAGCAGTTTGAATATCTGCAACTTCTTTGAACATAGTCATCAATTCTGGTAAGTTATAAAATTTTGCAAATCTTGTTTTAGAACGATAACCACTACCCTCAGGAGCAAGTTCAATTGCAGTAACTGTTTCTCCAAATGTAGATGCCCAAGCATCAAAATGTTGAAGATTGCAATTCAATAAATCTTCATATTGTAAATATCTTTGCAAAGTATATAACTCAACCATAGAATTACTTATGGGTGTTCCTGTTGCAAAAATTACCCCTTTATTTCCAGTTAATTCATCTAAATATCTGCATTTCATAAATAAATCTGAAGACTTTTGAGCTTCTGTTTGTGCTATTCCTCCAACATTTCTCATCTTTGTATATAAATATAAGTTTTTATAATAATGTGCCTCATCAACAAATAATCTATCAACACCTAATTCTTCAAAAGTAACAACATCATCTTTTAACTCTCTATCATTTAGCTTTTCCAATTTTCTTTCAATAGATTTTTGAGACTTAACTAACATTTTAATAGAGAATTTTTCTCCATTATGAACTTTTAAATCTTCTATTCCTCTAACAATATCATCTAATTGTTGCTCCAATATTTTAACTTGTCTTTCGTAAGACATTGGTATTTTTTCAAATTGAGAATGTCCTATAATGATAGCATCATAATCTCCTGTTGCAATTCTTGAACAGAATTTCTTTCTATTTCTTGTTTCAAAATCCTTTTTAGTAGATACAAGGATATTAGCACTTGGATATAATTGTAAAAACTCACTAGCAAACTGCTCTATAATATGATTAGGTACAACAAATAAACTTTTATTGCATAATCCTAATCTTTTACTTTCCATAGCAGCTGCTACCATCTCGAAAGTTTTTCCTGCTCCAACCTCATGAGCTAATAAAGTATTTCCACCATAAAGTATTCTAGCTATAGCATTTACTTGATGAGTTCTAAGTTTAATTTCTGGATTCATACCCTCAAATTCTATATGAGAACCATCATATTCTCGTGTTCTAAACGAATTAAATTTTTGATTATATAATAATGTTAATTTCTCTCTACGTTCATAATCATTCCATATCCAATCTTGAAATACTTGCTTTATTTTATCTTGTTTTGCTTGTGCTATTGCTGTTTCTTTTTTATTCAAAATTGCTTTTTTGTTTCCCTCATCATCAATGACATAATCAAATATTTTTGTATCCCTCAAATTTAGAGCATCCTCTAACAACCTATATGCATTTACTCTACCTGTTCCATAAGTTGACGTAACAGCAACCGAATTCCTGTCAAATCTTTTATTTTCAATATTCCATTCTCCTGTTAAATTAGAGTAATGAATATTCATATTATTACGTGCATTAAAAGAAGAATCTAATAATTCAAACATAAATTTAGTTATAATTTCTTCTGGTATCCATGTTGCTCCTAACCTAACACTAATTTCCTCAGTTGGAATATCTTTAGGCATAACCTTTTTTAAATAATCTACATTAATTTTAAAACTACTATCATCTTCTGCAAATTCTTCAGCATCATCTAATTTTTCTCTAATATTTCCAGAAAGATATTCATCAGCTGTTACCCAATTATTAGGATTACCATATTCTGGAACTCTAAATATTTCACCCTCCAAATCAGAAATAATTTTATCCATATCCATATTACATAAACTTTGAATATAATCTAAATCAACTCGAGCTTTATCACTAATTGATATAATTAGAGCATCTCTTGCAGTTTCTACAACCCTATTTTTAATACTTGGTCTAATTGTTCTTTTAGTAAACATATCTGCTTTTCGTGATAAATTCCCATTTTCATCTAATATTTCTAATGAACATAAAAGGAAATAGCTACTATCATCGGAAAATGCAATAGAATTTCCTCTACTGTTAATTAAACCATATTTCTTTATAAACTCATCATAACAACCGTTTAATTTATCTTGCTTAGATTTAATCTCTTCATCAGAAAAATCTGCTAATTGCATATCTATTATCTCTCTTGTTAAATCTCTAAGTTCAATTAATCCTCTAATTCTATTTTCAGCAGTAGCAGAAAATTTCTTAGGATACATTCTACTATTTTCTCTATAATAGATTACATCATCTACTAATACATATGAAAAGTTTCTAACATTAAGATCAGCTTCAATAGAGTTATCTTCTTCTATTTCTTTTATTTGATAATTCTTTAGCTCTGCATGAATATTTGCTATAGCACTATTTAATAATGTATCCAAACTTTCTCCATTCGACACACAAGTGGAAGAGTAACCACCATATTGATTAGATACCATTTTCATTGTTCCTAAAATCATATTAGAATTATCAACAAAATACTTATTCATAACTATACCATCTTCATTAGTATCTAAATTAACCCAATCTGGCATTATATCAGTAATTGAATTCCTTTTTTGAAGAAATATAATATCACTTGTTACTGTAGTTCCTGCACTCACTTCAAATGTGTTATCAGGAAGTCTAATTGCCCCTAATAAATCTGCCCTTTGAGCAATATATTTTCTTACATTTGAATTTTCTTTATCCATTGTTCCTTTACTAGTAATAAGAGCTATTATTCCCCCTGGTCGACATTTATCAATTGCTTTAGCAAAGAAATAATCATGAATTAAAAAGTTATATTTATCATATTTTTTATCATTTAATCTTTCTGTTCCAAAAGGAACATTACCTACTACAACATCAAAAAAAGAATTTGAATAATCAACCTTTTCAAATCCTTGTATTGCAATAGAAGACTTTTGATACAATTGTCTAGCAATTCTTCCACTTAAACTATCCTTTTCTACTCCATATATCTTTAAATCATTATTATTTGGCATCATACCTATAAAATTACCAATTCCACAACTAGGTTCCAAGATATTCCCCTTTTTTAACCCCATTTGTTCAAGTGCCTTATACATAGATTTAATAACTACTGGAGGTGTATAAAAGGCATCAACTGTGGTACATCTTGCTGCTTTATATTCTTCCTCAGTTAATATTTCTTTTAGTTCATTATACTCATTTTGCCAATCACTACTTTTATCAAATGCTTTTGATAATCCACCCCAACCAACGTATTTTGATAGAACTTCTTGTTCCTCCTTTGTAGCATACCTATCTTCTTCTTCACATTTTTTTAATACTCTAATTGCTTCAATATTATTTTTATATCTTTCTTTTGGTGTACCCTCTCCTAAATAATCTCTTTCAATTTTATAATTTATTCTTTCCTCATAAGGTATCTCAGGATGAAGAACATAGTCTGTTATTCTTCTTTTAACCTTTTTAGGAGACTTTTCAATAATAATTTCTGGATTATCAATGACCTCAATATTTTCTTCATCATTTACACTTGATAAAATTTCATCTCTGCCAACACTTAAATCAATTATTTTATCATCAAACTTATGATAAAAAACATATAAAGTATCTGGAGTTAAGCTTATAGAGAAGTCTTTATCTTGACTTAAATATTTTAAGAAAGGATCAATCTCTGTACTCTCTCTTAATAATATTTCATCTCTTTTATCAGTATTAAAACAAGTAAAAGCAGTTTCTTTATCACTATATCCATTACACTTTGAACTTTTTAAACCTATTGTTAAATTTCTTTTTTTTGATTTTATATGATCCCAAACCTCTAAACCTATATCATCCACATAAAAAGTACCTTTATATTTAGTATCAAATGAATTGAATATATCTACTATTCTATCTGCTAATTCCTGCTCTCTAGATGCAAATAAAGATAATTGTGAAGTATTATCTCTATTTCCTACTTCAACCTTTTTAGGTTGATTTTTTATTTCTTTTTCTTGTTCTTCTTCTATGTGTAAATTAGTTCTTTCAATATCACTTCTTCTGCTTGATTTTTGATATTGTTCATCATACCTACCCATTTCATCTGGTTGTTCTGTTTCATCTCTTCTGTTATATTCAATTCGTTCTTCATTTGGTTGATTATTTTCTCTAGCCTCATTTGTGAAATTTTCTCTATTTCTTTCAGATGAGCTGTTAAAGTTCCTTTCATTATCATTAATTGATAAGTTCCCATTTTGTTCTTCTTCAAGTACTCTAATCTCATCATTGAATATTTGCCCATTTCCATTGGTAGTTCCTGCATCGTTACTAAATTCGGAAGAGTGTAATCTCCTACCTTCTTGTAAGTTATGTTCATCTAAATCTCTCCTTTCAACCACTTTTTCTTGCTTATCATTATATGATAAATTATTTTGTTTATCAAATGTGTAAATTTTATTAATTTCTTCCATTCGTACATTTTTCAATGAAATATATATTTCTTTTATACCTATTTTAGCAATATCACTTATTGCTACTCCCAATCTGGCAATATTATCTAAATCCTGAAATATAAATATATTTTCAAAATCAGTAGAATTAAAATAAGGAGTAGGGTCAATCCCACTCCTATTCAACATCATAAAAGCAATACTATTTTTTAAAATTCTTTTATATGTTTTTTCTATAATATCATTAGATACATTTTCTAATCTAGTATTATATTTATTATCAATAAAATCATTATAATAATCTATATAATGATCTTCCATCAAATTATTTGCTAATGATTTCATTACATTAACAAAGTTATCTTTATCATCTAATTGTCCAAATTTATTCTCTAATAATTCTCCAACTCTTTTTTCATAAACCTTTGGCACTTTCCATATTCTTAACTGCTTACCATTTTCACCATAAATACTGTGAGTATCATTTAACCCCCAAACATATCTAATTCTTGGATATCCATTAATTTCATACAATAAACCTATTCCTGCACATCCTTTATTTACTAACCTCTTATAGGTATTATTCCATGTTTGAATATCTGTTACTGCAATAGTTTCTGGTCTTTGAGCATAAATTAACAATTGCTCACTAAAAGAATTAGTATAATTCATTGAAGCAGTTTTTAAAAAACTCTGCCATTCTTGTGAATCACAAGAGATTTTTTCTATTGTTTCTTCATACAACTCATTAATAATCTTAACGGTTGTAGCCATATTTCACCCTCTTTCATAATAATTTAATATTTCTATTGTTCAGATAAAATTTCAATTTTATCAACTACAACTATCATTTTTTTATCACTTGTAATAGCCAATTTACCATAAACACCTAAAATATTCCCTTTTTTGAATTGAATTTTACTAGTTTTAATTGAGTTTATTGTATCTTCAAATATAAGACAGGGAATAAGATAAGAATTATATTCTGTAACTTTTTTATTTACATCTTTAGGAATCCCAATATAAACTTCCTTATATTTAATACCATTTTCTAGTCTTTTTAGAGTATTTATATTGTCAAATAATTTCCCTACAAACATTACTTTGTTAAGCATACTACCCTTTCCTTATGAAGAACTATTATACCCCTTTCTGGATATTAGCAATTCTTCAAAATAATTCATTTGATATTCCTCATAGTTTGATATATTACTAAGAAGTATATGAACTAATTGAGTAATTTCGTTATGGAAAAATCTTATATCCACAAAAGTTTCTCCATTTTCTTCTGTATGAGGAACACTATATTTTAATATCTTCTTATTAATTTTTTTAGCATGTTCTGATATCTCCTCACCTCCAACATTACCAATTCTTGTTAATAGTTCACTTAAGTTATTAAAAGTGTCTATATTAACCACTATTCTGATTGGTGGTTTTTTGCTTTGGTATGCCATCATTATCTACCCCTTTCTCTACTTTTTACATATGTGCTTTTTAATTGAATTTCACTTTTTTTAATATTGACATTTTCTTTTGATGTCTTCTTATCTCTAATATCTTTAATATTAATACTTTCCATAGTATCTTTTAGTATTCTCTCTGCTTCCTCGTGATTTGGAGCAACTACCTCCAATGTCATATTTCCAAATAGACTTACATTAAATTCATATTTATTCATTTTATTCAGCCCTTTCTTTTCCCTCATTTCCACTTAAAAAAGCAATTATTCTTCTTTCTTTAATTGCTTTCTTAAAATCAATAATTATCATTGCCTCATTTGCTTGTAAATTTTCTATTTTACTCAAATCTTCTAACTTCATTGATAGAATTTTTTTATCTGTATCAAACTCTGCTTGAAATAATTTTTCTAGAGTCTTTGCTATTTGCATTACTCCATATTTATTCAATATAATCACTCTCCTCTATTTCTTCAAATATAAACACTATCTGTTTATTAGTGTTTTCTTTACATGTTATTAAAGTTAATGTTTTTGTACTTAGACTACTATTAATTATAGTTTTCCCTGTTTTTTCTATCTCATATTTATCAATTAATTTATAAGAATATTTCTTTTTATTATAAATAATAATTGCTATATCATCTTTATCTAGTTTTACTAAATTTGAAAAATATGCCTTTGATCCACTTCCAGAATGACCAACTAAAATCATATTACCATTCTCTACATTAGGCATATCAGATTCTTTCAATATTTGAATGTTTTTATCGACATTATTTAAAGAAGATTTAATGTCATATAACCCTTTTTCCAACTTGATTTTTGGAATTTCTAAAAGTGCTATATATTCTTCATTATTGCTTTTGGAAGAAACTTCTTTATCTTCTTTATCTTCTTTATTACTAGTTATATCATCATGAACTATTTCTTGTTTCTCTTTAAAATTATTTATGCTTTTATCTTCTTGAGCATTTTTAGAAATAAAAATTCCAAATTTTAAAGCTAATATAATAAAACCAATAAATACAAGAAAAAAGCCAACTAATATTAGTCGACTTTTTGTTTTTTTACTTTCTTTTGTTTTCATGAATCACAACTCCCATTCCCATAATTATCATTATAAATGCACAAATCTCAATCATATAATTTTCACGTATTAATGTATCTGGTACTTCTATAACTTTTGGTTCTTCTGGTTTTTTTGGTTCTTCTGTTGGTTTATCTTCACTTTTTACAACTATTTTTTCATTATAAAAGTATACAGTTTCTTTTGTATGATTACCATCTATACTAAAAGTATACTCATCAATAAAATTATATCCTTTTTCTCCTTTTGTTTGAACTACTCTGTAGTTTCCTAACTTTAAATAAATAGATACTATTCCATCTTCATTTGTAGAAATAGTATCAATCAATTCATTAGTATCATTATTGTATATTTCAAACTCTGCATTTTCTTCTGGTGCATACTTTCCATCTGAACCAAAAAGTTTATTAACTTTAAATTCTGTGTATACTGTCATATTTATTTTTGCATTAATAAAAGTTGGATCTCCTCTTGATAAGCATTTTTGATTAGAACCATCATATAACATAGGAATATTGGTATTTTTCTTTGCATTCAAATTGATAGTACCATTATATCCTTTTTTGGCAGTAATAATTAAATCATTATTATTGATTTTCATATCTAAACTTTCATTATATGAAACAGTAAAATAATTTGATAAAACTTCATGATTATCATGTAATGTTAAAGTCTCCCCAACTTTCATCTCTATAGTTTGATTATTAAAACTAACTGTTTTTCCATGTTTTGAAACTAATTCCTTAATTTCATTCATCATAGAATCATATTTATCAATTCTAGTTAATGTCCTATCCCCCTCTGCAATTGGATAAGGTGTTGCAACTTTTTCTGTTATTTCCCATATTAATAATTGTGTTGCAGCATACCAATCAAGTGAATTATGATTTCCATAACCGTATCCATAATATGAATATAGTTCAATTTTTTCAATTTCATCTTCTGTTAAGTCTGTTAAAGCTAGTTTATCTGCTGTACTTTCATAGCCATTAACAGGAGAATTATCATTAAACTTGATATGAGCTTGTATACAATATACATAACTGCCATCACTTCTTCTCCTAATAGGATTTTCATTTCCTATAGTCCAATAACTTAAATCATCATATTTTGTAGTTGCTACATAATAAGTGTAACTATCATCAATATATAATGTATCTGTTGTCTGTGCATTTACTCCATTTGGTATAGTCATAAAAATAGTCATAACTATTAAAAAACATTGTAATATTTTCTTCATTTTATTTTTCATAAATTTAACATTCCTTTCCTTTTTCCAACAAAAAAACCTCTTAACGAGGCATTGTTTCATATCCTAATGCTTTAAAATCACTAAGATAGTATTTATTTCCATCTACATATATTTTTACCCAACAACCAACAGTATCCACATATTTACCACTAACAGTACCATAGTTTGTAACAAATCCATATTTATTATTAATAAAACTTGCTTCTTTTATGCAATTATCAATACTTGAATATGCTTTTTCTTCCCAAGAAAACATTGGTGTATTGAAATAAGCATCTTGACTAATTCCTAATCTTTCCCACTCTGTTTGTTGCCTTGGAGGAACTTGAGGTTGTGAATTTTGAGGTTGTGAGGTTTGAGGTTGTGAATTATTTATCTGATGTGAACTTTGTGTTTCTTGTGTTGTATTGTTTTTATTTTCTTGAACTGGTTTATTTATATTCTTTTCACTTGATGAACTAGTATTAGAACTTTCTTCTTTTACTTTACTTTCTTCCACAATCTCTGTTTCTTTATTTTTATTTTCTGAACTTTTTTCCACCTTTCCTGTGGATTTTTTACTTTTGCTCTCTTCTTTATTAACAGGTTTCTGTGAAATTATATTTTTAGATGTTTCACTCTTCTGAATATCATAGATACTTCCACATATAGCAGTTAGTAATACTACTCCAGATATAAATAGTTTTTTCAACATATTTCGATCACTCCTTTTCTTTGCCCCTATTCTAATATCATTATTTTTATTTGTCATTTGTGTAAATATATTTTTTTTAGATAGTAATTATAGCTAGTATATATACTAGGGGTAGATTATAAGGAGGGGATAATGTAAAACATACTCCTGCTATCTTACATCCATAGTTTTTTTTCGTTCAAGATGTTTCATATAATGACTAATTGCTTTCATCACAAACAATTCCATATTTTGATTTTTTACATTACTAGGCAAAACATCAACTATTTTTTGATATTTATCTACAGCATTAATAACAAAGTCCTCTATTTTTGGAACTTCAATATTCTTTGGTAGAACTCTTCTGATTTTACTTTCATCTAACTTAATTTTTGGTATTTGATTAGATTTTTCTTGTGATAAAATATTATCAATCTTAACATCAGTTAAAAGCCCTTTTTCACTTAATTTTTTCATTTTAAGTGCTTGTGAAACATTTGGAGTAGCATCTTTACACTCTATGCAGTCTAATAACATATTTTGTTCATCTTCCGTTAAATGGGATATATATACTGCTGGACTAAGAGCAATTTTCTCTTCATCAACCATTTGTAATAAATCTGGTATCAATTTAGTTAATCTAATAAATCTCCTAACTTTTTCTCTACTATCTCCATTTTCTTTACCAACAATCTCATCTGACCTCAACTTCGACACATCTTGTGTCGAGGTTAAATCATTTCTTCTTCCTTGATGTTTTAAAGCATCCAATTTCATCTTATAGGCAAAAGCCTTTTCACTAGGTAGTATTTTTTCTCTTTGTAAATTACTATCCACCATAATTATTGTAGCTTCATCATCTGTAAAGTCTCTTACTATACATGGTATAGTCTTTTTTTTTGCTAATTTACTAGCATACTTTCTTCTATGTCCCGAAATAATTTCATAACGCCCATTATTTTTAGGTCTAACCAATATAGGTGACAAAACTCCATTTTCTTCAATACTTATTTTCATTTGTTGCATATCTTCATTATCTAATACTTTAAAAGGATGATTAGGAAACTCATCAATTTTTGAAATCAGAATATCCATTACCTTTTCCCTTTTCATATCATCACGTTCTTTTTGACTTAAAAAGAGTTCATCTAGACCTGGTAAAGGCATTTTTCTGTCTTGTTGACTCATTTTCTAACACCTCCTTTGCAAACATCTCATAAGCCTCTGTAACTTTACCATTTTTGTCATAGGAAAATATACTTTTACCAAATGAGGTAGATTCTGCAACTTTAATAGCTCTAGGAATTTGAGTTTCATATATTCTAATGATACTACCATAAATATCTTGTAATTGTTCCTTTACTTCTTTTGATAATTTTGTTCTAGTATCTATTAGTGTTAATAATATACCATCAATCTTTAACTTAGGATTTATTTGTCTTTGAACTTTAGATACTGTTTTTAATAATTGACTCATACCTTTAGCAGCAAGATAGTGGGACTGCACAGGTATAATTACTTTATCTGCACTAGCAAGTACATTAATTGTAATCATTCCTAATGAAGGCATGCAATCTAATAGAATATAATCATAATCCTTCTTATAAAATTCTAGACAATTCCTCAGAGTATATTCTCGACTCATAGCATTAACTAAATTCATTTCTGTTGCAGATAATTCAATATTGGAAGGTAATAAATCTATGTTTTCATCATGATGAAGTATAAAATCATCCTTATTAATAATTTCATCTCGTAAACTATGTTCCATCAAAGAAGAAATAGTATTTGATAACTCGTCCTGATGATACCACCCCATACAAGATGTTAAGTCTCCCTGTGGATCTGCATCAACCACTAATACTTTCTTTCCTAATTTTGAAAGAGCAACACCCAGACTCAATGTTGTAGTTGTTTTTCCTACCCCACCCTTTTGATTAGCAATAGCAATTACTTCACATTTCCTATAAGACATTTTCTTCATCTCCTTTCTACATAAAATTAGCTATCCTAAATAATAAGATAGCTATGTATTTTTAATTAATAATAAACTAAATATTTATAGTTATTTAAGTTATATTTATATTAAATTGGAGTTACGTAAGAACAATCAGCCTACCCCATATAGTGCAGAATTTTGAAAAAAAAAAGCAAAATTTTGTCAAAAATCAGCTTTTCATATTATGCAAAACATTACCTAGACAACTTCATTTTTTCGTTATTTTATAAGGGTTTCAGCACCTTTTTTTGAGGAGTTACTTAAGGGGCAATCAGTATCATAATCAAAGATTTTTCCTTCACTATAATCATTTATTACTTTAAGAGTAGCATTATAATCAAATCCTTCTTTTAGGTGCTTACAATCATAATCAATAATGCATGGAACATATGGTCCACCATAGGCAGCCCATTCTGTAATCATTTCACGGTATTTTTCTTCAGCATTTAGACTTGGTTTTATTAGTTTTAACATAGTATCGAATCCTTTCTAATTTTCTTATTAGTAGTCAGTCCTTATTTCATAAATAACAATTTTTTCATTTTTAATTCCGACTTTTTTATCAAAAAGAGAAAATTCAACAATAACATCTTGAAGATGATTGGTAATTATGTAGTTATACAATGTGTTAAAGTATGGAATTTTATTTAGTGTTTTATCATCAAAAATAGTGGTCTTTAGATTAAATTCAGGATTAGCTGCAGCGGCACGAGCAGAATATGTTTTATTGGTACTTAGAGCGGCATAGATTTCATTATTACTTAGAATAAATATTTCTCCTACTAACAATTGGTTTTCTTCATAATTAGCGGAACTTACATTAACTGAATATAAAGTATAGTCTTTTATTTCGTTTAAGATATTTTCTTTTTCGATTTTTAATTTGAAGACTCCACCTGCTTTAGCTTTATCTCTAATTGCATAGTATTTAGCAGGATATTTTTTTATAAATTCAAGAACTTTTTCTTCTTCTCCATTTTTAAATAATTGTTCTGGAAGTTTATTTAGTGATAGTTCTGTTATTTTTTTTGTGCTTTCTAATTTATTAGTAATCCTCATATTATCTTATTACTACTCCATCTAGATTACAAATATAGCAGTTAGGTAATTTATTTTTGATATAATCTAATGATGCTTGATTGGTCTCTATTTTTCTACCAACAAATACACCTTCAATTAAACTGCTTGGGAGTCCAAATATGATGGCGCTTTCACGGTCTGTTGTTGCGGCTGTTCTATTAAATCTTTCAGTTAAAAACTTAGGATAATAACGATAGTCAAGGAATGACTCTAAGATTTCTTCTGACAAATTAGGATTCCAAACGTCGGCTGTTGCTAATTCCTGGGCATATAGACTGTCCATATTCAAAATGAAGGCAATTTGTCTTTTCTCAGAAACTAAGCTTGGAAGAAATGACACTTCTTTTGTTTTAGTTCCCCAATAAGTCCAGATTTCTTCAACATTGTTGATGTTTTCCGTAAATTCATCGAATTGATGATAAGGAATTAATTTAGATACTTCTTTTGACCCTGGTCCGCGACCAATAGTATATGTGATTGTAAAACCACTGTAATCATTTATATAATCTTTAAGTAAACAATCTTTTTGAATATTCCACATACCAACACTATTACAAATTTTATTTGCTCTGCTTTCATCCGTAAAGTCAGTGGAAATAAAACCGTTTTCAATCGTATAATCAAAGTTTTCAAGTTCTCCAAATATTCCGTGTAGGAAGGTACCTTTTGTTAGTTTAACTTTATCACCAATTGAATATTTATTCGTAAGAATGTTTTTATTTTCTTGGTAGAAGAGATTAACTTGTTTAAGTAAAAGTTCTTGGGATGGTCCAGTGAATTTTTCTTTTATTAAAGCAATATATTTTTCTTTCATTATTACTCCTCCAATTTAAGTAATATTATAGCACATATTTCACCGTGTTTGGAGAGAATAAGTTCTTGTGATAGTTTGTTGTTAAAAAGAAAATATTTTTATTTGATTTATCATTCTAAAAGTATTCTCTTTATAGTTTAATTTGCTTAATTAGTGATTTTGTATTATAATATGAGGCAATTAATTTGAGGGGGAAATTTTTATGAAATATATTGAAAAAAAGCAAGAACTACGTAAAAAAAGAGATGAATTATTTAATAAGTATGCAGTATTATTTAATGAAACTATGCGTTTAGCATATGAACATGATATGAATAATGTTTTTGAGGGAATCGAAGATGACTCTTTGGAAAACAGAATTGATTGGATGACTGTGGAATCACAAAGTGAAACGCTAAGAAAGATGACTAGACTAACTGCTTCTTTACTTTATGTTGAGAAACCTGAAGATAAGCAAATAGTAGAAAATTTACAAGAGAATATTGAAGTTAATAATGAGAATAGAAAAGGAACATATAAGTAAAAAGACCCTAGTAGTTACAATGACTATTAGGGTATTTTTTATTCTTAATTTTTTAATTTTTTAACATATTCTCTTTGAGTATTAACAAAATTATCTTTGTTAGATAGTAAATTTCTTAATTCCTTTAAGAATTTTTCATATTGTTCATCTCTAAAATAGAATTTGGCATAGCCACCTTCACCAAACTTTCTAGTTAAAACATCATATGCTCTTAAAAATAATTCTTCATCACTAGCAGTAGGATCTAATTTTTTACCGTATGTATATGATCTTCTTAAACACATTTCTACTGTATTATTTCTATCAGCAGAAGATATTATTTTACCATAAACACTTCTTGGATTTTCTTTACTAGAGGCTCTATGATCTTCTATTGCTTCTTTTATTATTATAAGTTCTTCAGCAGTAAAGAACTTATTTAGATTTTCGTCTTGAGCCATTATGTCAGCAGATATAGTTTCATGATTTTTTGAATCAATGTGATGCCCTATATCATGGTATACTGCAATAATATAAACCATATTTAGATTTACTTCTAAAGTATTTTGTGCTACTAGTTCAAAACTTCTATCTATTACATGTTTGATATGTCCTAAAGCATGAGCTGGTTCATTTTTACTATATTCTGGAAAATATTTTCTTCCGCATATTTCTTTAATTCTGGATTTACATATAACTTTTGTAATAAATCCGGACTGCTAGAAATGATATTCATTTCTGCTTTTATAAATTCATTCTTATCAGAAAATAGCTTATTCATTTTGTCCAAATATTCTTGATATTTGTCATCTGGAAAATACATTTTTGCATATCCACCATTACCATACTTACTAGATAACTTTTTATAAGAATATTCTATGACATCCTGAACTGAGGGGGTTTCTGCTTTATGTTTTTCACTTTGAAAGGCAATTGATCTTTTTAACATTTTATCAACGTCTATTGCCCTATCAGCAGAAGAAACTAGTTTTCCATAAATACTTCTTGCTTCGTATTCTAGACTAGCTCTATGATCTACTATTGCCTCAGCAATTATTTTTCTTTCTTCTTCATTAAAAAAGATTTCCATATTTTTATCTTCTAAAAACATTTCACTTGATACTTGTTCGTGATTATCAGGGTCCTGTCGATACCCAATATCATGGTAAGCAGCAACTGCATAAACTATATTATGATCAATTTCTAAATTAAATTTTGTCATTAGTTCAAAACTTCTATTAATTACATCTTGAATATGTTTCCAATCATGACCACCATAATTATTATTTATATATTGTTTCATTATGGCATTTTCAATATATTTTTTTAATTCATTGCTTATTTTCATTTTTTACCTCACTTTTTAGTAATTTTTCTTTTGTGAAATGAACAAATACTTTTCAACAAAAAAATTAAGTGCATAACTCAAATTTCTAAGTGTTCTTTTCTAAAATTATTTACACTAACCATTATACTATCATTTTACAGTATAAAAGATTGTTATAAATAATTATTTTTTTAGATTTCTTCTAACAAACTTATTAGACAATTATATACTTTTAACCAAGAGCTTAGATAAGTTACCTCATTGGTAGTGTGAAAATGTTCTATATTAGCACCTATGGAGATAATATCTAAATCTTTGATTCTTTTATTGATACTTGCACATTCCATACCACCATGGCATGTTTCTATTTTTGGATATTCATGATAATTATTAAAATAAATTAATGAATATTTTTTTAGTAATTCGGAAGATGTTTTTGATTTCCAAAATGGATCATTGTATAATCTTGTAACCTTGAAATTATTAGGTAATGACATTGATTCTTTGGAAATATTATTTAATTCCTCTTCATTATTACTTCTTAAGAGGTACTTTATTGTTACTACTTCATCTGTTGTTTTAATAGTACCTAAATTTGCAGAAGCATTAGTACTTAACCAACCACTTTTTAGTCTCAAAATTTGATTTATAATACAGGTAGTTGTTTCTTTTGAGAAGAATTTAGCTGGTTTTACCTCTTCTAATGTTAAATTATTTGAGTTTTCTTGAAATACAGAGTTTATATTATTAGTAGCTAGTATTACTTCACATGTTGTAGCTATATCTATTTCTGTAGTTCCGCCATTGATACTACTAATTTTTAAATCTTTATTTTCTAAAAGTTTAGCCATAGTTGTAATGGCATTACTTGCTGATAATTCAATATTCTCACCAGAATTACCACCTGTTTGATTTGTTAGAGTTACTTTATAAGTTGGAATATGTGAGTTTTCTAATTTACCAGTTAGGCTATATTCATTACAAATATCACCGTCTGCTGATGAAAAGATTGAATTGTCTTTGCTATTATCAAGATTAATTATTCTTCGACTTTTTAGGAGTTCATATGGGAAAGTAACTACACCCTTAAAGGTTGTTTCTTCTTCAACAGTAAAGATAAATTCTAAATCTGGATGAGGTAAATCTTTATCTTCTAGAATAGTAAGCATTATAGCAAGTCCTACTCCTTGATCAGCGCCTAAAGAGGTGTCTTTAGCGGTTACTTTGTCCCCCTCAACTAGTACTTCTATTCCATCAGTTTTAAAGTTGTGATTACTACCTGAGGTTTTTACACAGACCATATCTAAATGAGCTTGTAATCCTAATGTCTCTTTCTTTTTAGAACCTGGCTTTTTTATTAGCACATTTTTATTTTCATCTTGGTAATATTCTAAATTATTTTCAATTGCAACAGATACAAAGAAATCAGATATAGCTTTTTCATCTCCTGATGCTCGTGGGATTTTGGAAATTCTTATGAAGTTTTCTAGTAATTTATCTTTCATATGACTGCTCCTATTTCTAATATTTTATATTTTCACTTGGATTCTAGATATCTTTTATAGGCCTCTATCAAATCTGAATCATGCTGATTTTTTGGTAAATTATTTAGTGAAAAAAAACGCATTTCTTTTGATTCATTGTCCCATTTTAAATCACCTGAGTAATTTTTAATACAATATAGTGCAGTATTATTTATTACAACATCACCATTTGGATATTCGTTTCTTCGACTACTACCTGAGATAATATCTATTAATTCCAAATCTTCTTCTCTTATATCAAGATTAGTTTCTTCTTTTACCTCTCTAATAACAGTGTCTTGAAATCTTTCTCCTAATTCTTGACAGCCACCTGGTAGACCCCATTTATCTCTGTCTGCTCTACTCTGTAGAAGAATTTCACCATTTTTATTAACAATGATAGCAGCTGCTCCATCTTGAAGTAAAACAAAACGATGTTTTAAATCTCCCATACATAGTCTTGTGAAGACTGGGTAGCCAATTATATTACTTAGTTCTATAATTTCATCTGCTGACATATTTTCAATAATCGCAGTTAGTTCTTTTATTGTTAAATTTCTTTGCTCCGTAACGGACATGTTTTTTACCATTCGTAATTTTTCTTGATTATTCATAATTGCTCCTTCTAAGTTCTTATTAAATATCTATTTTCTTTACAAAAGTTTTATTTCCAACTTTTACTTCTGTTTTATATGGTCCATAAACAAAATTTGTTATGTATGATGTAATAACATCTTCATACGTTTCTATAGTGTAGGCTTTGATGCCTGAATCTGTAACATTATTTGAAGTGGTTTCTTCAAGAGGCCTTACTCTCTCATCATAGTGCATATATCCGTCTTCAAGATAAAAGCCTTGGTTTGTAAGATTTGAGCTATCTGCAACTTGAGCTTTCCAACCTTTTGGGTCATTTATGATTAATGGTGCTTTTTCAAATACTGATAAATCGCTCTTTTCATCATTTTGAATGACTCTTTTTAATTGTTCAAATTCTCTTTCATCTAAGTGGTAAACGCGATATTTTTCATTTGACCAAGAATGAATGAATTCATATAAAGAAATATCTCGAAGCCTTGCGCTGCCTTGTCTTTTTACGACAATAGTCTGCTCTTTTTTTGGAGCATCTACTACTAAATCTGCTGTTGTTTTTTGAATTTGTGAAGCTAATTTTTCATAATATTCTTCTTTCTCTTTCATATCTTCACGTAACTTATCTATTCTTTCTTTTAATGTAGAATCATAGCTCATGTAAGCTATTTTTTCGCTGACAATTCTTTTATTCATCTCGGTTGCCATTTTTTTCGCTTCATCGTAAGTTTTATATATTTCTTTTGCAGTATAACCATTAATACATTCGTCTGTTAAATAATTAAAATCTGGCTCTACTCTTCTCCAACCATCATCTGTTGATTGATAAGGAAAAACAACCTTATATCTTCTCTTTATTTCGCCTTTTTCATCGTAATCTTCCCATGATCTAACTAAATAACATTTTGATGGTATATAAACAATTGGTTCATATTTTCTTTCTAGTTCATTTAGTCCGTGTGTCCAACCTGTCTGTGCAATTATCGGCATAACAGCGTATCTTATAGGATAATTATTTTTCATATTTAACCGCCTCCTGCATATATTCTATCACACTATGAGAAAAATAAAACAGTCTATTTTGACTGTTCCTCTCTATATATTAAATGGTATGGATAACCTCTTTTATCGATATGATTTAAATCTAGTTTTAAACTTTTTGCAAGTTTTAGTAAAGAATCATATTCTTCTAAAGCTGTTTTATTGTATTCCTTTACTTCTATTTCAATAAAATATCCTAAGGTTTCGACGTAATCAAGAGCTATTTCGTATTTGTTTTGGTAATAATATGTCTTTCGTAATTTATTTACTGTTGTTAGTTTCTCAATTCCTAAAATAGTAAATATCTTTTCAAGATTTACTTCATCATCAATTTCTACTTCGTATTCATCACAATACATATTATTATACCAATTCTTATAATTCAAAATCTTTTTATTACCTCTGATTCCTATCCTTAACCATTCTGTAATATCTGCTGTCTTATCTTTTAAAAAATTACGATATGATGGCTGATAATAAGTATCTAATTGTTTAGTTTCATTAATAAATTTAGCATTTTCTTCTAAGAACATTTGCAGATTTTCATATTCACTCTTTGTAAGTTTTATCTTTATTTCTGTTTCTATATCGTTTTTATTAAGATTACCATAAATCAAGTAACTTGTTGAGCAATCGAGTTCTTCACTTATTTTTACTAATAATTCTAGATTTGGTTCTGTACGATTTGCTTCCCAACTGGAAATTGTTTTGTCAGTTACAAATAATTTACTTGCAAGAGCTTGTTGTGTCATCTTCTTTTTTTTTCGCAAATTAGCTATTCTATTTCCTAAATTCATTTTCATCACCGATTTGATTATAGCATCTTTTAGCTTGACATTTTCTCTACATTTTGTAGATTGATAATTCTACTTAATTTTAATTTTTATGTCAGCAATCTGTGTACCTGGTAGTTGTCTTCCTTCCAAATAGGAATATAGTTTTTCTGTTCCGACTATATCTTCAATTTTTTCTTGTAATTGTTTATCATTACAGATTAATCTTGATATTGCAGTTGAACTTTCTCCTCTAAGTACAAGTGCTCCTTGATGACTATATGTGAAGTTTGGAATATTGGAACTATTAAAATTAATAGTATAGCTAAAGTCAGCATTTTTGAAGTAATATGACTTGCCTTCTCCAACACAGTCAATTGCATCTAATAATACAGAGCAATCTCTAGTTGACCATAAATCGCATTTTGACGGATAACCTGAAACCTCTTTCTTGTCTTCTAATATTTCATAGGGAATATTCTTTTCTTGAAGTTTTTTTAAGATATAATTTCTAACATCTCCTGTATTAGCTTTTGTACCTAGTACATCAGTTCTTTGAAGAGCAACAAGTCGTTCGTCGTATAAATCTACTCTATTTCTTAAATCTGCTAAAGAAATGCTTGGATCAGTGAATAGAATAAAGCCATCTCAAATGAAGCGAATATCCCTTTTATTAGGTTCTATAACATTAGATGTAAACCCATTATCAAAAAAACAATAACATTTCTTACCCTCCATTCCTTCTAGAGAATAATCTATTTGTTCAAAATCTCTTACAGAGTAAAAGTCTGGTAATTTATTTGTATCATATTGCATCTAATCAGTCCTTTCAAATTCTGTTGCTTATAATTTAGATATTTCTTTTCTCATAATATGTAATTCAATCTACTACAATTCTTTTTATATTGTTTTATTGCTTGTATTTTCATTCTTTGAATGCTCATATTCTGTGATTACTTCTGCTTCTTTTTGAAGTCTTGCAGTTGTTTCTGTATCTTTTTCTTCTGTAATTTTCTTATTAAGATTTTCCTTTAATTTAGCAATATCTTGAGTTAATTTTAATTTATTTTCAACATTTATTATAACTTCTAATTCTCGTAGTAAGCAGTTGTCTTTAGGTGTTGCGATTCCATAGGCATTCATGTGAGCTTCTAGTCGTCTATCTAACCTTTCATAGTATGGTTCTAATTCTTCCATTATTTGTTTTCTCTTTTTTTCTAAATAATCAAAAAATTCTAATAATTCATCTTCTTTATTTTTCATATATTTACCTCTTTTTTAAAAATTATGTTTTATTATTTTTTCTAATTCAGTACCCTTGTTTGTATAAGAGTGATTTGCGCCTTCAATAATTTCAATATGACAATTTTTTATATTTTCTATAAGGTAATTTTTGACAACTTCGATTGGCTCAGTAAGAACACAGTCATCTTTATCCCCAAAGATTACAAGTGTTGGAATAGTAACATTATCTAATATAGGATTTTTTTCTTTATTGCCATATTTTAGAAAATCATTTTCTCCTCCTGGTAAGAAGTCGTAATAGTAAGTACCAGCTGCAATTTTTCCATTGGCCATAACAGAGAAATCAATTAATTCGTTTTCATTATTTTCTTTTACTAATTTTGTAGATTCTTCCATAGCGATTTTATATTCTTCTTGACTTAAGTATTTTTTACACTCTGATGGAATATCACAAGGAGCTAAAAGAACAATTTTCTTAATTATATCTGCTTTCTTTTTAAAGTAATAATATAAAACTTTATTACAGCCATAACTATGCCCTTCAAGAATTATTTCTTTATAGCCAGAATTCTTTACCCAATTAACTATTCCCTCAATGTCTAAGATACAGTCTTTAAATCTTTCAAGGCTACCTCCAATAATAGTAAAGTCATCTCCTTGAAGTAACTCTGTTATGAAATCTCTTCCACGATTATTAAAAGTTAGCAAAGAAATATTTTTTTCAGTATAGGCCTTTGCTAGATTGTCTATGAATCTATTTTCATAGAAATTACCATTTAAACCATGAACATGAATGACTATTTTTTCTGTTTTTTTATTTGGTGTGTACAGTATCCCTGGTTGTTCAATTCCATCTATTGAATTTATTCTTATTAATTTTTGATTCACATTATCCCTCGTTTCTTAGGTACTATTTTAACATACAGTTAATTAATTTGATAGAGTAAGATATATTTAGTATTCTGAGTTTTGATAATTATTTCTTTTTCGAATTAAATATTTTCTTTTATCTGTTTCAGGTATATCAGTTCTTGTTCTTTTAAATGTAACTGTCTGAATCTTATTTTCTATCAATTCAAAATTATTTTTTATAGCAATCCCCTCTGACATACTATTATCTAAATTTGTTCTCATATATATGTCATAATTATCACCAAATTCTTCAATAATATATTGCATTAATTTAGTAGCATAACCTTTGTTTCTGTTTTTTTTACAGACTGCTATGTCAGAAAGGTAAATGGATTGCTCAATGTCTATCTCTAGTTCGCTCCATTTTTGAAATTTCATTTTTATAGTTATTAGGCCACAAATATCATCTTCTAAAAAGATTCCATAAATTTGACCATTTTCTATAAAATCAATAAATTCTTCAATATAATCATTCTCTGTCCAAGCTTCGTAAAACGGTTCTGATTCAAAAACCATAAATACCTTTTTAAAATTATTAAAATCATTATCTTCTAATCTTCTTATGTATTCCATTATTCACAAATCCTTTCTATGATTTTTTTATAAATTTCTACTGTCTCCATTAATGAGTTTTTCAAGATATACTCATTATTTTCATGAGCCGTTATTGGTCCTGGTCCTAGGATGAGACGATTATTAGTAAGGAAGCTTGCTTCACTAACTCCAAAGAATGGTTTTCTATTTTTATTTGAAATCTTTTCATAAAATTTGATAATGGAATCTTTATTATAGAATGGGTTGATTTCATTTAATATCTTATATTCAACTTTTGGATATTTCTCAGTTAAATTATCGATGTAATCTTTAATAAAGATAATATCTTGTGAATCTTTAGTTATTCTGAAGCCTAATAATACTTTAGTACAGTCTGGTGTAGTACAGATATTTGTTCCTCCATTTATTGTACCTATGTTGATGGTGTTAAATGGCATGTCGAACAAATTACATTGTTTTTTTTGAAACAATTCATTCAATTTCAAAATTTCGTTTAAAAACAAAATTGCATTTTCATTGCTTGATTCATTAGGAATTGGTTTACTAGAGTGAACTGCCGTTCCTTTAAATGTTAATTCATACTCTAATAGTCCCTTAGAACCAATACAGGGATAATTATTGGTTGGTTCACCGATAAGACTGTATTCGCAAAAGTCTATCTTTCTTTCAATTAATTCTTTTATACCTTCGAAACCAATTTCTTCATCATAAGTAAAACAAACACGAATTCCTCTTTTTAATTTCTTTAAATCTAATTGGTTTAGAGCATAAAGAAAGGCTGCTATACCACCTTTCATATCGGAAGTGCCACGTCCGAATAGTTTATCACCTTCTATTGTGAGTTTAAATGGTGGATACTTCCAATCTTTTGAAACAGAAACTGTATCAGTATGTCCTATAAAGGATAAAATAGGATTTTTTCCTATACTCATGACCAAGCATTTACTTTTGTATTCTGTTTTAAAGCCAATATTTTTCAAGTATTTTTCTAAATAGTCAATGATTTTCTGATTCTCGGAGTCATTGACTGTGTTAATTCTTATTAAATCATCTAATAATTTTTCAATCTTCATAATATTCCTCTTTTCTTATTTTTGAATTAAAAAAGCTATACAAGTAGTCCTTGTATAGCATAATAGTTTTTTTATAAGCTAGATACAAGCACTACAAATAGCACTTGTACCTACAACAATTTTAATGTCGTATTAACAAGTGCAGACTATTATGATGATGAGTTAATTGTATTATATTTTTTAACATAATAATCGCTTCCTTTCGTTAAAGTTATTAGAGTATATCATATTTACCATATTTTGTCAAAATGAGAGTCTATTTAATTAGCATTTCTATTTACTAGAATGAACTTAAAAGAAACTTTGTTGTATTTTTTTATTTTTGTAAACATAAAGCCTAGTTCTTCTACAATATTCAGAGGATATCTAAATTTATACATAGAGAAAATGAAAGAAAAAAGCATTGATATGCAACACTTTTAATCGTTATAATGGTGCCCTAATGAAAGATGTTCAATAACTTTTAATTTTCTTTGTCTAAAATATGCGATTTACTTTATAAATTGCTTCTTTGGATATAATTTTTTGTTCTGGGTTAATCTTTTTCAAAATAGGACCAATATATGGTTTTTCATTAGCATCAGAGAATATTAATCTTAAACCATCTTTTACTTCTTGACTAACATCCATCAATTCAATCAATTTCTTAAAATATACATCTGAATGATGTAATCTAATAATATCGCCATCTATAAAATACTGAATAGCCATCATTGCAAAAACAAAACGATCATTGTCAATTAGAGAAAAACTTTTATTAAAAGTATTGCTAAGCCAGTCTGCTCTACCAGGATATACATCAAAATCATAATCATTATACATCCAGTTATCAGTATCAACAAATCTTACATTTCCATTACAATCAAGCATTATATTATCGCCTTTTATATCACCAAGAATAAGTCCAATTTTATGAAATCTTTGAATTGCTTCATCAGCTTGTGTTATATATCCAAGTAATTGTCTTATATTCTTTAAATTTTGAAGATAATCAAAATCTTTATAATTTTTAAGTGGATTAACTAATTCACAGTAATATCCTTCTTTTTTCTTATCTTCATATCCAACTAGTCCGACTGGAAAACAAGCAGCTGCATCATAAAGCTGTCCTAGTAATTCTATTTTCTCAAATTTTCTAGGTAATTTTTCTTTATCTCGGATAAAATCAAAAGTCTTAAATGCTATTCGTTCATTATACTTATGTATTGATGCCTCATCACCAAATCCTATTTGAGGATATTCTTTATAGCATTTTTTCTCTTCAATTATTAAAGTTGGTAAAGCAGTATTATATAAATCATCTTTAACATAACTCATAATTATTCATCTCCAAACAAAGCAATACTATATGTATAGGCTTATTGACAACGACAATAAGCAAGTGTGTTTTTTAATTGACATAATTCAATTTTAAATTGATAGTTATCATAACACAAATTTAAATATATTAAAACTCGAACCTCATTTATTTTAAAAGTTCGAGTTTGGTATCAATCTGGTGCCAACTGCCGGATTCGAACCAGCGACCTACGCGTTACGAGTGCGTTGCACTACCGACTGTGCTAAGTTGGCATTTCTCTATTATATTATCATAAATTAATCATTAATTCTATTAATATTGATAATTTTGTTGGTAGAATTTTTTTTACTGAAACATATAATATACTGTGCTAAAATATAAATAGAGGTGGATTATGGAGATTAATGGTAATATTATCGCTCATAGAGGTGTTCATAATAACAAGGAAGTTCCAGAGAACTCTTTAAAAGCTTTTAAAAAAGCAATTGATTTAGATTACCCTATTGAATTAGATGTTCAACTTACTAAAGATAATATCTTAGTTGTATTTCATGATTTCAATCTAGTGAGAATGACTGATAAAACAGATTTTATTCAAGATATGACTTTAGAAGAAATAAAAAAAATCACTTTACTTGATACTAATGAAAAAATTCCTACATTTAAAGAGGTTTTAGAACTTGTAAATGAACGTGTTTTGTTAGATATTGAGATTAAAAATACTAATAGAATTAAAGATACTTGCGAGTCTTTAATAAAGGAACTTACTAACTATAATAATTATATTATAAAATCATTTAATCCAAAGATTGTTAGATACATAAAAAACAATTATCCTAATATTGAAGTTGGATTACTAATAACTGATGATACAAAGAACAAACTTTATGATAAATTACTAACAAGTGACTTTGTTATTAAATATGCAAAACCTGATTTTATAGCGATTTCTAAGCACTTGCTTAAAAAGAAGAAATTTCAAAATCTAACCAATAAAATGACTACTTTAATTTGGACAGTTACAAGTAAGTCCGAAATTACAGATTCAAATTTAATTTATATTTGTAATAATTTGCCTTTTGAGGACAACTGAAAATACTTTGAGTTATTTAAAGTATTTTTTTGTGTAAACGTATGCTTCATTTTCTTTACTTTTTCCAATTAAAATTTGTTCATGGTAGTCATAAAATTCTTGTCTTTCTTCTTCTATAAAAGCTTTGTAAAACTTTAGTTGTTCTTTAGTTAGTACTTCATTTGAAGAAGGAGATTTTATTGCTACTTTTGAACTTGTATAACTTTGAATATCATGATACCAAGTTTTTGAATTGCCAATATTCAAACTGTTTCTTAGAAATGGTAATTTTAATAGAGTTTCTAATTTGTTTTTTTCTTTTAAGATATAAATACTGTTAGAATCAGAAATTATTAATTTATCTTCAAATAACCCATAGACAGTAATATCTCCATATATTGTTTTTGATGGTGAAACACCTATCCCAATTTTTCCATATTCTTCTCTATTTTCTTTTAAATATTCTTGAAGTAGTTTAATATTAAGCATTATGATTTACTCCCTTTATCGTATTTTTATTTTAACTTTTTTGGTGTATTTTAAAACCTGAATTGAATTCAGGTTTTTTCTATCTTTTATTTGCTTTAAAAGTTACTCCTTCACCAGCATCAACTAATATATATGAACAATCATTTGCTATAACATAGTCTGCTGTTGAATATTGAGGGTCTTCAGTTACTGGTCCTGTTGTATGTTTTGCGCCTATAAGACTAATTGTATTTCCTGTAATAACGTATACGCCTTTTGTACCGGAAGCATTATTTATATTTAATTCAAATGTACCATCAGCATTTAATGTGTATGTATGACGATATTCATATGATAGACCATTATTAAAACTACCACTAGCTTCACCATAATATGTTCCTGTACATTTGCTTGTACTAGTTGATGAAGAGTTTTGAGAGTTATCATTTGAATTATCCTTCTCTACTGGTGTTTCATCTGCATCATTGTCATCTTCTTTATCAGTTTCAACTATAGTTTTTTTATTGGCTGTGGATTTAGATGTTTTTTCTGTTTCACTATTATTCAATAAAACTTTGTCATAGCAAATGTATCCTGCTAAGGCGATAATAATAATTATAGAAATAATAAGTGCAACTAGTGTTCCTTTTCCACATTTCTTTGTTTCTACTACTTTAGTTTCGTTCTCTGTATCCATAATTTCCTCCTATTATTATCTTGATTATATCATGAATAAAAATAATATTTTCTCGAATATAGTTTCTTTACATATTTTTTACTATTTACTGTACATCAATTGACAGTTATTCACTTTTTATAATCAGTAATTTTAGAATAAGGTAAGCAATCGATTTTTCTTTTTTCAAATTGAAGTTTAAATATTTAAAAATTTCTTTAAATATTGATTTCTAGTCCAACACCAACTTCGTTGATGTTTAATCTTTTTGCCATTTCTATCTTTGCCTTTAGGGAAACACAGTGACACGGATATAATAATTTAATATCATTTTCTTTTAAATAATCTATTGTTTGATTTAATCTCTCATTTATATCTAATAAGTGAAATCCACCTATTACACCATATATTCTGTTATCATTACAAACTTTTTTAGCATATTTTAATATATTACAAATTCCACTATGAGAACATCCTGTTATAACAAATAAGCCTTTATCACTTTTATAAACTATTGCGGAATCATCAATTACTGTATCATCAACTTTTTCAGCATCAACAATACATTTTCCAATAGAATATCTTGTTTCAAAATTATTAGAAATTGGTATTTCTCCTAAAAATGTAATGTGTTCACTTATTTGAACTGGACCTTTAGATAAGTTTAATTTGCATTTTTTTGAAAGTTCTTCTTTACTTAGTGGACTTCCAATATATAAACCAGTTTCATCTTCTTTATAATTAAAGCATTCTGGATGAGCAATTAATTCAATATTTCTTTTTTCTTCAAAAAAATATCTTAATCCACCTGTATGATCATCATGACCATGAGATATAACTAGTTTATCAATTTCAGTCAAATCAATACTCATTTTTCTGGCATTTTCTAATACAACAGATGAGTATCCTGTATCAAATAATATTTTTTCGTTACCGTCTTCAATGTAATAACTTACTCCTGGCTCTGCTAAGTAATACATATCAAGGAATGTGTTATTATCTTCTAATACTTTTAATTTCATAAATATTCCTTTCTTAAAATATAGTGATTTTGTCAATAAAACGACTTTTTGACAAGTCGCTTCTATTACTACTCAAAAAAATCGAGTTATCATTCAATCTGGTGTCCGGGATGGGATTCGAACCCATAACGTTTCCGTCGGAGGGAAATATTTTATCCAATTGAACTACCTGGACAATTAAAGAAACTAAGCCTCTTCAGTTTCTTCTTCACATTCTGTTCCGAATTTTTTAGCTAGTGTTAACCATTCATCTACTTTTGCTTTTCCATTCTTAATGATATTGTCTTCTTCTCCTTCTATTTTTAGAAGCTTGTTGATGTCAATCTTATCATAGTTAATAGTTATATCACTAGTTACACTAGTCTCATCTCTTTCTACTTTTGCATCGTAGTACTCTAATCCTTCATAATTAGCATGAATCTTTCGATAAGCTTCTTCATATTGATCAAGATTTGCACCTGTTTTAGAACTTACTTTTTCTATTGAATGTAAAATATTTAAGTCTTCTCCTGTGTAATACAAGTCATATTTTAATTCAACATCCATACCTGTTGCAGTTGCATTTCTAGTACAATGCATAACTTGCATCTTACTAGTATTAACTTTTTTACCATTACTAATTACTTTATCTTCATCATTACAACCAGTTAATAATACTAGACAAATAAATAGAATTATTAATAAACTACTTCTTTTTTTCATTATTTTCTCCTTCAATATATTTTAAAATTTTCTTTTGATTTTCTAGGACTGATTCTAAGTCATCATGAAGAGACTCTAATATCAATTCACTCTTTAAATCTGTACGATAATCATTTTGGTTTCTTAGACTATCTTTTTCTGCTTGACGATTTTGACTCATCATAATAATTGGTGCTTGAAGAGCAGCAATGCATGACAACAAAAGATTTAAGAGAATGAATGGGTATTCATCTATCCTATGCCCTTCTTTTAATAAAACCGTATTTAAGACTACCCAAAAGATTAAAAAAGAACTAAATCCTAGAATAAACCCCCAAGAACCAGCAATTTCACTTACTTTATCAGCTACTTTGTCACCAAAAGTCATCTTTGCCTCTTCTTGTTTATCGACATCAATACTGATTGGTTGATCAATTAGTAAATCCAATAATTCTTCTTCATCTTTAGCATCCATAGAATTATTTTTTAGTAACATCTGAACTATTTCTTTTTTAGTTTTTCTTTTTTCCATTTATCTTCACCATAAAAATTATAACATAATTCTTTAGTTACTACTACTTTTAATTTTAGTTAATGGTTGAGAAATTTGTTCTTTCAAACTACTTAAAGCAGAAATTTCAATACTATTTATTTCTTCAATAGATAAATTTAATTTTTCTGCAACTTCTTCTTTAGAATAATACTTTCCTTTAGCCATACTCACACCTCTTTAGTCATGTATATTAGCACAGAAATTAAAAAAAATAAATATTCGCTTGAGAATATCTATTTCATTAAGAACTCTTTTATTTTATTTTGAAAATCTTTAATCATATCAACATCATTATTTTTTAAGAAGCCATGGAAAGCAAATGGAATTTCTACTAGTGTAGATTTTTCTTGTAAGAGTTCTGATAACTTTTTAGCTTCTTCTAAAAAGATATCTCCATTACCACAAATTATAAGTGTTTCTGGATAATTAGAGAAGTCCTTTTTTAATAAAGCAAAAATATTTTCATCTTTTAAATCTTTTTTATACTTAGTTTTAGTGCTGAAATAATTAGAAACCTTTTTTAATAACTCTTTATCGGTAATATGTTCTTCTTGAAGTGATGAAAATTTACTCTTACCAAAGTACTCTCCTGATACTAGTGGATAAAAAAGTATCTGTTTGCTTATTTTTATGTTGTCTTTTACCATATTATTAAGTAAATAATTAACGGCATTTGTTCCTGTTGAGTCTCCAATTAATGTTATTTTTTCTTCTGTAATACCATTTTCTAATAGTTCAAGATATATGTATTTAAATGTTTCATAAAACTTAGAGTATAAATCTAGTAGTTTTAAGTCGTTGTAATTTTCATAATCAAAAGAAATTACTAATTGATTATATTCTAAAGCCATATCAGCAGAAATATTTGAATATTTTCCATGACAATTTGTTATTTTAGCATCACCATGAATATATATGACAATATTTTCAATATTTGAAACTCTCTTGGGGTAAAATATTCTTAAAGGCATTAAATCCTCATTAATGATTATTTTATAGTTACTAATATTTCTTTTAGAAATTGTTGGATGGAGAATTTCTTTTACATTTCTATATAAATTATATTTTAATTCTTTATCGAAATCATTCATTTTCATATTATCACCATTTTAATGATAACACAAAAATTATCATTTTAATGGTAATAGTCGCTTATTTTACACTTATTTACCATTATTTTGAATGTTATCTTTAAGAAGGTTTTTAATTTCTTCTCTTAGTCTTTGATTGGCCTTTTCTAAGTCATCATCAGCTTTAAAAGGAGTACCTATCCTAATCATTAGATTTTTACTTCTAAATTTATATTCTCCTGTTATAGCATAAGGAACTAAGTAACTATCAGTCTTATGAGCCATAGATACTGCGCCAAATTTAAATGGTAATAAAATATTTTCATAATACTCTTCTTTAGTTAGGCGATGGTTTATTATTAAATCATTTAAGAATTCATCAGCTGTATAAATATTATCTAGAAACTCATCTCTTGTGATAACTTTATTTTTCATTAATTCCTCTAGGTAATTTATTTGTGAAGTTTTAGTCTTTTTGATTTTTTCATAAAAGTCATTATACTCTATTGAACTTTCAAGATATGTTTCATATAACTCTTTTGCTCTATCTTCTTTTAGACCATTTCTTGTGCCTTCTGGAAAAAGTCCAAGAGCCTGATTATTTTCCAATACTTCTAAAGCTGCAGATGTTGCTGAGTCATCTTTTTTACTTCTATCGACAGGAATACACCCAACAGCTTTAAAGAACCAAGCAAATTTTCCTTCAAAATATTCTTTTTTTGCCATATAATGAAGTGGCCTTTTTGTACTTATTATGACATTACATTGGTCCATAATATGAATGTGATTTCCTACTACTACTATTGAGCCTTCTTTAGGAATGCTTTCACGGCCAATAATTTTTGGATTATACCATAGTTTATAAATTGTACTTAAAACAGGTTTTAAGGCTTTATAGATAAACATATTTTCATTACTCATTTTAATCCTCCTTATGGTTATTACATTTAATTAGATTTTTACTAATTATATCCATTAATTTTTCATTTTCTTTATCTAAATTATCTTTAACCTTTATGGGCTTATAAAACTCTATTCGAATACTTTTTTTGAAGAGTTTATATTTTCCAGTGATAGTGAAAGGAATTAAAACGGAATCTGTCTTATTAGCCATTTTAACTGCTCCTATTTTAAAAGGCATTATGACATCTTTAGTTCTATTAATTGTTCCTTCTGGAAATATTCCAATTACATTATTATTCTCTAAGGTCTTGTAGCCTTGATTTAGTGCATTCTTATCATGAATTTTTCTATTTACTGGAATGCAGCCCATTCCTTTAACTATTAATTTTGTCTTACCGTGAAACAATTCATCTTTTGCAAGAAAATGAACTTGTCTTTTAGTAACAGCGATTAACATTATAGGATCTAACCATTTAGTATGATTTCCAGCTAGAACTATACCTCCTGTTTTGGGGATATTTTCACGACCAACTATGGTTGGTCTATAAAGAACTTTAAAAATTACACCAACTATTGGTCTTACTATTTTATAAAAAAGTGTATCCATAAATCACCTCATTAGTTTTAATTCTTGGTACTTTAACTATAACAAAAATATTTAATTTTAACAATAATTAACCTTTTATATCTATTATGTGTTTTGATACTAGTATAGTGGTTTAATTATTTTATTTTTTCTTATAAAAAAGATGTAGCCATTTAGGGTACACCTTTTTATATTTTATTAAATTATTCACTACCTGCGTATTGATAGCGATGCCATTGATCACTTAATTCATTACCATTATGTGCTTCAAGAGAAAATGTTACACCATTATTAGTTGTGAACTTTATACCATCAAAGAAAGAGAATGAATTTTGAACTCTTGTTACTTGATATGTTCCGTCATTGTCTAGTGCTTTATAAGGATAATCTCCTTCACAGTTGGCTTTTACATGGAACTGTCCATTTGGTTTTAGTATTATTGTTCCATACATTGAACTATCCATAATGTTAACATCTGATACGTAACGTCCATATTTTAAGGTTTGACTTCCTACTTTTAGACCTTTTTTGGCTTCTTCTTCAGCTCTTTTTCTTTCCTCTTCAGCAATTCTTGCTTCTTCTTCTTTTTTCTTAGCTACTTCTTCTTCAGCTTTTTTCATTTCTTCTTTCTTTGCAGCAACTTCTTTTTCTTTTTCCTTAACTTCTTCTTTTATTTCTTTATCAGTAATTTCTTTTGTTGTTTTAAATTCTTCAATATTAGTAGTCATAGATTCTTTTAATTCTTTTTCTGTTAAATCTTTCTTGTAGTCAATTGTTGCAATATCAACATCTACTTTTACAAATTCTGAATCAATCTTTGGCATTGTAATTTTACTACCATCGACTGTTTCAACTGATATTTCCTCCCCTATTTTATAAACATATTCTTCTTTTTCTGTATCGTTTTTCTTGCTGTTTGATGTTTTTATAGTTGAAGATATTGTTGTATATTTTTCTTCTTCATCTGTAGTTGTATGTAAGTACCAATTATAATTTTTATCGGCAATGTTATATAGCATTTCAATATTTGCTGGTTCTAAAGCAATGATATTTTTAATTTCAGTGTTGTTGATATAGTAAATATCAGAATAATTTTTTGAATCTTTTTCATAATTTACAACCATGATTGGGTCTTTTACTTCTGGTACTTCGATAAATTCTATTTTTGAATTATCTTTAATAGCTACCTTTGTGTCATTAGTTTTTGAATCTAAGATGAAGTCATAGTAAGTATCTCCCCAGTCGCTTCCAACTGATTGAGAACTCTGGAATTTTTTGTATCCAAAGAAACCACCTACTCCAATTACTAGTAATAGTACTATAACTAAAGCAATTATTTTTAGGAGACTTTTCTTTTCTTTTTCGTCATCTTTTTCTTTTGAATTCTTCTTTTTACTACCTTTAGATTTTTTCTTTTTTGATGCTTTGTGTGATTTTGATTTTGCTTTTTTATTCTGTCCTTCTTTTGTTTCGTTTTCTTCTAGTTTTTCTTTATCTGTTGCTTCTAATTCTTCATTTTCATCTAGTACTTCTTCATTTGTTTCTATTACTTCATTTTCTTCTTTTTTACTCATATTATTCACTCCTTATCTAACATTATTTATATTTTGATACGAGAAACTAACTATATCGTTAAAGTAAGATTTCTCTTCAGATTCTGAAATTTCTTTTATTGATGTATTTGGGTCTGAATAGAAATATTTTTCATATTCATATTTACCAGTGTAGACATCGAACGATCCTCGATCATGTCCTGCTGATTTAGTATAAACAAATCTATCATTTATTAATTTATAGAAATTGTATGCTCCTACAACAAGTGTAGGTCTAATTTCTGTATAGATTATCTCTTGGGTATTTGGATTATAATTAATCCCTGAATAATTATAGATTGAATCAACCTTCTTGACTGATGTTCCATCGAAAGTATAAATCATATCTATGAACCACTCGCTTGATTCTTCTTCAAAAGAATTATTAATTATTAACTCTGGTACTCCATCTCTGTTAAGATCGTAGATATTATAGCCAACATTATAAAGAGCAGTGTTATTAAATCCAGATTCTTTAAAGTAGTTTTGATAGTCTGTTACATATTTTTTCTCAAGAATATATTTTTTATAAGCATTAATTGCAGATGAGTTAGTATCAATTGAAAGACTTCCTAATTGATTACCCGATACACCATAATTATAAGTTGAATTTGGATTATTAGTAGATGATATTGTTGCTCCTTGTTCTAGAACTGAAATCATTACTTTATATTTATTTTGGTTATTTTCATAAACAGCATAAATCTTGGTATTTTCATTCTTTTCTAATTCTATGTAAGTACTATTATTTTTCAGACGTTTACCATTACTATCTTCAAAGTATAATGTTTTTATATCACAAACTTCATTTCTTGTTCTTGTGGTATCTAGATTTAAAATAGTCTTTGAGATTTCTGGTATTTTTATTTGATTATTATTATCGAGGACAATTGCAACTTCTTTAGAATTTATCCCTGCAATAATTTCATCTTTTCCATATTTTAGAACTGGGTATTTAAACTCTGCTAAATCATATTTTAAATCTACTTTTATGAATAAAGCATCAACGTTTGCTGAAACTTTCGCCTTTAGATAAACTCCTAATTCTAGTTTAGCGACTAGGTCTCTATTAACGTGATTATTTTTACTTTCATATTGTAAATTAAAGGTTGAGAATGCTTCTTGGTAGGCACCGAATTCGATTCCTATACTGGCACTTGCAAGATCTTTATTGATGATGCAAATTCCAGCATCTAGTCCAACACCAATTTTAATTTCTTCTTTTCCGGTTACATTAATGGAACTTGTAAAGTTACTCTCTGTAATATTTTTATAGGCTCTTTGACCATTCTTATCAATTATAAAGCCAACATGTTCAACTGTTTCATATTTAATACCAGCCTCAAAGTTAACTATAACTGACAGCTGATTTTGGAGATAGATATCCATAAAGATATTTAATCCAGCAACACCAGTTGGAATTTGAATTGCTCCTATATCTATAGAATTTTCGGAAACATCAGGAACCTCTTTTTGAAGTTTCTTTACTATTTCTTGAACTGATTTACTGTATTCTGCATCGCTAATTTCTTCTATTCCTTTTAAGTACTCATCACCATTTTTTATTTCTACTTCAAAGGATGTTTTATTAGCAACTGCTGTATCCAAAGCAATTATCTTTCCTAGTTTGATATCTGATTGATATTTTATGGAGATATCATATGATAATTTAAGAGATAACTCATGTTTTTTTAGTGCCTCTACTCCGAGTTTCTTTTCTCCATTTGGTTTAAAATTTAATTCTATTTCGATTGTTACAGAATCTCCGTCTGTTTTAAAAGTTATTTTGGGCTCACTAGTCTTTTCTGCTGCATAAACATCATATGCTAGAAACTTAAACAATTCAGAATTCTTAATTGACTTAGATATTTGATTTTCAATATTTTTATTAAAAGTAATATTATTAAAATCAACATAACCTTCTTTGTATAAATCAATTTCATCATAGATATCCTTTATGTTTGCATTTTCAATTGTAGCGATATTTCCAGAAATTGAGGATACTCTATAGGCATTATTAATATTCTCTTTGTCTCTAACTAAAATTATTTGATTTTCTTTGACTTTGTTTTTTTCAATCTTTAACTTATTATCAGATTGTAGTTCTAAATTTCTTTTGTCAATTTCTACTACATCTTTAGATAATTTATATTTAGTTTTTTCTGGCTCAGCTATTTTAAATTCTATTTTACTAGTATTTTTTAGTAATTTGTCATCGAATTTGGTATTTGTTAATTCAAGAAAATAAATATCTCCTTCTTGATAGTCATTTAAGGCTTTTATATAATTTTTTCCATGTTCTTTTACTATTTTACTTTTAACAACTTTATTATCATTTGTTGTTAGCTTATAAGATTTAACATCTGAGCTTTTAATAGGAAATTTAAGATTCTTGTCTGCTTTAGGAATAAAATATGTTCCATCATCGTAAATTCCTATTGAAATAACTGATTTATTCTTTTTATCTTGAAAAGGATTTTTATTACTAAAATAATTGAATACTAGAGTCATTGAGGTTAGTAATAATAGAATAATTAGTATTACTAGCGATACAACTTTTACAATAGTCTTTTTAGCCTTTTGTTTCTTCTTTTTAACCATTCACACCACTCACCAATACTGTTTATAAGAAGATAATCTCTGATTAATTATATTCATTTTATCATAAAATATTTCTATTGTCTTTATTTTTTCTTTTCTAGTGATAAGTATTTACTCTTGCGATTAATAATTAATTAGTAATATAATGTTTATGTAAGGAGTATGATAAATATGAAGTTAACACCTGCAAAGTGTCCATCTTGTGGGGCAAATATAGATGTAAATGAAAAACTAGAGAAAACAATATGTCAGTATTGTGGAACGACAGTATTAGTTGATGATGCTGTTCAAAAATATAAAATTGAAATATCTGGTAATGTTAAGGTCAGTGGCGTTAAGGATGCTGATGATTATATCAAAGAAGCTACTAAACATTTAAAGCTTAATGAATACAAAGACGCACTTGAAAGTGCTAGAAAAGCAATTAAGCTTGATAACTTTAATGTGGAAGCCTTAGCGTTAGAATTACGTACTTATATTGCTATTGTTGGTCAGTGTCATAGAGATGATATGAGTTTTTTAGAAACTGCTATTTATACTTCAAGTGATTGGGGTTCTGTTAGAGATATTCAAACTATGTATGATAGAATTGTAAAGATTGCTGAGGAGGATAATAAGAATGTTGAGAAAATACTTACAAAGAAAGTTGTAACACAAATTCATGAGATGTTTGATGCTTATGAGGATAGTTTAAAAGATTATAATGTTTGTCGTGAAATAATTAATATTATTGATGAGTATCGTAAAACTTTTAAATATAAAGTCGAAAGAGATACAATTGAAGATTATTTATCTGATACTTTTGGTACTATTGGTTCTTTTCGTCAATGTCGTCTTGTTAATATTCCAACAGGTGGCAAAGTTAAGCTAGATAGTTTAGAAGAGATGCGTGATTATTTAAATTCTAATTATGAAGAATTAAGGACTTATATTAAAGAGAAAACTAAAACTAAAGTTGCGAAGACTAAAACTGTTAACGCAGTTAAGAAAACTTCTAATGGTATTGCTTTTGTTGTAAAGAAAGCATTGCTTTCATTAATTCCACTTGTCATGTTTGTGGGAATTATTGTAGTTTCTATTGGACATTTTAAAGATGGAGGAACAGCAACTCCTGTAGAGCTAGCAATTGTTGGAGTTATATTACTTGCAATATTATTTTGGATAGTTAAAATTTGGAGAAATGATTAAGTAAAAAAAAGACGTTCAAATTAGCTGAACTTCTTTTTATTTTTTTGAATTACTTTTCCTCTTTCATATTGCCTGCTATAGGCATCTTTATCACCGTCTTGGTAATAACTTATGGCTAATTGTATTTTCATACTATCTAGATATTTTATTCTAAATATTTCCTTTTCTTCTGGTGTTAGTCTAAAACCTGCTAAGAAACGAATTACTCGTTCTTCATAAGTATTTAAAAACATACTGATTATTTCTTTTCTAGTTAAAATCTTTTCGATTTTGATTTTTCTCGCAGCATACATATCATAATAGCCATAATATTCATCATAAAACTCTACAGCCTCATCTAAACTCGTAACTTTGGCAAATTTCACTTCTTCATTATTGATAGTTGGAAAGTATCTGAGAGTATCTTCTAACCTTTTACAAAAATGAAAACCGTTTCCTGTAGTTCCAAACTCTAGTGGTCCTTTAACAGAATAAGTTTTTCCTTCTGCAAATTCATAGCCATAACGATTTTTCATATCTTTATTAAATGCCTTATATCCTTCAATTATTTTTTTCATCTTCTTGCCTTCTATTTAATAAATTTGTCATTGATTTTTTGAATGAAATTATAATCTTCTTTTCTTATTACCTTAATTGACTTTTGATTCATAGATGTTTCAATTTTTAAAACATTATTATAGAAATTATTATCCCCATCAATTGTGATTACTAAGTCTTCTTTATTTCTTATTGGGATAAGTTTTACTACTTTGTTAGAGGGAACAATAACTGAATTAATTAGACTATGATAACTTTTATTATTTAGAGGAGCAATTGGCGTTATCTGCAGAGTGTCAAATGTATTGTAGACAACACTTCCTCCAAAGCTTAAGTTATAGGCAGTTGAGCCAAATGATGTAGCAATTAGAAGTCCATCTCCTGTATACTTTTCTAATAAAACATCATCAACATAAACATCTAGACCTGTCGTGTTTAATTCTTCATCTCTAATAACAATTTCATTTAGTGAATAAAAGTTTGAAGTAAGATCATTAGTAGTTATTTCAACTTCTTGAACACCTATTTGCTCATAAGTGAATTTATCTTTTCTAAGATTATCAATAAATTTGTTTATCTCGTCTAAACTAACATCTTGAGCAAATCCTAATGTTCCCGCATTTACTCCAACATAATAGGGATTACTATTGAAATTACTATTTTTTACCATTCTTAAGAAAGAACCGTCTCCTCCTACTGCTATTCCTAAATCAAAATCTTCCTCTACTATCTCAAACTTCTTCTTTTTTAAAACTTCTGTAATTATTTTTGCAGCTTTACGTGATTTGATATTATTATTTACAAATAATTTTACTTTATTTATTTTTTTCATGTTCCTTGTATTTAAATAGCGCTGACGGACGATGTCCTTCTCCTGTTTTCATTTTTGTTGTCTTTACTACTTTATCAGCAATGATTCTACGGAAAGCTGGGTCTAAAAGTTTTTTATTTAGAATGACTTCATAAACTTGTTGAAGTTCTCCTAGGGTGAAGTATTCTGGCATCATATTGAAGACAATGTCGGTATAATTAATTTTATTTCTAATTCTTTCAAGACCTGCTAATATTACTAAATCATGATCAAAAGCTAAATCATTATTCTTGTTTGTAATAAATTGATAACGATCTGTTGTTTTTTCTTTTAAAACTTTTTGAATACTAAAGTTAATTGTTTCTTGTCCATTGTCTAGAGTAAGATCGACAAGATTATCTTTTTCTTCATATAAAACGATATCAAACCATGAAGCATTTTCTACTTTTTCTGTAAGTTTTTCACGGTCGATTAAAGCTACGAAAGCAGTTGATACTACACGCATACGTGGGTCTCTATTAATTGAATCATATGTATATAATTGTTCTAGGTAGATATCTGATAGATTTGTTTCTCTTTTTAAAACTCTTTTAGCACATTCTTCAAGTGTTTCTTTTCTAGGATCTAGGAATCCTCCTGGTAGACACCATTTATTTTTATAAGGAAAATCATCTCTTTTTACTAATAGAACGCTCATCATCTTACGGTCATTTTTACGATAATTTGTTGTTTCTTGATTTGATACACTTAATATTAAAATATCTGAAGTCATAGACAATTTTTCAAATTCGCTAGAATCGTATGCTTTTAAGAACTCTTCCTCTGTTTTATATTCTGTCATTTTAACACCTCTTCTTCTTTTTTGATTATACAATGGATAGAGTTTTTTTTCAACTTAATCAAGCTTTTTACTATCGAATATCCAATCATCTGTTACTAAGGCATCACTATAGATAACCTTGAAAGTATCTTTTGTATCAACATCAATTTTCTTTTGACCAGCGGTATTTATAAAACAGCAACTAAAAGCCGGAGCATCTTTTCCTTTGGCAAAGTTACACAATCTTTTAACAGAGACCATGATTCCTTTCTTTTCATAGTAGTAAGTACAACCTTTGGTTATTAAATCATTTGAGCTTCTTCCAATAAACGGATGATTTTTTTCGAAGAATTCGTCAACTATTATAAATTCTTCTTTCTCTACTTTTTTTAATTCTGTTAATCTTAAGCGATTAGCATTTAAATATACTGCTAAATCAATCATTTTATCAACGGCAATTGGCCTTTCTTCTTTTGTATATTCTTTATTAAATGTAGAATTAATAGAAAACATGAATTCTTTTTTAGCTAGGGCTTTCTTCATATTTTCGAATGAAACTATACCTCCTAAGATTTTACCATTTCTTTTCTCATCATAATGATGAATTGAAACTTGTAATTCATCGATTAAACCATTTAGCTTTAAAACTTTTTCTTCAGACAGTAGTGAGCCATTAGTATTTAGAACAATTCTATCTTTATGTTTTCTAAGAAGAGTTGCTAGTTCCACAACTTCATTGAAATTTAAGAACGGTTCTCCTCCTGTGATAATAACTGTTTTATAATCAGCTTTGTTGATATCTTCTTGAGCAATTTTTTTGACATTAATGTATTCTCCTTGCCTTCCTCCACGATCAACACAGAAACTACAACAACGGTTACAGACGTTATTTATTTTAATTGACAACATTTTTGTAGCATATTTACTACATAAATTTTCTTTGAATGGAATTAATTTTTCCATAATACACCTCTTTTTAACATTTTATATATATCATCATTTAAAAAAGTAATGTAACTCTTTGAAGTTACAATTTTTACTTTTTCTTATATTGAACTTGATTTTCTTTTCCTAGTACTTGCATTACTAGATTTTCAATTTCTTTGATTACCAATTCTTTGTTTTCCTTTCGACTTCCAAGTACAGCTTCGATTTCTGAATCATAATATTCTTGGGTATTTTGATTATAAACACTTACAAACACAACATTGTCTTTACCAAAAGGATTGTTTACATCTACTCTATTTAATTTTCCAGTTATTCCAACACCAATGTCGCTATTTGCAAATTCACTGATATGTTTACTCATTTCGTGAGCAGTTTCCATACTATAAACACTATACTCATCAATTACGTCACTAGAAACGCCCATTTTTATCTTATATTCATTAGAGTAAGTAACAGCACTGAATTTTAAAACTTCACTGGCACCCTCAATATTTGTAATGGCATTGGCTACTCCACCTCCAGTACAAGATTCCATTGTACTAATTGTTTTTTTATTTTTTATTAATTCTTCTACTAATTTTTTCATACTATCCTCCACTCTTATATAACCAATTTAAAGGCTAAGTATTTTTTATTCTACCATATCAAAACTATTTGTACAAATCTTCTTTTATTATATAGTTGATTACATCTTTATCTAGGTAATTATTTAAAGAAGCATAATCACCTTCTTTAATTAAATCTCTTATCTTTGTTGAAGATAAATCAATTGGTGGAATTTTTGCAACTTCAATATTTTCTCTATAATCACTATATTTTTCTAAGATACTATCTAAATCATCAGTATTTCTAGCGATAGCAATTATTTTATAATTAGTTAAAATGTATGTTCCTCTTTCCCACTCATCAATATAACTTAAATTGTCAGCACCACAGATAAAGTATATCTCAGCTTCTTTATATACTTTTTTGAAATAATCTAGTGTTTCATAAGTATAGATTACATTTTTTTTAAATTCATGGTCACTGACTGAGAATTTTTTTTCTTTGGCAGTCATTAATTTTAACATATTAAAACGATGTTTATTTGGGAGAAGATTATCTTTATATTCATATTTAATTCCAGTCGGAACATAGATTATACTATCAAGATATTTTCTTTTTAGTAGTTCTTTACCAATATTTTCATGCATGTTATGGGGAGGATTAAAACTTCCTCCGAATATTCCTATTTTCATAATTAACACCTACTATTTGATTTTCTTTTTATTTTGAATTAATATGTCTTGCATATAATCTCTTAAATATGGTTTTACGGATTCAATAATTTCTGCTGGTATTTGATAAGTTGCTTCTGCAAGAGATCCAGCAATACAGGCAATTGTATCTGTGTCACCTCCAATTGAGATAGCATTTCTAATAGTACTTTCAAAATCACTACTTTCAAAAAAGCAGAATAAAGCTTGAGGTACAGAGTTTATCGTTTTACTAGAAAATTTATAATTATGTCGTAGTTCTTCTAAATCATAATCAAGAGAATAATAATTAGCTTCAACGTATTTTTTCACTTCTTCTTTAGTGTGGCCTGTTCTTAATAAAAAGATACTTATAGCAATACATTCAGCTCCTTTTAGTGCTTCTTCATGGTTATGTGAGGGAATTGTTGCGAGATAGGCATTTTCTTTTACTTCTTCTATGGTATTGAAAAAATAACCTACTGGACTAATTCGCATAGCAGCACCATTCCCATAGCTTGTTCCTTGAAATCCTCCTTGAAGCCACTCTATAAAACCTTTTCCAAAACGACTTCGACCATAAATGTCACACCCTAATTCTACTTCTTTATTTCCATATAACCTTAAATATTTTTCATAATTTTGGTCGTTATTCTTAATAGCATCATAAATACTGTAAGTTAGAATAGAATCATCTGTACATGAAGAATTTTCTTGAAATAATGGAGTTTTTTTGTCTAATATTTTTATTCTTTCTTCGTAAGATCTTTTTCTTTTTTGTTTTACTTCTTGAACTTCTAATACTTCATAGTAAGAACCTGCAACATCACCAATTATTGCTCCTAGCATTTTATCTTCCTCCTGCTTTTTATTTTTCCTGATATTTTTTTACTTTTATTTTATCAATTATTTTCTTTTTACCATTCCATAGTCCTTCAATATCTTCTTTTTTATTTAGAGTATTTATAATCAAAGCCATATATTTTGAACAGTCAACTTCTTGGTACCACTCTTTATTTGTAATACTTTCTGGAACATAACTTAAATTAGTTGAATATAGTTTAGTGAATAATCCTTGGTCATATGCTTCAACAAACTTTTCTGTTCCTTCTGTGAATAAGGCAAAAGTTGCGATTAAGAAGATTTTGTCGACACCTTTTTTTCGCAAATTTTCTGCTACTTCAATCATAGATCCACCTGATGCAATCATGTCATCTACTATTATAACATCTTTTCTTTTAGGATCTGCTCCCATATACATGTGTTCTACAATTGGATTTTTTCCATTCACTACTCTAGATAAGTCACGCCTTTTATAGAAAACTCCAACATCGCAACCAAGCATATCTGCATAGTATCTAGCACGTTCCATTGCACCCATATCTGGACTAATTACTAATAAATCCTTTAATTCTTCATTTTCTATTAATTCTTCTAGAATTGTATGAGTTGGATAAAAATTCTCAAATGGAAGACGAGGAATTGCGTTAGAAACATTTGGGTCATGGGCATCAAACGTTATAATATTATCAACTCCGATGTGTTCTAATTCTTGAAGGGCTATAGCACAATCGAGAGACTCATTTCCTCTTCTCTTGTGCTGACGAGATTCATAAAGTAAAGGCATGATAACATTGATTTTAGAAGCATGTCCACTGGTTGCGGCAATACTTCTTTTAATATCTTCAAAATGTTCGTCTGGTGACATATGATGAACTCTACCATGGTAGTTATAACTAATATCATAATTTCCGACGTCACTTAAGATGTATAAGTCTGTATTATTGACACTTTCATTAATTTTAACTTTCCCTTCACCATTACTAAATCTATCAGGTTTAAAGTCCACTAAGTAACTATTTTCTGTCTTATTAATTCTTTTTAACTCCATATCAATTTTTTGTCCTAACTCAATACAGTTAGGCATTACAAGTAATTTTAATTTACGATTATCCATAAAAATACTCCTTTCTTATTGTATCATTTTATTTGATATATTTTTTGAATCTTTCTTTTGCTCTATCCATATCGAAGTTACCATCAAAGTATGGGTTCCATGAATAGTAATCAAAATTTTCATTTAATTTATCTTCATCTAAGTTTCTATAAGTTTTTCCATCTACTGTGTAATCTATGATGATATTAGTAGCAGTAATTACTCCTAATTCTTTTAATTGTTTTAGTAACTTAACAGCTTGATTAGTTAATTCAACACTTCTATTCATTGCTTTCAATAATTCAGCATCAAAACTTTGAACTGGACAATGAACTATTTTCAATAAGCTTAAATTTGCTAATTCTAGTAGTTCATCTTTACAAGTAATTAGGTTTTGAGGTTCAATATTTCTAATTGAAATTTCTTTGTTTGTATCTTTAGCAATTCTGCACCAAGCTTTAACTTGACTAGGTGTTGGACTATCACTTGTTAGTACAACATTCTCATGATTTAAGAATTCATCAATTTGATTTTCTGGTACTGCTTCATAACCATCTCCTCTTGTATGACGGATAGTACAATATTTACATTTACCATGACATCCTGCTCCTATTTTCAATGGATAGTAATTTCTAAATAAATTACCATTAGCTAAGTTGTCATTAGATTCTTTGAAGTCTGGTACCCAGAATGGCTTTTCATAATCAATCAATTTTAAATCTTCTAGATCAACACCATACTCTCTTACGACATCTAATCTTCTGATATAGTCTGGTAGTGGTATATCCATACGTTGTGCAAGACAGCCTCCCATATAAATATCTTTTCCTGTTTTATTGTGAAGTCTATTAGCAACTTCTAAATCATTTAAGACAGCTAAATCTGTTACTTGACAACCAAGTACTACAATACTATCAGCCTCTTCTGGATTTTTTACAAAGCGGTCTTTGTTTACGTTTGCATAGCTTAACATATCACTCCAGACAGACATACAGGCTGCTGATGTTGCATAGATTTTTCCTTCCAAGTCATTCTGATTATAAATTTTTCCTGTTCCAAAAATGTTTTTTATTTCTTTCATATTTTTATTTCCTCTCTAATTATTTTTTCTTCTTTTTCTCAATTACTTCAACACGACAATCTACACCATTAAATTCAACCGCTTTTTCATCGTGTCCACACATTTCTGTTATTTCACACTCATTTTTGATTTTTGTATTTAGAGTGAGATTTTTAACTTCCAAGTTATTTTCTTTTAAAAATACTTCAATGATTTCTTCTGCTTCCCACCAAGAAATTTCTCTACTATAGGGAATTGTTTCTCCAAGGTATTGCATTGTTCCTCGCATCGTAAAGTAAATGTATGCTTTGTCATAAAATTCTCCATAATGAGTTTCTTGAATTACGCTTTTATTTAACTCTATATCACCAGTAAAGTCTTCTGTTTCCTTATAGTGAATTTTTAGTATTTTTAAAATTGTTTCTGGAAGCAATGTTATTTTGGGTGTTATATTTCTTTCTAACATAGTTCCCCTCCTTTCTTTTTAATATTTTGTTAATATCTATTTTTAGAAAAATTCAAGTTTTTAAAACTTGTTATTAACATTATATTAATATCTATTCAAAATGTCAATGTCTTTTTAACATTTTTTTAATAATAAGTCAAAAAATAAAAGAATTGCACTGGCAATTCTCTATAAATTATAATTATCACCCATACGTAGTGCTTTTTCCCAAACACTTTCTTTGTGTCCTAGATAAACATAATTAGGACTTTTTCCAAAAGCATATCCATTTTTTGTAGCACAGATTATTCCACGTGCATAGTAATTGTAACTATCTGCTTGAGTATTATAAACACCTTCAATGATTGCTACTGGACAAATAGGATTATCAATACCTTTACTGTGACAATTTTCCATTACGTGTTTTACTCTTTTTTTGAAATATGTAAATTGGCTATGATTTGGAGTGCACAATTGCTCTACCATAGAATATTTCCCATAGTCATTTTGCTCTTTCATCTTTTCAATATTAATGCTATCCCAGTCTACTCTATCAATAAACCTCGTTTCAGCATCTTCTTTTATTCCATCAAAAACATGTCTAGGATGACACAGTATAATAATATTACCATCTCTTCTAATTGTTAGAACTTCTTCTAGTTTATCTTTTGCTTCAGCAGTAAACCTTTTATTAGGACATTCAACTATATCATAATTTACGTCTTCTAAATTGTATTTTATTTTTGTATTAACCATACATAACCTCCTGATGTTTTTTATTTTAGCACAAATTATTTTGAAAGCAAGAAAAAGAACTATTTTTCAAGTTCTTTTTCAATCTCTTCTAATTCTTTTAACCAAATTTGATAGCTAGCATCACTTGGCATTCTTAAATCACCTCTTGGCGATAGAGAAATGCTTCCTACTTTTACTCCATCAGGCACACAATTACGTTTGAATTGTTGAGTGAAAAATCTCTTGATAAAGACTTTTAGCCATTTTAATATTTCTTCATCTGTAAAGCTATTTTTAAATGTATTTTGAGCAAGATAATAGATTTTCTTTGGAGTTGCACCATATCTTAAGAAGTGATATAGAAAGAAGTCATGTAAAACATATGGTCCAATATGTGACTCTGTTTCCTGAAGAATGTTTCCAGCCTCATCTGGTGGAAGTAATTCTGGTGAGATTGGAGTATCTAAAATATCATAGATAACTTCTTTTTTGCTTTCTTCTGAAGTATCTGCTACCCATCTTACTAGATATCTTACAAGTGTTTTAGGAATTGATGTATTAACTGAATACATGCTCATATGGTCTCCATTATAAGTACACCAACCTAGGGCAAGTTCTGATAAATCACCTGTTCCAATAACAAGTCCACCCTCTTTATTAGCAATATCCATTAAGATTTGAGTTCTTTCACGTGCTTGAGTATTTTCATAGGCAATACTTCTATCATTCTCATCAAGTCCAATATCTTTCATATGTTGAATACAAGCAGCTTTAATGTCTACTTCTTTTAAAGTAGCTCCATATTCAAGAACGAACTTACAAGCATTGTTGTATGTTCTACCTGTTGTACCAAAACCTGGCATTGTAACACCAATTATATTTTTCATATCCATCCCAATTTTTTTGAAGGCTTCAACAATTACTAAGAAAGCTAGTGTTGAATCAAGACCTCCTGATATACCAATGACACATTTTGGTTTTCCTAGTGTTAAAAGACGTCTTGCAAGTGCTGAGGCTTGAATTGTAAAAATCTCTTTACATCTTTCATCTCTTCTAGTTTCTGTTTTAGGAACAAATGGATATTCTGGGTATGTTCTTGAAAGATTTTCCTTAGTATCAGCAATTTTTATATCAACATAGCGATATTGTTCATCTCCAACTACTCCCATATAACTTATATTTTTATTGCGATCATTATTTATTTTTGAGACATCGATATCAGCATAAATTAAATTACTATCTACTGAGAATCTCTCATTCTCTTTTAAAAGAGAACCACTTTCATAAATCATACTTGCTCCACTAAACAAGATATCAGAAGTTGATTCCATAATTCCACTTGAGGCATAAATATAGGCACTAATAGTTTTAGCTGATTGCATTGAAACTAAATTCTTTCTGTATTCATACTTTCCTATTACTTCATTACTACTGCTTAGATTGAATATGATATTTGCTCCATGTAGAGCATGAGCATTACTTGGCGGATTTACACACCATAAGTCTTCACAGATTTCAATTCCAAAGCAAACTTCTTTATCTTTAAAAAGAATATTTGTTCCAATTGGAACTGTTTGGTCTAAAATATTTATTTCATTACTAATTAGATTACTACTTGACCCGAACCATCTTTTTTCGTAGAATTCAGAATAATTTGGAACATAAGTTTTTGGAACTATTCCTAATATTTTACCCTTACTTATGGCTACTCCACAGTTAAACATTTGATTATCTACTCTAATTGGCATACCTAAAATACTAATTATATTTAATTTTTCTGTTGCTTTTAGAATTGTTTTTAATGCACTGTATGATTTATCAATTAGACAATCTTGTAAGAATAAATCTTGGCAAGTATAACCTGTTAAGCTTAGTTCTGGAGTTGTAACTATTCCTATTCCTTGTTTGGCAGCTTCCTTAATCATTTTTATAATTTCTTTGGCATTTTCTATTGGATTAGCAAGTGCTAAATGATTAACTATTGCACCTACTCTAACAAATCCGTACTCTCTCATATAAATATCTCCTTACTTTATTTTTTTACTTTTTGAAAATAATCAGCAATTATCTTTGGAACATCATTTTTAAATTTTGTTGGATTTTCTCTAAACCTTGAAGAGCTAATCTGATCAGTTCTGTCAAAATATATAATATCACTGTCTGGATAACAAAGACAATATGGATTATTTTCAGTATTATAATCAGCTCCACAGAAAACAACATCAATTTTTTTACCTATCATGGCCTTAATTTCTATTGAATCTATTAGCCATTTATTTATTCCATAATCTTTTTTATCTTTTGTTTCATCAACAAAATAGTGAATAATTATATTAGGATAATCTTTAAAGATTTCTTCCATGAAATATTTCTTTGTTTCTATATCTACAACATCTCTATTTGGTAATATTCCAACTATTAAGTGTAATTCTTCACATTGCTCCTCCGCTTTTAAAATGCATTTTAAGTGACCATTATGAAGAGGATTGAAGGAACCTCCATACATCCCTACTTGATATTTAGACACGTTTGGCTCCTATCTTTTTAACATAGATAGCATCTTCTCTTGTCATACCACCTCTTAATTTTTCATCCTGCCATAGGGTTATATACTCACGAGTTGAACGTCCTTCTATTGTGAATCCTAACATCTCGCAAGCTCCCATCATTGTATGAAGAACTGTTTTCGTTCCACTACAGAAACTAGTTGCGACTAGATATGCTTTCTTATCTCTAAAAAATTCACGATTAGTATTTTCAGCTTTACAATTAAGTCTAGTTAGAAAAGCAACCATTTCTGGAGTTGGCATATCTAAATAAACCGGACTCCCTAACATTACGACATCTGCATCTTCAATAGTTTCGACTATTTCTTGAAAATTATCCTTAATATTACAATCAACTGAGCATTCTCTACAATTTATACAACCACTTAGATTAGTTGGTAATTTAAAATATTTTGTTTCCATCTCAGGATTCTTTTCTTTTAAGAACTCTACTTCAGCCATTAGAGCTTGATAAGTATTACTAATATTATCTGGTCGTGGACTACCATTAACAACTACTAATTTATTGATTTTTTCCATTACTTTTCAACTCCTTCCTAAGCACTTTTGGATTTTCAGTATCAGAAAATTGTTCTTTCAACTCAAGGAATCTTAGATGAAGAGTATCTTCAGTTTGAAAGCGTCTTACATTTTCTTGATAGAATTCTGAGTTGTAATATAACCATTGATAATAGAACATTTCATATTCCATTCTTTGTCTGTTTTCTTGATTTTTTTCTAAGAAAGCACTTTTTGAATTATAGAGATCATAGTCACTTTCAGTAACTAAATCTTTATAATCATCCCAAATCTTGGTTCCTCTAAAAGGCATTAAGAAGTTTCCACAAACCATTTCTGGACGAAGTTCAATGAATCTATCTAATAATTTAGAATAGAATTCATTACTTTCTTCTTGAGTTTGAACTTTTAGAGGATTAACAATGAATGATAAGTAAACCATGATATCATTATCGTGAAGTAAATTACAAGCTTCATCTAGTGTTTTATTCTTAGCATAATCAACTGTAATATCTTCTAATCCTAAACAAACCATATAAACACTATTTTCCTTCATGAAAGCAACTGTCTCTTCATTTAGAAGATTAGCTGATGCAAAAAGGTAAATCTTAGCGCCCATTTCATTAATGGCTTTAAGTCGTTCTTTCCAATCCTTTTGAAGAGGAAAATTTTCATCACGAATGAAGACAAATTTAGGATTAAATTGTTTTAAGTAGGCTACTTCTTCTTTGATAAGTTCTAGAGGCTTTGACATTAACTTGTCACACATTAATGGACTGCAACAAAAGTCACATTTAAAAGGACAACCTTGAGAGGTATTAATTGAGGTGCAAATGTCATCTTTTTGTTTATCCGGAATGATTTGTTGATTATTTTTAATATCATATAAGTCATATCTAGGGATTTTTTTATTAGTAGTTATTCCTTTGATGATGTCTCCTTCTTGAGCGATACTTGCATACCAATCATCACATGGTCCAACCATAACTTTTTTGGCGTATGGAACAAACTCTTCTGGATTAATTGTTGGCTCATAACCGCCAACAATAATTTTTTCTCGGTCATGGTGACTTGCCCATTCCTTAAATTCATTCATTCCTGTAATATAGACTGAACAAGCATAATTTTCTACTTCTTCATCATTAAAGTCTCTATTTTCCATAGAATAAATGACATTATCTCCGTCAGGTAGAACCGTAAGTAGTGACGGTTCTAGCCCTAAGGAAGTATCTTGTCTTGGAAAGGTCATACCAATTATTTTTTTCATAGTATCTCCTACTTTCTTTCTATTTTTTGATGTATTGTTTGGCAAGATTTAAAGTATATTTTGTTTGAATATCAGTTAAATAACCTCTTTCTTGTAGTTCAAAAAGCTCATCGATTGTACATTCAAAATATCTAATTGCTTCATTTTCATCTAATTCTTGCTCTTGTTGTTTCTCACAATCTAATGCGAGATAATTGTAATTATAAGCACAAACTCCGCATGACTGGTCTTGATAAAACTTATCTAATAGCAGCATCTTCTCTGGAACATAGCCAGTTTCTTCAGCAACTTCTCTGGCGCCTCCATACTCTGGGTCTTCTCCTTCTTCAATGTAACCTGCTGGAAATTCAACACATACTGACTCATGCGTACTGCTTCTAGATTGAACAACTAAAATGGCATTATTATCTTTTGTTACAGGCATAACAATGGCTGCACTTTTATTTTTTCCACCTTTTAAGATTTTTTCTCTTGGAACTACCATACCATTAGCTAATTCTACCATGTATTTTTCTATATCCATAAAACCTTTTCTTTTAACTGCTTTGCCTTTTCTATACACAAATTCTGGCTCTACTAATGTCTTGCGAATTGTTTTTAATTCATTAATATAATCGTGTAATTCTTCTAACTTTTCTTTGCGCATTTTGATTCTCCTAGTCTATTTCTTTACTTTTTGAATAGCTTTTTCTTCTGGTTCTACTTGGTGTAATTTGATAAGTTCATTCTTTAATTCTCTTAATTTATCTGATAGGTCAACATAATATTCAGCAGGTTTTTCAATACGAGTAACTTCTGGATATAATGTTTCATATTCTTTTTGACAATATGCTTGTTTTTCGTGAATTGTTGGCTCATCATATACTAATTCACCATTTTTAAAAATTGGTACTAATAGTGGACGAACATTATAGTTTTCAAGAGTTGTTTTCTTCCAAGTCTCAACTGGATGAACTAAAGTATATTTGTTTTCTGCAATTTTCTCTTCAGCCAAAGTGATAACATCTCCTAAGGCATAACCTGTTTCTTTATCATAGAAACGATAAACTCTTTTGCTTCCTGGATTAATAGTTTTAATACTATCGTTACTTACTTTGATTCGAGGTTCTCTCTTACCATCTTTTTCTACTGCTACTAGTTTATATACACCACCAACTCTTTCATTTGGGGCAGCTATATTGTCTCCAGCACCAATTGAATCGATTACAGCACCTTGCTTTAATAAATCTCTAATACTGTATTCATCTAAACCATTTGATAAACAGATTTTTGCTTCAGGGTATCCTGCTTTATCTAACATTTTACGAGCTTCTTTTGAAAGGTATGCTAAATCTCCACTATCAATTCTGATTCCTTTGAATGGGTATCCATTTGGTTTTAGATATTCGTTAGCAACTTTAATAGCGTTTGGAATACCACTTTTTAGTGTATCATAAGTATCAACTAAGAAAACACAGTTATCTGGATTACTTTTTGCATATCCTAAGAATGCTTCATACTCATTTTCTGCTTCTGTTACTAAAGAATGAGCCATTGTTCCAAGGTCTGGGATTCCATTTTCTTTTCCAGCTTTAGTATTACTTGTTCCGCAGCAACCTCCAATGTAGGCATTTTTACTTGCTTCAATTGCAGAGTCGATTCCACGAGCACGTCTTGCACCAAACTCCATAACAGGGATGGATTCACCATTATTGTTCGCTTCGCTAGTAACTCTTTTTGCTTTAGTTATAACTAAAGAGCCATGATTGAAGTTTGCAAGTAAGGCTGTTTCTAAGATTTGGGCTGTAATAATATCTGTTTCAACTGTAAGAACTGGTTCATTAGGGAAAACTGCTGTTCCATCAGGAATACCATAGATATCACCTTTAAATTCTAAGTCAGCTAAATAATTTAAATACTCATCATTAAACTTACCTAGACTTCTTAAATATTCAATATCACTTTCAGTAAAGCGGAAGTTTTCGATGTACTTAATTGTTTCATCAAGTCCACCACTCATTGTATATCCACCTTCAAATGGATTCTTACGGAAGAAAATATCGAAGTAAACTTTTTCATCTTTCTTTCCTTCGTTGAAGTAAGTTTGAGCCATTGTTAATTCATAGAAATCTGTCATTAAAGTTTGATTTTCTTTATCATTAAGATAACTCATTATTTCGTTATAGAATCCTTTGCCATCATTAAGCATACAAGCTATGTAGCATAATACCATTTCTTCATCTTGAAAATTATGTACATTATGTTTTGCTCCTCTTTCACTTGTATAAACATGATAATGATCATCTTTAACACTGATTATTATCTCTCCTAATCCTGGCTTTGCTTCTTCTCCGTCGTAGCAAATATATACCTCATTATGATTATATTTATTTAATATTTTCTCTAAAAATTTTAATTTTTTTGTTTTCATTTTAATTCTCCTTTTTCATATTTACTTTTCTTCTTAATATTTTATTAATATCATAGGTTTAAAAAAAATTATCTCTTCTTTACTAATTGAATTCCTTGTTGCGCCATTAATAATTTAGCAGCATCAACATAATTTTGTCTTGCATCCTCTGCAAATGTTGCGATAGCATCTTCATGGACTCTGATTTCTACATCTCTATTCCACTGATCAAAGTAATTTGCAAGAGCCATAGTACCATTGAAATCACAAATATCTGTACAACATCCTACTACGTCAACAGTTTCAATATCAGTAGCTTCTCCTATTAGTTTTCTAAACTCTGGAGCTTCCATATAGCTTGTTGAATTTTTCTCAATACTTACTGTATCGTCATTATATTCATATGCTTTTAATTCATCAATTACTAGCTCTTCTCCTGTTCCTCTAACACAGTGTTTAGCTCCACCAAATCTTTTATGTTCTACTGAATCCTCTTCGTGAGTATCTTTAATAAAAACAATTAAATCTCCTCTTGTTTTAGCTTCTTTTATAAGTTCTATTTGACGTGGTACCTTTTTAGCAATTTTTTGATCAGCTAAGGCCCCTTCTTTGACAAATCCATTAACCATATCTACTATGATTAACATTCCTTTATACATATTTAAATTTTTAATATTCATTTTACATTCCTCCAATTTTTTTTGTTTTATTTTTTAATTTTACAATTACACCTTTAAAATAAGGTTTTTCAACTGTTCTTTCAGACATGTAATATCCTTCTGTGTGATATGAAATTCCTTTATCGAATGAAACACTTTCTACTTCTTGATTTAGTTCACTTAAGAAATGTGTGAATGCAGCTTGTAAATCAGAAGTTGGAATTTCTTTTTCTAATGGTAATCTCATTCCATCTAGTACTATTTCTCCTTCTATCTTCATGTCAACTAAAACATCTCTATAAGAACACATTTCATATCCAACATTACAAGCATGTCCTTTAATTGTTACTTTTCCTTTAATCCCTTCTTGTTCTTGATAATATTTTTCAAGTACTTTGCACATTTGTGCTTTTGTAAATTTTAATTCCATATTCAACCTCGCCTTTCTTTTTAATATTTTGTTAATAACTATAGTTAAAAATTTAACAAGTTTTTCTCACCTGTTATTAACATTATATTAATATCATATCAATTTGTCAATAGTTTTTTATATTTTTTTAATTTTTCTTTTTTCTTATCAATAAATTTGAAGTCTTTTATAGGGCCTAGATTAATAATATCCATATCTTCATAAGTCCCATCACCTTGAGTTGTGATATCACCTCGTGCAGTTATATAGAAATCATTTTCTAAAAAGTATTTATCTTTTTTTATTGTCCTAACATTTATAGCTTTTAGATGATATTCAAAGTCTCTTCCAAAGGTTTTATTCTTTGCCCTTCCAGTTAAAAGAAGACCATCATCCAGTATATCAATATTGCCAGTCTTGATAACTGAAAGTTCTTTTTCTTGCTTATATTTTTCTAGAACATCAGAATTAATTTGATGGAATTGATCATTAGAAATTCTGATACACGATATTTTATCATCTTTTGTAGTGTCTAGAAAATCAGAGAATTGACTTTTTAAGTATTCTTTAAACTCTTTTAACTTTTCAACTACTCTACTACTATATATTGTTCCATTTGTTGTAATTTCTATTTGAAAGACTAACTTTTTATTGCTTATAATTTTATCAATTGTGTAGATAATTAAATCTTCATTCAATAAGGGCTCTCCACCACTAAAAATTAATTTCATGATAACTATATTTTTTCTTTCTAATAAATTATCTATAACTTCTCTACTCATATCTAAGTTTTGTGGTTCCCCACGCATACAGTGGTCGCACTTTGCATTACAACGTCTTGTTCCTTCAAGAGCCACAGACTTTATTAATATCATTTCTTTGTTTTTCATAGTAATCACCAGTTTTTTATTCTATTATAATTTTAGTTTTAAGTCAAAAAAAATCTTAAGATAACACTTAAGACTTTTTCTTATTACTTTTTATATGTGTTCCGATAATATCTGAAACATCCAATACTGTGACAAAAGCACTTTCATCCATTTCTTCGACAATGTGTTTTAATTCATAGATTTCAATTCTTGTTAAGACACAGTATAGAACTTCTTTTTCTCCACTAATTAGACCTTTACCACGAATTGTTGTGGTTGTTCTTCCTAACTTATTGTATATTTCTTTTGAAAGTGAGGTACCTTTTTCAGTAATTATTAAGGCTGCCTTTGCTTGTTCTAATCCTTCTGAAACAAAATCAATTACTTTGAAGGTTATTAAATATGTTAATAAAGAATACATTGCTCTATCAAAGCCGAAAATAAATCCAGCAGTTCCATAGATAATCAAGTTAAAAATTAAAACAATTTGTCCAACACTTAGATTGGTTTTTTTGCTTATAACAATGGCTACACTTTCTGTTCCATCAACACAGCCACCAAAGTGAATAACTATTCCTACTCCAAGACCAAGCAATGCTCCTCCAAAGACTGTGGCGAGTAAAATCTCATCTGTAAAGGCTGTAATATGGCCAAAGAAGGATAAGAACAATGAGAACGAAACCATTGAGTAAACTGTTCTAACAAGGAAACTTTTACCTAGATTCTTGTATCCTATATAAACAAATGGGATATTTAAGATTAAAACTAAGAGTGCTAGAGGGATTCCTGTTAGCTTTGAAACAATGATTGAGACACCTGTAATCCCGCCATCTAGAATCGTATTATGTATTAAGAAACATTCTAAGGCTGCAGCTGCAATTATTGTTCCGATAGTAAGCATTATTATAGACATAATATTCTTGCCCATTTTGTTGTTTATTTTTTTCATCTTTCCACCTACCTTTTTATATTTATATTATAGCGAAAAAAGCTTATCTTAGCAAGGATTCAGTATTTCAATAAAAAAAGAAAAAGAATTCTATCTATGAATTCCTTTTCGACTCGTAATAATAAACGAAACACCTTTTTTTTCGTTTCTAATTGTAATATCATAATCCATTATGTTTAGGGTTTTTTTTACGATGGATAAACCAAGTCCAAATTCGCCTTTGATTCCTTTACGGAACGGAGTAAATATTCCTTCAAGAAAATCGTTATCTATTTGATCTCCATCATTATATAAGATTACTTTATTTTGCTTAGCCGTAATTTTTATAGTAGTGTTTGCATATCTCATAAAATTTCCTAATAAATTATCGAGTATAGTTTCCCAATTTTCTACTGAGCCATAATATTTTGATTTTTGATCAAAATTTACTTCGAATTTAATATTTTTTCTATGGAATTTAAATTTTTCTACTTCTTGATTTATAATTTTTTTCATATCTATTAGCTCATTAGAAACATTTTTAGAATTTTTGAGATAATCGAGTTTATTTAAGTAAAGAAGTGAGTGTACTTTTTGTTCTAATTTTTCGGTCTGTTCCTTAACGGTTTCAAAGGCAACCTTTTCGTCTTCTACTCCGTCTTCAACAGCCTCTATATATGATTTTATAACGGTGAGAGGTGTTTTAAAATCATGTGAAATATTTTGATACATTTGATTGCGGTATTCCTCTTGGCTTATTAAAGAAATACGCATATCTTCGATTGCTAAGGCAAGTGATCTTATTTCATCATCAGTATTAAAATCTATTTTATGATTGTAATCAGGATTATCAATATTATCAATTTTATTTTTTAATTTTTCTATTTTTCTTACAACAATAGATGACCAAAATACAAGCATTAGTCCTATTAGTAAGAATGTTCCCAGTACAAGGGGGAATATGGCACTTAGCATAGATGCTTTAGTTCGATTTATATAGCTATCGTTTGAAATTGCTATTTTTGTTATTCCGTTAGTTTTTAAAGTGTAGTAGTAGTATATTTTATGATCGTAGATAAATTTACCATACGATTCTTTCATTTTTGAGAGTATTTTTTCTATTTTATCATATTTTATGACTTCCTCTATGTTTTTACTTGTTGCGATTGTGTCTTTTGAAACATAGAGATAAGCTATTTCGGTATTGAGAAGTTTGCTGTCTACATTAGTATCATAAATTTTTAATGGTTCACTTAGGTAACTATAGATATTAGCTTCGGCAACAGGGATTAAGATTCTTGGGAGAATCGCTCCTAAGGAAATGAACAGTAAGGCAAAAGCAATACCAACTACAACTAATAGTTGTTTACTTAAATTATTTTTACCGAAACTCATGACAATCTGTACCCATAGCCATAGACGGCTTCTATCTTTAGTTTTGAAAGTTTCTTCCTAACTCTTCTTACCAGGTCATCAACTGCCCTATCATTTCCAAAATAATCATCTCCCCATACACCACTTAATATTTCTTCTCTAGAAAAGCATTTGCCTTTATTTTTTATAAATAATACTAACAAGTCAAATTCTAGAGTCGTTAATTTTATTTCTTTATTATTTAATTCTACAATTCTTTTATCTAGGTTAATTATATAGTTATCATAATTTATTAAACTATTGGGTTGGGCTGAGTCTTTATAGACTCTTTTTATTATATTATTTACTCTTAATACTAATTCTTTACTCGAATAGGGTTTTGTCATGTAATCATCGCTACCAAGTTCAAGGCCAAATATTTTATCTAATTCTTGATCCCTTGCAGATGTAAATATTACTGGAACATTTTCATCCTCTTGTCTGATAGCTTTGATTACATCATAGCCATTTACATCATCTCCTAACATTATGTCTAATATCCATAAATTTACTTCGTTTCCAATATAATCTATTGCATCTTTACCTTTTGTAAAGCAAATTGTCTCATACCCTGCTCTTTCTAAATATAACTTAACTATATTTGCAAGAGCTTCTTCATCTTCAACTAAACATATCTTATACATAAATACCACCTATTAATAGTATAGCACTATTTTCTTATTTATCCTATTAACACATTCCTCCTTTTTTACTTTTTTATCTATTTTTATTGATATTATTACTTCATTTTTTTATTTTCTTCTCTATCTTATCGACATCACTCCTTTATTATTTTTTTATCTATGTCAATTTTTTATTGTTGCATTTTTTGGGTTTCCTTTTTTATCTTATAGGCATTCCTCCTTCTCTACTTTTTTTATCTATGTCAATTTTTTTATTGTTGCATTTTTTGGGTTTCCTTTTTTATCTTATAGGCATTCCTCCTTCTCTACTTTTTTATCTATGTCAATTTTTATTGTTACTTTTTGGGTTTTTAATTTTTTTATCTTATAGGCATTCCTCCTTCTTTACTTTTTCTATCTATATTAAATTTTTATTATTTCTTCTTTAATGTCTTGTTTCTTTATCTTATCAGCATCACTCCTTTATATATTAATTATTAATCTATGTAAATATCTATTATTATTTAATTTAAATTATTGATTCTTTTTCTATCTTATTGGTATCCCTTCCTTTCATACTTCCATCTTAAACTAGAAATGTGTTAAAAATATCTAAAAAATATGGGAAATTGTGGGAAAAGAAAAATAATATGATTTTACTCATATTATTTATACATATTATGAAGATTTGTTCCTTCTTGATTTTCCTTTTTATTTTCGATTTGCTCTTGAGCAAGTATTTCTGTACTTTTAATTTCTTTAGGTATCTTTGGTTCTTCTGGTTTAGGATTTTCAAGTCTTTCCTTAGCAAGTTGCTTATTCTTATATATAAATTCTCTTCTAACATCATCACCATTGTAGTTTCTGAATGCATTAGTAAACATAAATTTGTATAAAAATACTATTAATAATAAAACTGCAATTACTGAACAGATTCTTATGAATATTTTAGTACTACTATATTCTAAAATAGAGTTCTTAGTAACTTTTATTTCTTCAACTTTCTTTCCTACAAAGTCTTGAGACCCCGCGGTACGGCAATTGATATTATCATCTAATACAGCAATGTATTTTACGTCTTTAACAGTCTTATCAGGTGCTAACACTTTTTTATTTACTTCGATAACATAACTGCGTTCTTCATCAGGCTTTAGAATTGTTTCCGCAACGGCACTAGTTTTATCATTTGTTGAACAGTAATTAATTGTTCCAATATTTTTTTTATCTTCATCGAATATACCAATACTAATACTAACTGGAGAATCTTCATCTCTTAGGTTTTTAATACCGCCGAAGATAATAAAATTATTTTTCAATGCTTCAGCTTCCATTTTATTATCATTGTAATAGAAGTTTTTGTAGCTAAAATTATCAGTTACAATAGTTGTCTCTGTGTCTACAGGAATTAGTTCTTTCATTTCATAATTTGCGGCTGAAGCTGGGATTACATGTAATGTTATAACTAGAAGAATTAATGTTTTAATTATTTTTTTCATATTATCTATTCCTTTCAATATATTTTTCTATTTCTAACCAGCTGGTTACATAGTTATTTTTTAAGTCATATCTTTCTTTATCATCGAATAATAAACATTTTGTACCAGATGAGACTATCTTTTTATAATTATAAGGGTCATCGTCTATCATAATATCGATATTGTATCTTTTACAAACATCCGCTTTAGTTTCACCATAAGCTGCAGTAATTATTCCATCTACTTCGATGTTGTTTTCATTGAGCCATCTTTCAGTTATTTTAATTACATCTGTAACGCTAGGTACATAGTCGCTTCTTCTAGCTGTTACAACATAGATTTCATTTCCTCTACTCCTTAATCTTTTTAGGACATTTATAGCATCTTTTTTGACATCAACATTTAGATAGATATCTTCTAAGTAAATACTAAAGAAGCTATGTTTTAGAAAATCATCATTAATGATGTCTAGAGGATTCATTTTTTCTTCTGTTGCATACCTTTTTAGTCTATTTTGAACTATTTCTGTTGTTTGACAAATTGTATCATCTAGGTCTATTCCGATTCTCACTTCAATTCCTCCAATTTATCTAGAGCATCTTTAATATTTTTTACTTCTATTAGCTTTATTTTTAATTTTTTCTCTTTTTTATATTTTTTAGCATCTTTATAATTATCTCCTGCTGGTACTAAAAAGACATCTGCTTTATCTGATTCAGCTCCTAAGATTTTATGTTCTACTCCTCCAATTTGACCGATTGTCCCATCTGGTTCTATAGTTCCAGTACCTGCTATTTTCAAACCTTTAGTTAAATCTTTTTTTGTTAACTGATTATATATTTCCAGAGTTGTTATAAGTCCTCCTGATGGTCCTGATTCACTACTATTGAAGGAAATATCTACATTAGGTTCTGCATCATACTCTTTGACATACTGTAAGCCCACTCCTAACATTACAGAACCTTCAGATTCATGAAGTTTTACTTTTAAGTCTTTCGTTTTAAAATTTCTCTTTACTTGTACATTAACTATATCATTTGCTTTTTTTGTTTGCAAGTATGCTTTATATTCCTCAATAGTATCATAACTATTTCCATCAATGCTTAAAATTTGATCTTGAACTTTTAGGGAAGTCTTAAATTCTTTTAAAGTCGTTATTACATACAAGTTAGAATCTTTCTCTGTTACCTTTTTATTTGCTAAAGTATAGGCCCAATAGGTTGCTGTACCATTAGCAGTACTTAAATCTAAGTCTCCTCGGAAAGCTACATCCTCAATACTTTCACTTTCATCATACTTATAGTTATTAGCATCATCTCTTTCCCAAGTTGGAATGATATAACTTAAAACATAAGTACAAATAGTTCCTTTTAATTGAGTTACATAGCTTATATTAAGACTACCTTTACTTTTATAACCATCAGTTACTTTAATTCTACTAGCAACATCACTAGTTCCTCCACCTACTGTTATATAATAATTAACAGGAAAATTTAATGTTAGGTAAATTAATAATAAAAAAATAATGAATTTATATTCTTCTTTAATAAGATTTTTAATATAATTAAGTATCTTCTTCATTTTATCACCTTAGAATAATTATAACAAAGAAAAGGAAAAATATGAAAAAAACTTATAAAAGTATACTGATACTTGTCACATTAGTAAGTCTATTAATATTATACTTAATAAATTCTAATATTATTGTTGAAGCAATATTAGATTATTCTATTTTATTTTTAACTAAGCTTTTTCCTGTTAGCTTAATATTTTTTATATTCTCTAGTTTATTAATTGATTATGGGCTAATACAATTATTGCAATATTATTTGCATATGAATACAAGTAGTTTATACGTCTTTATAATTAGTATGATAAGTGGATTCCCTAGTGGAGCTAAATATACAAGGGAATTGCTTGATAATAATTTAATTGATCAAGCGGATGCCAATAGGATTATTATGTATAGTCATTTTCCTAATCCATTATTTGTACTTGGTTCTGTATCCTTAGTATTAAATGATAAAGAATTATGTCTAAAATTATTATTATCTATTATATTTAGTAATTTTATTATATTTATTTTTTCTAAAAAAAGTAGAAAAAAGCTTAATGCTAATTTTAATGTTCCTGATAACTTTTCAGTTGTACTTACAAAGGCAATTAAAAACTCTTTTAGTACTTTAATACTAATATATGGAACTTCTTTATTTTTTTATTTAATTGCATTAATTATTACTAAATATGTCTTATTAGATAGCAATTCATTTATTCTTTTAAACGGGGTATTTGATTTAACCAAAGGAGTCTTTTCAACAGTTTTAATAAATAATAATTTACATAGAGCGTTATATATATTGCTATTTATTTCTTTTGGAGGTTTATCTATACACATGCAAGTAAAAAGTATCCTTGTGGATACTTCTATAAAATATAGTTGTTTTCTTGTAGGAAGAATCATTGGAACTTGTCTAGCTTTTTTGATATTTTTTATTCTTTTTATGGTGTTTTAAATTTGTCTGCTACATCAGCTTCAGTTGTTTTATAGTTAATTGGAGCAACAATGTTAATTGCATATCTTGTACCTAATTCTGGATGATAGAAGCCAATATATATAGAAAGAACATTTTCTTCACTGATTCCTATTAAAACGTTATTGATACTTAAGTCTTTCGCAGTCGTTTCTACTTTATTTCCTGAGGCATTTTCTACTTCAAACTTACTTTCACCTAAATCTGGAATTGGATATTCTATCATATCTCCTGGTACTCCATATTTTATCATGAAGTAATCTTCTCTAGAATCAAGTGTTCCACCGATATGATAATCTGATTTTGTTAGAAACTGGTCAATGACAAGTCTTCTTTTTGTTCCATCTTGTAGAGTACAATCAACTGTATATGTTGCTGTACCATGTTGACTTTTTTTATAAGTAGTAGCATGATTTAGACCTATTTTTATAAAATCGTCTTGAATTTCTTTTGTTAAGACATTTTTATAGGTGTAAATTTTAGATTTGTAGCCTTCAACTAATCTTCTTTCGTTAAATCCAGTAATTGTGGAATACATTACTATAGTAATCATAACGACTAAGACAAAACATACAATAACTTCGATAGTTGTAATTCCTTTGTTATTAATTTTTTTCATTATCTATTCACCTCTATTGTAGCGTAAGAGTAATAACTGTTACTGTCCTTTCGATGGTGGAATCTTACTATAACTCTGCTTGTTGCTGAATTTAGAGATTGGGCTCTATAGTCTGGTAGGAGGGTTATGTATTCTTCTAATCCTGTGTCAAAAACACTTTTTGTAGCTTTTTTGGTACATCTTTGTGTTTTGATTTCATCTGATGCTTTTGTTGGATAATTAATAACACAATCATCTATATATTCTTGTTTGCAGACACTGTCTGAACTGGTGCATGATTCTTTGAATCGTTTGACGCTACCATTGTTAACTGTCTCTTTAAACTTATCTATTGTGTAAGGTGTGATAAAGATTTCACATTTTTTCCCACTATTATCACAGCCATCAACTTCAAATTCTGAAACAAGATTTATGCATACGTCTCTCTTTGCTTCATCTCCTATATCACTACATTTAAAACGAAAAAAATACCTATTATTATTATAGTAACCTTTTTCTGTATTTGGGGGATTGTATGATCCATCTTCAATCATTTTTTTTATCCAATAGACAGCATATTTACTGTCAACATCATCATAACTTTCTCTTTTTTCATATTCACCTATTAATGGATAGAAATTGCTATATAGCATACCAAATATAACTAATAAGAAAACTGATACGATAAGAGTCTCAGCAAGAACGAATCCGCGATTATTAATTTTTTTCATTTTTCAATTTCACTCTCCTTGCTATTATCATGAAATTATTATATAATAAATTAAGATAAAATACCATAGAAAGTAGACAAAGGGGTTGAAATGATGGTTCAATTTGATGTAAAACGCGTCCAAAAAGGAACTGAAAGTTTCATGGTGTCTTTTGACTTTACAAAGACTCCTGTTACTCAAATTGCTGATTATATTATAATCGCTGCATCTAATCATAATTCTTCAGATATTCATTTCGATCCTCGTGATGATGGAATGATGGTAAGATTTAGAATTGATGGTGATTTGCAAGATTATACTTTCGTTCCAAAGGCTTATGAAAAAAACTTATCAACAAGATTAAAACTTCTTGCAAATATGAATATTACTGAGTCAAGATTACCTCAAGATGGTGCTATAAAAGGGGATTTTGGTGGACAATATTTAGATATGCGTGTATCTTCTTTACCGTTAAACCAAGGTGAAAAAATCGTTATTCGTATTTTGGATTATACTCGAAGTTTGCAAGGTGTTGATTCTTTAGGATTTCACCCAAAGAACTTGGAAAAGATTAGAAGAATGATGGGACTTCCTAATGGAATTATTCTGACTACTGGTGCTACTGGTTCTGGTAAATCTACAACTACTTACTCTATTTTGCAAGGATTAAATAAACCAGAAACTAATGTTATCACTGTAGAAGATCCAATAGAAATGAATATTGAAGGAATAAATCAAGTTCAAGTTAATGCTGAAATTGGAATGACTTTCGCAGCAGCGCTACGTTCTATTTTACGTCAAGATCCGAATGTTATTCTTATCGGAGAAATTCGTGATTCTGAAACAGCTCAAATTGCAGTTCGTGCTTCTATTACAGGACATTTAGTTTTATCTACAATCCATACAAATAATGCTTTAGCAACAGTTGAACGTCTTCTTGATATGGATGTTGAAAGATATCTGTTATCTACAGCTTTGTCTGGAATTATTTCTCAAAGACTTGCTAAGATGCTTTGTCCTGATTGTCGTTACCAAAGAGAAACGACTAAGTATGAAAAGAAAGTTTTCAAAAAGTTTATGAATATGGATGTTGCTCGTGTTTGGGATGCTAACCCTAAAGGTTGTGAACATTGTCGTCGTGGTTATCATGGTCGTATTGCTGTTCATGAAGTACTTGAAATCGATGATGATATTAGAGCTGCATTAAGTAATGAAAAATTAGGAAAAAAAGAACTTGCTAAAATGGTTTATTCAGGTAGTACTATTACAATGTTACAAGATGCTTTGATTAAATGTTTAGAGGGAAAAACTAGTTTTGAGGAAGTTTATAGAAATATCGAAATTGAAAATGAAGACGATGACAATTATGAAAATGAAATTGCTACAACAATCAAGGATTCTATTCCTAAGGAAGAAGAAATACCAGAAAGTGATGACTTATTGGATGCTCCAGTAAAGAAAAATACTGAAAACGATATTTCATCAGTTGTTTCTCCTCCTATATTTACAGCGGCTGACTTTGATGATTCTCCTAAGGAAGAAAATACTGAAGAGAGCCAAAGTACTGAAGCTACTACTAATAACAAAGCTGCGGTTAACGTTGTAACTCACCCTCAGCAACAGACACAGGTTCAATCTCAGCAACAAACACAAGTACAAGCACAGCCACAGGTTCAAGCACCTAATGTTAATTCTACTGTTGTGAAAATTCCTGGTGGATATAACAACACCAATAATACTGCTGCTATGAATGTTCAAAAGCCCACTGTTAACACCGCTGCTGCAGTTCAAGTTCAACAGCCTATTGCAGCTGGACCTGTTTCTGTACCAACTAGTCAGATAAGTAAATTACCTACTGCTGCGGTACAAGTTCAACAACCAGTATCTAATATAGTTGCTACAACACAGTTGCAACAACCAGCTGCTGCAGCTAATACGGTTCAAGTACAACAACCGATTTCTGCACCAATGACTAATATTCCAGCAGTGTCTACAAATGCTGTTAGTCCAATACCAGTAATTAATCAGACTATTCAAACACCGACTGCTAATAATACTGTTAATCAGCAAGCACCTATGCAAAGTAATGTGGCGACTGTTCCTCAACAAACTATTACTGCTCCTTTGAATAGCACAGTTGCTAATCTTCCAAAATTAGGTCAAGAACAAAAGGCATTAGTTCCTACAGTAAATTAAAAAAAATCTAGTAGAATTTATCTACTAGATTTTTTAATCCATTTCTTCAACTATTTTTAAGACTTCATCGCTAATATCTTCTATACTTCTTAACTTATTATCTTTTATACACTCAATGCGATTCCAGTTATATAATTCTGATAATTCTAAATAAGCTCCTTCTGCTTGTTTTAGATGTTCTGGAGATTTTTCATGTTCATCGATGTTAGTTCTATTTTTTCTTAGCTCTAGAGTATTTTCTAATGGCACATGAAGAAATATTGTTTTATCAGGTTTTGGTAATTTTAATAACCAATACTCTAACTTATCTATCCATTGATACATATTGAATCGTTCTTCTTTATCATGAATTTTACTTCCTTGATGAGCTAAATTCGATGTAGTGTATCTATCTAATATAACGTAATAATCTTGATCAAGATATTTTTGGATTTCTGGAAGAGCATACTTTCTGTCGGCTGCATAGTATAGACACACAACATGAGGGTCGACATTTACTGCGCCTTCTTTAAAAAAACTTGGTCCAATTTCTGGCTTTCCTAAATAGGCTCCTCCAACAATTTTTCCAGTTGGAGCATTGTAATTTGGAAAATCAAATCTAATGCATTTTTTTCCAGATTCTTTTAATCTTTTTTCTAATAGTTTTGTCTGAGTTTCTTTTCCTGAACAATCTGTACCTTCAATTACAATTATTTTGCCACTCATTGTATCCCTCCTATTTTACTTTTATCTCAAAAGAGATATTATTTGCATTTTTATGATAATCTTTGCTTAACCACATACGTAAATTATAATTTAAGTCATCTTTTCCAATTATTCCTTGATAGATTACAATCCCACCATCTTCTTTTATTTCTGTTATCTCAGCTAAAGTATTGTAAGCTACTTTTTTACCATCTTTTGTTAAATAGAATTTAATTTTTTCTAAATCATTTTTATTATTTATTGGATATAAGATAATACTATACTTAGAATCTTTTTTACCAGTTATTTTAAAATCAATACTGTTTTCATTAACTTTACTCATTCCTTTTTTATTTGATAACTTTTGAAGATTACTTATTTTCATCATATCAGTTGTATTGGAATTGTTAAATGAGATATAGTTTGCAGTCTCTTCATTTATTTCTGGTTTTAGACTACTAGCAGTTATAACGAAATAACTCAGAAAGATAGCAGAAATTAATAGTACTATAGATATTGCTGCTGTTTTATATATTTTAACTTCTAGAGTTGTTTTCTTTTTGTTTTTAGTTTCTTTCTTTGCCATTTTCATTTCTCCTCTACAATAATATTAACAAATTTCTTTTATTAAAACAAGTATTCGACAAAAATAAGTGTTTATTAGACACTTATATTATTATCTTTATCAAATGGAACTAAAATGCATTTTCTACTAGCAAGATAGTCACACATATGAACAAAATTTTGGTATTTTGTTTGAGGTTTTTCTAGAACCTCAACTCCGTTATAATCTTTTGTCCAAACTCCCATATGAGTTTTAATTACATCTCCTAGGAATTCAATCTCTTCTACTTCTAGACCTAGGGCCTCTTCATTATCCATAAGGAAGTCAGCCATTAAAAGCGGATGATCAAAACGGGTATATTTCTCTTTAGGATTTCCTGATTTTAAACCGTCATGAATCAATAGAGCCATTAACATCAAGTCTTTTTCTTTTTCAGTATATTTATCTCCTATTGCAGGGTTACTTAATAATTCATAACCAATTCGCATAGCCGCTTTTGAATGTCTTAATAAACCTCCATCTCCTAAAGCATACTCTGGATGATATTTCCCTGTTGATGAGGCTGGTACCTCAAAGAAATATTCTGGTAATAATTTAAGCGTTGCTATGCAAGCCTTTCTTACCTTATCTATTTTAAAATAACTTAATTCTTTTTCAAAATTTTTTTCAATTTCCATCTACTTCACCTTCTAATAATTTTATTATAATTTCATTACTAATATACCATTTATTTTCTGGAATGAAAAGTGAATTAGGTGTTTCTTTCAAAAGTCTTTTTTCAACTAAAGATTGGTAATTGTAGAAATCTTTCAATTCTTTTCCATATTTATTAGAAAACTTTTCTAGAGAAATGCCTGATGCTTTACGTAGATTTAAGATGATTTCATATTCAATTTTATCATTCTCATTTAATTCTTCAATGTCTGATTGATAATTTCTGGCTAAGTATTTAGAAATTGATCTTGTATTTGTGATTCTCTTATTATTTAAGTAGCTGCTTGCTCCTAGACCAAAACCATAATATTCATCATTGTTCCAATAACAAAGATTATGTCTTGATTCATATCCTTTTTTGGAAAAATTACTAATCTCGTAATGAGTATAGTTATGTTTCTTTAATTTTTTGCAGATTAATTCATACATTTCATAATCTAAATCTTCATTGATATTTTCAATTCTTTTTAAACCTAGTTTAGTATGAGGTTCGATTATTAAAGAGTATGTTGAGATGTGTTCTATATTAAGAGATAAAATGTAGTCTAAGTCTTCAATTAAATCTTCCAGGCTTTCTTCTGGCATAGCATACATCAAATCAATATTTATATTGTTAAAATTCAGTTCTTTGGCTTTTTTTATAATAGATTCAACTTGTTTTTTGTCTACTGTTCTTTCTAAAAACTTTAGATGTTTTTCATTAGTTGATTCAAGTCCAAAACTAAGTCGATTGATTCCATATTTTTTATATAGAAGTAATTTTTCTTCGGTAGTACTTTCAAAATTTCCTTCTATAGTAAATTCACATTCGTCTGCTCTTTTCAACTTATTGAGAATTTGTAGTAAGGTTTCTAATTCATTTAAAGATAGTGAACTAGGTGTTCCTCCTCCAATATAAATGGTTTTTAATTCTTCATTTTGATAGATACTTGAAATTTCTTTTTCAAGGGAATTTAGATATTTAGAAATTATTTTTTCATTATAAAAGATTTTACAAAAGTCACAGTAGGAACAAATCTTATTACAGAAAGGAACATGAATATAAGCAGATGAGATTCTATCTTTTTCTGGCATGTATCTCCTCTTGATATAGGGTATCCTCATCATCATTAATTCCTTTTTTATAGTAGTTGTGAGCTGTTGTTTTAGAAATACCAAGAGTATCTGCTGCTTCTTGAAAACTACTACCAGAATTAATGAGTTTAATTACTTGAATTTTTGTAAGTTTGATATCTCTTTTGTCGGTACAATACTTATTATTTATTTTTTTTATAGTATTAATTAATGTGCTTCCTAATTCTATTGAAGATGAAGCCCATTTGTTTTTGTTTTGTAATTCAAGGGTTGTCACTTCTACTTCAGCTTGTAGCAAAGCAAGAGTTTCTTCATCAATTTGCTCTTCTTTGTTAAGCACTCCATCATGAATTGCTCTTGCAAATGCTTGTGGCAATAGTCTTATACAATCTTCTCTTCTGTCCTCTATTATGTGTAGAGCTCTTTTTGCAACTGAGATAGAAACTCCTGTTAATCCACTGATATTTCTAGAACTTATAGAAGATTGTGTATATAGTTTACAAATAAAGTAATCTCTTAATAGTTTCATCATTAATTTTTCTTCTTTTATCATGTCTCTTCACTCCATTTTATTATTCTTTAGTTGAAAGAATTGATAAGAAAGCTTCTTGTGGTACTTCTACACTACCAATTTGTTTCATTCTTTTCTTTCCTTCTTTTTGTTTTTCTAATAATTTCTTCTTTCTAGTAACGTCTCCTCCATAACATTTTGCCAAAACATTTTTTCGCATGGCTTTAATGTCAGTTCTAGCAATTACATGCTGACCGATTGCTGCTTGAATCGGAACTTCAAACATTTGACGAGGAATTATTTCTTTTAATTTCTCAACGACTACTTTTCCTCTATTGTAAGCAAAGTCTTTGTGAACAATAACACTTAGGGCATCAACTATTTCACCATTAAGGAGAATATCCATTTTTACTAAGTTACTTTCTTTGTAGCCAATAACTTCATAATCAAATGAGGCATAACCTTTTGTGTAAGATTTTAACTTATCAAAGAAATCATAGACAATTTCTGATAGTGGTATTTCATAAGTAATTGTTACTCTTTTTTCATCTAAGTAATCCATATTAATAAAAGTTCCTCTTTTGTCTTGGCATAATTCCATGATTGACCCTATATAATCACTTGGTGTAAAAATACCGGCTTTTACATATGGTTCTTTTGTTTTTGAAATTAGCTCTCTTCTTGGCATTTTAGTTGGACTATCAACCATAACGATACTCTTATCAGTAAGTTCTACTTCATAAACTACTGATGGAGAAGTCGCGATTAAGTCGATAACAAATTCTCTTTCGATTCTCTCTTCAATTATTTCCATATGAAGAAGTCCTAGAAAACCACATCTAAATCCGAAGCCAAGGGCTTTTGAAGTTTCTGGTTCAAATGTTAAGGCAGCATCATTTAATTTCAATTTATCTAGTGCCTCTCTTAAGTCTTCAAATTTATTGGATTCAATTGGATAAAGTCCACAATAAACAGTTGGTTTCATTGGTTTGTATCCAGGTAAACGGTCGCTTGCCGGATTCGAGTCTAAGGTGATTGTATCTCCTACATGAACATCTGTAATACTTTTAATTGAGGCATAAAGGTAACCAACTTCCCCTACTTTAAGAGAATTTACTTTTTCTTCTTTTGGAGTATTAATGGACAATCCTACGACATCATAGACGGCGCCTGTTTCCATCATTTTAACTAAATCTCCTACTTTTACTTCACCATCTACTACTCTAATACTTGTGATTACCCCACGGTATGAATCAAATAAACTATCGAAGATTAAGGCTTTAAGTGGTGCTTTAACCTCTCCTTTAGGACTCGGAATTATTTCAATTATTTTATCAAGTAATTCGGCTACTCCTACCCCGGTTTTAGCACTTGTTAGAACTATTTCATTTTTAGAAAAACCAATTGTTTCTAATTCAGAAATAACTTTATCAGGGTCTGCACTTGGCAAATCTATTTTATTTATTACAGGAATTACTGTTAAGTTATTATCTAGGGCAAGATAGAGATTGGCTAGAGTTTGGGCTTCTACTCCCTGAGCGGCATCAACAACTAAGATTGCCCCTTCACAAGCAGCAAGACTTCTACTTACTTCATAAGAAAAATCAACATGCCCAGGAGTATCTATTAGATTTAGAAAATATTTTTCATTATCTTTTTTATAAGTTAATTGAACAGCATTTAATTTTATTGTTATTCCACGTTCTCTTTCTAAATCCATTGAATCTAGCATTTGTGCTTTTAACTCTCTTTTATCAATTGCTCCAGTTAATTCAAGAATACGATCTGCTAAAGTACTTTTACCATGATCAATATGAGCAATAATACAAAAGTTTCTAATATTTTCTTGTTTCATAATAGACCTCCATTTCATAGTAGATTATATCATAGATTGCATTATGCTTCTAGGAAAATTCTTAGATATTGACTTTTTTATTTAGATTAAGTAATTACTATTTCTTTTTAGACGGGTCTTGTACATCATAGTGAGTAATGTGATATTTTTCTCACTTTCCTATTTGCTTATAATACTAATAAAATAACTTCGTTCTGTTTCTAGATAATATTTAATTGATTCATATACTTCTTCGTAGGTAGAACCATGCCTATGTGCTATACTCTTTCCTTTGTAAAATATAAGACAAGTTCTTCATAAGCTTTAATTTCAATATCCTTTTTTCTAATAATTAGTTCTTCATTTTTATTTAATTTTATACTTATGTTTTTATATTGTTGAGTCAATTTTATATATATCATTTATACTTTGCATTTTATCGCCTACTACAACTATATAGCAACTTCATATAAAATAAAAGATTAGAGTGTCTTCTCTAAACTTATTTTCATTTATATCTAATTATGAAATTATTTATTTAGAATTTTACTATTGCGAATAATTATAATTTAAATTCTTATTTTTTAACATACTCTTTGTTTGCAGCATTTTCTTTTGAGTCATTATTGAAGTATTTTGCTATTTTTAGTGTTTCTTCTAGAATTGTTTTCTTTGCTGGACGAAATCTGTTACCGCGATTATAAGCAAACTGTTCAAAAAGGTCTGATTCGCTGTTACAAAAATTTAGAATTGGTGGGACTATACCTTTTACCGCTAACATAGCATTAAATAAGCATTTAGTAGTTCGTTTATTTCCATCTATAAAAATTTGAGACATTATTACATTTCCTGCAATTTCTGCACAACCTTCTATATATTCTAAATCAGAAGTACTATTTCTACGATAATATTCATATTCTTGTTGATAACTATAGTATGTACTTTCTATATCTTCATATGGAATTGAATAGATTATATCTCCATTTGGAAGGCGAACACTATTATAATTATTATAATAAATAGTTCCATGCCAACAGTTTTGTACTTTCTGAAGATTTATCGCATCGTCAAAGATGTTAATATAACTTTCCTCTTGATAAGTAGATAATGAATAAAGTATACCTTTTGCTAAGTTACAAAGATTTTGTTTCATTTTGTTAGGAAAACTGGCAAAAACATTTTTGATTTCGTAATCAGAATAAAGACTTGGATTTTCTAGAATATTTTTTATTTCCTTTTTACTTATGTCAGAATAGCATTCCTTATAAATACTTTCAATATCAAATTGACTAGTAATCATTTTTCTTAAATATTCATCTACTTTATCTTCATCTTTGTTCAAATAAATATTTGTTAAATTACTACTATCTAATACCGCTAGAAGGTCTCTTGCTCTTTCACTAATTGCTTCTAAATCATGTGAACATTTTCCCTTTTCAGCATACTCTGGAAATACTATGTTCTTATTATGTGCAAAACATTTAATTATTTCTTCTGGATTATGAGGAAACTTGTAATTATTAAATATATCTAATTTATTAAATTCTCGTATAACATTACGAGCTTCACGCCAATCATAGTCTTGTGTAACTAGCTCATTAGCTAAGTCCTTATATCTTTTAAATTCCTCTGCTGTTGTAGGTGTTTGCTTACGCCCAGTAGTATGACTTGTATAATCACTCCCAAAGGTATCTTTCCATGTATTTACTCTTCTAACATGATCCATTAAGCTATAATAAACATTAAAAACAAGATAATTTGAGAGAGTTGCTTTACTTTTTTGGCAATTATTTTCTCTAGCTTCATTCCATTCTAATAGTGGCTCTGCTTTGATTGGAGCTGCAAACCAAAAATCTTTTTCTAGCAATAGCTCATCGTATACTCCGGATGTTAAGTTAGTTAGTAACCTTTCTATTTTTTCTTGATAGATTTCTTCCTTTTCTTCTGGATTATCTAAAGATAAAAAGTGCAATGCTTTATCTAAATCATACTTTAGACAATGAATTTTATATTCTTTTAATGAAGGTTCACTAGGAGTAGTAGATTTTTGTCGTTCAAAATCATATTTTAAAAATTTATGCAAATCTACTTTTGTAGTTAGTACTTCTATTAATTTGTCATAAGACCCTGATTTTAGCCTTTTTAAAGTTCCTTCTGCTTCGACTGTTGTGCAGTCAAAGTATTTCATGTTACTGTCTCCGCCAGTTAGTTCATTTTCTAAATTTCTAATTAATTCTTTCTTTATATCCATCTTACTCATACATTCAACCCCTAAATATTTCGCATATTATACCACAATTTAGTGGAAAAAGCAAATTCCTTATCTACAAAAAAAGATAAGTCATATTAACTTACCTTCAATGTCTTTAACTTGCTTTTGAGTCAGTCTTTATAATTTTTTTATATTTTTTACTTAAATCTTCCTGTCCTAGAGCTTGATACGTATTACTAAGAGCTTCTAAATTAGTGTCATGTAAATTTGGACGTCTTGCTTCATATTCTAAGAAACATTCTAGGGCTTTTTCATAATCACCACTATAATAATTAATTTTTCCCAGACGATGGTAAATATTTGGCTCTGGAGCAATTGTAAGAGCTTTTTCATAATCAATTTTAGCATCTTGAAATCTTTTTAACCATTCATAACTCTTTCCTCTTAGAAAATATCCTTTTGGACTGATATCATTATCTTTACTTATGTACTTATCTAATACTTCAATAGCTTTTTCATATTGACGATTTTGAAAATAATAGTATGCTGTGTCATATAGTTGTTCTTTCTCAACAAAATCTGGTGTATCTATTTCTATTTTTCCCGCAGCAATTCTTGCTTTATGATAATCAATGTTTCTATCTAAATCATTAAATTTAATGAAATCTTCATATTCATTAATATTTTTAGTTGCTTCTTCATAATCTCCCCTATTTAAAGCAGCTTTATAATTACTTTCAATTTCTATTGATTCATTGTGAACTGTTGTTTTAATAAATGTTAGGAATGTTTGTAATATTAAGTCTAATTCACTGTCTATTCCTTCTAAATTATTTTCTTGATAATAATTGTAGGCTGTTGTAAATTTTCTCTTTTTAACTAATACTTTAAGTGTTGCTAAGTGTTCAAGAAGAGGATTTTTTTCAAGTGGTTCTTCACTTAATTTAACTTCTATCGGCTTAGAATTATCCTCAATCTTTTTATTGATTCTAGCTAATAGCTTTTTATAGATAACTAAATAAGCCTTATTTTCTGATTTTTTCATTTCTTGATACCATTTCTCTTCTTTAGAAATTTGATATGCTTCTTGATAATCCCCTAAACTTACAGCTTCTAAAAATTTCTCAAGGATTCCTTTTTCAGAATATACGAATCTCTCAAAACTATTACTATCTAAATTATGTTCATCAATATTGCGAAGAGTCTCAAGCATTTCTACTACATGTTTATCATAACTTGTATCACCATCTGAAGATAACTCTATTTTTTCTATGGTAGCATTTTCTAATTGCTCAAAATCTTCTGATTTTAAGACATGCTTTGGAATGATTGACTTTTGAATTTTTGTTAGTTCTTTTACTTTTCTAACTTCTGCTTCTTTTTCTTTGATTTCTTCTGTTAAATCTAGGATGTCTTCTAATAGGTATTTATAGATTACAAATTTTTCAGAATCATTATTTCTTTCTGCTAGTTCTATACATTTATCTACTAGATTAAATGCTTCATCGTAACATCTATAATTTAAGGCTTCAAAGAATCTTTTAAAATAGTCTGTACAATCATTTCTATAAAAATGAATTTCTTTTTCTTTGATATTACTACTGCTTCTAATATTATCCATGTATCTAATCATATTTAGAATACTGTTGTAGGCACGATTAGCTGATGTTTCTTGTCCTTTTAGAAGTTCTTTTACTTCATCATACTTTCTCTCATATATTAGATTCAATAGAACATTCATGTCTATTTCAGTAATTGGTTGCTCTTTTACTGGTTTGATTGCATCTACCTTCTCAGGCTCTTCTACTTTTTCAGCTACTTCTATTTTTTTAGCGACTTCAATTGGAGTTTCTTCCTTAGCAATCTCTTCTTTTGTAACTGGATTATTCTTTATATTTTTATTATTTTCTTCTATTAAAGTACGTAATAAGCTTCTATATAACTGAAGAGTTGTGCTTTTCTTATTGAAATAAACACACTTACCGATATTTTTATAAGCTGTTTGATAATCTTTTAATTCTAATGCTTTATTTAATATTTTGTTGTAGTCATCTTGATATTCTTGATAATCTACTTCTTGAAGAGGCAAAGGTTCTTTTGATGATTTTATTTCTAAATATTTAGTTAGAATTGCTTGCATTTTCTTTAGATTGTCTATGGCTTCAGGTCTTGCGTATTTTAGAGCATTCTCTAAGTTAAATAAGGCTGCTTCATAATTTTCTGTTTCAATATTTTTTCTTAAGTAAGCATAGTTTTCTTTATAAAGATAGTTTTCTCTTTTTTCTTGAGCTATTCTTAGATTTTCTTGATTAGTAACTTCAGATAATTCTTGAGATTGTTTATTCTTTTGATGGTGAATATTATAAGCTAAGTGAGTAAATAACTTTGTACTGAGAAAATTAACTCCTTTTCTTCTTTTTTCTTCTTTACGGTATGCTCCAATTGCTTTATATGCTTTATCGAAATCTGAAGATAAAATTGCTTCAGTGAATTCAATAAAGTAACAAAAATACGATTCATTATTTGCAATATCACAGAAAGCTAGAATATCATCTGCGAAACTAAAGTCTTTATCACTAGGTAACAATTTTTTTAACATTATAGAGTATAGTTTTAAATGCCAATCATAGTCGTGATTATTTTGTTTTTTTATATTTTCTACTAAATTATCATAGGCACTTTCAAAGTCATTAGAAAAAACTGCTCCTGCAAAAGCACGAAATGATTCTATTCGTTCCATATTTTTTTCAACTGTTACTACTTTATATTTTCCTCGAGATATTTTTTCTAAAGAACCATTTTCACAAGCTTTCTTTATATAATAATCATTTAGTCCTAATTCTTTTAACTCCTTTGTTGTTTTTTCAACTGTGTTATCCTCTTCTATTCTTTTTAGTATTTCTTCTAAATTAATCATATTTAATTTTCCTTTTCATGAGATTTTATAAGTACATAGCTATGGTGATAATATGACTTATTAATTTAATTCTAACATAAATTTTATTTTTGGAATATAAAAAATAGTCTTGTTTTATTTACAAGGCTATTTCTATTTTTTTATTAACTAATTTTATTTCATTATTTTTTCTTGATATTCAGAACTAAATTTATTAACGAATAGTTCTATTAAGGAATCTACATCGGATGATTTTAAGTTTTCATATCCATAAGATTCATTTTCTGCTTTAAAAGAATTTAAGTAAATTCTGATAAACGGAATGATGTCTAATGGATTTGTTGTGGTTAAGAATAGTTCTCTACTATTGTCAGTGTTAGTAAACTTTTTGGCACTATCATTGTATACAAAATCAGTTATTGCCATTTTCAATTGATAAGGATTATATTTTTCTAATGTTTTTATACAAACATTTTCAAATGGTAGCATTAATTCCTTTAACACATTTTGAATTTGATAAAGATAAGTAAAGCAATCAATAGTAATTTCTCCACTACTTTTAGATTTCGGTGCAAACTTTCTAATTATTTCTTTAAACTTCTCTTCACCTAGTTCTGTTAAGCCTTTCCTAGACTCTTTTGAAAAATGATTTTCCCAAGAATTCGTAATTTGATTTTCAATTATTAGTTTGACATTATTCATAGTAAAAACTAATCCATGAGCTTTCATTGTTAATTCTAGAGCGGTAATGACCTTATCTAATTCATCTTCCTTGACGGGATTAGTGTTTTTAGAAGTTGATTCTTGTTCATTATTTTGCTTTTGAGTATTTTCTTTTGATTTACTTTTCATTTTAGATAAACGCTCATCATAATTTTTTCTAACATTGGAATCTGAAAGCATTGCTTCACAATTAACAAACTCTTCAATTACTTCTGTATAATATTCTCTCATAAACTCTGGTAAGTATAGTTTTAAATCAGGGTGTAATAGAACTTTTAATTTTTTTAATTCTAATGTTATCTCTTCACATGATTTGTTTTTATCTATTTCAAATAAATCATAATAATCAATAAGTGAACTCCTCAAATACTTATTTACATATTTACTTACAATATTGTATATTTTCGCAATTTTTTGTTCTCCCATTTTTATTCCCCCTTAAATTGTTGCATATTATACCAGAAAATGAGGAAAAAGTCAAATTATATGTCTTTTTGATAGTGTAAAATGGTTTGGGTATGGCATACAAAAAGAGAAATCTCTGTTAAAATGTAATTGACTAAAAATACACAAAGGAGATTTCTTATATGAACATTATTCTACAAAATTATAAAAACTTAATAGAAAATATTATTAAAGATACTATTTTAAGAATTGAATGCGACTTTTTATCTTTAATTACTTCTTAATATTCTAAAGAAAAATCAGCTTTATTTAGCTGACTTTACTTTATAGATAAAAGTTGTCTTATTACTATTGGAAGATGTATATCCTTTATAGTCTTTTGAAAGTTTTACTAGTTCTTTAACTTTATTGGAATAACTTGCTAGTTTATTAGAACTTTCTGTTAATTTATTAATGCCTTCTTTATTAAGAGTAGAGATACCAGTAGAAAGAGTGTCTGCTCCTGATTTTAAGTCTTTTGTTCCTTCTGTTAAAGTAATGGATCCACCATATAGTTTTTCTACTCCACTACTAACTTGTTTTAAGCCATTAGATATTTCACTTGAACCACTTTCTAATTTAACTAAACCTTTATTTAATTCAAAAATTAGAGTATTTACTGATTGATAGATTTCTTGTAGTGATGAAGTCATTGCTTTTAATGTTTCAGTGTTGATTGTTAGAAGTTTAATAATATTTTGATTTCCTTCATACGTTTTTTTACAAGTTAAAAGGTTACCTACAGTATTTTGATCAAGTCCAATACTTGTGAAATATGTAATTAACTCTTCATCAGCTTCAAAATTACTTAATTGGTAAGTATCATAATTAACTTTTAAAGTAGAATTAGTATTTTCTAATAAAGCAATTGTATTAGTATTTGTAGTTATTAAAGTTTCAATATTCGCAAGAGAGCCTGCAATATCTTTATTTTCTAACATAGCTTTAACATTTTCTAGAGAAGTGATTGTTTGTTTTAGTCCGCCATTTAACGTATTAGAACCTACTTCTAATTTTTTTATTGCTTGAAGAACTGTATTTAGATTAGTAGATATCTCTCGAGAACCATTGTCTATTTTAGATGCTCCATCATTAAGAGACTTTGCTCCTTCATCAATTTTGTCCATATTTTTTTGAATTGTTTTGATTGAGGAGTCTAGGTTATTAACCTTATTTAGATTTGTGATATCTACTTTTTCTAATAATTTAGGGGTTGCAACAAAATAGATATTATTTAAAGTGAATTTTTCAGTATTATAATTAATTGTTATATCATCAAGACTTTTAAGTTCTTCTATTTTTAAGTCATCATATAGACCTGGTGCTGCTAAGGCTAGTGCCATACTTCTAGTTCCTGTTTCTGTTACTTCACCATTAGTTATTTCTATGTCAGTATCTTTAGTACTATCAAACATTACTCCTGTAGTTACTACAAACGGTGTATGAAGTCTTTTTGTTTGATTGTAACTTTTATTTTCAAGAGAGATTTTAATAGTTACTTTTCCTTTTTTATTAAGCATTTTCTTAGGTGTTGTTTTTTCTCCATTTAAGTAATAATTAATAGAAATTGAGATAGGAAGTTCTTCTTTTGCCTTTCCTTGATAGAAAATGTCTTTTCCTGTTGAATCCCAAATTAGACGATTATTTTCTTGTTTATATTTTTCTTCTCCATTTAAATTAGTTATTTTAGTTAGAACAGCTTCATCCTCTACCGTTTCTTTATTTAATTTGGATAAATGATTATTAACAGTAATTTCTTTTACTGTTCCATTATAATTTAAATTTGAGTAGACTGTTTCATTTTTAGTATAAGCAAATGTTGTTATTGGTTGAAGTGCTAATGATAATAATAAAACACTACTTATTAATTTATTTTTATTTATCTTTCTCATATTATTTTCCTTCTTTCTTTTTGATTATAAATTTATCAAAAATCATTAACATGACTGGTAAAATTAGGACTACTACTAACATACTAATAATTGAGCCACGAGATAATAATTCGCAGATTGAACCAATCATATCAATTTTTGTATATAAGGCTACACCGATAGTTGCGGCAAAGAAGCATAAGGCAGAAGTGATAACTGATGGAACTGTTAGCTTTAGAGTCTTTTGCATTGCTTTTTTCTTATCTTTTTCTGTTTGTCTTTCTTCTAGGTATTTTGTAGACATTAAGATTGCGTAGTCAATTGTTGCACCTAATTGAATTGTTCCAACAATGATTGATGCTATAAATGGTAAAGTGGTATTAGTGTAGTATGCTACTGACATATTGATAAATATGGCAAATTCTATTACTAAAACTAAAATTACTGGTAGACTAACTGATTTTAAAACTAAAATCATAATCACAAATATAACAGCAATAGATGTGTAGTTAACAGCTTTAAAGTCATGGTCAGCAATTGTTACCAAGTCATTCATTAGGGCTCCTTCACCAGCAACGATTCCTTTTTTATCATATTTTTTTACGAGTTTACTGATATCTGCTATTTGTTTATTTAGCTCTTTACTGGCAACTTCATAGGTTGAATTAACTAAAATTAGTTGATATTTATCATTTTCTAACATACTTGTTAAATCTTCCGGTAGGAGACTTTTTGTTGTCTCATCCATTAGAGTACTTGGTGATAGAACTAAATCGATTCCTTTTATTTCTTCTAGATTATTTGTTAAGTCTTCTACCTTGTCTTTTTTTATATCTTTATCAATTACAATTATTTGTGGAGATATAATATTAAATTTCTTAGCTAAATTAGAATTGGCAATTCTAAATGGTAAAGTCTCTGGTAGAGTTTCATCTAATTTGTAATATATTTCATAATTATTATTTCCAATAATTGCAGGTACTAATAAGATTAGAAAGGCTATTAGAATTATAATACTATGTTTAATTGGAACTTTTTGGAGTAATTTAAACTCTGGAAAGAAGTTTTTATGTTTTGTTTGTTCTATTTTTTTGTCAAATACTAACAACAGTGCTGGGAAAAGTGTTAGAACACAAATTAATCCGAAGGCTACTCCTTTTGCCATAACGATACCAATATCGATTCCTAAAGTTAGGTCCATAGTGCATAGAGCTAAAAAACCAGCAAATGTTGTTAAAGATGAACCAATAACTGATGTGAATGTTTCTCTAATAGCAACTTCCATTGCGTTCTTATTATTTTTCTCCTTCTTTTTAGCTTGTTCATATTTGTGATATAAAAAGATTGAAAAGTCAGTAGTAACTCCAAGTTGTAATATAGCTGTGATTGCCTTAGTAATATAACTTATTTGTCCTAAGAAAATATTAGTTCCCATATTATAAAGAATAGCTACACCAATATTTCCTAGTAGAAGTGGTGGAACCAAGTAAGAATCTGTGGCGATTGTTAGAATGATTAAACATAGTAAAACGGCAATTCCTACATAGGCTAACATTTCTTTATTAGAAAGGTTTCTTGTATCTATAAGCATTGATGTCATACTGCTTACCCTATTCGCATCACTTACCGTTTCTCTTAAATCTTCTACTGCTTTGATGGTTGAATCTGCAGAGATTGAATCGTTTAAAGTGACCATAATAACAGTTTCATCTTCATTATATACTTTATCAATTATTTCATCGGGGAGCATTGATTTGGGAATTGTTGTGTCTAAAACATCAGCAATACTAAAGACTTTGTTTACTCCTTTTACTTTTTTTATTTTTTCTTCGAGATTTAGTATGGCTTTATTACTCTTACTATTTGTCATAATGAAAGCATATGATCCGATACCAAACTCGTCAGTTAAGATTTCTTCTCCTTTTATTGTTTCAATATTTTCTGGTAGATAAATTAAAATATCATAGTTTATTTTTGTATTTACATAACCAATAGTTGCGGGAATTAAAAGTAATAAACTGACTATTACAATTAAAATACTATGGTTTGCAATAAATTTCGAAAACTTTTTCATACTTTCCCTCCTTGCATAGACTATTTTATTCAATTACCAAATAAAAAAGCATTAACAATTTGGATTGTTTGTATCTTAACCGACATTTGTTGCTTGTTTGTCCTATAATTAAAAGACATTTGTAGGTTATCTTTACAAAAGTAGTTTTTTAATTATAATGGTATATAGAGGTGACTTTATGAAAAAAAAGGAAGATTTAAGAATTATCAAGACAAAAAAGAATTTATATGAAGGATTATTACAATTAATGAAAGACACTAGTTTTGAGGATATTAAAGTTTCGGATATATGCAATGTTTCTTTAGTTAACCGCTCTACTTTTTATGATCATTTTAGTGATAAATATGAATTATTAGCTACTTTAATAGACGATTTAGAAGAAGAACTTTCGGAAAATTTAGAGAATAATCAAACGTTTGAATCAGCTAAAGATTATTATATGTCAATGATTAGAATTTTATTTCAACATATTAGTGATAATATTGAGATTTATTCTTCGATTATTAAAACTAACAATAATGGGATTGCTTCTGATATGTTTCGTGAGGCAATATTAAAAGATGTTCGTAAAACTTTAGATAAATCAACTATTCTAAGAGTTAATGTTCCAGTAGATGTTATTTCAATTTTTTATGTTAGTGCGGTGATTAATGTTTGTATCGAGTATATTCGTGAACCTGGAAAGTATACAATGCAGGAGATACTTGACTATTTAGATAAGTTAATACCAAATGATATTTATTTTGACAATATTAAAACTACACCAATTGAGGTGTAGTTCTTTTTAATTATATTCATCAACGATACTACCAACTACTTCTTCAACAATATCTTCAATAGTAACAATACCTATTACTTCTTTATCTTCGATGACTTGGGCAATCACTTCTTTTTTAGAACGAAGATATAAAAAAGCATCGTCTATAAACATATCACTATTTATTTTTGGAAGTCTTCTGATATAATTTTCTAGTTTAAAATCTTTTTTATTTTTAATGATGATGTCTTTTACATTTAAAAAGCCTATTACTTTATCATCATTCTCGATTGGAAATCTGGTAAATTTATGTTTTCTCAATTTTTTCATTAACTCTTCGGGTGTTGTTTCTTTATGAATAAAGATTACATCTTCTTTTGGTGTCATTGCTTCTTTAACAGTTGTATTATTAAATTCAATTACATTGAACAAAAGACTCTTTTCAAATTCTTCTAAAGCAGAATCAACAATAGTACTTTTCAATTCGTCTTCATTAACCTGTTCTTTTTCTTTAATTCCTATTATTTTTGAGAAAAAATCAACAGATGTTTTCAAGATAATGATGAATGGCTTAAAGAATAAAATTACTAAACTAATTATATCTACCATCATAAAAGATATTTTTTTACTGTAAGACAAACCAATCTTTTTAGGAATAAGTTCTCCAAAAACTAATGTAAAGTATGAAAGAACTATTGTGATTATGATAATTAGAAAACTGGTTATTGTTTCGGTTGGTATAGTTTTAATATTCATTACTGTGGCTATTTCACTGGCAAAGTTTTCGGCTGCGAAGGCTGAGGCGAGAAACCCTGATAATGTAATAGCTATTTGAATTGCAGATAAAAAGGTACTTGAATCATTAATTAATTCTAGTATTTTAGAAGCTTTTTTATTACCTTTTTTTAATTCTTTATGAAGATCATATTTACTTAGTGAAAGGTATGCAATTTCTGTTGCTGAGAAGATTCCATTTATTAGAATTAGTATTATTAATAAAACTATTTTTAATAACATAATTGTCTCCTTTTATATATTTTTTGAATGAAAAAAGTACTATAAAACTAGTACTTTCATATTAATTAGTAATAGTACTACTATAAAAATAATAGTTTGTTGAATTTAGTTTAAATACATAAGTTATTGTTGCAGCTTTTTCCCCGTAGTCTTTAGCAGAAATTGGTTTTTCTTTTAGGTCTTCTGCGGTTAAATTTGTTTTTTGTTCTAATAACATCGTTTTTTGATAGTCTTTATAAATATTTACATCATAAACATTCTCTCTTTGATTTACTGTTGTGTAGATGATTTTTTCTGTTAATTCTAAAGATCCATCACTTTTTTTATTTGCACCTACTAATTCTGTGTAATATGGCTCTACAACATTTTCAGTTGTGATATTATCTTCGAATTCTGCAAAAACTGTGTCAAATCCATCTCTTTCTACAGCATATGTCATTGTACCAACATTCATATTATTTATTCTAAAACTAAAAGGATATCTTATGACACTACTTGTAGAATAAGTTACTTCGTTGCCAAAAAATCTTTGCATATATGATTTTACTTTAGCTGAGGAAATGTTATAGATTTTTTGTTTTTGGGCATTTACTTGTCCTGTTGCGGCAAAGTCTTCTGCTTGAGCAAATTGCATGGCATAGTAAAATTTTTCATAATTACTAAAGTCTTCTAATTTAACGCTTTGCTCTTTAATAAATTTATCATTTCTAGTACTTCTTACTCCGTATTTTACATAGTCATATAGTATTTTTACATTTTCATCATCTAGAGCAACTTCTGAACTAATAGCTGTGGGTTGTTCCTTTTTCTTATCACCAAATATCATATTACTTACTAAGAAAACAGTTAGACCGATTATGATAGATAATACTACAACAATTATAATTGGTAAACTTTTATTTTCTTTTTTTGTTGAAGTTCCTTCTTCTTCTATTGCATCACCTATTTTGAAATCCATTATCTCACCTCTATTATATATATTTATTTTATCAGACTACTAAAAAAAAAGAAATATATTTTTTAGAAATATACTTCTAGTTTTTATCGTTCAACATTTTTAAGATACTTATATTTTCAAAATCAATTTTTTCAATTAATTCATTTAATTTTTTTAGTTTCATTTTTCTGATTATGTCAATCTTATTTGGAATAATCTTTTTATATCTTAAAATATCGTCATAAATATTATTTACTGTAGCATCAATACTATCAATCATTTTTACTTCATTAGCAATCCAGACTTTCTTTATTCTTTCAAAGGCTCTTTCTGTAATAGATAGATTTTCTAATTCGTATTTTATTTCTTCTATCAATTTGTCAGGATTTATTGTTGTGGCCATTAGATAGAATACTTTGTAATCTTCTATACTCTCCCATTCTGTGTATATACTACTTAACAATTTGTCATTTCTAACTCTTTCTCTAAATTCTGATGATGAGCCATAAATGATCGTTGTTAAGATATTTAGATATAAATCTAATTCTAAATCTTGCATAGTGAACTGTTTTGATGAAACTTTTAAGCCAATTCCAATTTTTGGTACTTCAATATTTTCCTTTAAAATAGATTGTTTTTGATTAACAGTAACAGGTTCTTTAATCTTTTTTATCGTTGGAGTGTTTTTATTTTCTATTGGACCAACCTTTTCTTTGATTATTTCGCAAGCAGTATCTGGATTGAAATTACCGACAATTAAAACAAACATATTGTTTGGACTGTAGAAATTATTATAACAATCGTATAAATCTTCCTTGGTAATTTTATTTATTTCTGGAACTGTACCAGCAATGTCAATTCTTCTTGGACTATTTTTATAGATTGCTTCACGTAATTTCATTTCTAATTTGAAATCTGGTATGTCCTCGTACATGTTTATTTCTTCAGCAATAATTCCTTTTTCTTTTTCAACATTTTCATCTGTATAATATGGTTTATTTACAAAGTCTAGAAGATACCTTAAATTTTCTTCAAAGTTCTTAGTACCCATACAAATGTATTGAGTATTATCAAATGACGTTGAGGCATTAGAGTCAGTTCCACTTTCTGAAAAGAAGGTAAATGGGTCTACTCCATCTTCGCTTTCAAACATTTTATGTTCTAGAAAATGAGCTATTCCTAGTGGTGGTTTCATTGTCTTACCTTCACTATCAGTGAATTCTAAAACATCGCTTCCAAATCTAGTTGCATAACTAATAAAATAGTTCTTTTTATTTTCATAAGGAATCATAAATATTTCTAGACCATTAGACAATTTTTCTGTATAGCAAGAAATATCTAGTCCTTTTAACTCAAGCGTCCTCATTTTTTTACCCCCTCTAATAGGAATACTGTATCCATACCAATTTTTTTACTGACTTTTACAATTTCTTGTTTTGTAACTTTATTCATCTTTTCTATTCTTTCTTCTACTGGATCAACACCAAGTAACTCTCTTGCTAGATATTCATTGATAATACGATATTCATTTTCTTCAATTTCTTCTTGAGCAGTATTATAAAATTCTTTGGCGATTGTAATGTCTCTTTCAGTAAACCTTCCTTTCTTCATGTCAATTAAATCTTTTGTAATGAGTTCAACTGTTTTAGTTGCGTTTTTCTTATCTATCCCTGCTGTTATATATAGAAGACCATCCATCTTATTAAAGAAAGAGTGAACTGTATAACAAAGAGAATTCTCTTCACGAACTTCTTTAAATAGTTTTGAGTCTGTTCCTCCACCTAAAATGAGATTTGCCAAAACAATTGGATAATTACGCTCATAGTCTGTTAACTTATTAGTTGGGCAAGCAATTGCTAATTTGGATTGAGTATTATCAATTTTTTCTTTAGCAAATAATCTTCTACTGTTACATTTTCGACATTCAAGACGGTATGGTTCTTTATTTTTCTTTAGTTTTTTAAACTTAAAGTATTTTTTTATAATTTGAGTCATTTCTGTAGCATCGAAATCACCTACAATAAAGATATCAACTAAATCATTATCAATCATCTTTTGATAGTAACGATAAAGATTTTCTTCTGTTATTGTTTCTAAGTCTTCTAAGTAACCGGTCATTCTATAAGATACTGGACTTGATTTATCAAAAGCCTCAACTAGTCTTATTAAACTATAGCTAGATGCATCTTCTTTTAATGAATTTAGAGCAACAGTAGCATTGTTTTTAACAACATCTAATTTTTCAGTTTTAAACTTATTATCTTTGACATCTGGATTAAAGATAATTTCACTTAAAAACTTTATGGATTCTTCCATATTTCCAGCTTCTGTGTACTTGTCATTCAAAATTTGAAGGAGAAAACTGCTAACAATATAGTTACCTACTCTTTGATTGTTTGTAGAAATGTCAGCTGCATATAACTCTTCTGCCTTGATAGTTAAATCTCGTCTACTTTCATAGTCTTTTGATGACTGAAGAAGAATATCCGATAAGATATTCCTCATTGTTATTTCTTCTTTTTTGATTGGTGTATGAAACACTACTCGCACTGTGACTGTTTTGAATTTATCAGTTTTAATCAAATGTAATCCAAAAGAGCCTAAATCTTTATTTATATATTGCATATTTTCACCTCGTTAATATTAGTATGAACAGTTTTTTCTAAATTATTGATTCTAATGCCATTTCAATCATATCATTTAGAGAAGTTTCTCTTTCTTCACTTGTTAAACTTCTTTTGTCATATAAAGAATCAACAACAGTCATTAAACATGATGCTTCTTTGCCTAACTTCTTAGCAATATAGAAAAGACCAAATGCTTCCATTTCAACTGATAAGAAATTCATATCTGGAAAATTACCACGGAATTTATCTTCATCATCACAGTATAGATCGAAAACATCACTAGTAATCGTTTTCCCATATTTTAAGTCAACACTTCTAATTTTTGCAGCGTTCATTATTTGCCTGTTTAATTCATCTGATGATTGAATGAAATCTATGTCTACTCCATCTAATAGCTCGTCAAAGTAGCTTTTACAGTAAGCACCACTTGATAAAATAACATCTAATAGTTTGATATCTTTGTGGAATGAGCCACATGTTCCAATTCGTATTATTTTTTCAACATTATAAAATTTATACAATTCATATGAGTAAATTCCAATACTAGGTATTCCCATTCCCGATGCGAAGACAGTTACTCTTTTACCCTTATAATTTCCTGTGTAGCCAAACATGTTACGAACTGTATTAATTAATTTTGCATCTTCCAAAAAATTTTCTGCAATGTATTTTGCTCTTAGGGGGTCTCCGGGCATAAGGACTACTGGAGCTATATCTTCTAAATTACTTTCAATATGTGCTGTTGCCATATAATTTCAACCTTCTTTCTTTCTTTTCTATTATATATAAAATCTGAAAATAAGTAAATAAAAAGGCAAAGATTACTCTTCACCTTCATCTTCTGATTCACTAAATTGTACTAAAACTTCTCTTGGTTTGGAATTTCCTGTTGCAGGACCTATAATTCCATTTTCTTCTAATAAGTCAATCATTGTAGCAGCTTTATTATAACCAATTTTAAATTTTCTTTGAAGAAGTGAGGCTGAGGCCTTTTGACTTCTTACCACAAAATCAACAATGTCATCATAAAGATTATCACCATCTCCACCAGTTGCAACATCAACTCCTCCTCCAGCTTCTGCTGATGGCTCTGGTTGTTCTAAGTTCATAAATGAATCGTCATATTGTGCTTTTTGTTGGTCGACTGTGAAATCAATAATTCTTTTAATCTCATCATCAGTAATAAATGAACCTTGAATACGAATTGGTGAGTTCATTCCAATTGGTAGGAAGAACATATCTCCTTTTCCTAATAATTTTTCAGCACCTGTTTGGTCTAAGATAGTACGTGAATCTATTCCCGATCCAACAGCAAAGGCAATACGTGATGGAATATTGGCTTTGATAAGACCCGTAATAACTTCTGTTGATGGTCTTTGTGTTGCAACGATTAGGTGAATTCCAGCAGCACGAGCTTTTTGAGTGATACGTAAAATTGAATCTTCAACTTCTTTTGCGGCAACCATCATTAAGTCAGCTAACTCGTCGATAATGATTACAATAAATGGCATTTTTTCTTTTTTTGCTTCTGGATTATTTTTATTCCATTTCTCAATATATTCGTTATACCCTTCTATTTTCTTTGTACCTGTTTCACTAAATTGATGATATCTTCTTTCCATTTCTGCAACCATTTTAGCAAGTAATGTTGCGGCCTTTTTAGGATCTGAGACAACTGGACACATTAGGTGTGGAATACCATTATAGACAGATAACTCAACTACTTTTGGATCGACCATAGCAAGTTTTACTTCATCTGGTTTAGCTCGCATTAAAATTGAACAAATGATACCATTAACACAAACTGATTTACCTGAACCAGTAGTACCTGCTATTAGCATATGAGGCATTTTGTTAATTTCACAAACACCAATATCTCCCATGATACTTTTACCAAGTGGTACCATAAGTTTTTTATCTTCTGATTGTTTCATTACTTTACTAGCCATAATTTCATAGAAACTAACTGCTTGTGGAGTATCATTTGCAAATTCAATTCCAACTGTACTTTTCCCAGGAATTGGTGCTTCGATACGAACATCTTTCTTTGATAAAGCTAGAGCAATTTCTCTACTTAGAGTAGTTATTTTATTAACTCTTGTTCCACTTGCTATTTCTAGCTCATATTGAGCAACTGTTGGTCCAACATTGACATTAACTACTTTGGCAATTACATTGAAACTCTTTAAGACGTCTTCTAGTTTTTCGATGTTTGCTTCAATTGCAGAATTATCGATTTCTTTATTTTTCTTTTTAGGTTGATCAAGAATAGTTAATGGTGGAAGATTGTAATTTGGATTTCCTAAATTAACCGGTTTGGAAGTTTCTTCTTTGTTTGCTTCTGGTTGAGGTTGCTCTTCTTGAGAAGAATTTTGAACTGGAATCTTCTTTAATTCATCAATATTTTTGATAATGTGCTTATCTGATTCTTCCTCCTCATCATTTCCATTATTAATTTTAACTTTTCGTTTATCTTTATTTTCTTCATGTTCAGGCTCTTCTTGATTTTCTGAAGAATTGGTTTTAGTTGTTTTGCCTACAGTAACTCTGTCTCTTATAAATTCTCCAACTGAGAAGCCTGTAAACATACATATTCCTATTATTATTAAAGTAGCTGTTACTATTTGCATACCAGTATATGAGAATAATTTAGAGAATCCTAGTGAGAATACTCCGCCGATTAAACCTCCTCCGACTGATACCGCATCAGCAATTGAACCTGTTGTCATTAGACCATTGAATCCTTTTACTAATTGATCAATTGTCTCTCTAAATACAAGACTAACATTTCCTTTATTTAAAGCAATAAAATCCCAATGCATAAAAGTTAATAGTCCTATTATAAATAAGTAAGCTCCTAGCATTTTTGTTGTGAAAAATTCAGGCCATTCTCTTTTTATAAAAACATATATTCCTAAAACAAATAGTAACAACAAGAAAACCATATAGATTGAACCTGATAAGAATAAACTAAATGAAGCAATTAATTTTCCTACTGGTCCCAATTTACCTATACCTAGGATAGATGCAATAACAAATAATACTGCATAAAGTTCTATACTTATTTCAATTGTTTGTTTTTTACTTGATTTTTTCTTTTTCTTTTTTGCCATTATTACCTCTCCTATCATCTAGATTCATTATACTACAAATATCGATATTTTTAAAAGATTAAACAACAATTTGACATTTTGTTATTTGACAACTATATTTTTATTTTATAAAAAACAACTCCTGATAAATAAAAAATTCAAGAGTTATTTCTTGAATCGAAATTTAAAATAATTTAAAATCTTTTGGATTTTCGACAGTGTCTCTTGTTAGGACTAATCTTTTATATTTTCCAATATTGTCGTACATTTCACATTCGGCTTCGTCTAAAGTGGAGGTAATTAGATTATTTAAGTCGCGCATACTTCTATCACTATCTTTGAGTTTTGCTATAAGTGCTTCAAAATAGGTGTCGTCAGCAAGCATTTCAACATTGAATTGTCTCTTATATCTTTGCTTTTTTAATAGATATTGACTAAGCTTAGAGCGAGTAATTACTTCTCTTTGTTGTTCTTTGCTTAATTCATTATAAACTAGGATATGAGGGATTCTACTGACTAACTCCTTCCCAAAGTAATCTGCTTCAGTAATATTTCTAGGAGAAAAATTGTGCTCTTCTTCAGAAATGAAACCAATTGACTTTTTTGAGTCAAACAATTCAGAAAAAGCGCCTGCATAAACTTGAGTTAGTCTAGAGGTATTAAAGTTAAAGGCGTCAACTTGTTGCTTGTCTACTAAAAAATCTGTGCCATCTAAAAACTTTAATAAAATTTGTAATACTGAGGATTTATAATCTTCACTTGAGATGCCTAACTTATCAAATTCATCAAAAAATATTATTCCTTTTGAGGCTTTTTCCATATCATATCCCGCTGCTGCATACAATGAGAAGAGATAATCTTCTATAGAGGCTCCTTTTATTCCCTCTGGTACTAAATTAGCTGAGTTAACCTCTATAAAGGGGATATCCAAATAACTTTGAGCTGCTCGCATTGTCTCAGTTTTTCCTGTACCTGTAGGTCCTATTAATAACATTGGCTCCGTTTTCTCAGAATTTAAGGCTGTATAATTCATCAAGATGTTTTTGGCAATAAATCTTATTTCATCGTCATGTCCAAATACTCTTTCTTTGATATAATTTTCTAATCCTCTAAGAGAAATATCGTTATTAGATAAATTAGAAGATGCTTGATTTTTGTCTTTTGACTTATCAAGTACTTCAGATTTAGGTAACCCTTTTACTTTGGCATCTACTGAGATTTCTTTTACTTTACCATCTTCAACAATGATTTTTCTAGCTGACATTTTCTTTTCTTTATCAATAAAAGATGCAAGTAGTCTTTTATATCTTAGTAAGCTCTCTTTAATATCGGCTACATTATCAATATTTAGTAAAGCATCTAGCGCATCTTTATTTAGGGCAACAGTAACTTTGCCTTTGTGTCTTTCATATATTTCTTTAGAATGAACATCATTGAACCAATTAATATTAATTTTATTTTTGATAATTCTTCCTTTTACTTTTTGAAGGTAGATAATATTGTCTTTTTCTTCTTCTAAGTAGTAATCTTTTAAAAAGTCGATAGTATCAGTTTCACTAATTTCATAATCTAGATGCTTGCATAATTCTGTTCTATCATATACTCCATCTACTATATATTCTTCTTTAGAAAAATTTGGAGAGTCAAATGTTTCATATTCTTCATCACTAATAAAAATGTCTTTTTTTAGTGAGCCTTCAACTAAGTTTATTGGTACATAGATATAAGCATTTTCTTGTATTTTTATTTTTTTGTATCTTATACCATATTCTCTTACCTCTTGTTTTTCCATAACCGTAACCTCCTAATAATAGTAATTATTATAATGTACCGTAGGATAAATTGCAAATACATTTTGTCTGCATTTTTAGAAAAAGAAAAAGAGCTATTAGGCTCTTGATACGTATTTTCCATCTGCTGTTGAAACAATGATTGTTTCTCCTTCTTCGATGAATAAAGGAACTCTTACCATTAATCCTGTTTCGCATTCAGCATCTTTTAAGGCATTATTTGTAGTATTTCCTTTAACAGCTGGTTCAGTATGAGTAATTACTAATTCAACTTTATCTGGTAAATCAATTCCTAGGATTTCTCCTTCATAGCTTGTTATATATACTTCTAAGTTTTCTTTTAATAATTTTGCTTGATCACCAATATTTGAACTTGGAATTTCTAATTGTTCATAACTTTCCATATTCATGAAATAGAAAACATCATTCATATTATATAGATATTGCATTAATTGTTTTTCGATTCTTGCAGTTGCTACTTTAACACCAGCATTGAAAGTTTGCTCAAAGATTGCTCCAGTTCTTAAATTTTTAAGTTTAGCTTTAACAATTGCAGCACCTTTTCCTGGTTTAACATGTTGAGTTTCCATTACAACATAAATATTTCCTTCATATTCGATTGTAATTCCATTTTTTAAATCGTTTGTACTTATCATTTTCTCACTCCTAATAAACTAAAAAATAAGCATTTAACTTATTTTATTTCTTTTCCTTATGTGTTGTATGTTTTCTACATCTAGAACAATATCTATTTTTTTCAAGACGTTCTGTTGTATTCTTTACGTTTCTTGGTTCTCTGTAATTTTCTTCTTTACATTCACTACATACTAGAGTTTTATATTGTCTGTTTCCTGCTTTAGCCATTCTTCTTCCCTCCTTACACGTCTATAGGTATTATATCAGAATTTTCTTATTTTGCAAAAGTTTTTTGATAATTCTTAGCATTTATAGTCTTTTTTTTAATTTTTTTTGATTTTTTGGCTGTTTATTTTGATTTACTTGAAATTATTTCTGGTTTTTCTTCGATTCCAATAGACTCTTCTACTGGTGTAAAAATATCTTCGAAGTTAACTTCTTCGATACTTTGATTAATGTCTCCTATTTTAGATTCATGTCTTACTTTATAATCTTGACAACTTCTGAATGTTCCAATTACAGCAAATACTAGAACACTTGCTAAAAAAAACTTGATATTTTTTATTTTCATACAATACCTCCTAAGTTGCCCAAATTATATCATATTTTTTCGAATTTTTCAACCTTTTAGTAAATCATCCTTAATTTTACTAAACTCCTTAATCCTATCATGAAATATCTCATCTTCATTTCTATCATCATCTACTACTCCAAGAATTTCTTCTATATTCATTTCTTGTAATTTTCTAGCAACTGCATAGTGATTGTAATCATACACTTCTAATAGGATAGCTACCACTTCTAGGTAATGACTATATTCATTATCTTTTCTTTTATACTCATAACCTATGTTGTTGCTTACTTCGACGATGTATTTTTGTTCAAACAATTCTTGTGGAATCGCATATTCAGGAAATGGGATAGGAAATCCTTCTAGCTCTTTAAGTTCGGTTTTTATTCCATTATAAATTCCATAACCAATGTTTTTTCTTAGAACCTCATTTGGAATATTGGCTACCATGTAGGCAATACGAGGATTTTGAGTTACATGATTATTTGAAAAGTAAAATTCAGCTGATTCGTGATATCTAAAAAAATGAATGTAATTAATTCCTTCTTGATATTGATGAGTATTTTCACCCCTTACTACATTTATATCACAGATTGATTCACCACGATATAAATTAGTTATCTCCTCTTTAGTTATAGTTCTATAAACTCTCACAAAAAAATCCCCCTAAAATTTCTATTATTATATAGAACTTTAGGGAGAATTTCAAGTTTTAGAAATAAATACCTTTTATTTAGTATAAACTTTTTCTTTTGAGTCTTCTTTTTTTACTTTTAGTTCTTCTTTTGATATGAAGTTTGGAACTTCTAAGGTATCACCAATTATTATTGTAATATTCCCCATTTTCATTATTGCTTCTGAATTTATTCTTTTTAAGGTTTGGATATCTGTATTATGTTCTTTAGCAATTGCTTCTAGGTCTTGTTTACTATCATAATCAATGGTTTCTAAATAATAGTCCAAATCCTCTTCCGTGATATCATATGGGATTCTTATCTTACTTCCTACTTCTATATTTTCATTTATAGAAAGTATTTCTTCTTTCGTACAATTTGCTTCATAAGCAAGTTGTTCTAAGGTATCTGTTTCTTTTAATGTGTGTATTTTAATCAATGAATCTTTTGTAGCATTATCAATCGAAGTAGCATCCTTATTTATTTTTGAATCATCTAAAACATTTCTTAATTTTTCTAAAGCGCTTTTTAATAAAGCAGGACTTAAAGAGACTGCACTAATGTATAGTGTTGCAAAGATTATAATTTTTTTGATTTTTCTTTTTAGCATTTTATATTCTTCTGCTTCTTTTCTTTTCATCTCTTCAAACGTTTTCTTTAAATCTTCAAATTCTCTTTGGAAATACTCATCGTATTCTTCTTTAGTCATACTTTTTTTATAGGTAGTCTCAGAGTTTTGTCTATATCTATAATTATTCGCAGAATAACCTACATTATTTTTTGAAATAACATTTTTAGCAGTTATTATCTCAGAAAGTTTTTGTTCTGCATATCTTTGTTCCTGTTTACTTTTAGAAGCAAAATTATCTGGATGATATTTTATTAACAATTTTTTATAAACTGCTTCTACTTCCTCTTGTGTTGAGTTAAATGGAATACCTAATATTTTATATGCTTCTTCTATAGATAAATTGATATTTGCCATAATAATCCCCCTTTTGCGTTTTTATATTGTATTATGAAATAGAGATTTTTGCAAGCAAAATATTTGTTCAATTCGAAAAAAATAAAAAAAAGGAAAAATTCCTTTTAGTTACCATACATTTCTGTATATTTACTTGTAACTTCTCTGGTAATTCTATAGGTTACAAGAGATGCAAAATTAGTACTAGAGTTTGGATGCGATGAATCTGGTGAAGTAACAATAATACTCATTTTTGGATTATCGTATGGGGCATAACCTATAAATGAACTTGTAATTGTTTCTGTATCTATTACATCATCATTATTAGTGTCAATAAAACTTTGAGAAGTTCCTGTTTTTCCGGCTGGTTTCATGTTTTTATCCATATATCCTACTCCATATCCACCTTGGCTATTTAAAACTGCGATGAAGCCTTCTTTTACTCTTTTCATATATTCTTCTGTTGTATTTATCTTATTTAATACTTTTCTTTCTACTGTTGTTTCTAGTTTACCAATTTCATCTGTGCTACTTGATGAATGAACTTCTTTTAGGAGGTGTGGCGCTAGTCTTTCTCCTCCATTGGCAATTGTCGAGATATATTGAGATAATTGAATTGGGGTATAGGCTTCATATTGACCCATGACAAAGTCTAATAAATTTCCAGAAGCTTTGTCTTTTTTTGCACCATATCCATTACTCTCAACAGGTAAATCTATTTCTGTTTTAACTCCTAATCCGAATGAATGATACATGTCTCTATAGGTATCAAATGATTTCTGATTAAAATTCAACTTCATTCCACGACGATATTCTTGACCATTAACACGAATAGCTATTTTAAATTGATATACATTACTACTTTTTGCTAAGGCTGTAATATCATTTATTACACCAAGATTATTTACAGAAGAACATTTTTCTGAGACACCAGCAACTTTTACACATTCATCAAGCATTTTTTCTCCAATCTTTACTGCTCCTTCATTATAACCAACTAACATTGAAGCTCCTTTTACTACTGAACCTGGTGTTATTGGAGAAATTAATAGACTTGTTGTATTATCTACTATTTCACCATTAACAATTCTTTTCCCAGCCATTGCAAGTATTTCTCCTGTGTTAGGTTCTTGAATAATAACACTTGAATGATCATAAAACTCAGTATTGGCTTCACTTTTAGCATGTTTTATTTGCTCTCCTAGTATTCTTTCAACTTCTTGTTGAAGGTTAATGTCGATACTTAGAACAATATCCTTTCCTCTACTTCCCTCTTTCAATAATTTTGTTTCGTGAGAATTGACTACTTTGTAAAGTGACTTTTCTCCTCGAAGATATTCTTCATATTGCTTTTCAATGTAACTTAATCCAACTCGATCATTAAGACTATACCCTTTTTCTAAATAATAATCTTTTAGTTCTGCTGGTATTCCTTGAGTAGATGATGATACTTTTCCAAGCATACTTTTAAATGTTTCTCCATAAGGGTAAACTCTTTCCCAATCTATTTTGGTATTAAATCCATTTAAGATACTATTATTTTCTGATACATAGGCATATTCTTTGTCATTGGCATCGCTTTTGATTATTTTTTCTTCATATGTGTATCCTTTGTTCATTAAGTAATATATATAGGCAATTTTTTGTTCTTCTTCACTAAAATTTAGCTTTTCTGAAGGAATTCTCGTTAATTTCAATTCTTCTAATTCTCTTTGTGAAAGTTTATGTTGTTTTACCTTTTCTTGTTCTTCTTTTGTTACTAATTTATCACATTCTTCTTTATTCTTTGCAAAATAAAATTCACGTTTTGCTCGTTCTGTTAGTTTGCTATAATCTATTTCTAAGTGAGTAGCTATTTGAGTTGCTGATTCAATCATGTCTAAATTAGTTGTTCCTTTTTTCTTTTGATAAGTGATTGTCTTTAATGATTTATTATCAACTAAAATATTATAGTTACGATCATAAATTCTTCCTCTTGGACTACTTGCTCCGGATACTTCTGTATATGTTAAAACAGAAAGTTGTTCTGAAAACTTCTCTTCATTTACTAGCATAACATTTATTATTCTGATTGTGACTAGTCCAAAGAGAAATAAAATAACAACGAAAAAAATAATAAATCTGTTGTTTTCTATTTTATCATAATTAATCTTTCTTTTTGGTTTATTAAGTTTTTTCATTTATTTGTTCACCTAATATTAGTTTATCACATAAATTGAAAGATAATTCATATATTTTTTTAAGAGGTGATTTTTATTTATAAAGAATTAGTAAAGAAATATATTAATAAATTATCAATTAGAGATTTAGAAAAATTTGCTAGAATGAATAATATCAATTATACAAAGGATGAACTTATTGTTGTTTATAATTTTATTCTAAATAATTATAATGAATTATTGGATGAAAATATTAATGTCTTTTTAAAAATTAGGGATAAGATTAGTCCAGAACTTTATAAGAAATTACTTAATTTATATGTTGAATATAAACAAAAATATTTATAGTAAAAGAAGCATCAGTTTTGCTTCTTTATCTTTTCTATTAAATTAGGGTCAAATTTTTTATTCTTAATCATTTCTATTTCATATTTGTAAGGGGCATATTCCTTATCAACATATGGTGTTTCTAATATCTTGGGAATATTTTCTAAACGCGAATTATAAATTATGTTTATTAAAGGATCAAATCCGATATTACCAAAGCCAAAATTCTCATGTCTATCTTTATGTGATTCTTTTATATTTTTAGAATCATTTATGTGGATGCAACCTATTTTATTAAGACCAATCATCTCATCAAAATTATCTAAGAAATTATCAAACTTAATGATATCATATCCTCCATCACTTAAATGGCAGGTATCAAGACAAACTCCTATGTGATCTTTATCTTCAATTTTCTCGATTATTGTTTTTATTTCTTCTAGTTTAGAACCGATTTCTGTTCCTTTTCCGGCCATTGTTTCTAAAAGGATAATGACATTGTTTGTGTCTTTTACATTTGTTAGGACCATATTTAATCCTTTAGCTATATTTTCTATTCCTTTTTCAGTTCCTAATCCAACATGACTTCCTGGATGAAGTACTAAATATTTTACTCCTAATTGGTTACATCTATTTAGTTCTTCAGTTAAGAAGTTAACAGAAAATTCAAATTTTTCTTCATTACATAGATTTATAATGTATGGTGCATGAACTATTACTTTGGAATAGTCAATATTATTTTCTTTCATTAAACTTAAAGCTTCTAGGGTTAAACCATCTTCAATTGGACTTCTTGCAGTATTTTGTGGTGCTCCTGTATAAAACATAAAGGTGTTTGCTCCATAGGATAAGGCCTCTTTAAGACTTCCTAAAAGTTGTGTTTTTTTATTAAAACCAACGTGACTTCCGATTATTAACATATTTTTTACCTCCTTTTTTAGTATAACAGAATTAGGACAAAAGAAAAAGGCTTAAAACTAAGTCCTTTATTTTCTAATTATGCTAATACACATTGCTTTGGAGTGACTGGCCCCACTCCTTCTACTGTTTCGGCAGGTGGTTGTGTAGGAGGGGTTGCAGTAGTTTTCATTTCAACCTTGCTTCTTGCAAGATTTGTTTCTGATGTTTCTGTTTGTATACCATGATTTCCCGTATCTGTCATAAGAATACTATAATTTGTTTTTGTTACTGTTTCACCACTGGCTCTATTCTCAGTCTTTTTTTGCCATTTTATATAGCCCTTCATTTCGGCATTACCGAAAGGAGATTTTCCTCCTGATTCCATTAAATCTTTTGTTGCTTGATTTTCTGTATCAATACTAAAGTAGTATGTACCATCTGGTACAGCTGATACTATTGTCAGATTATCTGCATGTGTAGGGTCTAAGATACATTTTATGTTATCTGCCAACACAGCATTTCTAACAGTATTGATATACTCTTTTGATATATTTACAAATGAGTCTCTTCTTGAATTTTCAATTATTCTAGTAACTGCTGGTATTGCAACCATCATCAAAATTCCCATAATTGTAATAACGGCAAGTAACTCGATTAAAGTAAAACCTTTTTCATTAATATTAATTTTTTTCATCTTAATGTTCACTCTCTTTCTCATTATTTATCTTCCATTTTAGTTTAACATATCTAAAATTTATTTACAATAGTTTTTTATAAATTGACAACAATTTACATCTAGTTATAAAAACCAATTATGTTACTGGTACTTGTACATCTGACAGATATATTTTTATTTGTAATTGCTTGGTCTTTTGTTGCTCCCGAAGCTAAATTAGAATTGTTACCAGTATTAGTAATTATTTTTATACATGACTTACCAGAACATGATGCCTCATTTTTTTCGAAATCAGCAAACTTAATATTTTCGACTCCATAAAGTTTACCTTTAGTTTTTTCAAGAAGTGTAACATAATATTCATATTTTTGGCCTTCTCTTTTAACTATGACAAAGGAATTATTGATGTCATATTCTCCTCCATTTGGTCCTTTTTCAAAGTCATCATTTGTGTTTAAGAAATTTAAAGTAAAGACTAGGCATTGGCCATTTTTAGGTTTTTTAATTTCTTCAACACTGCTAATTCTCATCTTAGCAGTATCAACTAGTTTAGCAACATCATCTTTGATGATATTATTTTTTGATTGATTTAAAATACCACTAATATTTGGAATCGTTACAGCCATTAGTACTCCTAAAACTACAAGCATAGCAAGTAATTCAACTAATGTGAAACCTTTTCTATTCATTTTAAAGCACCTACTTTCTAATTGATTATACCAAATTTAAAAAAATATTAAAACTATTTTAATATTTTCTTCATATTTTCTATTTCCTTTAAACTGTTTGAGGTATAATTACTGACATCAAAAATATTGTCATATCTAAATAAAGCAAATCCTTTATAATTTTTTAGATTTCTTGAGAGAATAATCTCACGCATAATAATATCATTATTGTTTAGCCATTCATACATTCCATCTTTAGCATATTTATCTTCTGTCCCTACTTTATAAAAAGCTAGTGCAATGTATAAATCTATTTTTTTATTTATTAGAAGTGATTCCCATTCTTCTATTACATCGATGTATGCTCTACTGCTATTGTAAAAACCATAATATACTTGTGGCATAATGAAGTCTATATATTTATTTGATTTCATCCATAGTTTAACATCAGCATAATTTTTATTATAATTATTATCAATGTTTCCATCCGGTGATACTCCAAATGGTATTTTTTTCTTTTTGCATTCTAAATGAACTTTCTCTATCATTTTATTGACTTGATTTAGACGATAACTTTTACTATCGATATATTCATGTTCACTGAGATAATCTTGGTAATCCTTTTCATCTATTTCATCTGCTGGATAAAAATAATCATCAAAAAGAATGGCGTCAACTTTGTAGTTTAAAACTTCTTTTACTCCTTTTACTATTAATGCTTGAACTTCTTCTTTTGATGGATTATAGTAAATACCATTATTTATGTAAACAGTGTCTGTCTCGAGATATTTATAGGCCGGATTTTTGTCAGTAATAGATTCTACATCTTCAGTTGTTCTAATGCGATAAGGATTTATCCAAGCAAATAATTTAATATTATTTTTATGACTTTGTCTTAGGAAGTAATCTAATACGTCATAGTAGTCTTCTCCTTCTTTACTTGCAATATAGGCACTTGTTGGAAAAAGTTTTGATTTATAAATAGCATCTGAGGCAGATCTAACTTGAAGAATTATTGTATTGAAGTTCATTTTTTTTATATTACTGATTATTTTATTAATATTTTTCTTACTTATTTCTTGATTTTCATTTTTTACATATTTATTTAATTCCATGTAACTTACGAATATGGCACGTGTTTCTTCAGTAGTAGTTTTCTTGGCTTCTGAAAAATCAATATTAGAGAAAAATATTCCTAGAGTTATTAGAAGAACTATTATTTTTTTCATATTATCACCTTATTATATTTTAGTGATGTGATAGCTAAAAAAATGTCATTTTATCTTATTTTTTTCAATTATATAAAGTTTGTTATTCTTGTAAAAGGCATAGAAGATATTATCTAGACTTATTTTTTCTTTTTCTAATTCTTTATTAAGCCAAATTTTTGTTTTTCTAATTTGTAGTAAAACATCTTCGTTTAGTACACCATCTAGTATTAGTGCTAGTGGATATGTTGACTTTTTATCGTCAGATTTTTTAAAGATTGATAGTTTTCCACTGGTTTCTAAAATAGCATAATCTACTTCTTCAATAGATTTAATGGATTGTCCTCGTAGTTGAGTTAGTAAGTCATCCAGATTGTATCTTTGTTTTAACATTTCTTTGAAATTAATCTTACCTCTATTGATTATTACAGATGGTTCTCCGTCAACAACATTTCTAGCTTTTTGATTTTTTAGTGAAACAATAGAAAAGCCTATTTGGAGCGCTACTAAAGATACAATTGGAATGATTGAGAGTAATATGTCACTTTTATAATTTTCTATAGAAATTGCCACCATTTCAGCAATAAAAATAGAGACTATAAAATCCATGATAGTCAGTTCTCCCATTTCTCTTTTACCCATTATTCGGTAAAGAAAAGTTATTAATAAATAAAAGAAAACACTTCGATAAAAAACTGTAAAATATTTCATATAATCACCTAATAATATAATGAACTGATGAATATTTTTTTATACATAACATATTATTTATTGAGGTGGAACATGACTTACTTAACTAGATATGGAATAAGAATTGGATATTCTTTGGTAGGGATTGTTGGGGTTTCTATATTATTAACTACTTTTTATTATTTTAATTTAATTGGAGACGGAGTATTTAATTTTTTAGAACTTTTAACAGTCATAATAAATATTTTTATTAATAGTTTTTTATTAGGAAAATCAACTAACAAAAAAGGTTATATTGAAGGAACTAAATTTGGTGGAATAGTCATTATACTTTTTTTGGTACCAACAATTATTTTTTCAAAATTTAATATTAGAATATTTATTTACTATTTCATTATATTAGTGACAGCAATTCTTGGAAGTATGGTTGGTATAAGTAAAAAAAGAGATTAATCTCTCTTTTTCTTTTTGATAAATACTATTAGAATTATTAGACAAACGATACCAAGAGTAACCATCGAAATTCCATTGGCAGTTTTTGGTTCTACTTCAATAACTTTGTCTTCGTCACTTATAAGAAATAAAGAATGAGTATCATAATTACAGTTATCTTCTTCTGGACAAGTTATGTAGCCAACGAAGTATAAAATTTCTCCATTTGAAGTGAATTCATTAATATGATAGTAGTCATTACTTATCTTTTTTATTTTCTTTTTTAATAGTCCGTCTAAATCTAGTTCTATTACTTCCTTACTTAGATCTTTAGAATTTTGATATAAAAATAGATATTTAGTTATATTATCTTTTTCTCTGATTGGAAGAAGTTTTATTTTTTCTTTGTTTGATATTCCTATGTCTCCAATTGATTCCCAAACTTCGTTGTTTGCAGAATCATAATTAACTAGATAGTAACTATATTTGCCAGCATTTACTTTAACATTTGAAGTTAATCCATAAAGAATAAAACCATTGTTTGCTTCAGATAAATTACATGAATAGTACTCTTCTAATGATTCTAATATAACTTCTTTGTTTCCTTCTTTATCAAATCTTACTAATTTACTTACTGGTTTAGAATTTTGAGTTACTGTTTCTATTGCAGCATAACCAATTATTTTATTTTCTTCCCAGATATTAGTTATATCTTGATAGAGAGTATCTTTTCCTTCTTCAGTAATTTGATCTTTTTGCCAACTAATATTTAATTCTTTATCTAGACGAATTAGTGTTGCGCTTTTATTTTGATTGGTTTGAAGAGTTGCGATTAGGATATATCCATCGAAACTAGAACTATCATTGTAACATGCGAGTATTTTGTTGATACTAGAATAGTTTTCTATAGATATTTCTTTTTCCCAAGTTTGTTTACCATCTAGATTTACATTTGTGAATAAGCTGACATTTCTTGTGGTTTCTTCACCACTTTCTTCGTTTGTCTCTATAATTTTTTTGTTAGTAATAATTAAATAGCCATTAATATTTCCAGTTTCATCATAAGAATATGTTAAGTAATCAATATTATTTTCAAGAATTTCTTTTGAGGAAAATTCCCAGATTTTCTTTCCCTCTTTATCGTATTTTATTAGAATAGGATGATATTCTTTTTTTTCTTCAGGAGATTCAGCTATCTCATCTTTTAAAAATTCTCCTGCTACTACATAGCCATCTTCTTTTCCCTTTTTATTGTAGCTTTGTTCAATAAAATCAAGGTTTTCTTCTTTGTATTTATTTATAGAATATAATGTATCCTTAGCATTTACGTTATATGTAGATAAAAATATTGTAACAATAATTAGGATAGATATATACAATCTTTTCATTATTTACACCTCTAAATAATTTAATTATAAAACAAAAAAAGACTAATTACTAGTCTTCTATTTCATTTTTAATCATTTTAATTTCTTTTTTAGTTTTATATTTTTTATAGCGAAAGCTATTTGGTAGTAGTGAAATTAATATTTCACGTGATTTCATTTCTTTTTCGTAGTATTCTCTGAATAAAGGACCCTTTTTCATTAAAAATACTGGTCCAAAGAAGTATTCTTTCTTTGTATATTTCTTCTTCCCTTTTTTAAAGATAATTATTTGATAGATAAATCTTTTATCTCTTACAAATTCTTCATTAGCAATATAGTAACCATTTTTTGTAAAAAATCTTTTTACTTCTTCTTGGTAATTATTAGGACTGATGATGTAGGTATCGATTTTTCTAAATATTTTCATATTGTTTTTACAAATTGCAACGGTACTTCTTCCACCCATTCCAGAAATTATTACCGTGTTAATATCTTTTGTATAGGTTGAAAGCCCTTCACCGATTCTTACATCTATCTCTTCTTCTAATCTTTCACGTTTAATATTTCTTTTTGCTTGTTCTACTGGTCCTTCAGCAATATCACTAGCAACTGCTCTTATATTTTTATTTTGTCTTACTAAATAGATATCTAATAAGGCATGATCACACCCAACATCTAAACAAGAGGAATTAGCTTCCACTAAATCCCCTATCTTCTTTAATCTTGCATTTATTTTCATTAGTCTGTTAGGAAATCTTTCAATTTGCGAGATCTAGATGGATGTCTCAATTTTCGAAGAGCTTTTGCTTCTATTTGACGAATTCTTTCACGTGTTACGCCAAAGATTTGGCCTACTTCTTCTAATGTTCTACATTGTCCATCATCTAAACCAAATCTTAGTCTTAGAACTTTTTCTTCACGTTCTGTAAGAGTTGCTAAAACACCACGTAATTCTTCTTTTAGCATTTCAACTGTTGCATATTCTTCTGGTCCCATTGTTCTTTCATCTCTGATGAAATCTCCTAGGTGAGAATCATCTTCTTCACCAATTGGAGTTTCTAAAGATACAGGGTCTTGACTAATCTTGTAAACTTCACGAACTTTTTCTACTGTAATTCCTAATTTCTTAGCAATTTCTTCATCTGTTGGCTCACGATTTAATTCCTGAGTTAATTGTCTTTGAACTCTTGCTAATTTATTGATTGTTTCGACCATGTGAACTGGTACACGGATAGTTCTTGCTTGATCAGCGATTGCTCTTGTTATTGCTTGTCTTATCCACCATGTTGCATAAGTTGAGAATTTATAACCTTTTGTTGGATCAAACTTATCAACTGCTTTCATTAAACCAATGTTTCCTTCTTGAATTAAATCTAGGAATAGCATTCCACGGCCTACATAACGCTTAGCAATACTAACAACTAAACGAAGGTTAGATTCTGCTAGAAGTCTTTTAGCTTCTTCATCCCCTTCTTCAGCACGTTTAGCATACTCAAATTCTTCATCTGATGTAAGTAAGTTGATACGTCCTATTTCTTTTAGATACATTCTAACCGGATCGTTTATTTTTACATCTTTTGATAATGTTAAATTTTCAACTGACATATCTTGTGTGATTTCTTCACCGCTTGCATCATCACTACCATCTTCTGAAACAATATCTATTTCATTTTCAACTAAAAAATTATATAATTCATCAAGTGTATCACTGTCAACTTCTAGTCCCTTTAATTCTCCTGCTAATTGTTCATAAGTAACATATCCTTGTTTTTTTCCTAGTGTTAATAATTTGTTTTTTCTTTCATCAAGAGTTTTTATTTCTTCAACCATACTAACTATCTCCTAACCTAAGCTTTCTAATCTTTTCACCTATCTTAGCTTGTTCTAATGGATCTACTTCTTTCTTCATTAAATTTGTGAGTCTTTTTATTTCTTGTGTTAAGCTATACTCTCTTACAACTTTGAAATATAGAAATAACTCGTCTTTACTAGTAGTCTCAATATAGTTTCCAGCTAAGATTTTATTTAAAAATGTTAGAATATTCTCTTTTTCTTGGACATAAGTATAAAAGTCCGCAACATTGATATTCCCATACTTTTTATAATAATAAATTATTTCACTGGTAATTTGGCGCATCACTTCAGTTGGAAAGATTAGATGTTCTCTCTCCACTTGAGTAATTACCCAGTCATTGTTGAGCATAAGGTATATTATTTGTTCAAAGGCTTTGCTATACTTATCTTTCTTTTCTACTACTTTTTTAGGTATAAATATCGCTTCATGTTTCTTTTCGTCCTTTAATAGACTATTTATACGCATTTCCAGTGTATTATAACCTATATCGAATTCTTTTGCAAGTCTTTTTAATACTACTTCTCTTCTAATTGGGTCATCAAGTTTGGAAGTTTCTTCGACTACCCTATTGATATAGTTGGCTTTTTCTTCGTCACTTCGGAAATCGACATTTTCACGAAGGCTTTGCATTTTGTAATCTGAAAAATTAATTGCTGAATCTATTAAACCAATAAATCTGTCTTTACCATTTTTTAGAATGAAACTGTCAGGGTCATCCGGATTTGGTAATTTAACTACCTTGACTTCAATGCCTAAATCAAAAAGCATGTTTCCAATATTTAAAGTTGCATGCTGCCCAGGGTCATCTCCATCTAGACAAAGAATTATATTGTTGGATAATCTTTTTATAAGGTTTATTTGTTCTTTTGTTAAGGCTGTTCCCATAAGAGCTATAGTGTTTTTTATTCCAATTGAACTAGCTCTGATAACATCCATGAAGCCTTCCATAACTATAACAGATTTCTTTATTCGACATTCTTCTTTAGCAATATGATAGTGGTATAATAATTCTCCTTTTTTGAAAATGTCTGTTTCTTTGGTATTTAAATATTTATTTTGACCACTATCTTTATAAATTCTTCCACTAAAACCTACTACTTTTCCTGAGACATCGTAAAGAGGAAACATTATTCTGTCATTATATATATCATGGTTATCACTTGATAATCCTATACGATTTAGAGTTACTAAATCATATTCTTTATTTGTAAGTAATTTGGTTAAGTCATCTCTGCTTTCTAAAGATAAGCCTATTTCAAATTCTTTAATTAATGAATCATCTATTTTTCTATCTAATAGGTATGCTTTAGCTATTTTTCCAACATTACTATTCAGATTATTTTGAAAGTATTTTAAAGAGAAGTTATAGGCTTCATATAATTTATCATACTTTGTTACTTTCTTGGCTATATGAATATTACCTGTATCTATTCCTACTCTTTCTCCTAGGTACTTCAGCGCTTCTCTAAATTCAATGTGTTCATAATTCATTAAAAAGGTATAGACATTTCCTGTTGCATGACAAGAGAAGCATGTGTAAATTTGTTTTTCACGTGAAACACTCATTGAAGGATTTGAGTCATCATGAAAGGGACAAACTCCAAAAAAGTTTTTACCTCTGGCAGTTAATGGGATTCTTTCTCCTATGATATCGACTATATCTACTTTACTGCGAATAGTATTTGCTAAATCATTATTCATCGATACCACCACCTCTATAAACAATCTTTATTTTATCATATTTTTTTATTTTTGACTACTTCTTTACCTGACTCATACTGAGCTATTTTTTTAGTAAAGAATTCGTCAAATTCTTTAATGAGATTCACTCTGTTTTCAGAGTACATAATACCCTTATAGGAGTATTCTAGAATATCTCTTTTATATTCAAAATAGTCAATGTGCTTATTGTAATATTCGCAGGCAAAATCAACTAATCTTGTTAATTCTTGAAAGTTTTCTTTAGTTACTATGCTACTTAATTTACGATAATATTCTTTATATTTTGAAATAAAATCTAGTAATTCTTCTAATATCTTATTGTCTTCTCCATAATAATCTTCCTCTTCAATTCGAAAAAGTCCAAAGAATAAGTTTCTTATTTTGGCATTTCTTTCATCTTTACAATTAATTTTTATTTCATTTAAAATAGCGGCTGTCTGTTCATCTATTTCATCAATACCAATTTCAATAAAAGCAGCAAAGTCTTCTGCTGATATTACATAGTTACTTTTTAGTTTATATTCTTCATATTCTTTTTCTATATCTTCTACTCTTTTCATTGATTACACCTTCTTTGCAGATTATATTACAAAATTAAGGTTAGTTAGTCAATAATCTATATCGAAATTAATATTACTTTTATTTTAATTTAAAAAGAGCAATTTATAGATTATTCAATCTTAAACTGCTCTAGTCTTAATATTTTTTAACTTTTTGTCTATAATTTTGAATATTAGTACTTATTATATGATACTATGACAGGTTATTTTATCCATAAGTTATTAAATTTATATGTGTAAACTGAACTGACATTTCCAACATTATCTACAGTTTTCTGTTTTATTGTTGTCTTTTTGCATGTGTTTAGCTTGTAATATACAGCTTGCCATTCTGAGTATCTCTTCCAATCTCCTGTTGTTGCTGTACTGGATGTATAACCACCATGTTTACAATCAGTTCCTGTACTCTTGTATAAAGCATAATCAATTCCACTGTGTGCATCTTTTTTTATTACTTTTGTCCCTCCACAGGCAGTTTTCTTTGAAATGACACAGTTTTCTTGATTTTTACCACAATGACTGTAGCTGAAGCATGAAGTTTTATGTGATGTATCGTGATATATATCTTCTGGTGGTGTTTTATCAACATAAACATTGGCTGTTTTCGCTGGACATTTTGTAGTATTTCCAGCATTATCTTTTATTGTATATGCACTTATCTTTGCAGTCTTAGTTGATGCATTAAATGTCTTACTTCCACCATTATAACTAGAATTACATTTACTTGTTGAATCACTACATCCCCATTTTATTTCCCTTTTTTCTTTCTGCCATGTTTTTGACCATCCAGAGTGGGTACATGTTGGTGCTGTTTTGTCAATCTTAACTGTTATTTGACATGTGTTAGATCCTGATGCATTAGATACATACCCGTAGTATGTTGTTGTTCCTTCGGCTGTTGCAGAGACTGATTTTTTTCCATTTGTTGAATTTACTGTTGTTGCTAATCCATATTTTGAGACAACTCCATTTGTTGTCATGTTTACTGTTACATTTTTCTTGTACCAGCCATTTTCTCCTTTAGTATCTGGTATTGATATACTACATGTTGGTTTATGTGGATTCCATTTGGCGTAAACCGTTATGTTTGAAGTAGCCAATGATGATGCTGTTATATTACTGCCTTGTCCATTTGCTTTAGTATACCAACCTCCAAAAGTATATCCTGATTTATTTGGTGTACATAGTGTTCCCCAAGCTGTATTCTGACTTCTACTTATTGAGCTTGGGCTACAAGTTGTTCCACCAGCTGAATTGTATGTTAATTTATAATTTTTTGTATTAGCTGTCCACTTAGCATAAACTGTTAAATTTGATGTTGCTTTAGATGAACTTTTTATGTTGGTACCTCCACCATTTTGTTTTGTATACCAACCTCCAAAGTTATATCCTGACTTAGTTGGTGTACATAATGTTCCCCAAGTTGCATTGTATTTTTTACTTATTGATGTTGGACTACAAGTTGTTCCTCCATCAGAATTGAATGTTAAAACGTAAATTGTACTATTCCAATTAGCTGTGTATACTCTATTTCCTGTTGAACCTTTCTTTATTGTAACACTCCTTGTATTACTTTTTAGTCCTGTTCCTGACCAACCGCTAAATTTGTCACCTGTTTTTGTTGGATTTTTTAATGTAAATGTATTGGTATTTATAGTATATGTTGTTGGATTTCCACTAACTGTACCACCATTCAAATTATAAGAAATTGTGTACGTTGTTAAACTCCATTGAGCATAAACAGTTAGGTCTGATTTAGCAATATCGTTAGCTGTTATTGTTGTTCCGGTTCCATCTTTTTTAGTATTCCAACTTCTAAACGTATAGCCTGTACGTTTTGGTACACATAGTGTTCCCCATGTACCATTTATTGATGCTGCTTGAGAAGCACATGAACTTCCACCATTAGAGTTATATTTAAGTGTGTAAGTTTTAGAAATATCATAATTAAACACCTTAGTGGTATGATTTCCAGCTCTATCAGCAATTGTTATGTAAACTTTATGTTTTGAACCATCATATTTGTTAGATATCTTAGATAGAACTTCTGATGAAGCGTAGTTGCTGTATTTAGATATATCTGTTGAAGTTTTTTTACAGTTATCCTTTTCATATGAAATACACATTTTAAGACTGCCTGTTGGAGTATAATTATCTGTTGCTTTTAAGTTTAGTTTAGGCTCTAAAGTATTATAATTTTTGTTGTTTGAAATAATAGTTGAATCATTTAGATTTGGTGCTATATTATCTAATCTATAACTTCCAAACATTTTCATATTTCCATCATATGGTGCTCCAACTAAATCCGTCAATCTGTCAACTTTAATAAACAAATAGTAATCTCCATTTAATCCGTTTGGTGTTGTTACATTAGTAGATGTTTCAACATCTTTAAGATTTTCGAATATTGTTTTATTCTGTTCTTCTTTTGATGGAATTGAAATGGAAAGCTTACTCCAGCTTGTTACTCCAGTATAATTATTAGATTTAGACCATCCATAATGTATGTTTGAATTAGTATCAATACCTGTACTACTCTTTAAAGTAACTTTGACAGTCATTTGTTGTTTTTCTGGAACTTTAGAAGATGCAGGACTGGCTTCAATAGAAATTGTTGACTTTCCAATCTCACAGTTTTCCTCGACCATTTCTGGAATAGTTGCGGGAAGTCTTTTAATTATTTTGACCTTTGAATATGGAGATGTCTCTTTTCCGCAACCGACATAAGTATTATAACTATATCGATTATTTACTTTAATGACTTTAACATATGTTTCTTCTGTATCACATGTCATTTCATCAACTTGGATATCTTTAATAAGTTTTTTTTCTTCTAATTTCTTGTATGGAATATAAGCACAACCTGATTTATTGTGTCCAAACATATCTTCGTTGTATGAATCAGTGTATAATTTTGCGCTTGAAGCTACATTATCTTTGTAAATAGTGTACTTTTTATTTTCTCCGTCACTAGCAATTTTTCTAATTAAAGGAAATGTCATTGCGGTTACAATTCCTAATATTATAATTGTTACTATTAATTCAACCAGAGTAAAACCCTTACTCATCTTATTATTTTTTTTATATTTTACTTCTCTCATTTTATAAACTCCATTACTCTATTATATATATATATTTTACCATAGAAAAAAATTTTTGACTATTTTTTTTCAATTTATTAATCATTACTTTTAACTTTAATCATAAAAAAATTCGTTTCTATTTTTAGAAACGAATTTTGTTTTTACTATTTTTTCATTATTTTCTTAATCCACGACTTGCAATTTCATTTTTGATTAATTCAACGAACTCCTCTTTTGATAATGTCGTTGTATCTTTTTCTCCATGAAGACGATAACTAATTGTTTGATTTTCTTTTTCAGCATCTCCTAATATTAAAGTATATGGAACTTTAGTAGTTTGAGCTTCACGTAGACGATAACCTAACTTTTCATTTCGGTCATCTAATTCAGCGCGAATTCCATTTGCTATTAATAAATCATTTATTTCTTTAGCATAATCTCCTTGATATTCAGGATTTACTGGAATAGTTTTAACTTGAACTGGTGCTAACCAAGTTGGGAAGTTTCCTTTTGTTTCTTCAATAATGAAAGCTGTAAATCTGTCGAAAGTTCCGAATATTGCTCTATGTAATACAACAGGTATTTGTTTTTCTCCATTACTATCAATATAGTTAAGTTCAAATCTTCTTGGTAATAAGAAATCTAATTGGCATGTGGATAAAGTTACTTCTGGTCCTACGGCTGGTTTTACTTCTACATCTAATTTTGGTCCGTAGAAAGCTGCTTCACCTTCTGCTTCAAAGTATTCTACACCTAGATCATTTAGGACTTCTCTTAATTTATTTTCAGCACTATCCCACATTTCGTCATCATCAAAGTATTTTTCTTTATCTTCTTTATCTCTTAATGATAATCTGAATTTATAGTTTTCGATTCCGAAGTCTTTATAAACATCAAGAATCAAGCTAACAACTTTTTTGAATTCTTCTCCTATTTGATCTGGTCTCACAAAAAGATGAGCATCATTTTGACACATACAACGTACTCTTTCAAGCCCTTTAACTGCACCACTTGCTTCATAACGAAAGTCTGTTGCAAACTCACCTATTCTTACTGGTAAGTCTCTATATGAGTGCATTTTATTTTTATAAACTAACATATGATGTGGACAATTCATTGGACGAAGAACGAATTCTTCATCATCAACTTTCATAGTTGGGAACATATTTTCTTGATAGTGATCCCAGTGGCCAGAAGTTTTATATAAATCAGTAGTTCCAACACATGGAGTGTAGACATGATTATAGCCCATATTTCTTTCTTTAGCATAGATATAGTTTTCTAATTCTTTACGAATGATTGCTCCATTTGGTAACCATAAAGGCATTCCTGAGCCAACAAGTTCATGAGACATAAATAATTCTTGCTCTTTTCCAATTTTTCTATGGTCTCTTTGTTTTGCTTCTTCTAACTCTTGAAGATGAGCTTCTAATTCTTCTTCTGTATCAAAACAGATACCATAGATTCTTTGAAGCATCTTATTATTAGCGTCACCTTTCCAGTAAGCACCACTGAATTTTAAAAGTTTAAAATATTTTAATTCTTTTACAGTTTCTACATGTGGTCCACGACAAAGGTCAGTAAAGTCTCCTTGAGAGTAGCAACTAATTACAGTATCTTCTTCGTCCATACGAGAAATTAAATCAATTTTATATTCATCATCTTTAAATTTTTCTAAAGCTTCTTCTTTAGAAAGTTCCTGACGAACAATTCTTTTACCGTCTTTAGCAATTTTTTTCATTTCTTTTTCGATTTTTGGTATATCTTCATCAGTTAATTTGTAATCACCTAAATCAATATCGTAATAGAATCCTTCTTCGATTACTGGTCCTACCCAAAACTTAGCATCTGGATATAAGTGCTTTACTGCTTGGGCAAGCAAGTGAGCACATGAGTGGTTTTTTATACTTAATTGTTCATTTTCTTTAATATTTATCATAATTATTCCTCCTTAGTTGATATGTACTTCAACTTCTATATCATTTTTTATATTATTTTTAAATTCTTGTCCTAAAGTTCTATCTCCAATTATTTTCCCATAGTGAATTGGAATAGCCTTTATTGGTTTTAAATCATTTATATAGGAGATTGCTTCATCTAAATCCATAGTGAACTTTCCACCTATTGGTACAAAACAAATATCTGTTTTTACATTATCTGCTTCATAGGTTCGATCAGTGTCTCCCATAACATAATAATATAAGCCATTCAAAAGAATATTATATCCAACATATTCTTTTTCTTTGGGATGGAATTCTTTATTATTGTTATAGGAAGGAATTGTTTCAAACTCAATATTATCAATCTGATATTTTTTATTTGGTTCTACTACTAAATCATTTTGTCTACTTTCTAAGCATTTAGGAACAATTATTTTAGTAGTTAGCTTTTTTATATTTGCAATTGATTCTTCATCATAGTGATCATAATGGTCATGAGTAATGAAGATGTAATCTGCATCGTGATATTTTTCTTTTATATCGTATGGATCAAAGTAGATAATATCATTTTCTGATAATTTGATTGATGCATGATTTAGTACTTCTATTTTCATATTAATCCTCCTTAAAAATAAAAAGAATGATACCTAGGAGTGCTTTGGCACGGTACCATCCTTTATTTAACTCTTATGTTTAACGGCTTTACCGGAATTACTTTCTATAATTCTACTCGAAAGGTAGTAATAAATTAAATGTCTACTCATTTTCACCAACCATGAGTTCTCTTGAAGACTTAGATAATTTATCGTGTCCTTCGTCAATGTATTTAATCGATATTGTTAATATAACACTTTATTTTTATTTTTTCAATATTTCTTAGAATTTTCTGACATTGTTTTTTTCTTTTGATATGAATAGCCTATTATTACATCTTGAGGTTTTATAAAACTTTGATCAAAGATTCGTTCATAGGTAAAGTCGTCTTGAAAAATTTCTAGTTCTTTTTCATTAATATCATAATCCATTATACATGAACAGATTATTTTCCCATCATCTTTTAGGATATTTTTTAAATTATCTCGACATTTTTCTATTTTTTTAGGTTCAAATAAATACCATTCTAAAATATTAGAAAGAATTATTACGTCATATGTTTTTGATGTTTTTTGCTCTTCGCAAATATCATAATTTGTATAATTCAGTGGTCTTTTTTTCATTATTTCACAAAGAGGTTCTACTGCTCTATCAAAGGTGAAGTCTCCTTCAACTATTCTAAATAAATTTTCTCCTAATTTGCCCTTATATACATCTACATATTTTTTCCAAAATTTATAGGCAACCTCTTCTTCTATACTTTCACATTTGACTTTTGGTAGTAACTCATGAAACCACTCATCATCTTTTTCTACTGTCCGTCTGTTTATTGCATATTGTTTATTAATTTCCATATACCATTTACGAACATAGTAATAATATGGAGGAAAAATGCTCACATCATAGGTATCAACATTTCTTGCTCCATTATGTAGACATCTAAAGTATTGATCACTCGATGATAAGACTGTTAAAACATCTTTATCTCTTACAGTTATTTGATTAAATAGTTCTTCAAGATTTTCGTTACTATTAAGGTATACTTTAGAGTATTTTTGAGAGCGTTCTAATCCCTTTGATAAGTACCAAGCTTTATAAACATCTTTATCAATTTTATGTTCTAATTCAGCCTCCATCTTTTTCCTCTTTTCTAATTTAATTTTATCTGCTATACCATTCTCCGGGAACTGTCATCATTGTTCCTAAGCCAATGTGTCCTTGGGCTAGTCTTGTGTCTGCATATCTAAAGAAACCATTTAAATTACTACAGTATGGATCATTTGGATCAAATAATGCACAATCAACTACTGCTAGATGAAGATGAACACCAGTTGAACGACCTGTTGTTCCCATAAGTCCTAAACTATCATTTATAGTAACTTCTTTACCTACATAAATATTACTAGCATAGGCTGATAAATGGACGTATTGTGATGTATATTTTTTACCATCAATATTATGAAGAACCGTTACTATTTTAGCTCCAGCGCTATCTGTATAAATTCCTGAGATCACACCATTAGCTACTGGAAAGATATTTTCTGATGAACCTCTTGGACTACCAATATCTAAGGCAACATGTCCATAATGAGGATTTTGAGTTACATATCCCATTTCTGTTGGTAAGTACCAAATTCTTCTTGGTGTAACCATTGTTGCTTCTGTATTTTCCATTACTGGCAACTGCACTTCTTGAACACTTTCACTAGTTGGTAAATCTACTGGAACAATTTGTTCAACCTTTTCAACATTTATCAATAAAGGATCTAAAACACTTTGTTTTTTCTGTTTATTACTAACTTTTGCTTGAGCCATATCTTTGATGTTTACATATTCATAGTTTATCTCATAGTTTTCAGCTTTTACAAATAATTCACTTGATTCCATTCCGACTGAAATTGTTAATAAGGAGATAGCCATAGTTATAATAATTTTTTTTCTGATATTTAATCTTTTGGTTTTCACATAACCACTTCCCCTGAAAATCAGGGCTATTATACTATAATTTAGTGTTATTGTCAATTTTAGAAGTAATTTGCTTAGTAAATGATAAAAAGAAAGTAAATATTATAATTTACTTTCGCTTTTTCTGATAGGATTTTTTACATTCTTTGGCAAACCATTCTATTGGATCTAACTTTGAATTTATCTCAGTTACTCTTCTTTTGATTTCAGCTTCTAACTTAGCTATTTCTTTATCAGTTGGAGTATTATCATAGCAAACTTCAAGAGCATGTTCTACAACAATGTCTGGTCCTCTTCTTAATGCTGAAGTACAATGACAATAATGGTCAAGACCTAAGCCATTATGTTTTCCTTCAATTCCATACCAACCTTTTGGATATATTCCTTCTAATAGTTGATACAATTTACGATATTGATCTCCACCATAAGTTACTGTTAGATTTTCAATCATAGCTTCTAATTTTTTATTGTTATTTTCATTAGTTTCATGAACTCTATATAAGCAGGGATAACCTTCTTTAGAATTGGCAAAGTAATTGGCTACTCTATTTCCCGTTAAAAGCATTGCTTGATAAACAATCTTTTCGGATCCTACTCTTTTAACTCTTAAGTCAGAATAATCATCATTACTTTCTTTTATTTTTTCATAAAACTCGGAAGGTTTATATTTTTTATCTAATAATTCTGTTACTGCCTGAAGATTCAAAACAGTTTCTTCAAATTCTGTGTCTGATGTTCCATGTTCAAGCACTTTATTAACTTCTTCATAAGTTGTTTTCTTATTACTTTTGATGATTGATTTTATGTATTTTTCATTTACAACATTTCCTTCATTATCAATTTCGTAATAGTAACTTCTTGTATAACGTGGTTGGTTTGGTAATAATGAAGCTCTATTGGTTGAAAATTCAAATGGAAAGATTGGAATAATTTTGCATTGTTCTTTATCTTCGTTGCAATACATTCTAGGTAAGTAGATTGTCTGGGTTCTAGATATAGCTGTATCAATCATTAAAGAATCATATGGATAATAACTTAATACAGATGCTATATGTACTCCAAGTAAATAATTTCCATTAGGCAGTTTTTTACATGATAAAGCATCATCAATCTCATCTGCTTTTCTCTTATCGATAGTTATAACATAATCATCTACAAAATATCTATTATCTTCTCCTATTTGCGGCACTTTAGTTAATTTTGCTGTTTCTTTTAATATTTCATCAAAGTTGACAGGTATTTTGTATTTTGCTGCAATCTCTTCGATGTCTTTTTCTTCAATATCCATATTTTTAATAGTTTTTATTAGATTATTTAACCAGTTAATCTTATCTTTATTTTGTTTAGCAATCTTTTTACTAACACTTAGTTTATCTATGGTAGTGTAGATTTCGTCTGTTATCTTCCTTTGCTCTTTTGGAGAAAGTTCTAAAGTATTTTGGCGAAGAATAAGTGAAATAATATTACTGTAGTGAAAGATTTGTTTTTCATCATTAGCTAAGATAAATCCTAAATACTTTTGAGTTACTTTCACTAATATATGATCACCATATTTATCTTTGGCATTTACTAATTCTGGCATTCTGGTAAATGAATATTCTAAATAATCTGTATTTTGGGTACCTGTTATTAAGTATCTTAAAAAGTCGTATTTTTTTGGCTCCATGTTTTGGATTGAGTCTTGAACACTTTCGATATTTTGTTTTAATGTATCAAGCTCTATACTAGCTTCTTCCAAGTTTACTAGAGTCTTTTTCTTTTGTTCTGTAATTCTTTCTATTTTTTCATATAGTTTATGAAGTTTTCTTGTGACTATTTTTCTATTTATATCATCACAGTTTTCGATAATTACAGTCATGCTTTTTAGTAAATCAATACTTTTATCTAGTGAGTTTTCTCCTGTAAATTTATCTAAATCTTCACTTACTAATTTAGCAAGAATATTGATAAGCTCGTTGGACGTTTTACTTTTGTTCTCACATAAAATTTTATATCCAACTCTTGGTCCTTTTCCTTCTGCGAATTTTTGTAAAGCTTTTTCAATATTCTTCATTTTATCAATCCCTTCTGTTTTTGCTTATTAATTCTTGGTATATAGTTAATTGTTTGATTCTCTCAATTATCCGTCTTGCCTTTACTTTATCTACTCCTGATGAGGTTATTCCTAGATGTTTTTCTAATTCTTCAAGATTTAAATTTGAGGTAAAAAAAGTTGGTAGGCAATTTTCCATCCTATATTGAAGTATTGGTCCTAGTACTTCATCTCTTGACCAGTTACTACAATTTTCGGCGCCAATATCATCTAGTAATAATAATGGGATTTTTTTTATATAATTAAATTGTTCTGTATAATTTGTTTGAAAAGAAGCTTTTAAACTTCTTAGAAATTCTGGGTAATAAATTAAGATGCTTTTTTCGCCTTTCTTAGCCATTTCATTGAATAATGAAGCAATAAGGTATGTTTTTCCGGAACCAAAAGAACCATTAAGATAAATACCTTTTGGTTTCTTCTCATTTTGATAATTGTCCATAAATTCTTTAAAATATTTGATAATTGGAACTCTTGCTTTGTCATCTTTATAAATCTCTTTAAAAGAGGCATTTTTAATTTCTTTCGGCATATCAAATAAGTCCAAATTATCTTTGTAGGCATTTCTTTCTAATTCTTCTTGTAGGTAGCCACAGGCATCATAAGAGAATGTAATTACATTTTCTGCTGGTACTGGTGTGTAGCAGTAACCTGAAACTTTATTTTTACAAGCAGTTAAGCCTTTGCATTTTTGGCAATTCTTGTGTTCAGAAAAAGCTTCTTCTAAACTTGAAGTATACTTCATTAATGTGTCATCTTTGACATTTAAACCGGTAACAAATTTGTGAAATTCTTTGTTGGCACAAGCATCTTGATAAGAATGAGTTAAGGCAGTTAAATCAGTTTTGTAGATATCTGTAATTTTTGTCATTTAACCACCACCATTAATTTGATTTTATCTAAAATATTCTTAAAAGTCTAGTTACTTGACTGCTTTTTTACAGATAAAAATATAATTATTTTTTATGGCTATTTTTTGTCTCAGATATTACCTTTCTATCTAGGTCAACTGTAACTGTTCCGCTATCTTGAGTATTATATATTTTTAGATTGTATTTTTTTAGTCTTTTTATTATTTCTTGATGGGGATGATTAAACTTATTTTCTCTACCTGATGAAATTAAGGCTACTTTGGGTTTTAGTGTTTCTAGTAGCTTTTCACTTGTACTTGTTTTTGAACCATGATGCCCTACTTTTAAAATATCAATATGACCAAGTTCATAATTTTCTAATAGTTTTTCTTCACTTTTTATAGAAGCATCTCCCGTTAGTAATATTTTTAGGTTGTTGTAGTTCAAAAGATATATTTGACTACTATCGTTTTCATCATCTAAGTTTTCGTTTAACTGGGTGAAAATCAAGTCATTTACTTTAAAAGATAAGTTCTGTTTGCCAATAATTGTATTTTCTTTGATTAGAGATTTCTCATAATAGTTTATTTTGTTACTATTAATAATTATTTTGTTTACAGGAATGTTTTCGATAATAGTGTTGGCTTCTCCTAAATGGTCTTTATCCCCATGAGTGAGAATTAAATAGTCTAATTTAGAAATTCCTAAACTTTTAAAACAAGGACTTATTGTATTGTGATAAATCTCTCCATCTGTATTTTGAGAACCATAATTTGTAACTCCTCCTGTATCAATCAAAATATTTTTATTATGAGAATGAATCAAAATAGAGTCTCCTTGTCCAATATCTATCACGACACCATTCTTAATACAACAAACCTTTGTAAGTGAACAGGATTTAACTTACATAATAAGAAAAGTTTTGTAAGTGAATAGGATTTAAAGGCATAAAAATAAGAGCCTTTCGGCTCTTATTACATCTACTCTATAAATTGTAATTTAGCGAATAGTAACTTAATTTTCTTTTTTATTAAACATATGGCGTACTTTATCTATTCGATTATTTGGTCTACGTGATTGAATAACTGGTTCACAAGTAGCAATTTGATAATCTTTTAATTCTGTCAAAAAAACTGCTTGCCCATTTGTATATAGAGTTAAAGTATTACGATATTCATTAATACAACGTACAGGAATATGTCCTGTAAAAATAATTTCATCATTTTTTGATTGACTAGTTTCAATTATTGCACAATGTTTTTGTGCATCATTATATGCACGAGAAAGGTATCCCTGTGGTGTAAAAAGTATAAACGAAAGATATGGCTCTAATAATTGCGTTCCCGCTTTTTTCAATGTTTGTTCAAGTACAATTGGGGCAAGAAAACGAAAATCCGAGGGAGTACTAACAGGGCTATAATAAACACCATATTCAAAACATATTTTACAATCTGTTACTTCCCAGCCATACAAACCTTGCTCCAGTCCATAATTAATACCTTCTCTTACTGCATTTTGGAAACTTTGATTTAAATAACCGAGTGAAACTTTGCTTTCGTACTGTATTCCACTGCCAATTGGAAGTGGAGTTATTGATAATCCAATTGATGCCCAAAATGGATTTGGTGGTACTTCAATATGAATAGTATAATCTGCCTTTTGTAATGGCTTTTCCAAATAAATTACGGTTGGATCTTCGATTCTTATGTTTATGTGATATTTTTCAATCAACAGAGAACAGATAACTTCTAACTGCACTGTTCCTAAAAAAGAAATGATGATTTCATGTGTTATCGTATCAACATAATAACGTAAAAGAGGATCAGTATCTGCAATTTCTGTAAGAGCATCCAATAATTTTTCTCTCTCTTCTATTTTTATCGGTTCAATTCTTGTTCGTAGCATTGGTACAGGCTTGTCATTCCATACATTGCATGGCAAAATCTTTTCATTTCCTATAATATCGTTCAATCTTAATGTATTGTTAGGTATTATAAAAATATCTCCAGAACAAACTATTTCTGTCTGTATCATTTCTCCATTTGAAGGAATATATATTTCTGTAAGTTTCACTTTCTTTTTTTCTGACAATACAATTGTATCTCGTAAGTGTAATGTTCCACTGTAAAGACGCAAATAAACTAATCTTTGCTTATGGTCTGTATATTCAATTTTAAAAACTCTTCCACATAGTTCTGAATAATTCTTATTCATTTCAGGACAAAAAAGATTTGAAATAGCTTCAATGAGTTGTTGAGTTCCTATATTATTTTTAGCACTTCCATGGTATATAGGAAACAACGAACCTTTTTTAACACACCTATATTCTTCATACGTTAATTCCTGTATAGTCAATTTTTCTCCTGCAATATATTTTTCTAAAAGTTTATCATTTTTGGAAATTACAGGATCCCATTCATCTAAATCAATGATATTTTTAATTGATATTTCTGGAGTTAATGTTACATTTTGCATAACAATAATATCATTTGAAAGTTTTTCTTTGATATTTTGATAAATATTATTTAAGTTAATTCCATACTGATCTATTTTATTTATAAAAATAATTGTTGGTATATTCATTTTTTGAAGTGCATGGAATAGTATTCTTGTTTGTGCTTGTACACCATCTTTAGCAGAAATTACTAAAATAGCTCCATCAAGAACAGATAAGGAACGATACACTTCTGTTATAAAATCTGTATGTCCAGGAGTATCTACAATATTGATTTTGTAGTCATTCCAATTAAAAGAAGTAACTGCTGCCTGAATTGTGATTCCACGCTGACGTTCTAAAAACATAGTATCTGTCCTTGTTGTTCCCTTATCTACACTGCCTAATTCTAAAATCGCTCCACTTGTATAAAGCAGACTTTCCGTTAAAGTCGTCTTTCCTGCATCTACATGAGCAAGAATACCAATGTTGATTATTTTCATGTAATTTCCCTCCCTACAAATTTATCTTTTAACTTAAAATCAATATTTGCTAATTTTGTCCTTTTAAACTATTCTCAAAATCAATTATCCACTTTTCTAATGTTTCTACTAATGCTAATTGTTGTTTGAACATTTGTTTTCCAACATTAGGAATATGTTGTCTATGAGATTGTCTTTCATTTAGCAATTCTTTTAATTCTAATATCTTTGATTTTATATTAGAAACAAGAATCTTTTTTTGTTCATCATCTACTAAATCTAAATTCGTAATAATAATATTAAAATCCAAATATAGACTAACATCATAATTTGAAATATCATTCATAAGTCTATTAAAATAATCATTACCTTTGTCAGTAATAGTATATACTGCTTTATCTGGCATATTTCCCTCTTTCTCTTTATGGCTAACAATATATTCTTTTGATTCTAATTGTAATACTTTCTTATAAATAGACTGTTCACTAATTCTTACCCATCTTGGTATATTACGATATTCTATATTTTTTTTAATATCATAAGCACTTTGTGATTTTTGTTTAATAAGTCCTAATAATACCAAATCTATATTTGACATAATCTCTACTCCTTACTTAATATAATCTGTAACGCCAAGTCTATTTCCAAATGGATCTTCAAACTCGACTGCATTACCAGTTCCAATTTTAAAAGGCTCACTCAAAAATTTTATACCATTATTCAACATTTCTTTATAGAAGATTGCAACATCTTCTACTTCAAACCATATTGTAGGCTTTAAATTCTCAAATTTATTTTTGTCTTTTAAAATTATTGCAGGTTCTTCATTTCCAATATTATAAGCAACCATTCCCTTATCAGAAAAATCAAATTTCTTTTTTAACCCCAATATTTCCTCATAATATCTTTTTGCTTCTTCCATATTATCTACAGGAAGAAAATAGTTGTCATAATTTTTCATATATTTAAGCCCTTCTTTCTACTACAAACTATACTACTATATTATATAGTAGTTATAATTAAATGTCAATAAATAATAAAAAAATAATTGCATTTAATTCGTTTATAATTCTTATAAAAAATAGATTAGTTGCACTGAACTAATCTATTTGTATAACTGCTTGTCGTACAAAAAAGACTGTCATTACTGACAATCTTTTCGGTAAATTACTATAAATCAATAACTATAAAATTGTAATTTCTTATTCTAATTCTTTTTTATGATTTAAGTGTATTCCTATATGTCCTATTCCTAATACTATTGTTGATATAATAAGAAATATATTTCTACCATATATACCTAGTAACAGAAATGCAACTACTGGCAAAGTAGCTCCTGCAACTGGTATTCCTAACAAGCTACTATACATATCTTTCATTGTTTTATTACTTTTAAAATATCTTATCCAATATATTTCGTATAAAATCATTATAATAAAGGCAATTAACAATATACTAGACCAGTTTGATATTTTATTTATATTAAAATCACTAAATATCAATGACAGACAGGTTACTAGCATTTCTCCAAGCCACTCCAATAGTAGTAATACTTTATTTTCATTTTTTACATATTTATCATAGCCTTTAGGCTTATTTTTACTCCATATAATATTTGGTAACATCAACATTAGTAAAAATATTAAACCTATATATGAAAATCCAAAGTGAATATTCATTAACTCATCTCACTTCCATATTGTAATTTGTTATTTAATCGGAATATAGATCTCAATAACAGAATCTTCTCTATTCCAATGAAATTTATAATCATATTTTTCAAAATAAACAAATTGCCTATTTTCTACTAAAATATTATTTTTAGGTATTATTTCTTTATAAACATAATTGATAGTATCTTTTAGTTTATTCATATTACCAATATGTTCTACCCTTAAATATTTACTTTTCAAAATTATCTTTTCTGTAAAATCATTTGGTACAAAATCTTTTTTAGGAATAGATATATAATAAAATATCTTATTTTCTATTTTTTCAATAAAAGCATATTTACACCAATTACTTCCTAAATATAACTTATTATTTCTTAATTTACTATTAAATATTTTCCAATGGTTTTGTGCTAATTTTACATTATTACTTAATGATTTTGATAATTCATACCTTATTCCTATTACATTAAATTCTTCTAATTCTATTATTTGATAATCCATCTATTTTACCTCTTTAATTTGTGTGCTGTTATAATTGTATAACTATATGAATTGATTGTTATTTTTATATTATCAATTTCACAATACCAATTTTTACCCTGTTTATAGATGTTACAATTTTTATCTAAAACTTTATTCTTACAATACTCAACAACATCATCAGTATCTAATTTAAGATTTTTCTTAATTCTATCAATACCCATTTCGGTAGTGTGAACTTTATCTATATTATTAAATAATACTTGTTTATCTTCCATAAATATCTCCTCTACAAATTACTATTTATCTGTAACCATATTATAACACAAAAAAGCAAACTTTTACATTTGCTCAAAATTTTTTTATATTTTTTATCCATTTATTTCTGTTCCATCTTTAAATTTAAATACTATGGTATCTTTATCTTTAATTGTTGCACTTTCTAGTAAGCTCCCCCACATTAATCCATCAAACTTTGTCAAAGGTTTATTTTGTTTCTTTAAAGTATTAATGTAGTCTTTTATCATCTGATGCTTTGCTGCTTGTTGTGATGATTCAATTTCTAACTGTTCATACTTAAACTTTGTTTCATCATAAGTTTTTATCATGGCATCATATTCTTTTTTATATTTTTCTTGGTTTTGTGCTACTCTTGAATTCATATCAATAAGTTCTTGTATTTTTTCTACTTGCTCTGTTAGGCTATTCTCTAGTTTTTCTTTTTCTTTTGATAGTTCTTTTTTATTACATATCTTATCAAGTACTTTTTCTAAATTTGAAATTATCTCATCTTTACTTTCAATTAATATATTAACTACGTTTACAAATCTGCTTTCAATATCTTCAGACCTTATTGCGGGTGTTTTACATTTCTCTTTTCCAGAGTATTTACTATTGCATTGATACATTACCCTTCTATACTTATCATTTGAATGCCATACTTTAGCTCCATAGCTACCACCACATTCCCCACATCTAATCTTCGCTGTCAAAATATCAGTTCCACTATACTTACCCTTAAGCATTAATCGTCTATCAATTTCTAATCTTACCATCTCGAATACATCTGGTTCTATAATCGCAGGATGGTTATTTTCAACATAGTATTGTTGTACCTCTCCTTCATTTATTTTTTGCTTTTTAGTTAAGAAATCAACGGTATAATGCTTTTGAAGTAAGGCATCTCCTTTATATTTTTCGTTGGTAAGAATACTCCTAACAGTTGTAGCATACCATTTTTGTTTATGTCCTGGAGTCTCTATTCCATCATTTGTTAGTCCCTTTGCAATAGCAACAGATGATGACCCTGATAAAAATTCACGATATATTCTTTTTACTATTATTGCTTGTTCTTCATCAATAACAAGATTTCCATCTTCTCCTTTTTTATATCCTAGGAAATTATTAAATGGCACTGATACCTTACCATCTGCAAATCTTTTTCTGTGTCCCCATTTAACATTCTCTGATATGGATCTACTTTCCTCTTGTGCTAATGAACTCATTATTGTAAGCAGCAACTCACCCTTACCATCAAATGTCCAGATGTTTTCTTTTTCAAAATAGCATTCACATCCTATATCTTTTAGTTTTCTTATAGTTGTTAAACTATCTACTGTATTTCTAGCAAACCTTGAAACAGACTTTGTAATGATTAAATCGATGTTACCATCTAATGCAGATTTAACCATTTTGTTAAATCCTTCACGATGCTTGGTAGATGTACCACTTATACCTTCATCAGTATAAACGTCGACAAATTCCCAATCATCTCTTGATTTAATATAATTTGTATAATAATCAACCTGTGCCTCATAACTTGTTAATTGTTCTTCTTGGTCGGTTGAAACTCTGGCATAAGCAGCAACTCTCCTCTTTTTTATTGCCCCAGCCTGATTTGTAGATTGCTTATTTAATAACGCTGGTATTGTCGTTACTTTTTTTGACATTTTTTTCCCTCCAAATCTTTTTTAGCTTTTCTCCTCGCTCTTTTCTTCTTTCCTCTGTCCAATATTCCTTCCTACCATTAAATTCCCATTTTTCACTTATTATCCTTCCATCATTAAAATGAAATTCTAAAACATCATCACCAATTACAATTACTTTTTCTATTTGTTCATCAAATGCATTTGAGTCAAATTCATCTAATCCAAGAACTTTAGTAGATACCCTTTTTAGTGCGATTTCATTTATAGTTTTTGCTGGACAAGCTTTTGATCCACCAGTTAATCTAGTGCCACAAGTCCATATATGAGCCTTTATGCCATTAGACCTTCTAGACCTTGAATTTCTCATATAGTTTTTGCCACATATCGGACACTTAACTCTGCAAGAAAAGCAGGTTATATTTTTACCAAAATTAGCTCTTTGACCTTCTGCCTTTCTTCTTTTCCTTTCTTCTTGAACTTGCATAAACATCTCCATAGGAATTATGGCTTCGTGGTTATTCTCGACATAGTATTTTGGAAGTTGTCCATTATTTTTTTGTTTTCTTCTTACCAAGGGATTTGGTGTATAGGATTTTTGTAATAATAAATTTCCAGTATAAGTTATATTTAATAGCATATCTCTAATAGTTCCAATATTAAAATATCCTCCATTAGTTGCAATCACACCCATCTTTTTAAGTTCTATCTCCATTCTTTCTGCTGATACTTTATTTAAATACATTTCAAATATGAGCTTTACTATTTTTGCCTCTTCAGGTTCTATTACTAAATTATCACTATCCCAACGATACCCATATATCTTATATCTGCATTGAGGTTTCCCACTTTCAAATTTCTTTTTTATAGCCCATTTAATATTGTTACTTGTTGATATAACCTCTTCTTGAGCAAATGAAGCTAGTATTGAAAGCATAAGTTCTCCATCCCCTGTTAAGGAACTGATGCCTTCTTTTTCAAATCTAACTTCAATACCTAATTCTTTTAAGTGCCTTACTACATTTAAAAGGTCAACTGTATTTCTAGCAAATCTTGAAATAGATTTTGTAAGAATAATATCAATCTTGCCTTCCTCACAATCTTGTAATAACCTTTTAAAGTCATTACGTTTTTCAATTCCTGTACCACTTATACCTAAATCAGAATAAACTCCTGCAAATTCCCACTCTGGATTTTTTTGTATTAATTCATTGTAGTAACTAACTTGAGCAGAATAAGAATGTAGTGTTCTGCCTCTTTCAACTGATACTCTTGCATAAGCAGCTACTCTTTTAAGTTTAGGAAGCTCTATGTTTTTTGTTTCTAATTTTGTTATTTTTCGCATCTTACACCTCCATTTTTATCATTACTATATATCACTCTAAATGATGTATATATCAAGTCTTATTGGGCTATTTCAAAGAATAAACTGCTTATTTTTGGCGTATATTTCTCTTTAAATTCAGCCATCATTTGATTGTATTCTTCAATTGAAATAATCTTTTTATCTAACATATCTTTTAAATGACTCATTGTAATTTGATAGGTTATTTCATTTTTAAGTTTCATTTGATCCCACCACCTTACGTTTGCTAATGTAATAGCACTCCCTAGAACAATACTTTCTATTCCTTGATGGGTATTCAAAGTATTCTTTATTACAAATAATGCAGTTATACTTTTGTGGAACTAACCTACGTTGCTTATCTTTATGAAGAGTCCAATAAACCTTACAACAACTATCTGAACAAAAAGTTTTATTTTTTCTTCCTGCTATTTGATAGAACTTCTTTCCACATTGTTTGCACACTTGAAGGTTATCTTTTCCCCTTAATTGCTCTCCAGTTTTAATGTATCCTGCTATATTTTCTTTTTTGCAAAAGGATCTTATTGTATTAGGAGAAATCTCTAACAAGGATGATATTCTTAAATATCCATAACCTTGACTTCTTAGCTTTCTAATTTTTTGTCTTTGTATTTCATCCATTGACTATTACCTCCTAAATAACAGTCAAAAATTAGTATGCGATTTTTAACCTATAAACAAAAAAAAATAGCTTTTATTATCACTTGACTTTTTACAAAAAAAAAGAGTGATATATAAAAGCTAGGAGGATTAATTTTATGTACGATGAAATAAATCAAGATAAATTTGTGCGTGAATGTGAACATTATATTGAAGAAAATGTTGCTGCACCTTATATTGCATTTTATCTGGCAAGAGGTTATTCATTAGATGTTCTTGGCACGTCATCATTGAAACAGCATTTTAATTCGGCAGCAGATGTTTTCAATATCTATTTTGAAAATACTGATAAAGTTATCACTGATATAAAACAAATATTGAAAGAAAAGTATAAATTAGAAATAGTTGAAGAAAATCCATTAAAATTAAAAGAGATATGATTTTGCTTTCATATCTCTTTATTCTTCAAAAAATTTTTCAATACTGACATCTAAAACTATGGATATCTTATATAGGGTTGTTAATGATATATTGTTTCTGTCATTTTCAGATTCAATCCTTTTCAAATGATCAGGAGTTACATCCACAGCTTCAGCTAAATCCATCAGTCTTACATTCTTTTCGTTTCTATACTTTTTAATATTTTGGCATATGACTGACTTGATGTTTTTATTGAAATTATATTCTTTCATATCAATCACCCTAGTAGATATTATTCCATTTTTTTTACAAAAAATAAGTGACCTTTCGTGCCGAATTTCCATTTTTATGGTATACTATTTATGAATCAAGCAAAAAAGGAAAGGAGTAATTGTATGGACTATGAAAAATTGTCTAAAGAAGAGCTAATCGAAGCACTAAAAGAATCACAAGATTTAAACAAAAAACTTTTAGATTTAATGGAAATACAAAATAATAAATTTACCGAAATTTCCATCAAAGCATTAGAAGAACAAATTAAATCAAGACATAATTTTTTAGCAGAGTTAGAACAAAGTGAACCTCCTAAACTTTTTAAATCTTTACATCGTGATTGGGAAAACAAAGTTCACTACACAAAAAAAGACATTGAAGAATTAGACAAAAAATTATTTGAAGACTATACCGAGTATGGAGAGTTCATTGAAAAAATGAGCAAAAAAAATAAGGACAGCGAATAAGCTGCCCTTTTGTTATGGTATTAATAATTTTTGACCTACGCTTATGATGTTTGGATTTGCTATATTATTAGCTCTTGCTATCTCTGGATATTTGTTTCCATCACCATAATATTTTTTAGCAATAGCCCATAAAGTATCACCCTTTACTACTGTGTGATATTTTGCAGATGGTTTTGGTGTAACTCCTAATCTAGCATTTACTATTGATTGAATTACAGCATAATCATAACCTGCATTAGTAAGTGCATTTTTTCTATCAGCACCATTACCCCAATTTCCATTAATGACTTCTGTGGCAATTTCATCATTGCTCTTTTTTGTTGGCTCGACTTTTGGAGTTTCTGGTATTCCTTTTGAATAACCATTTAATCCAGCTTTTTTAATTATAGTTGGATAATCTTTATATGCATAATCTGTATCAACTCTCATTCCAGAAATATAACCACTTGATGAATTTTGCCACAAACCATAATCACCATATTTAAATGAAGGCTTATTGCTAGTCCATACTGCAAGCCATTTATCATACATAGATAATTTTGCAGTATCTATGAAATTATTAAAGTAATTACTATTAGCATAAATACCTACATAGTATCCTTTATTTTCTAAATATTCACAGAAACCTTTTATTGCATCTGCCATTCTTGATTTTCCTACTTGTTGGTGTCTATCTTCTTCAACATCCATATAAATTGGATATTCAAATTGTTTTCCTTTTAAACAATTATTATATAAGTATTCCGCTTCTGCTTTACCTTTTTCATAAGTATTAGCACAGCTATACCAATATGCACCTACAGGTATTCCTCTCGCTTTTGATTTGCTATAAAAATTTTCAAAGCAACTATCCTTATTTTTATTAGTACCATCTCCACCCCATCCAGTGAATCCAGCTCTTAAAATTAAAAAATCAACTTTTGACTTTATTTCATCAAAATTGATTCCTTTTTGATAAGATGATATATCTAATCCTTTTCTTTCCATGTTATTCTCCTCCATTCTTATCTTTTAATTGTTCTAATGTTTCAATTATTTTTTTAGGTAGTGGCAATCCCATAGCCCCCCAATTTTCTAGAATTGATATTCCTTCATTTGCTACGAAAAAATAGATTACAAGAGTTCTAATTGCACCGGTTTCTCCAGTTATAGTATCTAACTGAACTGCCAGAGCAACTATTATCAAGTAACCTATCTTTTTCATTATTCCTTTAGCACCTATTATGCTATTTAGTCTTTTATTCGTTATTGCTTCACATACTCCTGTAATATAATCGAGTAATATGAAAACTAATAATGTCTTTAGTGCCACATCTAAACCTCCTAAAAAGTACACTACTGTTGTTAGTACCGTACCTGTTATAAAATTAAAAATTGACTTCATTTATATTTCCTCCTAGTGATATTGTGTCCAGCCTTCTGGTACTGAACCATTTATTCCTCTTCTCATCCAAATACTACCACCTGTTGTTATTATTATTTGCCACAACCAACTACTGCTATCTGTTTTTCTCCATTTACCACCATCGTTGGTTAGTACCATTAACACTCCATAGATTGTTCCAGAAGTATAACAATTACTATATGATCCACCAATAGTAAATAACCCTGGTGTTATATACACATCATCATTTAAATTTTTAGATGATGTTGATTTCCATTCTAAAAACTTACGACCATTATATGTATCTAGTATTGATTTTAAAGTTGTTTTATTATGTGTAATTGAACTACTGTCTAAATAAGTATTATTTCTAAATTTTATCGCTTTACTCATTTACTTCCTCCTATTCAATAACTTCAACCATTAAATAACATCCAACACCTGCACCAAAGTTTCCTGTATAATCATAAAAACCTATTTCATTACTCATACTTTTTAGAACATCACATTTAATTAAATCACCAGAAGATACTTTTAGTATTGCTTCTGTATGCAATGTTCCCCATCTATGAAATCCATTTATGGTTTTACTTTTTCCAACATTGTTTTGACTTATTCTCATAAAAATATAATTACTTGATGCATCTACATTTGAACCATCATATAAAACTTGTGCCACAACTCTTATTTTTGATACTCCAGTTCCTATTTTTATTGCATTTCCTGAATGAGTAAGTTTAGTTCCATTTGAATCAAGTCTTGTTTTAAAATCCATCGTAGCCCATGTCCCTTTATCCGCCCATCTTAACGGTTCTACGCTTTTTCCAATTATCATATAATTTGGAGTTAATATCGTATTCAATGCAACTTTATTATGAACTACTGAACTGCTATCTAAATAAGTATTATTTTTAAATTTTATAGCTTTACTCATTAGCTCACCCTCTTCCAAACATAAACTGCAAGGTACGGAGGCATATTATTATGAGCCTTACTCCCACCAGTATTCTGATTCCAGTTAGCATAATGCGATGACCCTCCCCATCCAGTTCCTGCTTCTTGTCCATCTGCACCACCATAGCCACTTGTATTTTGAACTCTCTGTTGATGGTTATGCGATGGCATTTCATCAACTGTCAATTTGTGAGTAGACTCGCCACCTGTGCTACCATTTGAATATGTATTGCCACAAGCTAACAAAAATCTATCTTTTATTTGTTCCCATGTACCTCCAAAGATAGTGCCTGGATTTATACTATTTACAGATATATAAACACTACCAATTGGATAATAAGGGCATGGATAAATCTTCTCACCACTTTTATTCTTAAACTGTATTGCTTTGCTCATAACAACCTCCTACCATGTAGAAATAACATCATACTCTAATACTTGACATCCATTTATTTCTAATGATTCATTATTAGTTGGAAAGCAATTTATTCCAACTGATAATTTTTTTGTATCTACAAATAAAATAAATTGTCCTTTTGCAAGTGTGACATTATATGTTGTCGTACCAAACTTATCTTTTATTATTATTTGATAATTCCACGCATAATTTTTATCCTTACTCATAGTTACTTTTGTATTATTGCTTATGGTTGTTGCACTTCCATATGAACTATCTGTAGACTTCTTGAATGCATATGTAATCGTTATTGAGTTCTTACTATTTACACTTGAATACGATGCATTAACTGTTAAATAAGTTTCGTTTTCATAGTTATTTTTTCTCTTTAATGAAACTACTGCTGATGGTAATGACCATGCTAAAAAAGTAACCGTTTTAGTAGCAGTTGTTGTATTTCCTCTACTGTCAGTTACTTTTACACTTAATGTTAAATTTTCACTTGAATTTATCACACCATAGTCTATATTTCCTGCTGAAGTAATTGTTTTTGTTACTCCATTTATAGTTGCCTCATATTTACTTATACTAGCACCTTTCTTTGCAGTTGCACTTGTTATTGTTACTAACAACTTTGAAAGATTTTGAACCAGCTGTTGATTATTTCCTGTAACTGCTGTTGTTGTACTATTGTTATCTTTATAACTTATATTACTTGATGAAAAAGTAGGATTTCCATTTACTATTGAAAGAGTTTTTGTAATTGTAGAATAGAATGTATTTCCACCAATGATTGTCCTAACAAAAAAAGTAACACTTCTACTGTTACTTGTTGTACAGGCATTTCTTAATACATTTCTTTCAGCCTCTGTTAAATTAAACGTGTATGACGAGCCAGTTTTTGATATAGCTCTATATCCTACATCATCTTTTGAACCAGTAAGTGAAATACAAGCATCAAGATTATTTGCACTATTACCTGCTGGGTTTGAATAATTAATTGTTGGATTTTGTTCATCATTAAAGTCTGGTGCTGATGTCAAATTAGCTTGTCTTGGAATATTAGTTAATGCCCATGATCCACTTCCACTAACATTTCTAGCATATGTATAAATACCTGCCTCAACACTAGCACTAAAAGATTTAGTACCATCTGAATTATGCCCTATTGTTGCTTGTCCACTTGCTACCGTTGTTCCGTTATACAAACTTATTCTATCGTTTTGTCCTGTTTCATATATAGTACTCCCATTTATAACAACTTTAAAGTTACCTGCTTTATACCATGATGTCGTTGAACCACCAGCACCAACTACTGACCAGTTGATTACTGTTCTATTATTTCCTATATCCTGTGAAGCTATGCTCCAGTTAAATGTTAAATACCTGCCACTATAACTACTTGTATTAAATGAACCACTACTTGCCATCAAATCACCTCCTATGTTAATGGAACTATTCCAATTCCTGTATTATCTGTTGTTTGTATTCCTAGCCATCTTGCTAGACCACACAATGTTATTTCTTCTTCAATTACTGATTTCTTCATATGGAACTCATCACCATTCATCCAGAAAACTTTAGCACCTGTATGGTCATACCCAGTAAATTCTTCTGGATTGATTACAACTCTACTTCCATCTTTTCCATAAATGCATATTCCATTTTCATCGAATGTTCCAATTAGTCTGTTTGAAACATCATAGATTTCAATTCTACCAGCCTCATTAATTTTTGCACCGACTTTGAAAGTACCACCTTTTACTTGATTGGCAGTCATATTGATAACATTGATATTTTGCATATCTAAAGTTCCATCAATTAACCAAGCTGAATTAAATCTTCCATTTATTCCTGTATTAGAGAATCCTATTCCTTGAGCGTTAATCATCATTACGTTTGTAGCTTTTTCCTTTGGTAGACTATCAACCACCAAAATCCTATCGCCTTCATAAATAACATAGCTGTTTCCAAGCTTACCCCATATTTTAGAGGTTGCCTCATTTAGTTCATTTTCTAATGTTACTTTAACCACTTCATTTGCTGATGATATTTGTTCCTTTGTATCTCCTTTTATAGTTTTAACAAGATCCTTTAATTGAGTCTTAAAATTACCAAACTCTATCTCTGTGTATTTATCTCGTATACAATCATATTTTAATGAGATTACATTTGTTGTTATCTTTATTCCAAGCTTTTCATGTTCTACTACGATTACATCTCCTAAATCTACTACACCTTCTATATGAGCTTTTACTTTATAATTACATTTGAAGTACTGATTTTCCTCAAGGTATGCTATTGCTTGAGTTCTTAAATCAGATATTAATGCCTCTCTATACTCATCTTCTTTTAGGTTTCCATCTCCATCTTTGTAATCATCTTGATTTATATCCTGGTCAAATTTAATAACTTTTGTATAAGGAATTGAATATTGCATTGCTGATTCAAGATAAACCTCTGGCAAAGTTATTCCATCATAACCAACTGGGAGTATTTTTGTTACTACATTATCCCAGTTTTCTTTAACCTCTATGTCAGTTGAGTTTTTTCCATACTTAATTACAATGCCTCTGTCAGCTCCTATTGTTTCTTTTACTCCAATAACCCAGTTATCTCTATATAAGTGTCCTCCCCATTTTTCAACAACGATTGAGATTGCCTCTTCTAAACTTTTTCTAATCACTCTAGTAGAATTAATCCTTGTAATATCTGATATTGTTGTAAAAGGTGTACCAACATCACAAGCACTATTTAAATGATCCAATGCATCATTGCAATTTTTATCAACGACATTTGAATTAAGGATTACATAGTTTTGAGAGTCTTTCCAAAGATGATATCCTTTTACAGATACTTTGGTGTTTTTCTTTTCTGGATTAGTTAATCTAAATCCTTGCTCTCCCCATCTTGTTTTTGCTCTTATAATCATTCCTTCTTGAAGATATGGTAAGTCTTCAATTGATGATTCAATAGTTATATAGTAGTCGCCATTGTCTTCTATAAAGACTTCTGCTTTATTAGGATGTAATATTTTTAATCCATTGTGGTCAAATAATCTCTCGTCTGCATCATAAACTTTAATCATTACAACCACCTCGACTTCGGTTCAATTTCTATTTTGGTTAAAGTTCCTGTCCAAGAAATAGTATTATTTCCTACTTCTAGTTTTGGAAATTCTCCAAGCATATTTCTATTCTTATAAACTCCTTCCAAGTATGCCTCTTCTTTTAAGCTATCAACTATTACTTTGTTTTCTCCATTTGGGAATGTATATTTAAATATGTTTATTCCATTAACTGCTATTTCAATTGTTCCAGAACCTTCAAGCATAAAAATAGGCTTAGAAACTTCTAAGCCTTTATTTTCAACTTCAACTGATGTTTGAGTAGTAATACTTAAACTAACCTTGCTTTCATCTTTTAAATACTTGTATGGTTGAACATGAAATTTAACTGTTGCCTTTCTAATTTGTAACAGTCTTTCATAATCTACATCATCAAATATACTAGCAATATACACTTTATCTGGTTCATCGCTTAATATGAGCTCACCATCTCCTGTGAAGTATTTTATTACTTCATCAATATCATAATTTCTAGCTAGTCCTATTCCTACATTTTTTGTATAACTTTCATATCCTACTTTTTCTATAATATCTCCATCTCTACCATCGATTTCGATTTTATCTACTTTCATTTTTGGTTTAGTAATTGGTGGCGTATTTGTGATAATAAGTCCTTCTATTTCTTTACTTGATTTATTTTTCCATGTTATTTCTGCCATTATCCATACACCACCTTTTCTACATTATCAATTACTAATTCTCCAAACACGTCTTCTGATATTCTTATACTCATACCATTTAGAGCTTGTTGAAAAGCACTAACCAAATTATCTTTTGAATATGAGTCAGCATTCATTCCAATATTATCTACATCAGCAGTCATACCAACATTGAAGTCAGTAGGAATTGCATCTTCCATCATATCAGAAACATTATTCATTTCTTGAGTAAAACCTTCTCCTAAACCTAAAGCAAGATTTGAACCAATCTCGTCTCTAAATACTCTTGATGGAGAATGAATACCAAAGAAACTTTTAATACCATTAAGAATTGACTTACCAAAACCTTTGATTTTATCAAGCACCCAATCTTTAGCATTATTGATACCATTCCATAAACCTTGAATTAAGTTTTTACCTACTTCAGCTAATGACCCTATACCATTTTTAAATCCATTAACTAATGCAGATACGATTTGTGGTACTGCTTTTACTATTTCTACAATGATTGTAGGCAAGTTCTTAATCAATGCAACAAATAACTGAACTCCTGCCATTATAATTTTATCGATGTTCCCAATTAAGGCATTAACTATTCCAGTTATTATTTTTGGTATAGCATTTACAATGGTTGTTATAATTTGAGGAAGTGCTTGTATAAGTGCAATAAGTAAATCGATACCTGCTTGAATAATAAGAGGTATTGACTCCATCAAAGCAGTAAGTAACCCATCAATTATTTGTGGTATTGCCTCAACTATTGTTTTTATAATGTCTGGCAAAGCACCAATTAACGATGTAAGAAGTTCTATTCCAGTTTGAATTATTTGTGGTATTGAATTTAATAAAAATGTCACGATACCATTTATAATTTCTGGAAGTGCTGCTATAAGAATTGGAAGTGCAGTGATTAATCCTTGTGCTAGTCCCATTATCAATTGAAGTGCTGCATCCAAAAGCATCGGTAGGTTTTCAATTAAGCCATTAACAATTGTGATAATTGCTTGAACTGCAGTTGGTATTAATGTAGGTAGTAACTCTCCTATTCCTTCTATTAAAGAAGTAAATATAACTACAATTGCATCCATTAATAGTGGTAGGTTTTCCACCAATGTTTCTATTATTGTGGTTAATGCCGTAACTACGGTTGGAATAAGCTCTGGAATTAAATTCAATATAGTTTCAAGTAAACTAGAAAAAAGTTCTGTGACTGCCTCTAATAAGGTTGGCAACATTTGACCTATTGCACCTAAAAGAGCATCCAGAACCGTTGGTAGAACTGATACTATATTATTTAAAACTGGAGTTATATTTTTAATAACCGTATTTAATGAGTCAGCTAGGTTTTTAACCAAAACTTGCATATCTGCATCAGCATTACCAAATCCAGTTAGTAAATTTTCAAATGCACTTTTCATAGCATTTGCTGATCCTGATATTGTCTTTTCAGCCTCTGCCGCTGTAGTACCTGTTATTCCCATTTCAGTTTGAATAACATGAATTGCACTATAAACATCATTTAAGTTAGAGATGTCATATTTAACACCACTGATTTTCTCGGCATCTTTCAATAACCTTTCCATTTCAGTTTTAGTACCACCATATCCTAATTTTAAGTTATCCAACATTGTATAGTTTTGTTTTGCGAAACCTTGGTATGCACTTTGAATTAAGGACATATCAGTACCCATCTTATTAGCGTTATCTGACATATCAACTATGGCTTGATTTGCTGCTCTTGCTGCTGCCTCAGTATCTCCATTTAATGATGATATTAAACTAGCACTAAAAGATGTAACTGTATTCATATATTCATTTGCAGAAAGTCCTGCTGTTTTATAAGCATTGTTGGCGTCATTAAAAACTTGTTTTTGTGCTGCAAGAAGTGAGTTATATTTTCCTTCTACTTCTCCTACACTTTTACCAACACTTGCTGCATACTCTTCAACCGAAGATGCCTCTGTACCAAATAGAGTTTTAACACCACCTTCAAGCTGTTCAAATTCTGCATAAGCTGATACAACTTTAGATGCTAGAGCAACTGCCGCAGCTCCTGCCGCAACAGCTACTGCTCCCATTGTTGCACCTATTCCTTTTAAGACTGAACCTAGTTTTTCAAACTTGCCATTGCTATTTTCAGCTTTATTTCCTGCATCATCTATATCATTTCCCATCTTATCTGCACTTTTAGATACATCGTCCATTTCAGTTCCAGCACTATCAAGTGCAGCCTCGTTGGTTTTCAACTCTTTTTCCATAGAATTTAATTCAGCAGTAGCGTTATTTAATTTAATTTGCCATTCTTGAGTTCTTTTATCATTTTCTCCAAAAGACTCGGAAGAGTTATTTAAGGCATTTTTTAATAATTCTATTTTTTGTTTTTGTGTATCTATTTCCTTATTTAACACCTGGTTTTTAGCTGTTAATGATTGTATAGAAGTATCGTTTTTACTGAATTGGGATTCAACTAACTTCATTTCAGATCCTAGAACTTTAAAACTTTGATTGATACTATAAAGAGCACTTTTGAATTCCTTTTCTCCCTCGACACCAATCTTCAATCCGAAATTATCTGCCATTATAACTCACCTCCTTAAATCCCATCTGGAATAATATCGTCTATAAAGACCTCTCTTTTTGGTTTAGCTATTCCATTAAATTGTCTATGGCATTCCCATAAATCTAGTAATAATCCAAAAGGCATAAGCCATACTTCGTCATAAGATAGATTTAGATGAGCTAAACCGTAATATAAAAGTCGAGTAAATAATTCTTCATCACTTACTCGACTTCCACGTTTTTTGAATTTTCTTCACTTTCAATATTTCTTTTTGTTCCTTTATATAAACAATCTGTTATCGCTTGTTTATAATCAGCTAAATCAAATGGAGTTGTTAAGACTTCAACTTCTTCTTCAGTTAATAACTCTTTTTGATTATCTTTGTTTTTAATGTTATGAATTAAAATTGATTGATTTGCTAAAAGACATATAAGCCATACTATTTCTCCTAGAGCCATTTCAAAGTTTTCAGCCTTCATTAGTTTATCTCCTAAATTCTCTAAACCACCATATCTTCCTGCTATCTCCTTTGTTGCTTTTGTTGTTAAGATTAGCTCATATTCCTTATCACCAACTTTAATTTTACTTACTCTATCAGTTTCCATTACTTACCTCCAGTTTCTATTTTCCACTAGTTTGTGTACTTGTTGTTGCATATGTAGGCTCGTATACAGAGTTGTACCAATCATTTATAGTTGCTGCTGTTACACCTGTATCACCTTCAGTTACTTCTGCTTTCCAAGGATGTTTTCCATTTGCATCTGGTTTATTTCTGCATAATACTGTACCTTCAATTGATGGTGTAGAGAATGTAATTGAATCACCTTTTGTTGCAAGACTTGCTGCAGGTATTCCAAACTTAACTCTATATAACCAATAATATTTATATTTACCATTTGATTTTTTTGCTCTAAATCCAATTGCAACAGGACTTCCAGCATCTTGACCACCTGATATCAAAACATTATTTTTATCTACTTGAGCTCCTGTTAAATCCGCTGCCACACTAATTCCAATATCATCAACACCTAGTGTTAAAGTACCACTTTTAAATTCCTTTACTATTTCTGCTGCAACATCATCAGCATAAAGAGTTGCCTCTGCAAGCTCTACAGATAATTCAGCAGATATAGCTTTTGCAAGGACAGTTGGTGTAGCATATGTTTCATTACCAGATGCATCTTCTGTAATTTTTGAATAATATAATTTATCTAAACCTATTGTAGCCATTTACATTTCCTCCATTTCATAATATTTTGCTACGTCTATGTTGTAATGATGAAATCCAGTATCGTTTTCATATTCAACATATCGTTTATCTGTTATCGTAAAGTTGTTATTTAATAAGCCCTTTACGATTTTCTTTTTTAATTGCATATAGTTTCCTTTTGTAAAAATAGATAGTCTTACTTCTGATGTTTCATACTTTGGTTTGTCATCACAAAATAATGAAAAGTTATCTGATATAGGAACTAAAACAACATACTCATCTAATGCTTTGTCGCTTAATTTAGCTGTTTCAGTTTGTATCGACATATCACTCAAAAGTGTATTTAATTCGGATAATACTGTCATATGTTGTTTACCTCCTTATCAAATGTTGATTTCATTACTTCTATGCATTTTGCTTTTGATGATGCTTTTGCAGGTTTCATAAATGGTTTAGCAACTTGACCTGATTTTCCATATTCAATAATATTGGCTAATTTTGCGTTGCTAGTTCCATCTCTTCTTGTTTCTGCAAATCCAACTTTAATATTGTAATTTCCATTCCTATCAAGCCTTACTTCTGATAGTCCTAATGCTCCCTCAAGCTCTCCTGTGGATCTTGATTTGTATTTTGTACCACTCCCCACTACTGAACTTAAATTGCTTTTTACTTTTGAAAGAACTACCTCTCCTCCAGCTTTTAGCATCTTTTCACAAATTTCATCAGTCTTATTTCCAAGCTTTGATAATTTTTGTAGATATTCTTCAGGTAATTGCACATAAGCCTTAGCCATTTTGAATCACCTTCTTTGCTAGAATTTCAATATACATATTTTTTCCTTTAACATCTTCAATTGAAGTAATTTCAAAGTTCTCATCATCACATAAAATAGTCATATCAGTTGAGAGTTTTGTTCCTGGAATAGCACGAATAATAAAGAGGTCAGTCGCCTCAGTAAAAGTAGTTCTATTTGCCCACTTTTCACTTCCGTGTCTGCCCTCTCTATATCCTCTAACTCTTGCAACTGTTATTTCTTGTTTTGTTGAGAAACCATCTTCATCCTTTACATTTTGGATACTTTTTATTTCAATAAATTTATTCATTTTACCAAAGCTCATGGGCTACACCTTCCAATCTCTATTAAGTCTTAATAGTAGATTTACTGTGTTCCATACTTGGCTTGATGCATTTACATTGTCAGCAAAGAAACCACCAGTTGAGCCATCTCTACTTTCATAGAAATGACTTACAAGCATAATAATTGCTTGTTTTGTTGTTTCTGACATTTCATGTTCTTGATAGTATCCTTCTTCTATATGCTGATAGCTTTCTGCATAAGAGATTGCAGCAGTGATGAATTGTTTTAGTAATTCATCATCTACTGAATGTTCTAATATAAGATTTTGTTTTACTTTAATTAATAACTCTTCAATCACTGCTATTTACCTCCATTCACTATTTTGTAGTAGTTGTTGTTGTATTTGTAGTAGTTGTTTTTTCAGCAACAACTTTTAAGATTTGAACTGCCTCTGGAAGTACTAATTTTCCATCAACTCTTTCTTTTGCAACATAACCAATCATTCCATTACCAGCGAATAATTCTGTTAATTGTTTGAATGATCTTACACCTCTATCACCAATGTTGTAATAACTAAAATCACCAAATGCAATTGAGTCTTCTGGTGCATATTGAGAAGTATATACTGGATAACCAAGTAATCTATCTGGTTCTCCTTGTACTAATGATGGTTGCCACATATATGCTCCATTTCCATCTTTGTAAGTTCTAATCGTTGCTATCATTTTGTCATTCATAATAAATGCAGCATTTTTTCTATATGCTCTTTTTAAGTTATATACAAGTTCTATAATTGCATCTGCTCCTGTTGTTTTTGCTGTTATATAAGTACCACCACCAGTTGTTGCAAATATACCTGTAGGTTGTCCTTCTCCTGTTCCATTTAAAAACGCATTCTCTTCAGCATTTCCGATTGCCTTACCAAAGCTATCAATCAAGAAATTCTCTAAACCGAATGCGTTATCATATAATAATTCTTCTGTTACTTTAACTGCAACGTGTAATTTATGTGCATCTAGGATTTTTTGGTCGAATGCTGCTTCTCCAAAAGATAAAGTGTCACCTTCTTCAATCCAAGCTGCTGCAGGTGCAGTACTTGCAATATTTATTTTGTGTTCTCCACTTGTTTTAATATTTGTAGCTAAACTACGAACAATATTATTTTCTTCTAATTTTTGGATTAATCTAGTGTCATATTCATCTGGTACTAAATATCCTCCATCTGCATCTACACCTTCTTGTAAGACATTTGATACTTGTCTAAAGTTTGAACGTAATGCAGTTAACATTGCATCTTTATATTCATTTGATGCTCTTCCTGTTTTTACTTCGTTATCAACTTTTGATGGTCTTGTAACGATAGGAGTATTAACAGGTTTATTTAATTCATTCTCCATATTTTCCATTGCCTCCATTCTTTCAATTTCCTTACTATAGTTTTTAATTTTTTCTTCCATTGAGTTATAAGTTTCAGCATCTTCTTTTGAAAGAAGTCCGTCCTTATCTCTTTTACTTTCTACAAAGGCTTTAGCACCTTCCCAAGCTTTATTTCTGGCTTCTCTTAATTCTAAAATAGTCATTTTTATTACCTCCAATTTCTTATTAATTCCAGACGTTCTAATAAACTGTCTGATGTTATTTCATTTTTTGTTTTCTGTGATATCTTGCACTTTTCTGCCATCTTCTCAATTAATGAGTTAGTAACAGATGCACGAGAAAACGTCATGCTTACATTAGGAACTTCAAGCTCATCCTCTTCTGTGTTTCTTTGCATTATTTCATCTGCAAATCCAAGTTCAATGGCACTATTAGCGTCCATCCATGTTTCAGCATCCATAAGATGTGATAACCTTGCTCTTGATAAGCCTGTTTTAATTTCATATGCATTGATGATTGATTCCTTAACTTCATCAAGCATAGCTATGGCTTTTTGCATTTCAGCTGTATCTCCTGCTGCTATTGTTGCAGGATTGTGGATCATAATCATTGATACTGGAGATACGATTACTTTGTTTCCAGCCATTGCAATTACTGATGCTGCACTCGCTGCAATTCCATCTATTTTTACTGTTACATTACCTTTGTAATCCATCAGCATATTGTAGATTTGAGCCGCTGCAATGCAGTCACCACCTGGAGAATTAATCCATACGGTAATGTCTCCCTCACCACTATTTAATTCATCTTTAAATAATGCTGGTGTTACTTCATCATCGAACCATGACTCTTCAGCTATTGTTCCATTTAGAAACAGTATTCTTTCTTGACTTTGAGTTTCGGTTTCCTGATTTGTTATCGTTTTGTTCTTCCAATTCCAAAACTTCTTCATTTTTTTTCTCCTCTCCTTTAGGTCTATATGCTGCACCTACTTCAGTGATTGGCATCATGTTTCCATTTACCATGTATGTGTTTCCACCTTCTTCATCTGGAATTAAATCTAGATTTTCAAGTTCTCTAACATCATTTGGTGACATGAATCCATTTTGTATACCAATGCTATATCCACTCATTCTGCTTTGATAATCTCCACGAAGTAAGCCATCAACATTAAACTTAATAAAATATTTTTTCTTTTCTTCTTTAGTTAATAACGACCTTATAAGTGTTTGCTCCCATCTTGAAACCCAAGGGTCAAGCGTATATTTCACAAACTCCAATGATTGTTGCTCTATATTAGAAAAACTCGACTTTTCAAGGTCACCAACCATATGTGGTGGGACTCTAAAAATTCGAGCTATCTCATTTATTTGAAATTTACGAGTTTCTAAAAATTGAGCTTCATTTGGAGAAATAGAAATAGGAGTATATTTCATACCTTCTTCAAGTACAGCTACTTTGTGAGAATTTTGGCTACCTCCAAAAGTTTCAGTCCAACTTTCTCTTACTTTAGTAGGGTCTTTTAATGTGCCTGGATGCTCTAACACACCACTTGGTGCTGCTCCATTTGCATAAAATTTACTACCATATTCTTCTGCTGCAATTGCAAGACCTATCGCATTTTTAGCCATTGCAATCGGAGAATATCCAACCAATCCATCAAACCCTAATCCAGGAATATGTAAGACATCAGTTTCACTTAATCTCACTGTTGTTTCTTTATTAATTGGAACATCATCTGTGCTTGTTAAATATTCGTAGTAAAGTTTTCCCTTTTCATCTCTATTAACTGTCATCCTATCTGGCATAAGTGGATACAATGCTATGATTTCTCCCTTTCCATTTCTTATGATTTGTGCATAAGCATTACCCCATAATAAAAGATGAGTCATAAGTGTTTCTCTAAACACAAATGATGTCATCTCTGGATTAGGTTCATCATGCAATAAAAAATATAATGGATGTTCTATAGCTTTTTTCTTACTTCCGTTTTCATCGTATTTGTAAAAATGCAAAGGCAAACTTGCTACCGCTTCTGACAAAATTCTTACACAGCTATAAACTGCTGTCATTTGCATTGCTGAACGCTCATTTACTCTTTTACCACTTGTTGTTCCTCCCATAAAAAAGCTATAATTACTTCCTGTCGTTCTATCTTTAGGTGCATCCCTCGACCTAAATATGCCACTAAAAATTCCCATATCTAATCATCTCCTTCTATAAGAATAAAATTCCTCTGTTATCATAGACACTTTCACTTAAACTGCTACCACATCTAATTGCTCTATCAAGTGCCATAATAGTTGCAATTACTCCATCTATTTTTTCAGTAGACTTTTCTTTATCTGCTTTTATATTTCCAGCAGGGTCAGTTTTAATAAAGACATTGTCCATATTCCATCTTAAAATTGGATGACCTCCATGACGAAGTTTCTTTTCAAGTGTTAGTTTCATTAATTCTTTAGTTGGTGGACTCATGTCTTTAAATCCCTGTCCAAATGGAACAACAGTAAATCCCATGTTCTCTAAATTTTGAACCATCTGTACTGCTCCCCATCTATCGAATGCAATTTCTCGAATATTAAATTTTTCTCCTAACTTTTCTATAAACTTTTCAATATAACCGTAATGAACTACATTCCCTTCAGTTGTTTGTAAGAAACCTTGTCTTTGCCATACATCATAAGGAACATGATCCCTTTTAACTCTCAAATCAAGAGTATCTTCTGGTATCCAAAAGTAAGGTAGAACAATATATTCTTCCTCATCATCTATTGGTGGAAAGACTAAAGAAAAAGCCGTTATATCTGTTGTGGATGATAAGTCTAATCCTCCATAACATACACGACCTTCTAATTCTTCTTCTATAATTTTTCCACCACACAAATCCCATTTTTCCATAGGCATCCATCTTATTGATTGTTTTACCCATTGGTTGAGTCGCAATTGCCTGAATGCATTTTCTTCTCCAGGATTTTGTTGTGCTGATTCACAAGCAGCTCTTACTTTATCCTCAGCAACTGTTATTCCAAGTGACGGATTTGCTTTTCTCCATACTTTTGGATCAGTCCAATCTTCGCTTTCATCAGCACCATAAATTACTGAATAAAATGTAGGGTCAATTTTATTTCCTTTTTCAATATCTTTTGCCTTTTGATGTATTTCATAACAAATTGAGTTAGTATCATTTCCTGCTGTTGTAATTAAGAAATACAAAGGTTGCATTCTTGCATCACCAGAACCTTGAGTCATTACATCATACAATTTCCTATTAGGTTGTGTGTGTAATTCATCAAATATAACGCCATGAGTATTGAAACCATGTTTATTAGCAACATCTGCAGATAACACTTGATAAGAACTATTTGTTGGTTTGTATATTAGTTTTTTCTGCGACTCTAATATTTTTACTCTTCTTGATAATGCAGGACAGAACTTAACCATATCTACTGCAACATCAAATACAATTTTCGCTTGGTTTCTATCTGCAGCACACCCATACACTTCAGCTCTTTCTTCTCCATCACCACAAGTTAGTAACAGTGCTACTGCCGCTGCAAGTTCTGACTTACCTTGCTTTTTAGGAATTTCAATATAAGCAGTATTGAATTGTCTGTATCCATTAGGTTTAAGTACACCAAAGATATCTCTGATGATTTGTTCTTGCCAGTCTATTAATTCAAAGTGCTTTCCTGCCCACGTTCCTTTTGTATGACAAAGGCTCTCAATAAAAGCAACTGCAAAATCTGCTGCATCTTCATCATAGTAGCTTGTTTTAGCCATAAACTTTGTTGGCTTATAGTTCTTTAACTTTCTCAATTTATCATCTCCCTTCCACACAAAAAGCACTCCATAAATGAAGTGCTTTCAAAAAATATTTATTTAGTTTTATTTTTCTTGAGTTCTATGTATTGTTTTAATGATGTGTTCTTGTTCCTTAATATCAACACCTATTGACTCAAGTGCCTCCCTTGTTCCACAATCGGGACATATTGGTGTTTTATTATCTCTTCTTGATATTGCAGGATGTCCTTGATATTCTGCTCCACATTTTGGACATTTTCTTGTCCTATTCAATTCCTTCTTCATCTTCTATCCTCCCACTTTTACTTTTATTCAGAGCATCTACTAAATAATCTGGATTAAAACCAAACCTTAAATATCCTTCAAGGCAAGTTCCCAAATAATGTTGACTTGGTATTCCAAGTTCTCTATCTTCATGCATTATATAAACATAGGCTTTTCTAATTCTTATCTTTTTTGATTTAATTCCTTTGATTGGAAGATACATTTCAGTTTTGTAATAAAACTGTGGGCATCCTTCATATCTATCAAGTGCAAGTTCATCACTTTCTTTTGTTTCCCAAATTACTACTGGTACTTGTTCGCCTTTCTTTTTTTCAATGGTTAAATAAGAACCTGTCTTACTACCTTTAAATAATAATTCATAATCCTTAATAACCGATGTTCCAATAATCCTTGCTGTTGGACATCTGTATTTCATCTGTCTAACATTTAAATTACTACCGTAAGCTATATAATATCTCCTCTCCATAAGATATCCTCCTTTCTTTTTCAAGGGATTACCCTTCTACCACCTTAAGGGCAGTCAATGCTGCCGATTAAAGTACCAGGAGGCTAACTCCTTGAGCTTACTCTTTTTTGTCTAAATGCTGTGTCACCTTCAAGTCTTTTTGTTAATACATCTCTTGCTGTTTTAAATTCATCTCCAATGAATCCTAATCTTAATAACCATGTTCTCATTGCATATTTTGGATTATCATTTTGTTGTCTTTTGGCTGATGCAAATTTCACATCTTTTGCCATTTGACTTAATGCTAGGCAAAATTGAATGTAGCTTTTTAATTGTCCTGCATGAAGTCCATTTTGTTTTCCTTCTGCTGGTGGATCAAATTGAAATAATCTAAATTCAATAGTTCCTTTTGTAAATGTTGCATGGAAGTTTAGCATATGGTATCTGCTATCGTTGTAATGCTGATTTCTATAATAACTAGCATTTTGTGTTTGATACCAAATGTCTGCGAATTTTGACATTGTCTTTGGTTTCTTTCTATTAAGTACTCTTAAGAACTCTGGATTAACTGTTCTGCAATATCTAGCCATTCTCATTGAATCAAGTTTTAATGCATCTGCTATCAACAATTCATGACTTGCCATAATGTTTGCTAGGTTTCTCATTGTTTGAGGTGTGTGTCCATCTGCTCCTATGTGGATGTGAACTCCGCATCCTCTTGTTGCATCACTCTTTGCACCTGCTTTCCTTAAAAGTCTTATTAGTTCCTGTAATGTTTCAATATCGTCATACTTTAATATTGGTGTTACCAATTCACATTTTTTACTTTCTACTCCAGAAATACTTGTATCTCTTTGAAACTTCCATTCTCTTCCGTCACTTGACCAGGCAGACCATGTTAAGTATCCATTTCTATTATCTGTGTATTCATATCTGCCTGTTCCAAATAACTCGGCTGCTATCTTTGCAGCTTTCTCTCTGGTTATGTTATTCATTTCAACTTCTACTCCGATTGTTTGTTCTTTCATTTTTTCGGATTGTCTTATTGCTTTTTCACTCATCTTACTCACCTTTCTTTATATAAGATTTCCTCTTTTTGTTATGTATATATATCACTCTAAAAGGCATATATATCAAGTCATTTAGGCAAAATAAGTGTATATTTTTTGCTATATTTTGATACATTTGTCGACATTGTAAATAACATTTAAAGAACTACCATTGTCCCAGGCAACCATAATTGATCCAGTATCATCTACACCAATTACAGTCCCTTCTGTTCCAAGTGGTGGAGCCTGCATATCATCCATCTTTATAAGCCTTACTCTTGTTCCTTTTGGATATTCTTTTCGTATTCTTTCAACGATTTCTTTTTTTGGAAACATCATATTGTTTACCTCCTTGCATTACATATATCACTCTAAAACACATATTTATCAAGTGATGTGTGCATAATACTCGATTCCAGATAGAACAAAGTAAACACATGGAAGTGCTACACCATTCCCCCATAACTTATATTCAGCTGAATCAGAATGAGGATTTTGTAGCCATTTAATTATTTGGCTATCTGTCTTTTCTTTTTTGTTTTTTCCTTCTGCTTTAGAACTTTCATTAAATACTTCTCTCCAATAATCAATATCTTCTTTGGTTGGTTCTTTTGTTTCTAAATTAGAACACCACCAATCAGGAAAACCTTGAAGTCTTGCACATTCTTTTGGTGTAAGTCTTCTAACTCTTAACTTATCATTCACTATTGGAGGATCCATATAGTCAGTTGCAATTAATGTATTAGCTAGATTTTCACTTGCTCTAATATGAAATGAACTCTTGCTTGTCGAATAAACAATTGCTACTCCACCTTGATTTGAATTTGGAAAGTTTCCATTAGTATCAAGAGTTCTAGATGTTTCTGTTTCATACACATTATTCCTTGCATTCTTTGTACCTTCAGATGTTAATCTTACATCATAGTTTTTTGAATGAACAATAAATGGTTGATTGTTGCCACCAGTTCCATAAGTTGAAAGAACTGTTGGTGCAACATTCAATGGTCCTTTATATCTTAAATCTTGCGAGTGATTTTCAAATAAATCTAACTTGCCTGATTCTCTAATGCTATCTTCAATGTTTCTGGAAGAGTCCTGCCACGACTTGAAGCTCTCCTTAGAATACCCTGACAAGCCCTCTGACTCAAATAGTATTTTTGAGGCACTGTTTCCTCCAAAATCTGCGACAAGGTAGATACGATTTCTTCTCTGGGGAACTCCCCAAAACTGAGCATCAAATACTCGCCATGCGATTGAGAAATCATCTCCCATAATCGTTCCTGCTTGTTGCCACTTTGCAGGTTTAGGAATAGACAATTCTTGATGTTTGACTTTGCAGATTTCTTCAAGGACACTTTTGAAGTCGTCCCCTTTGTTTGAAGAGAAGGCTCCTGTGACATTTTCCCAGACAATATATCTTGGCTTTTCTCCATTAGTTGCACACCTCATTTCTTTTACTACTCTTATTGCTTCATAAAAAAGATTAGACCTGCTTCCGTCTAATCCTGCTCTTTTACCCGCTATCGACATATCCTGGCATGGACTTCCAAAGGTAATTATATCTACGGGCTCTACTTCATTTCCTTTTATTTTAGTAATATCGCCATAATGCTTTACTTTGGATAATCTTTTAGTTGTTACCCTTATTGCAAATGGCTCTATCTCTGAACTCCATACAGGTTTAATCCCTGCTAACATCCCACCTAATGGAAAACCACCACTTCCGTCAAATAAACTTGCAAGTGTCAGTTCTTTATCCATTATCAACTTCTACCTCTTTAACTAAATCTTTATACAATATCTTCACACCATCTCTAATTACATACACATTTTCACTATCGTTAGTATCTTCAACATATCTTCTTAAAATAACTGATGCATATTTTTCATCAAGTTCCATTGTGTAGCAAATTCTATTCATTTGCTCACAAGCCATAAGTGTTGATCCACTACCACCAAATGTGTCTATAACAATTGCATTAGCCTGAGTTGAATTGTTTATTGGATAAGCTAATAAATCAAGCGGTTTAGAAGTTGGATGATTTGAGTTCTTTTTAGGCTTATCAAAGTTCCAGATAGTAGTTTGTTTTCTATCTGAATACCATGGATGTTTTCCATTTTGCAAGAAACCATATAAAACAGGTTCATGTTGCCATTGATAATCTGAACGACCAAGTACTAAACTATCTTTTACCCATATGCAACAACCTGCTAAATGAAATCCTGCATCTATAAAAGCTTTTCTAAAATTCAAGCCTTCTGTATCAGCATGGAATACATATGCAGCACCACCGTTTTCCAAATGGTCTGCCATATTTTTAAAGGATAAATATAAGAACTCATAGAAGTCATTATTATCCATACTGTCATTTTGGATTGTTAATCCATCAGAACTTTTGAAAGCTACGTTGTAAGGTGGGTCGGTTAAGATTAAGTTTGCTTTTTTATCTTCCATTAGTTTTGCTACATCCTCACTTGATGTTGCATCACCACACATCAACTTATGCTTTCCTACGAACCACACATCTCCTCTTTCAACAAAACTTGCTTTTTCAAGGGCAGCGGTTAAATCAAATTCATCCTCTTTTACTTCTTTGTCATCTACTCCAAATAAGTCAGCTAGTTCTTTTTCATCAAATCCAGTAAACTCTAAATCGTATCCTAGATTTTGTAATTCTTCCATTTCTATTTTAAGTAATTCTTCATCCCAACCTGCATCCATTGCCATACGGTTATCTGCTAAAATATATGCTTTCTTTTGAGCATCAGTTAAGTAGTCAACGAACACACATGGTACTTCTTCTATTCCTTCTTCTTTAGCTGCCATCAATCTTCCATGACCAGCAATTACATTAAACTCTCTATCAATTATTATTGGATTAACAAATCCAAACTCTCTAAGTGAAGAACGAAGTTTCAATATTTGTTCTGCCGAGTGTGTCCTTGCATTATTCACATAAGGAACTAATTTATCAATTGATATTAGTTGCATTTCTGTTGTTGTTTTAGACATTTTATCCACCTCCTAAAAAAGTCCCCATTCAGCGAATTTCTCAAATCCACCGATAGACTCAATGTAATCTTTAGCAATGTTTACTATTTCTTCATAAGGTCTTCCATCTACTTCTTTATCACCAATAGCACATGATATCTTCACAACTTCATTAGTTTCTTGAGCTTTCAAGAAAGCATAAATATTTACTGACACATCTGCTTTTGACAGATCCTTACCATGAAGTCCTCCACCAGTTACACCATCTGCCATATCAGAACCAAGTTTTCTATTGGTAGCACCTGTATCAACATCAGTTCCTCCTGTCCAATCACCTAATGGATTGATTGTTGCATCTTGATACAATTCTTTTAATTCCTCTGTCTTACAATTGCTTTGACAAATAATTAGTTTTTCATTATCTAAAATGTACTTACCATCGCTTGGATATTTTTCATAAATAAAACGAGCAATTTCAGATAACTTCTTTTGCTCGTCAGTTAAAGGTGTCCCTTTAAATATTCCATTATCTCCACATCTTATCTCTTTCTCTTGGTTTTTAGATAAGTGTATATCTTGTGGAACTAATACGATATCTTTTGTCATATCTCCTGCTATTCTTGTGATGATATTTTCTATATCTTCCTTATTAAAATCTACTGATGTTTCAACAATTACATAGCAAACTCCATGTCCTATTAAAACCTCAACTGCTATTTTAGGATTGTCTTGTAACTTATATCCTAAATCAACTATTGCACCTGCAATTCTATCTGCAATTTTATCTGGGTGCTTTGGATTAACCTTTTCTATCATTTTTTTCTCTCCTCTCTTGCTCTTAATAGTCTCTCCATCAAATCATTTTGTGGTGCAGCATCTTCATAAGAAGTACTGCAATTTTCTTTTACTATTTGGAATATCTCATTCCATAATCTAACTGCTTGATTCATATAATTGATACCTATATTTATGAATGGCGATGGTATTGGTTTTTGAGTAGTGGGATGTTTTGATAAAAGTCCCAACTTGTTAGTTAGTTCTTCACATTGTATCCACCTTGCACTGCACATCGAATATCTCTCCAAAAGCTGTGGCGAGATTTTTTGAGCACAGCCTACTTTTTTAAGCCACTTCCATGTTTCTTGGTATATCTCTTTTGCTTGTAGTTCATTTCCATCACGTTGCTTTTCAGATAAGAACTCGTGTGGCTTTGGCATCTCTGCTCCTTCGATTTCTGGAATATCCAAAGTCTCTAAAGTTCTACCACCTGGATTTCCATTTTGTGCTTTTTCTTTAATTGCTGATTTTTTCCTTCCAGCACCAATTCTTGCACCACCTCTACCACCGATGTTGTTTGATTTTGTTGGCATTTAATCTCACCTCCCTTTAATACCCTTTTGAATTCGCTTTTTTTACACATAAGACCCCACGCCCGTTGCACTGCTCTTACTTTTTAGAGATTTGACTCCCCCCTACCTATAATATTTTGGTTTAGGTTTCCATCTATCTCCTCGTTCAGCATGAATCGTTGCATGGCATGATTTACAAAGTGAAATCAAATTCTTTCTGTCATGTGTTCCACCTTCTGCAAGAGGTAATCTATGATGTACCTCTTCCATCGCTCTGTACACACCTTGTTCCAAACACTTCTCACACAAAGGGTGCTCTTTTGCATAGCTATCTCTTATTCTTTTCCAAACTCGTCCGTACCTTTTCTTTACTTCTGGACTTCTATCGTATTGTTCATACCTTTTGTTTTCTTGTTTCTCATGTTCTAAACAAAACCTACCGTCTGTTAATCGTGGACATCCTGGGTAAGAACATGGACGCTTTGGTTTCTTCGGCATCTTTCCTTTTCCTTTCTTGCATAATAAAAGCCCTACAGGTTTCCCCATAAGGCTTTCATCATTCTAATTTCTTCCATTATAATAATATCACAAGACCATAGTCTCATACTATCACATTTACTCTCATCTTAACTTGGAACTACAATTTCTTTCAAAGCTGAACTATGCATACGGTGTATATGCTGTATTGAGTAGTTCATATCAACAGATATTTGTTCCCAAGTGTTGAAACACAAGTACCTCTTTTCAAGAAGTGTTTGGTATTCAATGTTAGGAACTGCTCTTATAACTTCCATTATCTCTTGCTTTAGGTTTATTAACTTTTCTATGTCTTCCTTAAGCTTGTCTTCCAAATCAATTATTTTAATAATGCAATCTTCCATTCTTGATCCACCACGATTAGGACTCTTTGGCATATCAGAAATGGTAGACGTGCATCTTGTTGCTAATTCGTTTAAGGATGCTATCTGTTGTGTCTTTGATGTTATACGTTCATCTAAATAATGAGCCTGTAACAAGTATTCTTTTGCTGTCATATTTTAACCTCCGATTCTTTTTGATTACCCTCGGATTGACTCTGATTTACTAAGATTTACTTTTACTGCACTAATCAATGAATCCTGTACTTTGTGTTTTCCTTCTAATGCTTGTATTATTTGTTCATCAATAGTGCCTTTTGAAACAATATGTTCTATTACTACCGTTTTTGCCTTTTGACCTTGACGCCATAATCTTGCATTTGTTTGTTCGTACAATTCTAAAGACCAAGTAAGTCCAAACCATATAATTGTAGAACCACCATCTTGAAGATTTAAGCCATGTCCTGTTGATGCTGGATGAATAAGTGCAACTGATATTTTTCCATTGTTCCAATCTTCGATACTTTTGTCACTATCAAGTCTTGCAAATTCAATCTTTTTACTTTTTAGGTGTTTTTCAATTCTTTCAAGATCATGTTTGAACCAGTATGCAACAAGTACAGGTTTTCCATTTGCTGATTCAATTAAATCTTCCAAAGCCTCTAATTTTTTACTATGTACATCTACGAACTCTCCATTTTCATCATATATGGCTCCATTTGCCATTTGTATTAATTTGTTTGATAGTACTGCAGCATTACTTGCTGTTATTTCTCCTCCAGGAAGTTCCAGTACTAAATCTTCTTTTAATTCTTGATATTTATTCCATTCCTTTTCATCTAAAGTTACAGAATAGTTGCTTTTTATTAATTCTGGCATTTCTAAATAATCAGTTGATTTCATAGAAATCGTAATATCGGATATTTGCTTATATATTTGTTCTTCTGCATTTGGTAATGGTTTATAACTGAATATTATTTGACCATTTCGCTTATCTGCTTCAAAGTAGTTGTTTCTATATTCTCCAATAAATCTTCCTAGCCTTTTTCCCATATCTAGCACTTTAAATTCAGCAAATAAATCCATTAATCCATTACTTGATGGAGTTCCTGTTAATCCAACCATTCTTTTAACTCTAGGTCGCACTTTCATAAAACTTCTAAATCTTTGTGAGTTATAATTCTTAAAAGATGATAGTTCATCGATTACAACCATATCAAAGTTAAATTTAGAACCCATTTTTTCAACTAGCCACTTAACATTGTCACGATTAATAATATAAATATCGGCATTGTTCCTCAAAGCAGCTATTCTTTCTTTTTCTGTACCTACTACAATTTCATATTTCAAGTTATGTAGGTGTTCCCATTTTTCTATTTCAGCTTTCCAACTAAATCTTGCAACTCTTAAAGGTGCAATTACTAAAACCTTGTGAACTTCAAAACTATCAAATAATAAATCATTTATTGCAGTAAGTGTTATTGATGTTTTTCCAAGTCCCATATCAAGTAGGACTGCTGACTCGTTGTGAGTTTCAATAAACTCGGTTGCATACTTTTGATAATTATGTGGTTTGTATATCATCGATTACACCTCCTATATCTTCTAAAGTGTCTAACACATATACACTAAATCCTAGTTCTTTTAACTTCTTAATTCTTACAAGTTGGAGTTTTCTTGGTTTTTGTTTTGGTGCTTTCAACTCTACAAAAGCAACCCTACCTTTTGACATTAATACCAGTCTATCTGGAATACCATCTAATCCTGTTGATGCAAGTTTCAAACAAATGCCACCACGCTTTTTAACTTCACTAACTAATTTTTGCTCTATATACTTTTCTCTCATTTTTCCTTACTCCCATCAGTCTTTTAAAGTGATGGTGACGGTCGGTGACGTTCATTTCCATAACTTTTCTTATATATTAATTTTTTTAACTCTATAGAATATTTATAGAAAAGACTGTCACCGAGTGTCACCTTTTTAATTTTCTAGAAATTCTGATTTGAGTTTTAAGCCATAAATTAGCCTTGCTGTTTTTGTTTTTCTTCTTTGAAAACCAGCACTTTCAAGAGCAGTATAAAAATCAGTAGTACTTCTTATGTAGTCACCTACCCTCGAACAGTAGTCCCTATAGGCACTATAAACTTCTCCAGAATTTTCACTAAATGAATTATCAACTTCACAACATTCATCCAGAAATTGTGAAAACCAATCGTTGCTTTCTTTGTACTTATTAATTGCGTTTTCAACTACTGCTGGTTTAGTTAAGTGATACTCATTATCAATTACTCGTTTAGAACCTTCCATTATCCATTTAAGAATTGCACCACCTGCATTTTCATATAAGTAGTCAGCATAATTCTTTATATCTGATGAACCATCAATTACTGCATTAAACGGAATTACTATAAGTCTTCTCCAAGTTCCTTCATCAATTGCACCTACCTTTGGTAGATGGTTTGTATAAAGTACTAAAGTATGAGTTGGTTCAAACTTAAAAGGTTCTTTATATTTTTTCTCGGCATAGATTTCATCGGTAGAACACAACTGCTTTATATTAGAAGTATTAAACCTCATACCTTCTTCAAGTTCTGCTGCAATTACAAGTCGTTTTCCTTTTATCTCTGCCATCTCTGGTTTAACATTTCTCTTGCATCCAACAGTTAAAGTATCAGCTGACATATTGCCACTATAAGTACCTAGTATTTTGGAGATTGTATTCCAGAATGTAGACTTACCATTTCTACCACCACCATAAGCAATAATAAGACCTTCAAGATGCACTTTACCTATTGCAGCAAGTCCTGCTACTTCTTGCACGTATCTTATTAAGTCCTTATCCTCACAGAAGAATGTGTTTAGAGCATCATTCCATATTTCTTCTCCTTCACTAGATGGATCAAGTGTTGTTTGTTTTGTAATGTAATCATCAGCTGAATGTTCATGCTTTTTATCAGCACCAAATCTTAAATCATATGTTGCTGTTGGTGTGTTCAATAAGAACTCATCACTATCTAATCTATCTTGCTTGATTTCAACCATAGGACTTGCCTCTTTTAATGATGCAAAGATATACTTTGAGTCTCTTCTTTTAATTGCATACTTCCTATAAGCTGTTACATCTTCATAGTCTTTGAAAACTCTAGCTTGTTCTTCATTAAATAATCCAACTGCTTTTTTAGGACCGACAGAAGATAAAATATCCCAAGCACCATTTTTAAGCATTACATCAGTTAGTTTTTTTATTCCTACTTCCGCTTCTTCAAGTTGCCTTGTTGTTAGTTCCTGTGATATAGCTTGAGCTTTAGACTTTGACTCCTCCCAGTAACTTCCGTTATAAACAAGAAAGTCTGTCGATGGAGAATACTTTAATTTGTTCTCATACTCTTTTGCTAGTACAGTTGCCTGTCCTACATCTGAATAATCCAATGGTTCTAATATGAAATCTTGGTTGTATTGTTCTGGGTCAACATAGCCTTCTTGATTGGATAACTTTTTATAAAACTTTTTAGCACTATTCCAAATAGAAACTAGTTCTTCATCTCCTAATGGTGGATCACAAAGAGCAGCTTTTTCCATAAACACTTCATATGCTTTTTTTGTGTCTCCATATTTCTTTATAACTCGACCAGCAAAATGAGATAATGTGGAGTTACGACTGCCTTCTTTAATTACCAAACTCTCTGGCATTTTATTCATTTCCATGTTTTCAAATTCATCAGAGTTTAAGTATTCGGTTAAATTAATACTTCCTTGATAGATTTCAACTTCAGCCTCTTTTGTACCAAAGAAGAACCTTGCAGCATCAAGAGCATTTGTATCGAAGTATGGGAATATAGAATTTACCCTTAATTTGATGTCTTTATATTTAGTTGCATCAGTTTCATAATCAATTGGGAATAACACATGGAACTTTGGACGAGCACTTTTTCCGTTCTTTTCCTTGTTGTTTGACCTACTATAATGAATAGCAAATGAAACATCAGGAAATGCCTCTCTTATAATACTTGGTGTTATCCAATCTTCTGGATTATCAGAGTGGTCATTATCACAATCAACAGGAAGACAATCACTTCCTATGAAATTGTCACCATTACGATAGCTGTTTTTATATTCAGCACATACATAATCATGACTAATAGCCTCTTTTAAGCTACCCTCATCAGTTACCAGTTTCTTATGAGGATAACTGCAGTTACTTGGAACTCCAGTAACATCTGAATAATAAATTGTAAACATAGTTTTAACTCTCCTCCTTTAAATCGTGATTGAAATACCTAATTGGCTTTTTTCTCTTCTTCGCAACAGATATTTCTCGTTTCATTCCTTCTGTAATGACATCACCAAAAACCCACACTTCTTTACAAAGCCCTAAAAGAACATAGTTGATTTTGTGAATCGCAATGTTTCTTTCAAACAGGTCATCGTCATTTATGAATTGCGGGTATAAAAGATGTGGTGTTATTGGTATGTTTTTCTTTTCAAATGTGAATCTACTATACTCTCTAGCTTTTTGAGTATTCTCTTCTATGTTTCCTCTATATGGAGAACATACATACACAAGTGGGTAGAACTCATCAGTTAGATTGAATTTGTTTAGTAAATCTTTATAATCAAGAATCTCTCCGTCACTTGCCATTATTCTTGCCTCCTTTCTTTGGTTTTGGAGAAACACCTTCTCCTAAATAACAGTCAAAGAAAAAAGGCTATATTTTAGCCTCTCGTTTAATCTTTTTTATAAAATTCACATTCATACCCGTCAGCTCTTAAAAGTAAGCCTTTAATCCAAGGAGGGGTTTCTCCCATTTGTTCACATACCTTTTCAAGCGACATCTCTTTACTACATTCAATTATCATTTCATCATGGACGTGTCCTACTATAAAACAATAAGATAACCTTTGCATTGCATAACACAAGATGTCTCTACTAATGGCTTGTATAATGTTTTCTACAAACTTTGGACCGTAACTTTCTAATCGTTCCCACTTTTTAGTAGCACCTACACCTTCATATGTTACACTTTCTGATCCATATTGATTAATTTCAATCTTAGGTTTTACATAGGCTAGTCTTCTACCACTTGGTAATTCAATAAAGAGCATCCCACTTTTATAAATGAACTTTAATCCATGAGTTTCAGTTTTAGTTCTATTTCTAACTGCAGTTTTTATTGCTTTATCTACTGCCCACCACATTTCCACGATGTGTGGATTTGCTTCTCTCCAGGATTTAACAAGAGGTTCTAATTCCTCTTCTTGAAGTCCCATATCAATGGCTCCCATTGCTTTCAAAGCTCCAACAGAACCACCATAGCCACAGGCTAATTCTGCAATTTTTCCTTTTTGTCTTAAGTGTCCATTTACTCCATGCTTTTCAACTGGGACTTTAAACATAGCAGAGGCTGACTGACAATAGATATCACCATTGTTTGCAAATACATCCATCCTCCACTTTTCATTTGCTAGAAAAGATAAAACTCTAGCTTCAATCGCAGAAAAGTCTGCTACTATAAACTTCATACCTTTTCTTGGAACAAATGCTGTACGGATAAGTTGAGATAAGGTATCTGGAACATCATATAGAGTTTCAAAAGCATTATAGTCGCCATACTTAACTAGCTCTCTTGCATCTTTTAAATCTTCTATATGGTTTTGTGGTAGGTTTTGTAATTGTATAATCCTTCCTGCCCATCTTCCTGTTCTATTAGCACCATAGAATTGAAACATACCTCTAGCACGATTACACCAGCAACCTGCATTCTTCATGGCTAGATATTTCTTTACTGAAGATTTAGATATTTGTTGCCTTAGTTCTAAAACTTCAGCTATTTCTTTTGGTGCATCTTTTATCATTTCAGCCACTTGCTTTTTACCAAGTGACTCTGCCTCAACTCCATTATTGTTGAGCCATTCTTTCATTTGCATGACTGAGTTTGGATTTTCTATGTTGGTTAGGGTTTGTAGTTTTTCTGATGTTTCTTGCTTTGCTATCTCATCAAACTTTATAGCATTTTCTACAAGCTCCATATCAAGCCCAATTCCTCTATCATTTATTTCTTGATCCAAGTGATACTCATCCCATAAGAACTCTGGCACAGGATAACTTTGTAATCTTTCCTGGATAGATACTTCAACTTCAACATCTCGCTTATTATACTTTTTGAAAAGCTCCCATTTAGTCATATCATGCTCTGGTAGGTTTCTTGTTCTACCTCCATTTGTTTTTGTTGGATTACAAGGAACACAAAAGTACTTGATTAAATCTTTACCCTCTTTTAGTTTTTGTTCTTCTAATCCTAATACAGCACCAACTCCTGCAAGTGACAAAGGAAGTCCTAAATAAGCCGACCATATCATAGAACATCTCCAAGAACTAGGGTCTAAAAACTCATTAACTGTGTCCTCATCAATGCTATAAGATATAAAGTATTCAGGGTAATATCTTGAAATATAGCGAGATAAACACACTCTTTCAAAGTTAGCATTATAAGCCCACTTGGTTACTTTATCATCAGCAAGTGCCGATATTATTTCTAATGGTATCTTTTCTCCTAAAGCTAAATCAACAACTTGTACCTCTTCATGATTTATGGAATATGCAAATAGTAGTATTTCAAATTTCTCTGATTCAGAGTATTTGTAGACACCACACTTCGATAGGTCGATGTCAGAAAATGTTTCTATATCAATAGAGATTGTTTTAATTTCTCTCATTGCTTTACCTCCTATTATGATAAAAGCGGTAGCTTTACTACCGCCTTATCTTATTTCATAAATTCTCTCATTCTTGCTTTGTGGTATTCTTCATCTCTTTTTTCTTGTTTAGCTCTTCTTTTTTCTGTGTTTACATCAGATGATAATGAAAACAAAGAACTTAGAACAAAAAGGAACATTAGAGTAATAAACTCAATACCTACAATTACACAGAATATTGTTGATAAAACGTTAATCATCTTTTTATCCTCCTATTCTAAAAAGTCATCTTCATCGCTAGTTGCGAAGTCGTCTTCAGCCCTTGATTTTCCACCAAGACTTTCTCCGTCTTTTATTTTTTGTAAGTTATTTAATCCACAGGCAATACCTTTATTACCATTGGAATTAAAAGCATATAGGTTTATACTTGCTCGTCCATACACTCCACTATAAACTTCAGAGCGTTCTAAAATAGGTTGAAGAGCTGCATCTACGATACCTGGTGCTTTTGGAGAATTTGCATTTATAAAGTAACATCCTTTATATGCCTCGTCATCTGGTCTTTCTAAATCTCCATCACGAAGTGGTGTCTTAATTGCTTGTAATGCTGGTACACTTTTTCCTGTTCCTTTTAATTTACTTTCTCCTTCTTTATATGCTACTTCAATCGCCTTTTTAATCTTCTCAACTGTTACTGTGTCAGTTTTTGGAATTATTAATGACACGCTGTATTTTGGTGTTCCTCCATTGATAGATTTTGGCTCCCACACATTGCAGTAGCTCCATCTTGTATTTACTCCTGTTATTACTTTTGTCGAATTAAAACTATTATTCATAATTATTTTCCTCTCTTTCCTCTTTAAAATCATTTATTTGCATGGCTGGTCTTTTATCGCTTTCCAGTACAAGCGTTGGTTTGCCTTGAGGTTTATAAATTAAGTTCCCTAAAACCTCATTAAATTTTGTTCTTCCTAGAAGATTAGTCATTGCTGTAATTCCTAGAACTTTCTTTTCGTAAGGATCATATCCTGCATTTGTAACTGCTGTTGCTACTTCTTCTTCATTTAAGTATTTTCGATTAGAACGTCCTTCCACCAGTTTCAAATTAGGATAACGCTTTCCGAGTAAGGCTTGATTTAAAGCATAATCTTTTACATCAGATACCCAAGATACCAAATCACTTGATTTAATAAGAATTGATGATATCTCTTCATCTGTTAATTCAGCAGGTTCTTCAAAATCATATTTTGCAAGTTCCATATTGTATTCAGCTCTCTTTCTACAAGTTGCTTTTATCTTGCAAAACTGACAGTGGTCTCCTGCTTTGAACTCGCCTTTTCCTTCGTAGGCAAGTTCTGCTATTGGTTTTAGTGTGTTTTCTGCCCAACTATATAACTCTGTAACACTCATGGTTGAAACACTGATGTTTTCTATCCTTGGCTGATAAATCACCATGCATACTTCTTCAATGTCATATAAGCTGTTAAATAGTTCTAGAGCTCCAATTGCATAGCACATCATTTGTGAATTATCTTCGCTCTCAACTTCTACACCTTTACCATACTTAAAATCAATTATATAAAGTTTCTTGTCTGCTATAATTAAGCAATCTCCTGTTCCAAATCCCTCTGGAACAAACCTTGAAAAGTCCAATTTTTGTTCTATTAAAACAAGTGGGTCTTTACAATAGTTCTTTGCATCTTCTATAACTTCCATGATATAACTGGCATAATCATTAGCACAGCGTTCCATCTCTTCATTATAGTAAGATAAACTATCGGTTGGATCTTGCATTTTAATTCCTAGCATCGACTTAACTTTATACTCACAAAGTGTGTGTGCATCTGTACCTTCTTTAGCATATTCAGATGTTGTGTCTTCTACTTCAGCACATAACTTTGCAGAAGGAGGACAATTCAGCCATCGCTTACTACTAGATGCTGATAATATTGCATGACTGCTCATATTAAATTCCCTCCGTTTCTTTTAATAGCTCATCATATTTTGATGCGTCTAATTCAGATAACTTGTTAACTCCAAATTTAGTAAGTAGCCCTTTTACTTCAGCTGTTTTTCCTGCTCTTGATTTTTCTGCTAGAACTGCTCTTACTTCTTCTAAAGTTACAGACTTTTTAATTTCTTTAGGCTTTTCTGGAGAACTTGAAAATGCTGATTCAATAGTTCCTACAATATCGTTGATTGTTGTTATAATGTCGCTAACTGTAGAAAGTATTTCACTTAACTTATTAGTATTCTTTCTTAGTTCTTCTAGTTCTAAAGATAAATTATTCATCTTGCCCATCGGTACTTCCTCCTTCCTTAATTTCTTTGACATCAATGGATTGGACTGATTGCCCAGGGTCTAATAAAAATACTTGTCTATAATCTCCAAATAGAAATTTGATGATTTTCTGTGGCAAAGTTAATTGACCACCTCGCAGTATTTTCACATTGTTGCCTTTTTCATCAGTTACGTTGATTGTGACCTTATGCTTTATAGCCATCCCGTGATCCTCCCTTCGTATTTGTAAGTTCACTGCCTTACAAGTACTAGGCAAAGAATTTTTTATTTTTTTTAACCTCTCTTGAAATTTTCTTTTATAAACTTCAAGATTTTTTCTTTGTGCTTGTGAACACTAGGTATAGAAGTTCCCATAATGGCAGCTACTTCAGTAAGTGAATAGCCTTCTAGGAAATGAAGTTCATATACTCTTTGTTGTTTTTCAGTCATCATTGAAACAACTTCTCTTAACCTATCTACTTCATCTGATGTATCTTCTACAGCAGTTGTATTATCTGCAAGATAGATACACTTATCTTGGTTTCCATCTTCATCAAATACTGAATCAATAGATATGTTCCATACTTCTTGATATTTTTCTCCTGGGTGTTTCTCTTCCCATTCCCTAATATCTTGTTTTTCTTTTTCTGATATAGGTCTATGCCAGTTCTTATGGTTGTAATAAACCTCTGAATCATCTAAAGAATGTAATTTCTTGATGAACTCCTCTGTTACTCCTTCCTCTCCTGGTTTGATTGTGATTTTAGTTCCATCGTCAAAGATGTAGGTGTAAGTACCTCTATTTTCTTGTTTTGTTTTATGACTTTTCATATAAAAGTCCTCCCTTCCTTTTGCCTGTTACTTCAGTGCAGAAGGAAAGGAAAAAAGAGTCCGTGCCTTTTTAGTACACGGACTCCTACTGCCTATTTTAGGGTGCAATAAAGAGAGGGTACTAAAAATAAGCATTTTTACCTTTATGGGTATTAAATAGCTTTTATTCGTATCCTTCTGCCCTATTGCAAACTCAGGCATCAAAACATTAAATTTATAAAAAGCAAAAAGTTATTCGTCTTTGTATATTTTTTTCACGATTGCATATTTTTTTTATGCAAAAGCATGGATTTCTTCATAACTTTCTGATATAATATTTCCTACCAATTTAAAAATCATATCGTGCTATCTATGAAGTTATTACTTCTGCTTTTTACACTTAAGATTTTAACAGCTTTGCTATAAAATCTCGGGTAGTCATGGATAGTCTTCGGTATGTATCGGTAATACGAGAAATGAGGGGATAATTAATGACGTTTTCAAATTTTGCTCATCTATTAAAGCCTGTTATTGGCGGATCAGACAACACAGTAGAATTTACTGTAAAACTATTTACTGCCATAATTGGAGAAGATAACTTTCCAATAATTGAAGATATAGGAAATAGTAGTTTTAAAGCTTATTACAATGGAAAATCATCAATAAATGGTATAGCAAGAAAGATATCTCCTGTTGCTGACCTAGAAAACTTTGTATCTTTCCTTGATGACTTTGGAGATTCTGTTTCAGAGAAACTTTGTGAAGACTTTTCTGGATATATTGATGATATAGACTTACAAAATGTTAATTACAAAATAGCTAAATGCTTTGATGAAATCATAAAAAAAGCAGCAGCAACTCAAAGAAAAAGCTCATCTAATAAAGATGAACCTATTAATATTCCTGTTGAGCAGACTGCTACTAGTTTTTCCTATACAGAAAATGATAATAAATTACTTACTGAATTTAATTCAGATTATGAGGAAATCATGCTTACTTTAATTGGTGGAGACTATGCAACCTATTTAGTAGATATGAGTATTCCTAACCAAATAAAAAAACTATATCAAGAAAAATGGAAAGAAAAATCTAATGATTTTGTAAATCCAACACTAAAATCAGATATATTTGGAATTTTAGGAGTTCTTGATGAATTAAGTACAAATTTCATTTCTTGTACTTCAGATACAAGTCTAATCAAAAACCAAAGAATAAAAGTAAGAAATCTATACGTTAAACTTCATCCAGAAAAATATGACAAAAATATCCCATATGATGTTTTGTTAGATGATTGGAATGATAGTGATTTTTAGAAAGGATGATAATAAATGCCAACAATTGATAATTCTATAAAAAGAATAGATAGTGTTATATGTAGACACTTAGATGAAATCGAAGACTCTTCTCGTGGTGCAATTTCACAAGATATATTAGAACAACTAATAAAATTCATTAATCATGTAATGCTTAAATTTTATGCCAATGGCAAAGAAATCGACATTAATGAAGAAAATTTAACTAAAGCAATCGAGTATTGCCAAGTAAATAGTGACCTATATACCCTATATAAGTTTCGTAACTATCTACAAGTTGTAACTACGCAATACACTTTAGATGAAGATGGATCAGAACGATTAATGTTAAAATATTATCAGTACCTACTTGAAACAAAAAATCTTCTTAGAGATTATTTTGGCATTGACGTACTACATAATTTAGATAAATTCCCATTACATTTAGATGATACCTTACAGGAATACTATAAAAAAATTGCAGAAAAAATAGAACATCACCCTGCAGCATTACACACAGATAGTAAAGATAAATACTATATCCAAAAAATCAAACCTCTATTTGTAGATAGAAAGATATATTATGAAGTTACATTTACTCCTGTTGATGACAGAAAAAACAAATCTAAGACAAACAGAGTTATTGCTTTTACTAAACTTCCAATTAAAAGTAACTATGCATCTAAATTTCATCTTATAAATGAAACTATCGAAATATTAGGCAAAACAATGCCTATAATCATTATTGATGGATGGGAAGTTTCTATAAGAGATTGTGAATTTCAAAATTTTATATCAATAATAAAAGGAGATAAAATAAGAGTAAGTTATCCAGAGCAACGATTGATTTGTGAATTTCTTACTAAAACAAAATACACCTTAAATAATCTAATAGACTTTCCAGATTCTGCCTATAACGATATTACTCTTAAATGGAAAAGTAGTCTTAAAACTCCTATATTTATTCCAATATTAGATTATTGTAGAAATATAATATTAAGCGGCAAAGACGGAAAAAATATATTAAGATACTTACTTTATAATATGAATAACGTTATAATAAGGAGTCAATATTCATCAGGGTACTATAGTAAATATCGTGAAGAATGGGTTAAAGCTCCAAACGGCTATCTATCTAACTTATATTTAGATATTGGTAGTAAGCCATTTGATGAGTTGCCATTTAATCGCTCCCCTCTTGGACATAATCCAAAATTATCTGCAATATTTGAGTGCATTCCTTGTAATGGTAATCGTCATGAATTATTTGCAAGATTTATAAAAAATAATACAGAAGGCAAAGGACAATTATTCACTGATATTAGTGAATTGGAAAATTACCCTGATTATCCAGAACTTATAAAAACGTATAATGAAAATCTTTACTCTGGGCACAGACCTGAGGGTGATTTAATGCTAGAGCACAATCAAGTATTTATAAATGATTATAAACTGGATACTTGTACCATAATTGAAAAATTACAAGAATTAGCTGAGTCAGGTATAGAAAACTACAGCACTAATGTGGATGCATGGCTACTCTTTGATGATTATGAAATCGATTGTGATGAAAAGAAGGATATTATTAGACAAATATTTTCCGATTCAAGAGTTGGTGTAATATACGGGTCTGCTGGTGTAGGAAAATCCACATTAATAAACCATGTTTCACACTTTCTAAACGATGAGCCTAAACTATATTTAACTCAAACAAATCCAGCAAAAGAAAATTTAATTAGAAAAATTGATGCAGAAAATACTACATTTTCTACAATCGAAAGCTTTAAACATCAAACTTCTTCAATTGATTATAAATTATTAGTCATTGATGAATGTAGTACTGTCAGTAATAAAGATATGGTTGAAATACTACAAAAAGCAAATTTTGAAATGCTTTTATTAGTCGGAGATACATATCAAATTGATGCAATACAGTTTGGAAACTGGTTCTCAGTATTAAGGGCGTTCTTACCAGAAACTGCTGTTTTTGAACTAAAAAAACCTCATAGAACTAAAAATAAACAATTGCTAGAGCTTTGGGATAAAGTTAGATGCATGGATGATACAGCTAAGGAAGTAATTGAAAGAGAAAGTTATTCTCTAAAAGTAGATGAGACATTGCTTTCTTCACTTGAACCTGGCGAGGCAATTTTATGCCTTAATTACGATGGACTATATGGCATAAATAATATTAATAGATTTTTGCAAGAAAGTAATCCAAACCCAGCAGTTACTTGGGATGTTCAACAATATAAAGTTGGTGATCCTATACTATTTCTTGATTCAGATAGATTCAGACCAGTCATATACAACAATTTGAAAGGAATAATCCGAGGTGTAAAAATCATGGATGTAGATACACCTAATGAACGCATTAGATTTGATATTGAAATTCCTAAATTAGTATTTGAAAGAGATACGTATGGTACAGGTCTTGACCTTCTTGAAAATAATGAAGAAGAAGAAACATCTCTTATTAGATTTTACGTATATAAACTAAAAAGTGCTGATGAGGAAGGAGACGATTTTAGAACTATAGTTCCATTTCAGGTTGCTTACGCAGTTTCAATCCATAAAGCCCAAGGATTAGAGTTTGAATCCGTCAAAATAGTAGTAACTGATGAAGTTGAGGAATTAGTAACGCATAATGTTTTCTATACTGCTATAACAAGAGCAAGAGAAAAACTAAAAATCTACTGGACACCAGAAGTAGAAGAAAAAGTTATAAATAGAATTAAACCTAGGGACATAAGTAAAGATGTTGAAATTTTAAAAAACTATATTGATAAAAAATAAGGAGGTTAATTTATGCATATTAGTTATAACAAATTATGGAAATTATTAATTGATAAAGGAATGAATAAGCAGGATTTAGGAAAAATTGCAAACATTAGTCCTGCGTCTATAGCAAAACTCGGAAAAGGTGCAAATGTGACCACAGATGTTCTTCTAAAAATATGTGAAGCATTAGAATGCAATCTTGAAGATATAATAGAAACTGTAAAAGAAAATAATAATAAAGAGGAGGAATAAAAAATGGCAGATATAAAAACGCATTTAAGGGAATTAAGTGTTGCAACAACAGTTGGATTATTAAAACAAGAAATACAATTTAAAAAAGAGGACTTATATAATTCTAAAAAATTTATGGAATATGCTAGAGAAGTAATATCTGGAGATATATCTAGTGCAAATAATATTGAAGATGTATCCATTTTTTCAGGTGAATTAAGAACAATTATAGATAATGGATATAAACTAGGAAAAACTATTTATGAAAGTACTTATTTTAAAATAGATAAAAATGATATTATTACATGGCAAGGAAACAATACACAAAAAGAAGACCCTATTGATATAACAATTGGTAATTATGCATTTTCTTTAAAAGAAGAAAGCTTTATCTTAGAAAATATGGGATTATACAAATTATTAAATTGTTATACTGGTTCTAATTATACGAAAAGGCATATTTTTAATGATTATGCAAGAAATGAATACGAAATATGGTTTGATACTACATGGCAAGAGCTATTAACCACATTAAAATCAAATAATTGTATATGGAGTTATGAAAATAAAGTTAAGCACAAAAATAGTCAAATTACTTTAAAAGATAATAATGTAATATTAGAGTATTTTCAAAACAGTAGTCTTATTGCTAAATCCATTTTACCAATTAATTGTACTTTAACAGATTTTGAAAATATAACATCTTCTAAAACCCGTGAACACGTATTCTCAAAATTTATAAATCAAAACCTTGAAAATAATATTAATTACAATAAAGCTAAAAAAAATTGTGCTATAGTTGCTTCTGACGCTTTAGCAGATGAATTAACTAAAAATTTAAACTATCATGCAGGGTTGCCACGATTTTTTAGAATACATACTCAAGAATATTATTATGCAAAAACTACAAATAGCGAGATAACAATTTTGAAAGTACCTAACATACAATCCTTTGGAAATGACATCATAATAGAATCTATAAAAGGATCCGTTCCAGATAAGCAAGCAAATATACTAACAACTATAAAAAATACTAAAACTAATCAAACACTAGTTATTAGGAATGAATGTCGTTTTAGTCACGGTCAATTTAACGGAACTCCAGAAGCGAAAATGTATTATGAACGTGGCGGATCTTTAGATATAATTTATGAAAGAATTATAATTGATGATACTACTACAGAATAATTTAAATAAAAAATGCTGAAAACAAATCAGCATTTTTTTTATTCAAAATATTTATCCCAATTTTCAGCTAGTCTCATTGCGATATTATATCCCAAGATACATGGTACAGCATTTCCTATTATCTTATATGCTTCACTTGCACTAACCCCTTTATTATCAGCAGTTTTTGGTAAAATGAATTGATAATCATCTGGGATTGTTTGCAATCTCGCACACTCACGAATTGTTAAACGTCTTTGTTCTAATCCTAAATTTAATTCTTCTAAATGTTTTCCTCCATTTTCTTTATTTAATCTTCTAAATTCAATATTTCCATGATGTTCAGATCTTATTGTTGGCGAAATTGAATCTAATTTTATTTCAATATTTCCCTGTCCTTTTGGCATATACTTCGCCTTAGAATATTTAGTTTGTGATAAATCCGTTGCTCTATCTGGTTCTTCTAAATCATATAATGCATCTTTGCATGAAACAAAAGGATATAGATTTTTTCCTTCAATATTGTATGCATGAGTAGGAATAGGATATGGATCATATTCGTCTGATATTTTTATTTTTTGTAATTCATTTAATGCTTTTTTATTTAAATTTTTTCTTTTAAATCCATAAAATATTACACGTTCTCTAGACTGTGGTACACCATAATTTGCAGCTTGAAGTACTCTGGCTGGTATAACTAAATACCCCCCGTCTGCAGCATCTGCAAAATCATGTTCTATAATTTCCTTCGCATCCTCCAATGTTGTTAGCCCCTTAACATTTTCTGCTACAAACACCGATGGCTGAACAATACTAATTACCTCCTTCATCCACATATATAATTGTCCTCTACTTTCAACTGTTGGTTCATCAACTTCTAAATGTCCACCGTCATGACTTTTATCAGAGTTAAACCCCTTTCGTTTACCTGCAACCGAAAAATCCTGACAAGGAAATCCACCAGTAACTATATCTATATTTTCTGGAAATACCTTTTCTCCTGCCTTAGCTCTTTTTACAAGATTAACTATACTCTCAAGATGATATATATCATTAGCATATTTATTTTTTGATGAAAAATATGAAACCCATGCAGCTTTTGCATCAGGTCTAATGTCATTTGCAAATACTGTTTCAAATCCGGTATTTTTAGTTCTTATCCATTCTCCATTATCTTCTTCAATCCAATTTGGATGAATAATAGTATTTATTGATTTTTTTAAACATTTAAAATTTCCTTCAAATCCTATATCCATTCCACCGCAACCACTAAAAAGCGACAAAACTCTTTTATTTTTCATAAAACATTCTTCCTCCATTCAAAATTAATTTATTGATTTATATTAAGATGAACTAAATTAAATTTTCTTGTTTTTTTTCATTTTTTTCTGGTTTCAATACAAGGCTTTCATTAATTTTATCATAGTAAATTTGGAATTTAGTAATACCTTTTTCTATTTTCATATTTTTTAATACACTTTTAGGCAATCGGATTCTCATATCCTTTTGTAATACATAAGTATCCAAATAAATTAAATCTTTATCCATAAACACCCTCCTAATTTTAGTCTAATTATATACTATTTTAGGACTGTTATCAAGTTTTTAATTTGTAAATAATCATATATTTAATAAAAAATTTTAGCATACTATTTTTTTTATATTATTATAATCTAGTTCTAATAACATATAAAAATTTCGCTATTAAAATTCAAAGCCACCCTTCTTACATTTCCTAAATTTAGGCATAAAAAAATAGCCTTCTCTAAATCATTTTAAATTTAGAAAAGGCTATATTCCTATTGAAATCAAAGGGTTTCTTTGAAATATATTATTTAATCTTTGTATCATAATCGGACAAGTTTGGTCTAACATTTTTAAATAATTACTAGTATCAAAAAAAGGAAGAGAATAATGAATTATTAGTAAGGTTAGGATGATAAATAGAATTTGCTTTCTTCTCTTTATAAGATATATTATTACTAGTAGTAAATATAAAAGATAAATATAGTTACTTACTCTTTTAAAGATAAACTTCCCTATAGAAATTCTATTTAAAAGTAAAGAAGATTTTTCTAAAAATGTTGTTAGTAAATTGAAGATTGGAGTTATTGGTTTAAATATTACAGTTAAAAGAGCTAGTGGAAATATTAAAAGACTGATTAATGGAACATAAAATAAGTTATAGATTAGACTGAGAAAATTTAATTCATGGAAGTTATAAAGAGTGATTGGGAGACTAGTAATTAATGATAGGAGTGATACTTTAAAGAGACTAATTAAGTATTTTTCGGAACTTAGATATTTACTAGAAGTGATTAGAGAAAAACTTATTAAATAAGAATATTGAAAGCCAATATCATAAAGATAATTGGGGTTTATTAAGAAACTTGTACTTAAAATTAATATGAATAAATTAATTGGTTTAATGTAGAAATAATATATTTTGTTTAGAGAAAAAACTATGTAGAATAAGACTCCTCTTAAGATGGATGGAGCTAGTCCAACTAGAAATAGATATAGTAAGAGAATGATGGTAACTATTTTGAAGATTGATTCTTCAGATAATTTAAACCTTTTTAAAATTTTTTCTAATAATGAACTTAATAAAGTTATATGCATTCCACTTATCGCAAATAGATGGCTGATTCCATTTCCTTGGTAACTTCTTTTCACATCTTTTCTTAAAAACTTTTTATCACCTAAAATAAAGGTGTGGAGATAGGGATCTCCCTCTAGGTGATTTATTAATTTTTGTTTAATAAAATAATAGAGATTCTTATTTTCAGATATTCTTTTTAACGAAATTATTTCAACTAAATAAAAAGTATTTTTATGGGACAGATAAGTTTGATAGTTAAAGAGATAATCAGTTGTATTAGATGCTGGTGTTTTAAAATTTCCTTTTATTAGTAATTCGTCTCCTAAATTTAAGTCAAAGTTTTTGTTTTTTAAGTAAGTACTGGCAATTATTGTTTCTTTATTTTTTAATTTGATAGTGAGTTTTTCATCGATATATGAAATATCTGTTATTTTACCTTGAAAGTAATTACTGTTTGAATGATAGTTCGAAGTTTTAGGAATTGTTAATCTAGGGATTAAGATAATTAGTGTGAATATTAATACTACATAATATAAAATATCAGACAGTAATATCTTTCTTAATTTGAGCAAGAGTATTCTCTCCTATTCCTGATACTTTGGTTAAATCATCTATAGTAGTAAACGGTCCATTTTGTTCACGATAAGCAATAATTTCTTTAGCTTTTGATTCCCCTATTCCAGTTAAAGTCATCAATTCTTCTTGAGAAGCTGTATTGATTGAGATTTTTCCTGATGTCTTAATAGACGGTGCTATACAAGCATCATTTTTTAGAGCATTTTCATCTTTTTGAAGACATTTATTTTGAACTTGAGTTTCTTTTTCTTTTGTTTCTTTAAATTTTTTCACTTCTTGTTTAGTATAAATTATTATTACCATTTCATCTGTTATCTTTTTACTTAAATTAATTACAGAAGTATCAGCATTTTCAGTTAAGCCTCCAGCTTTTTCAATTACATCAATTACTCGAGAAGAAGTATCTAGGGAATAAATTCCAGGTAAATTAATAGCACCTTTAATATCAACTTTTGCTTCTTGAGGTTCTTTTTGAACTGTTTTTTTCTTTTTTACAGGTGTTTCCGTAATTAATGTTTCTTCTTTCTTAGACTTATTTTTAGTAGATTTAGAGTAATTCATGATTATTGATACTGATATGGCTATTATGATTATTGTAATTATTGTTCCTATTAATATTTGTTTTCGATAACGATACTTAAAAGTAATAGAATCACCTCCTACTTTATTATTCAAAAAAAAAGAAAAGTCTTCCAACTTTTCTTTATTTTTTAAGATTTTTTGCCTCTTCTGATTTGTTTTACTTTAATTACTTTTGGATGTTCAATGATTGGTTCTTCATCTGATAAGCCAATAGTTATTTTATCCATAAGCATTTCTTCTATTTTAGATATGTCATCTGATTTAACTCTACCACCAGCACTTTGCCAGTTTCCTCCACCATGCATCTCTTCCATGATTTTTCCAACATTTACTTTTCTACTTCCACGAGCAGAGATATGGACTGTATCCTCATTAACATAACCTAGGGCAAATGAGGCGTCTACTCCATTAAACTTCATCATTCTGTCTGCTGCTTTTGCATAATCTTCTGTTTGATATATCTCTTTAGGATTGTTTCTATTTAAGGTAAAAGAAACTTGAACTGGTGATAGCGACTCACTATATTTTTTTATTATTGTTCCATTAATTATTAAATTACTAATTCGGCAGAATGTCTCAAATTCTTCTAAGAACAAGTTATTTACATAATCAGTGCTAGCACCTTTATCAATTAATTTTTCGGCAACATCATGTGTTTTTGAAGTTGTATTATCTTTAAATCTTTTGGTGTCTAAGTTAATTCCTGCAAGAAGCGAATTAGCAACATTTGCACCATATTTCACTTTATAAGCACATAATATTCTGGTAACTATTTCTGAGGCACTTGATATTGATTGATCGATAAACTTTTTATCTGTCTCAATAGTTTCAGCCCCTTCTCCATGATGGTCGATGATAATGACACTTTTAAATTCATCTAATAATTCATCTACAGAGATACGATTATGCTTATTAACATCTGTTGTTATTAGGATTGATTTTTTATCAATTAAAGATTTTGCTGTTTCATTATTAATAAAACGAAAACTATCCTTATTAGCATCTATTACTCTTTTTACTCCAGACTCAATAGATAATTCTTCATCATTTACTATAATATAGGCTTTTTTACCAAAATGGGATGCAAGCGTATATAAACCAATTGCTGATCCGATTGAATCGAAGTCTGGCTGATTATGTCCTATGATAAAGACGTTTGAGCATTTTTTAAGCTCAGATTCTAATTGAATTCTGAACTCTTTAAGATTTGTACTCATTTTATTTTCTCCTCTTCACTTCAAATAAAACAAGCATATTATATCATAACTGGTTAATAAAAGCAATATAAAGACCAATTTATCAGCAAATAAAAAGAAAAGTTGAATAGCTTTTCTTGAAAGTTTATACTAAAATCTTATTCATAAGAGTTTCTTTATAAACTTGATTAACTAATTCTAGTATTTCTTCTTCAGTTATATATTTACTTTCATTAGTAGTTATATTTCTGTTTGTAGTCTTATCTTTCCAGGAAAGTAATAATTCGCTCGAAATATTATTTATGTTGTAACCTAAGTTACTACTTTCTAAGATATCTTTTACTTCTTGGTATTCTTCAAAGTAATAATTATTGATATCATTACTCATAACATCATGAGCTATATCTTCTTGAATATTATCTTGGATTACTTTTTTTCGAATATCAAAATAGAAGTAATCATCAAAAATAATATCTGTTAGTATATGGATATAGTAACCTATTAAGAATTCTTTATTGTAGTTTTCTTGATTATTAAAATAAAATTCATTTAGTTTATTTCGCCAGTCATTTAAGTCTTTTTCACGAATATGTGCAGTCCATCTTTCTATTTTTGGAGCAAATCCATGTAGATTTGGAGCATCTGGAGCAATTAGTCCTAAATAGTAATTATAAGAATTTAAATTTATTTTTTTGCCGATTTCGTAACCGACTTTTATATGAATCATTAAACTAGGCATTTTTCTTACTCTTTTCTGATAATATTCCGTTTTCAACACTAACACGTTGAACTAATGTTAAGGCGGCAATTAAACAAATTGTAAAACTTCCTCCATAACTCATAAATGGTAATGGTACTCCCGTCATTGGCATAATCCCCATAATTCCCATCAAATTGACTGCTACATGAAGGAAAATGTAAATTGCAACTCCATAGCATATTACTGCTCCTCGATTGTTTGGACTTTTTCTGCCAATTAGAAGAATTCTAAAGGTTATAAACATGTACATAAGTATCAAGAGTACTCCAGCAACTACCCCTAATTCTTCAACAATGATAGCAAAAATGAAGTCAGTATATGGTTCTGGAAGATATAAATACTTTTGAGTGGAATTACCTAACCCTACTCCTGTTAAACCACCATTATTAATGGCAATGTAGCAATTACATACTTGGTTACCATTATCAAGTATTTTGGCGCAAGGATTCGAAAAATCAAATCTTTCCATTTGTCTTTCTAAAAGAATTCCTTTTCCACTTCCAACAATTGCTATTACAGCAAAGAAAATTAATCCTGCACCAATAAAGAGTGTCTTATACTTTATCTCTTTTGAAATCGGAACCGCAAAGAAGATTGAGGCTACTATAGCTCCATAAATTATTGTAGTACCAAGGTCTGGTTGAAGAAATATCAATCCAGCAATTCCTAAACAGATAGCGATTGGGAATAGGCTTTTAGCCCAGCTATCTAATTTCTTTTGATTTTTGTCGTAGTAATGAGCTAAGAAAACGATGGTTATTATTTTGATAAACTCACTTGGTTGAATACTAACAAAACCTAAATCAAACCAACTGACCGCTTGGTTTTTAGCACTACCAATCACAAGTAAGATTGCTAAGCTTATGGTGGTTATAATCAATAATCCCCAAGAAAAGAACCCATATGATCTGGTGTTGAATTTAATCATTATAATGGAAAAGACTAATCCAACGGCTAAAAATATTCCTTGTTTTATAAAGTAATTATAAGGACTAACGGCATGAGACATATAGGCGGTTACATTAGAGGCAGAAAAAACCATAATTAGACCAAAGATAAACATGACAAGTGTCGCGAGTAATAAAGCTTTATCGGTATATTTAATAATTTTTTTCATTTTATCTCCTCCTTTTTATTTTATTTCTGTTCCTCCCCATTCTACTAAAGTATATCCTTCTCTAGATGGAGATGCTAAAGTTTGTTCTGGTACTTGATAAGTACTATCAACCTTTTTGTATTGCATCCAAACTCTAATTATATTTTTTGGAGTTGGTGTTATTTCCAAAGGCATTTCTTCATTTATTTCTTCTTTAGTCATAAATCTTATAAATGTATAATCATTACTATCTAGTTCTGGTAACCAATAAATAATAAATTCTTCTTGTTCTTTGTATGATAAACCTAAAGTTGATAATTTTTCTTCAAAGAAAGATGCTAAATCTTCTTTCTTTACGACGAAGCCATCTGAATAATTCTTAGTATTTTCTAGCCTACCTTCCCAGTATAATGAATAAAAATTTTTATTAGTATGAAGATCAGTTAATTTACCAGATGGTTCTGCAATGACTTTCCAACCATCTTGATATTCTGGATAAGATCTTATGATATTTTCTTTCTTTCCTAATTTTACTTCTATTTCTTGAGTTGTTTCAGGGTATAAATAAATTATAGGTTTATCTATAGTATGCTCATGGCATTTTTCTACCCTTTTTTTCTTAAGTTCAATATCTATTTCAGCATTAATATCAGTCTTTTTGTCGATTGGTATGAAATATAATTTTGTTATCGCAGTACAAAATCCACATAAGAGGTCAACATTTACTTGAACTGTTATTTTTTTTAATTCGTTTTCTTTTACTGTGACTTTTTTGATTTTCTCACTACATTCATTTTCTCGGAGAAATAATGCAAGATATTTATTCTTTCTGAAGTCTTTAGGTGTTAGTTTAATCTCTTCATCTTTATTAGCGTCTTCAACTAGATTAGCCTCTTCGCTTAGAGATGTCATTAATTCTTGATAATCTGAGTAACTAGATAGTACCTTGTTATCAAAGTCATTTGTTTCATCAATAACTATAAAAGAACTTGCTTCGTCATTTGATTTTGATGATAATCTATCGCTTACTATTAAACCAATTATCAAAATTATAATTACTATGACGATTGCTAATTTATATTTTTGAGTTTTATCAAGTGTTTTATTCTTATCTTTTTTCATATATTTACCATCCTTGTAATAAATATATCATAAATATGTTTAAAATTATAGATTATTGCATTTTTACTTCCTCTTTTTCATTAACATATTTTGTAAATTTACATAACTTATATTAGATTAGTAAAGGAGGATATCTATGTATTATTACGGAAACAGTTCAAGTTGTTGCCAACCGCAAGCAGCTTATTATTATCCTGTTAACTATACTTCTAATAATAATTCAAATTCTAATTATGCCATTATTTTAGTTTTATTTATCTTACTAGTTATTATTATTGGTACTAGATGGGCTAATTAAGATTAGAGCGCTTAGCGTTCTTTTTCTTTGATTTTTTTAGTGTTTTGAGTTATAATAGCTGACTAGGTGATTAAGGGGATGGAAGAAGATTATATTTTAGCTAAAAGATTGGCTTCAAAGATTGCTTGTGAAGATGAAGAAATATATCCATTTTTTGTACTGGGTATTTATGGTATTCTTAGAGTTTTCAAGGAGAATAAAGATATTGTGGAAGACATTATTGATAAAGTTGATATCTATATTGATAATAAACCAATTAATGAAATAATGCGAAATAATGGTTATAATCCTGATGAATATTTTGGAAGTGATACTGGAGATACTATTGAGGAAGGAGAAGTTTGCTCTTATGCAGTTTCTTCTAATGGACATAATTATATTCTTTGTAATGATGAAGAGTTTGTTGATGATAAAGGAAAGCCTTTTATTATCTGCTCTACTCTTCGCTCTAATAATACAATGGTTTTATCATCTTTTATACATGAGTTTGCGCATTTAGTTAAAGGTGAAGTTAATAGTACGTATTTAACTCGTGAAGATGATTGTTTTGGATATGTTATTCGATGTGGAATGTCTATTTTTGAGTGTGGTTATTATCCAGAAGATGATGATTATTATGAGGCTAATTCTTATGAAATTATCGATGAGGTCGTTAACTGTTCACAAACTTCAGAAGCTGGTTGTGCGATACTTGAACTTGATGGAATTATTCCAGATGAGAAAATTAATCATTTCTTTAAATTATTAGATAAAGAGGAATTAATTGTTGACAGAGGTTATCAAGAAGCTTGTAGTGCGTTCAAACCTTTGTGGAATAATGAAGTTCTGCGTAGTTTAATTTCTGATAATATTGTTCTTGGTAACATTGACTTTATAATTGATGAGTTTAATAAGATTGCTGGAGAAGATTCATTTAATAGATTGGATGAATTATTATTTAAAATTGATGAATTAGATTATTTAAATAAAAGTGACAGTGATGAGATGAAGACTACTAGAGCTCTTGTTCAAACTATAATTGATATATTTAACAAAAAGACAAATAATGGTAATAATAAAGGCTATCAAAAAAAATAATGACTTTTCAAATTTCATGATTTTTGATAAAATATAGAATGTTGAGGTGGTACTTGTGTTAAAAACAAAAGAAATCTTAGATGAAAAAGATAAAAGATTAAGAGTTAAAAGTAAAGATGTTGAATTCCCTTTAAAAAAGGAAGATAAAGAATTAATTGATACAATGATTGAATATCTTCATAATAGTCAAATTGATGAATTAGCTGAAAAGTATGACTTAAGACCTGGTATGGGCCTTTCTGCAATTCAACTTGGAGTTGCGAAAAGATATTTTGTTGTTGTTAATGAAATTGGTGAAGGTGAATTTGAAACTTATGTATTAATTAATCCTAAGATGATTAGTAATTCGATGGAACAGATTTATGTTACTGATGGTGAAGGATGTTTAAGCGTAAATAGACCAGTTGAGGGAATCATTCCAAGATATGCAAGAGTTACAATGGAAGCTTATGATATGGAGGGAAGAAAGATTCATGTAAGAGCACGAGAAGAGTTATCTGTCTGCTTCCAACATGAACTTGATCATTTAAATGGAATATTATTTACAGATCATATTGATCCTAAAAATCCTTATAAAGGTCAAGATAGTATGAGAGCAATTTAAAAGAGGTTTACCCTCTTTTTTCTTTTATAAAAATTTTGTTTTTTAGATAATTTGAACTTTCTTCTAGAGTAATATTAAATCTTTCTAGAAGTTCTTCTACTGTCTTCTCGTTATCAAAGATTTTTTGAATATAATCTAGAATATATTTTTTTATTTGAGGATTTGCTTGAAGATATATTTCAAGTAACTGAATAGCTTTCATTTCCGACTCTAAATACATAGTATGAATAACGGCGTTTCTTGGAGATACGATAGTACTTTTTTTATTATATTCTTCTAATAACATTATATCTTCAGCTATGCTTAGATAACGAAGTGTTTTTTCTAAATTAAACTCTTTTGATGATGAATCACATTCAATACTGTGAAGATATTCAATAAAAATTGATAGTACTTCATAGTTATAGTAAGATTGTATTGAACCTTTTCTTGAATTTAATTGACTATGAGTAACTTCATGACTAATTATTCTTGGAGTTACATTAGTCATTTTTTCTGAAAGAAATATTTCACTGAATATTACTTTTGCTTTTACTAAAAATTCTTCAATGGCATAATTAATACCTAATTCTCCAATACGGCCATACCAAAAGTCTTGATTTTCTAAACTTATTGGTAGTTTATATGGATCTGTTTCTATACCAAACTCATTATATTCATTTAACATTTCGGAAACAGACAAATCTTTACGTGCACTAATAAAGTTTCTTAAACCATCAGCTGTTTGACAAGGTATTTTATGAATGTTAAAATGGCTCTTCATGAAGTCTTCTGAGTCTTTTAATGAATCTTTTAGTGTTGATTTTCTAATACTAGAATCTTCTACTTTTAATTTACTTAATTCTTTGAGGACCATTAACATAGGTTTCGAAGGATTAATTATTTTATACTTTTTTCTATGCCCATGTTGGAGCATTTTAAATTCTATATCTGAATACATATTATTCCTTTCATAAATATTTTTTCTGTAATAATTTTGAACTTTCTTTTAAAGTAACCTTGTTTTTTTCAAGTAATTCCTCTACTATCATTTCTCCATTAAATATCTTTTGAATATCTGCAAATATGTCTTTTTGTTTGTTAATAGAAGAATTGGCATAAATTTCAAATAACATAAAAGCTTTTAGTGTTGATTCTAAGTATTTAGTTAAATCAAATAATTCGTCCTTAGTATATGATACTCTTCTTTTATAATATTTTCTTAAAGAATCGATTAAGTCAGAAATATCTATTAATCTAAATACTTCATCTATTTCATTAAGGTCTTCACTTTTTTCGAAGTTTTCTACAAACTGAACAAAGATTGGAATTATTTCATGATTATATAATGATTTGGTAGCTCCCTTATGGGAATCTATTTGTGTATGCGTTATTTCATGTGTGATGATACTTGGAGTGTAATTAGTAATGGTGTTACTTAACAGTAACTGCCAAAAAGCTATTCTAATTTTAGAAATAACCTCAATATCTTGGCAATTCAAGCCGGTTTCAGTTATTTCTGCATAACGGTGTTCTTCTTCGACTAGAACTATTGGTAAGTCATATGGATTTATTTTTTTTAGGTGTTTTTCATAATCTGAAATTACTTCAGTTGCTGAATCATACTCTTTAGTAAGACTTTCATTATAGTTCTCAATATCTAGAAATGGTATTTTGTGTAAATTAAAATGTCCCCTCATAAATTCTTCAGACTCAGTAAGGGCTGTATTTAGTTCCATTGATTTTAGATATATTTTTCCAGCACGTAATTTATCTAATTTTTTTCCTACTAAGATTAGTTTTCTTAATGGTTTAATAATCTTATATTCTTGTTGGTGTCCGTGCTGAAGCATATGTATAGCAGTATTAGATAGCATATTCATTCCCCTTTCTTACTGGTTGAATATTATATAGCATTTCTGATTTTAATGCAACATAAAAAGAGGCTTCTGCCCCTATGCTAACTATAATAATTCTTCGTGATCTTCTAATTTAACACTAACTAGCTTGGAAACTCCAGACTCTTGCATTGTAATTCCATATAAAGTATTGGCATATTCCATTGTTTTCTTTTTGTGGGTAATAATTAAGAATTGAGTTTTATCTTTATAATGATTTAAATATTTTCCGAATTGATTTACATTTGCTTCATCTAGAGCAGCTTCTACTTCGTCGAATAAACAGAATGGAACTGTTCTAACATTAAGAATTGCGAATAATAAACTAATTGCGGTAAGTGTCTTTTCTCCTCCTGATAAAAGGGAAATAGTTGTTAATTTCTTTCCTGGAGGAGATGCGACTATATCAATTCCTGTTGTTAGTAAATCATCCTTATCAGTTAGTTTCAAGTCTGCTGTTCCACCAGTGAATAATTCTTTAAAGACTTTTTGGAACTCTGTTCTGATTTGCTCAAAAGTATTTTTAAACTCTTCTTTCATGACTTCATCCATTTCATTCATGATTTCTAGTAAGGTATCCTCAGCACTGATTAAATCTTCTCTTTGATTAGTTAAGAAAACATATCTAGTATTTACTCTTTCATATTCTGCGATTGAATCTAAGTTAACCATACCTATTCTTTTGATATTAGCTTTAAAACTATTTACTTTAGCTCTAGCTTCCTCTGGTTCAATGTCTAGACTATATTCATTTTTAGCTCTTTCATACGTTAATTCATATTCAGCTGAGAGTGTTTCTAACATACTATCTAGTTTAACATCGCTTCTATTGATTGTTATTTCTAACTCACGAGACTCCTTTTCTAAGTTACGAAGATTGTGATTTTTCAATTTATCTTCTGCTTGAATGTGTTCAAGTTTTTCTTTTAGTGATTCTACTTCTTTATTTAGAGAAGCTAATCTTATTTCTATTTGTTCTTTGTAAGCAGTCTTTTCATGGAATTGTTTTATCAACTCCTCTTCTTTTTCACTAATCGAATTATTATTAATTGATGCTAAGGCTTCATGTTCTTTGGTGATGGCAATTAGCTTTTCTTTAATCGTAAGAAGTTCATTTTTCTTAGTATCATACTTTTCTTTAATAGTTACTTTAGTTTTTGATATTTCAAAGGACTTCTCTTCAATAGCGGATATTTCAGTAGTGTTTGCTTGAAGTTCTTGTTGGATTTCTTGCTCTTCTTTTTTTAATAATTCTAATTTTTCTTCTAAGTATTTTAATTCCTGTTTTAAGATGATAACACTTTTACCTGCAGATTGTGATCCTCCAGTTAGGGAACCACCTACATTTACGACATCCCCTTCTAAAGTAACAAATTTATATCTTGCTTTAATCAAATGAGAAAGACGTGTTGCGGCATCAATATTAGTAGTAACAAGAACTGTTCCAAGTTGGTTTTTAATAATTGAGTCATATTGATTATTGTATGTTACTAAATCGGACATTACTCCTAAAAAGTCACTACTATCTTTTAAGATATTTAAACTATCGGAATCAGCATAGCGTGGTTTTATGACAGTTAACGGGAAGAATGTTGCTCTACCTAGATGATTATCTTTTAAATAATTTATGGCTCTTTTAGCTGACTCTTCATCTTTGGTAATAATAAAATTCTTATTAGATGAGATGGCGGTATTTAGAGCTTTGGTATATTTTTCTTCTACTGTTAAAATGTTACCAATTGTGTTATGAATTCCTGTTAGGTTAGTATTTTTTAAAACTTTTCTGACACTATTTGGCATATCAGAACCTTGTTCTATTTCAGTTTTTAAATTAGTTATTTTATGATTAGTAGAAATAATATCTTGATTATGTTTAGAGTAATCTTGAGTGTACATATTCTTTTTAGCTTTCGCAGCACGTAGATTTTTTTCTACCTCATTGGATTCTTCTTCAATATCACTTGATTCTTTGATTAAAATTTTTAAATCTTCATCAATAATTGTTAGATTACTAGATAGTTTTTCTCTTTCTTCAATAAGATTTCTTATTTCTTCTTTAATTACGTTTTCTTCTTTAGTAGTTTTACTTCTTTCTTTTAAAAGTTTTCTCTCACCATCTAATTTTTCTTTTTCTTCGGTTACTTTTAATAGTTCTTGATTTAACTTTACACGCTCTTGTTCTAACTTTTCTAAACGATTATTGTCTTCAATATACTTAGCATCATTTTTACTTGTTTCATTAGAGATATTAAGAATTTCTCCGTCAATTTTTTCTTTACGTTTCTTAGCATTTTCTAAACTATTATTTAAATTTTCGATATCATAAGCAAGAAGTGCTACTTCATAAGTATCTAGTCCTTTTTTATTTTCTAAGTATTCTTCCGCTTTAGCACTTTGTTCTTTTAGAGGACCTATTTGCATTTCTAATTCAGCAATTATATCATTTACTCTATCAATATTATTATGAGTTCGGTCTAATTTTCTTAAGGCTTCTTCTTTACGTTTTTTATATTTTATAATACCTGATGCTTCTTCAAAGATTACTCTTCTATCTTGAGAAGAGTTACTTAATATTTTATCTACTTCTCCTTGAGAAATAATATTAAATGATTCTTTTCCCATACCAGAATCCATAAGTAAGTTATTAATGTCTTTTAATCGGCATTTTTCATTATTCAAATAATATTCATTTTCACCACTACGATAAACTCTTCTCTTAATAGAAATTTCAGTGTATGGAATATTTAAGTAATGATCATTATTATCAAAAATTAATTCAACACTTGCGACATTTAGGGGGCTTCTACTTTTACTTCCTGAGAAAATGACATCTGACATAGAGCCATCTCCACGAAGTGATTTAACTGATTGCTCTCCTAAAACCCATCTAACTGCATCAACTACATTACTTTTACCTGAACCGTTTGGGCCAACTATACAGGTAATTTTTCCATCTAATTTAAGTTCTAATTTATCTGCAAAAGATTTAAATCCACTTGTCGTTATTCCTTTTAAGTACATACACTTCACCCTATCTAGAATTATACTATAAATATCATTTAAACTCAATGATTTATGGATACTCAAGATAGTTAGAATTTTTTATTAATTTTAATTTTCTTCTTTTAAAGCATTATCTAAGGAGACAATTTTGTAACCTTTCTTTTTTAAATAATCAATTGTTGTCGAAAGTTCTTTTTCAACGTAGTTATTAACCTCTAAGGAAATGATTATAGAATTAGAGAGATTATTTTTTATTTCATGATAAATATTTTTAGATAAAACTAAGGTAGGTTTAATAGTATGAAGATTTAGTTTTTCACAAGTATTTAGTATTTCTTCATTACTCTCTTCAGTATAACAATATTTGGGAGACTTACCAGTAAGAGAGTTTAGATAAGATATGGATGTTTTGATAAAGGCTTCTTCGAATTCATTATTATAACTTAGAATCTCTAGTTCATGATTAGATATATTTCTAATAGTAGTTATGTTCTTTTCTAAATAAGTTCCATCTAAGAAGAAAGTTGCGACGACATTTTTACTTTTTAGTATAGAAAGAACATTAATAATATTCTCATTATTTTTCACTTTAAAGACCAAGGCAATATTACGATTTTTTTTATTACCACTAACAATATATTTATCATAGTTATCATTAATAGAAATGACTGGTTGTAGTTCTTTTAAGGCTGTTAGAGATTCATTGTAGGTACCATAGCGTTTCATCTTATTATATGATTTTTCATAATCGATAGTTTTACCATTCTTCCCAGAGATGATATTTTCTCCGATTATTTGAGCATTTATTGGATTTATTTTGTATTTTTTCTCAGTACTTTTTAACTCTTTCATAATCGGATCAGCATTTCTTAGGACACTAACTGATTTATTTGTGTAGTAGAAACTTACTACTAAAAGGAGAATGATTGCTACTGGACTTATCAATTTTTTCAAATTTATCACCTAATAAAGAATATGAAAAAAAGGTTCAAAGTTGAACCTTTTTATTATTTTTCTGATTTAGTTTTCTTTTCTTTTTTAGGAGATAAAGCTTCTTTTCTTGAGAAGTTTTGACGTCCTTTTTTATCTGGACCTAAAGCTTTAACAATTATCTCATCTCCTACTGTAACAACATCTCCTGCTTTTTCAACGCGTTCATTAGATAATTGAGATACGTGAACTAATCCTTCACATCCTGGCCATAATTGGACAAAGCAACCAAAGTCTTCTACTTTAACAACCTTTGCTTCATAGATTTTTCCAACTTCTACTTCTCTAACTATTTCTTCAATCATCTTACGAGTTTTGTCAATTATTTCTTGGTCACTGTGATAAATTATTACACGACCATCATCTTCAAGTTCTACTTTTACTGCATTAACATTTGTAACTTCTGTGACATTTGATGCTTCACAAATAATCTTAGTAATCATTTCTCCACCACGACCAATAACATCTTTAATTTTAGCTGGGTTAATTTCAAATGTAACCATCTTTGGAGCATATTTAGATACTTCTTTACGAGGTTCTTTGATTTGTTTTTTGATTACTTGTAATATTTCAAGACGAGCTTTCTTAGCTTGTTCTAGTGCTTCTTTTAAGATTGCTTCAGTGATTCCACTAATTTTGATATCCATTTGTAAAGCAGTAATACCATATTCAGTACCAGCTACTTTAAAGTCCATATCTCCTAAGTGATCTTCCATACCTTGAATATCTGTTAGAATAGTGTATTTATCTTCATGAGTAATTAGACCCATAGCGATTCCAGCAACTGGAGCTTTAATTGGAACACCAGCAGCCATTAGGGACATACATCCAGCACAAATACTTGCCTGAGAAGATGACCCATTTGACTCTAGAATTTCTGAGACAACACGAATAGTATATGGGAACTCTTCTTCACTTGGAATTACTTGAGCTAAAGCCTTTTCTCCTAAAGCACCATGACCGATTTCACGACGCCCTGGAGCACCATATCTTCCTGTTTCTCCTACTGAGAATTGTGGGAAGTTATAATGTAACATAAATCTCTTTTGGTCTTCTAAACTTAAACCGTCAATTACTTGATGTTCATTTAGAGCACCTAGAGTTGTGATTGATAAGCTTTGGGTTTCTCCACGAGTAAATAATGCTGAACCATGAGTTCTTGGTAAAATATCGATATCTGTTGATAATTTTCTAATTTCATCCATCTTACGTCCATCAGCACGTAATTTTTCTTTAACAACGATGCTTCTAAATAATTCGTATTCAATATCTGATACTACCATTTGAACTTTAACAAGTAATTCTTTTAATTCTTGTTCTTTCATAGTATCTTCAAATTCACTAGTAAACAACTCATTCATTTCTTCTTTAATTTCATCGATTGCGGCATATTTCTTTAATTTATCTTTAATACGAAGTGCTTTATCCATTTTCTTTGAAACTAAAGTTGTAATTCTTTCTACTAGTTCTGGTTCTGGTGTTAGAGTTTCATATTCCATTTTCTCTACACCAATTTCTTTAATAATCTTTTCTTGGAATTTAATTAATTCTTTTACTGCTTTATGTCCATACATTAAAGCTTCTAGCATAATTTCTTCTGATACTTGTTTTGCACTTGATTCAACCATGTTAATTGCGTCTTTTGTTCCAGCAACTGTTAATTCTAATTCAGATACTTCTAACTCTTCAGGTGTTGGGTTGATTATGAATTTACCATCTACTCTACCTACTTTTACACCAGCAATTGGACCATTGAAGGGAATCTTAGAAATTGATGTTGCTAAAGATGATGCAAACATTGCTGTTAATTCTGGAGAACATTCTTGATCAACTGATAAAACTGTTGAAATTATTTGAACTTCGTTTTTGAATCCTTCTGGGAACAAAGGTCTCATCGGGCGATCAATCATACGAGCTGCTAGAGTTGCCGCTTCACTTGGACGACCTTCTCTTTTAATAAATCCTCCAGGAATTTTTCCTACTGAATATAATTTTTCTTGATAATTTACAGTTAATGGAAAGAAATCTGATAACAAGTTAACGTTTTTAGAAACTACTGCTGCTGTTAAAACTACTGTATCATTATATCTTACTAAAACTGCTCCGTCTGCTTGTTTAGCCATCTCACCATGTTCTACAACTAATTTTCTTCCATGAAAATCTAACTCGAATTTTTTCTTTTTCATTATTTACCTCTTTCACTTATTTTACTTTTTACATATTTAATTAATGTCCCTTGATAAAAATAAAAAGACACTAAAAATAAGTGTCTACTTTCTTAAACCTAATTTTTTGATTACTTCACGGTAACTTTGAATATCTTTCTTAGCTAAGTATTGTAACATATTTCTACGTTGTCCAACTTTTTTAAGAAGACCTCTACGTGAATGATAATCGTGAATATGTACTTTTAAATGTTCAGTTAATTCATTAATTTCTTTAGTAAGAATTGCGATTTGAACTTCTGCTGAACCAGTATCTTTTTCACTTTTAGCAAATTCTTTAATAATTTCTGCTTTTACTTCTTTTGTTAATGCCATATTAACACTTCCTTTCTTTTTTTGATTCACCACTACTAAGTAAAGAGTCGGAAATTCTCTTAACCTGGTATCGGCAAGTACTTGTATTATACTATGTTTTATTAGGTATTGCAAGGTTATTTTATAAATTTAAATTCTAATATTAGATTGTTATATTAATTTTTCAGCCTTTTTTATTAATGTTAATACCTTTTTCTTATTTTCTTCAATATATTTGTATTCCTCATTCTTATCAAGTATTGTTCCATCATGACGAATACAAGGAATATCTCTATTGTATTTTTCTAAGCAACTTTCAAATTCATTAACTATTTCATAACCTCTTTCAATTTCTTGTTTAGGATTTTCAACGATTTTTTTTGATTTTGAAACATAATCTCTCATGATTGATTTTTCAACATCGAAAGTGTATGCGAAGTTTGATTCATCATAGTAGGAAATAAAATTTTTTGTTATGGAAAGCGGTGTATAAAATGGTAAGGCTACTGCTACTAGATTATCTAGGGATACTCTATCTTGAATACATACTTCTTCACTTAGAGAATGAGTTCTATCTTTTATTCTTTTATTATCAGTAACATGTTCATCAAAAACTAGGGCTGATGACCCTGAAATATGATGAAAGTATGCTGAAAATTCTCCATTTAAGTATGAACCTCCAAGGAGATTTAGTTCTGTTCGTGGATGAAGTGCTAAATAGACTGAATCATCTCCACATATGGGAAGCATTGCGTTTTCTTTATACTCTTCTGGTAAGATTTCTTGAAGTTCACATCCTGGTACTAGATAACCGTATTCGAGCATAAAATCTAGTCTAGCAATTATTTCTTTAATTCTATCTTGTCTAACTTTATAATTCACTAGAGGTTGAATACTATGAAAATAGCATCTTTTTACATTTATAGTCATGTATTTTCTCCTTTATTAAATTGCTTTTATTTGATTTATAATAACATATAATATTTAATTTTACGATTAGTTTTTTTAAATAATTTTTTCTATGTCAAATATCCCCTATTTTAGAAGAATAACTTTAATTTAGTTTTTTTTTGTGTTATGTTAAATGTGGTGATATTAAATGTTAAAAAAGTATGAAAATTTATTTAAAAATGTTATTAGGGGTATTTTAGTATTATTTCTGTTTAATTATAGTTCAATATTTTTATTGTTACCTGTTTTGTTATTTAATTTAGACACTGACAAGTTAAGTGGTAGTATGCAAGTTATTTTATCGACATATTTAAGTGTTGTTGTTGCATTGATTTTATGTTTAATTTATAGGAAAGATTTAAAAAACGAATGGAAAAAGTTTAAAGATAATTTTATGTATAATATCGATACTGGATTTAAGTGTTGGGTTATCGGTTTAATTATAATGGTTGTTTGCAATCTTATTTTGCTTACTGTTTTTAAAACTGGTGGTGCTAATAATGAGAATGCTGTTCAGAGTATGATTAAATCCCTTCCTTGGCTAATGATAATTGATGCTGGTATTATTGCTCCTTTTAATGAAGAAATAGTCTTTAGAAAGACTTTAAAGGATGTATTTAAGAATAAATGGCTCTTTGTTGTATTGTCGTTCTTATTATTTGGCGCTGTTCATGTTGTTGGTGGTGCTACTAAATTTACTGATTACTTGTATATTATTCCATATGGGGCTTTAGGTGGAGCTTTTGCCCTTGCATATTATAAAACTGATACTGTATTTACTTCTATGTCATTGCATATGTTTCATAATTTACTTTTAACTTTGATTTCAATTCTTGCATAACTAGGAGGCTTTATGTTATTAGGTGTAATCTGTAATGATTCTGCTCTGCAACGAACTTTACTAATAGTAAAAAATACTTTGAATTTTATCCAAATTATTGGACCAATTCTTTGTATAATTTCTTTGGTAGTTATTATGATACAATTAGTAAACAATCCTGAAGATAAAAAAGCTGCTGGTAGAATTAAAAATTTATTTACTGCTTTAATTTTACTATTTGCAATTCCAGTTTTAATTGATAGTTCTATGTATATTATGGATGACTCATTCAAGGTTAGTAGTTGCTGGAAGAATGCTAGTGAAGATATTGAAGAAAGCGAATATTTGGAAAGTGATAAAGAAAAGAAGAAATTTGTTATTGATTCTGATAAGTATGGTGATGGTGGCTCAGGGAGTAATTCTAAATCTTCTAATAAGGCGTCTAAAACCGAAAAGACAAATGTCTTGTTTGTTGGGAATAGTATGACTTATCGTGAAGGTAATGAAAAGCAAAGAATAACTGAAGTCTTTAAAGGAATGATTATAAATGGTGGTTATTCTAATATGAGTGTTTACGTTGCAAATAAAAGCGGAAGTACCCTTTCACAAGTTGCTAGTGCTAAAAATGGGATAATCACGGCTAGAAAGTATGATATTGTTATTTTACAAGAGCAGACAGACGCATATGAAAATAAAAGTATTTCTAAATTTCTTAAGGGTGCTCAAACTATTAAAAAATTAGTGCAAGGCAAAAATCCAAATGCAAAAATTTATATTAGACAAAAATGGGTTACTAAAGGTAATTTAAGTAAATCAATGCATGATACAGCTTATAATAATGCAGCTAGTGTTGCTGGTAAGATTGGCGCATCATTAATCTATGATGGTAAAGCCTTTGATAATTCTATGAGTAAGTATCCAGGTATCAATCTTTATTCAGATTCGAGACATCAATCAGCAGATGGTGCATACTTATCTGCTGCCTGTATTTATAAAACAGTTACTGGTGGGAGTCCTAATTCATTAACTTATAATGGTTATATTAGTGAGACTAATGCAAAAAAACTTATAGAGATTGCTAAAAGCACTTGTTAAGAAGAATTTAATAATTCTTTTTTTTTATATCAAAAAAGCAATCAAATTATTTTGATTGCTCTCTTCCTCTTTTTACTATTTTATCTATGATAGCTACTGGAATACATACAAAGAATTGAATAACTAATGTAATAAGATAGCCTTCCCAGAAATTATCTAAAATAATCATGTTTAAGTATATTAATGTATAGAACATATAATAAACTATTAATGAAAATAAATAATTTACAAAGATTAAGACAATTGGTGTTTTGGTGTTATTTAATAAAAATAAGTAAATTGTTAAGTTTACAAATTGGCTAACAACATAAGCACAAAATTCTCCACTTAAGCTAGATAACATTAATTGTTTCCCTAAGGCAAATGACATTACTGCGACAAAGCAGACTGACATAACTCCTGAAATAGCAATAGCTGCTACAGTTTTCTTATAATCATATTTTTTAGTAATATAATTGGCTAAAAGATAAACCAAAGGTAGCAAAAATAACGAATAACTTAAGTATATTCCATGAATTTTAAATGTATAACTTTTTAGTGATTCTAGGAGAATAACTAAAGTTGTGAGTAATAAGATATACATCCAACAATCATTGTAAATAGGGTCTTCTTTTCTTTTTCTTCTAATATTAGTCATAATTATACCTCTCTATTCTATATATAATATATTACGGCATATTGAGAAAAAATACAAGAAGTAAGATAAATAACCTCTAATATTATAGTTGTTTTTTACTTCTATCTTTTATTTTATTAGAAAGTTAAAAAAGAAGTCTTTTTTTAATTTGACTTCTTCTTATATTATTTTTATTTATTTTTTCTCATTGATTTCTTCAATTATTTTTTCTATATGTTCACCATAGGCAATTGAAGTATCGTAGATAAACTTTAATTCTGGAGTATGTCTAATGTCTACTCTATCTGCTAATTTCGTTCTGATAAATGATGCAGCTCCTTTTAAGGCTTCTGCTGTTGACTCTTTTTTTGATTCATCTAAAACTGTGTAATAGACTTTTGCAAAACTTAAGTCGCTGGTTGTATCTACTCCAGTTATTGTGACAAATTTAATATCTTCATCTTTTATTTCAGTCATTAAAATCATACTAATTTCTTCTTGGAAAGCATGATTCAATCTTTCTATTTTAATATTTGCCATATTGATTACCTCCTTTAGTTAGTGTTTTTTAACACTAAATGCTTGTCTAAGGCTAATTCAGGAAATTTCTTTTCATAGACAATATCAATGAACTCACTTAAGGCAAACTCATGTTCCTCAGCATCATAAAGCCTATCTAATTGAAGACCTTCATCTGTTTTAGTAAATACTGCAACTGCTGAAGAATCATTTGCTATTTTTATAAGATTATCATAATCTGACATATAATCATAGATAGATAATCTAGTTAAAATATGTTTCTTTATTCCTACTAATGGATGTTCAACAAATCTTACACCAATTGTTACATCACGATTCTCTTCCATTGTTGCTTGTAATAAAGCATTGTCATTTAAAAATTCTTCCTTTAATATTTTTCTTTTTTTATCAGCTTTGATTGTTTTTTTCATACTACGCTATTCTATCGTTTTACTTCTACTAGTTCGTAAACTTCGATAATGTCTCCTTCCTTATAATCTTGACAGTTTTCTAACGTAATACCACAGTCCATATCCTTTTTTACTTCTTTTACTTGGTCTTTTTCATGTTGTAATGTATTAACTGCTCCATTATAAGTGATGACATCATCTCTAACTATACGAGCTTTTAAATTGTGTTTAATTACACCACTTGTTACGTGGCATCCAGCAATTAAACCTACTTTAGAAAATTTGAATAGTTGTCTGATTTCTGCTGTTCCTACTACTTTTTCTTCAAATTCTGGATCTAACATACCTTTCATTGCATTTTCCATGTCTTCTACTGCTTTGTAGATAATATCGTATGTTTTAATTTCAATTCCATATTGTTTAGCTGTTTCAACTGTTGCGTTATTTCCACGAACATTGAAACCAATAATTATAGCGTTTGATGCTGAAGCAAGTACTACATCACTTTCGGTAATTGCACCTACTCCTCCACGGATTACTGTTACTTTAACACCCTCTACTGAAATCTTTTCTAGAGCATTTTTTACTGCTTCTAGAGAACCATTAACGTCAGCTTTTAAGACAACTTTAATTTCTTTTACGCCTTCTTGTATTCTACCAAATAGATCTTCTAAAGACATTCCGCTAAAGTTTGTATCTTGTTCTTTTGAACGAAGAGTTCTTTCACGAGCAATTTCTTTAGCTTGTTTTTCCGATTCAAAAGCCATGAATTTATCTCCTGCACTTGGTACTTCTGAAATACCTGTTACTTCTACTGGAGTTGATGGTTTTGCCTCAACAATGTTATTTCCTTTGTCGTCTTTTAAAGTTCTTACTTTTCCATAGTAGTTACCAATTACGATTGGATCACCAATACGTAAAGTTCCATTTTGAATTAGCAATGTTGCTGTTGAACCTACTTTGTTATCTTTCTTAGATTCAATTACAGCTCCTGTTGCATAGCGATTTGGATTTGCTTTGTATTCTTGCATTTCGGCAACTAGTAAGATGTTTTCTAATAATTCATTTATACCAGTTCCTGTTTTGGCAGAGATTTTATTAACAATGATATCTCCCCCCCATTCTTCTGGAGTTAAACCATTTTCAACTAAACCAGACATAATTTTATCAACATTGGCTTCTGGTTTATCAATTTTGTTGATGGCAACTATAATTGGAACTCCAGCAGCTTTTGCATGATCAATTGCTTCTTTTGTTTGAGGCATGACTCCGTCATCTGCGGCTACAATAATAATTACGATATCAGTGATACTTGCACCTCTTGCGCGCATTTCTGTGAAAGCTGCATGTCCTGGAGTGTCAATAAATGTAATAACTTTATCATTGCATTTAACTGAATAAGCTCCAATTGCTTGAGTAATTCCACCAGCTTCTCCACCTACCACATCAGTGTTTCTGATGGCATCTAACAATGTTGTTTTTCCATGGTCGACATGTCCCATAATTGTTACTACCGGTGGTCTTTCAATTAAATCTTCTTCTTTATCTTCTATTTCAAAATTTTCAAAGTTAGAAATATCAGCTGTTTCTTCTTTCTTTAAAGTCTTATTATACTCAGAAACAATTACTTCAGCAGTATCAAAATCAACTGATTGATTAACTGTTGCCATAATGCCTAGTCCCATCAATTTTTTAACTAGTTCAACAGGTGCAACAGAAATTGATTCTGCTAATTCTGTTACTGTCATACCTTCTTTATATAAAATAATGTTTTCATCTTTTGCTGCTTCATTACTTTGAAGTTTTTCACGATGTTTGTATATCTTTTTTCTTTCTTTTAAGAAATCTTTCTTATTGTTATCATTTTTCTTTACTTGTTTTTGTTTTACTTTAGTAAAAGAAGTTGTATCATCTAAATCTATCTTAGTTCCAAAAGCTAATTCTTCAGCTTTATCTTCTACTTCTTCTTCAAGTCTTCTTTCTTCTAAATTATCTATATCTCCTTCGATATAATCTTCTTCGTCTTGTAATTCATTATCTAGTAATATAATACTAGTCTCGTCAATAGTTGAGTTTTCGTCTTGGTAAGCAATCCCAATTTTATCGCATAGTGCTTTAATTTCTTCGATTGTCTTTCCAACGTCTTGTGCATAATCTTCTAGGGTCATCATGCAGACTCACCTCACTTTTCTATAATATTTTTTATTTCTTCATAGACACTATCCTCTATCTTACATTCTAATCTTTTTTCAAGTATTTTTGATTTTTGAGCTTTTGCTAAAACTTCTAAATCTTTCTTAATATATGCTCCTCTTCCATTTAACTTTCCTGTTTCATCAGCTTTAACTTCACCACTTGGTGTTCTAACAATTCTTAAAAGTTCTTTTTTTGGAAGAGATTCTTTTGTAATTACACATGTTCTTAAAGGTATTTTCTTTACTTTCATAGTTACCTCTATCTAAAATTAATTCCTGCTTCTCTTGCTTGTTCAGTTGTTTTTATATCAATCTTTTTGAATTTTGTTAATTTAGTTGCAAGACGAGCATTTTGTCCTTTTTTACCAATGGCTAATGAGAAATTATCTCCATCTGCAATAACCATAGCTTCTAATTTCTTTTGATCAGTAATCGCTACAGTTAAATCTTTAGCAGGTGATAAAGCATTCTCAATAAATATTGCTGGGTCAGAGTCATATTTTACAACATCTAACTTTTCACCATGTAGTTCTTCTATAATTCGAGCAATTCTTGAACCTTTTTCTCCAATACATGCTCCAATTGGGTCTACACTTGGATTTTCTGAATAAACAGCAACTTTACTTCTGTTTCCAGCATCTCTTGCTACGCTGTAAATCATTACTGTTCCATCATTAATTTCTGGAATTTCTAATTCAAATAACCTTTTGACAAAGCCATAGTGTGCTCTACTTAAAAGAATTAATAGGTTCTTACCATTATTGTCTACTTTAGATACATAAACTTTGATTTGTGAACCCATTTCGATTTTTTCGCCTGGAATAATATCTTTTTTAGGTAAAATTCCATTTGTTCTTCCTAAGTCGATAAAATAGTTATCTGTATCTTCTAGGGCAACTGTTCCGATAAGCATTTCATCCTGTTTGTCTCCGAATTCTTCCATAATGCTATTTCTTTCAGCTTCTCTTATTTTTTGAACAACTACTTGTTTAGCAGTGGATGTTGCTACACGTCCAAAATCTTTTGGTGTTACTTCAGTATCAATTGTGTCTCCAATTTCTAGCATTTTATCAATCTTTTTAGCATCTGCTAATTTAATTTCAGTTTCAGGATTGAAGAATGTTGGTCCTGCAGCTTTTTCTTTTTCAGTTCCTTCTTCTCCTTCACTTTCAGCTTCTTCAGTCTCTTCAACTTCTACTTTTGTATCTTTCTCGTCATCATCAGCGTAACTTTCAAATACAAAGTCGTCATATTCTTCTTTAGTCATTTTATCATCGGCTACTACAGTAAGATATGAATAAACTTTAATCTCACCAGTATCACGGTCGAATAATACTTTAACGTTTGTCTTAGAATTAAAATTCTTTTTATAGGCAGATGTTAAAGCAAGTTCCATAGCACTGTATACTACTTCTGGATCAATATCTTTTTCTTTTACGATATTATCTAGTGCTTTTTTAAATTCTTTACTATTCATCCTTATTATCTCCCTTCTCTTTTGAGAAAATATCAAGTTCATCAGCATCTTCTAATAAACTCACATTTTCGTCCATTAACTTATTTATTATTCTTGAGGCGTCTGTTATTTTATTAAGATCAATTATTTCTTCGCTATCAAGGACAATATTAAATATTTTTTTTCCTTCCTCTTCGCTTATAAATGCATCATCCACAAAGACATTTAATTCTTTGATTTTATCATCTACAAGACTTGAAATTTTTTCTTTCATAGTTCACCTCCTAATAAATAATAAGAGTGAGAAAATCTCTTTCTCACTCCTTTCTTTTTGTATTATAACATATTTTTTAATATTTACCAACACTTATTTTATGAAATAGTCTTTTCATTTGATTCATTTTTTAAATCTTTTAATTCATTTTTAGAAATGAAATTAGGAACTATTATTTCTTCTGATAATATTAAGTAAGTGTCATTTACTTTTGTAATTGATTCTTCATTAAGTTTATATAGTGTATCTACATCTGTTTCATATTGTTTTGCTAAATCATAAATTGATTTTGACTCAGTATTAACTACTGAAGTGTAATATTGTAAATCATCTGAAGTTACGTCATAGGGTATCTTCATTTCATCACCAATATATAAAAATTCTGAAGAAAGATTATTTAGTCTTTCTAATTCATTTTCACTTGTTCCTGAATCAACAGCTATTTGTGATAATGTATCTCCCGCTTTAACAGTGTGAATTCTATTAAGTGTAGTGATACTATAAATTTCTGATGCTTTCATTTCTTCATCGTAGTCTTCTTCAAATTGTTGTGTAGAGTAACTTGGAAGTTCTACAGCAACTGTTTCAGTATCTGTTTGTCCAGGTTGATTAAAATGACTAGCTACACTGCCTACTGTAAAAGCTAAACAAACTGTTGCTATTAATTTTCTATTTCTAAGTACATATTTTGGAATAGGATCTTCTGAAATATATTTTAATTTACTTAATTGAAAGAAAGCTTCATGTACGATATGAAGTGTACCTTTACCAAAAGTGAAAGCAATTTGTTCTGGAATAGTTTCTACTTGTGATGCAAAACTTCTATTATATTTTCTATTTATTTTTTTATGTCTTTCTACAAAAGATGATTGTTTTTCTGTATCCTTTATTTCTTGATATGTTTCTCTTAGAGATTTTTTATGATTTTCTTGGTTATTACTAGTTTTTCTTGATTCTTGGCTTCTTGTAGTACTTTTTTTCTGTTGTTTGTTATAATGAGTCTGCCATCTTTCATATCTTTTTTGACGTTCTTCTTGTTCTCTTTTTCTTTGTTCTTCTCTTGTCTTTTGAACTTGTTCTTCCCAATAAGCTTGTGAAGCACTTTCTTCGGCAGCTTCCCAAGCCTCACGTTCTCTTTCTAGTAACTCGTAATCATAAGCAATTCTTGTTTTAGAGTTTTTTAGTACACTATAGGCTTCACTGACTTCTTTTAATTCAGCTTCAAGTCTTAGTTGTTCATCATCACTTTTATCGACATTTTTATCTGGATGTAATTTATTAGCTAACTTGCGATATGCTTTTTTTATTTCCTCATCACTTGCATCTCGTCTAACACCTAGTATCGCATAATAATCTTTAAACATATAATTAACCCCCTATTGCTTTGTTCAATTAGCGTGCTAATTATAGCATATTTAAGACATTTTGTCAAATTTTAATAGTTCATTTTGATTGGAAATTTTTGTTTTATCAAATTTAATTATTTTGTTTTTTTAATGAACGTCTTTGCACCTTCTTTATAGGAAACCATATCAATATCATACAAAACAAGGGGTCTTTCTTTAAACCATTCTGGTAATTCATCGTGATTTTTTACTCCAACTAAGGTTGCATCTTTATAGCTTTTTAGAAAACCAAAGTTATCTTTTTCTTTGCTCAAACAATGTGGGTCAGAAATTTCTAGACCTTGTTTTTCTGCTTCTGCTAAAAAGTTATCAATATCTTTCTCAGTCATATATTTTCCATTATGATACTTACTAAGATAATTCTCTCTTTCAATGTATACTGGAGCAAAGTTTCCAACTGAAATTATTCTTATATCATTTGGCGCTAGAAGAAAGTGTTTAGTTACATTATTTTTACGGTGTAATGATCTGGCAAACTTTAGAATATGTTCTTCTCCAACTTTAAAAACTTTTCTAGTTGTTCCCATTCCTTCATACACTACATCTTTTCCCATTATATAATCACTAATAAAAGATTCTTCATTGGCGTTAATAACTGTTGATAGAATGAAATCTAAGTTAGTCATAACCATTGGGTCTTCAGCAAATCTAAATATTTCTTGATACCTTTCTTTTATTTCTGGAAGAATATAGCCAATTTCTCTAACTAAATGCAACTTTCTTTTTGATTCTGCATTGAAGAAACATCTATAATACTTGTCTATTAATTCTTTATATTTTTTGTCTTCATCAGCTATTTGTGAAATTAAAAATGGTAAGTCCGATAATAAAAATTCTGGTTCTTTTTCTTTATTTAAGGACGACTTTTCTTCATTAAAAAAATCTTCTGGATTTTTATAAAGTGCTGCAACTACTAATTTTTTATCTGGAAGTAAATTGTTTTTAACTAGATAAAAGATTGCTGTTTCTCTTAGCTGGGGATTCTTTGTGTATAAAAATCTCTTTAAGCACTCGTTAAGCAATTCTTGATTATTTTTTACATGATTCACTAATAGTTCTATGAATCTGTCAGAGTTAACTTTTTTGGAATTTATTATTTTTTCTAGATTTTTCATAATGTATGATAAACCCCAACTTTTCTTAGTCATAATATCTGCTATTTGTTCAAAAGTTAAATACGATGTTTTTTCTAAATTAGTCTGTAATAGATAAAGTGTATACTCATCATACTTGGGATTTAAATAAATAACATTAAAGATTTTGTCAGCTACATTATACCAATTTTTTGTGGCTTTTAGTTTTGGTAAAATTATTGAAAGCAGTTCATCTTTTTCCTCTTGACTCTTCAAAGAGTGAAAAACATCGTATACTCCATCACTTCCTATAAGCTCACATATTTCGATATTTCCCTTTTTTAATTCTTCAGTTTCTAATGACATATCATAAAACATTACTCCACCCCCACAAATCAAAATTGATGAGATTATATCATTTTTACTTATTATAGTCAATAAAGCTATTCTATATTAAATAATAAAACTAGCCAATTTCGACTAGTTTTAGATTTATAAAGAACGATTAGACAAAGTTTTTCCATACTTTTAGATTATTTTCTTCTACTTGATAAATACCTAGAACTTTTTTATTTGTTTTAAAAATTACTTTGTCTGTAATATTATAAATATTTTTTATTTTTTGACCATTTGATATTTTGAATTCTAAATCTTTATCTACCATTATTACTGGATAGTCCAAAACCTCTTCTATCATATATAATCTGTAATTATTATTTTTAATATCTTCTAGTGTAGAGGTTGCTTCTAAATTGATTTTTCCTTGTTTGGTTCTTAGAAGTGAAGTCATTGTTGCATAAGTATTTAGACTGTTTCCAACATCGTTAATTAGACTTCTGATATAGGTTCCTTTTGATACTAAAGATTTAAATTTGAAAGTATCTTTTGTTTCTTCTAGTAATTCTATTTTTTTAATAGTAACTTCTTTTTTTGGTAATTGAACTTCTTTATTATTTCTTGCATATTCATATAGTTTTTTACCGTTTACTTTGATAGCCGAATAAATTGGAACTTCTTGTTGGTATGTTTTTTGATAACTCTTTAAAGTCTCTTTGATATCGATATTTTCTTGCACAGTTTTTTCTCTGATTATTTTTCCTGTAATGTCATAAGTATCAGTCATTAATCCTAGTTTTACTTCGGCGATGTATTCTTTGTCTTCTGCAGTTAATAGTTCGACTATCTTAGTTGCTTTTCCAATAGCTACAATTAATACGCCTTCTGCTAGTGGATCGAGAGTTCCTGTATGTCCAACTTTTTTTATACCAAAGATATGACTAATCTCGTTTACAACATCGAAAGAAGTCATTCCTTGTTTTTTATTAACAGCAATTACTCCACTAAATTCATTTTTGTACTCTTCTAAGGTCCAATTATTTTTATAAATAATTTCGGCAATTACTTTTCCTATATATCTGATATGCCATGGTTCATAAGGATAGCCAGTTACATCTTCTTTTGATTTGGGATATCTTAAAATAAATCCAAAGTCTTTTAGATAATTATGAATTTCTTTATATGTTTCTTCTTGACTAAAAAGTTCCTCATGATTTTGTTGCCATTTACCATTAGTCTTAATATTTATATCAATTGCTAGACCAGTATGATGCTCACTTCTTCCTACTGGAGCAACAACCTGCTCTGCATAATCTTTACCATACTCAATAACAAATTCATCATATATTTGTTGTTGATATTCGACACTTCTATAAGCTGATTCAATTCCAATAATTATTCCTTTTTCTTTTAAGAATTCTGCTAACTTCTGATATGCATTATAAGTTTCTTTTTCAATTAAAATATCTTTTTCTTCTGTACTTTTTACTTCAATTAGTTCTACTTTTTTTAAAAAGTTTTCTTTAATTTTATTATCTTTATTGACAAGAACAGTTTTATACATTTAAATCACCAAGTTCATTATAACAAAAAAATAAGAGAATATTATATTTAATTAATAATCTCTTAGTTTCTTTTATTATTTAATTTTTTCAAAGCGATATTTTTGTTCTATATTGGGATATTTTTCTTTATCTAAAAGTCCAAAGAAATCATCCTTTTCTCTAATCCAACATGGCTTATCATCATATTGACCTTGATAGACTACCATTTCTTTTAAATCTTCACAATCTTTAGCAATTGTTACTACTTTATAGAGATTCCCTTTAAAATGTTTAAAGATTGAAGCATTATTTGAATCTTCAAAGATTGTTGTGAATTCTAACTCTTCATTATTTTCTCTTAGTATTTTCATATTCTTTCCTTTTATATACTTTTTGATTTCTTAATCCTTTTTCATGTTCTTTTTGAATAGAACTCATGTTTACTAGACGTCCACAATTTTCACAGTAACAGTTATCTGAAGCAGATTCTGACATTACTGGACTGTGACCATATAAACTACAAATTAGGCTACCATAAGCATATTTATTTCCTTTCAATTTAACAATTTCAGCTTCTTTTTCTTTGATTTCTCTGTCAATTATATTAGTTTTGCGAACTACAACTTTATGGAGAAATTCTTCACTATAGAGCATCTTTAGGATGATATTTGGCTCTAAATCTAACTTATCTGAAGCTAATTTTACTGCTACTGAGAAATCTTCAAAATTCCTTTCACTTAGCATTTTTAACTTTGATAACTCTATCATCAGTTCTTCTGTTAATTCTATATCCATTTTCAAACCTCCTAAAACAGTGACAATTGATTAGAATCTGGCATTCCGGATAGGATTCCCATCTCTTTCATCTTGTCTATTAATGTTTGTGAAACTTTAGCACGTTTTTGAACATCTTCGACGCTTATAAAGTTGCCTTTTTCTCTTTCTGCTACTATATTTTTAGCAACAGTATCCCCTAGTCCATCAATAGCATTAAATGGCGGATAAATTTCTGTATCATTTTTAGCAATCCAAACTGTTGCGTCGCTTTCATATAAGTCAACATTTAAGAATTTTATTCCGCGTGCTGTTGCTTCTAGAGCAACCTTAAGACTTTCAGCTTGTCCATTCTCTTTGTTTGTTGCTTCATATCCTTTAGCCTGAATATCTTCAATCCTGGCTTTTATTGATTGGTAACCTTTAATCATGTTTTCAACGTCGACATCAGTTGCTTTTGATGAATACCATGATGCGTAGAAATAAACTGGCATATGAACCTTGTACCATGCTATTCTAAAGGCACTAATAACGTAAGCTGCAGCATGAGCTTTCGGGAACATGTATTTAATTTTGGCACATGATCCAATGAACCAATCTGGAATATTTGCCTCTTCCATTGTTTTTACGTGTTCTTTCCAGGTATCTGGCTCTTTTGAAGCTTTTCCTTTACGAACAAACTCCATAATTTTGAATGATTTGATTGGAGCAAGTCCATGATACATTAGGTAAACCATGATATCGTCACGACAGCCAATTGTTTCTTTGAACGGAACTATGTTATTAGCAATAAGTTCTTGAGCATTACCTAACCAAACATCAGTACCATGAGAAAGACCTGAAATCTTAATAAGCTCGGCAAATGTTGTTGGTTTAGTATCTTCTACTAGTTTGATTGTAAATGGAGTACCAAACTCTGGTATTCCGAGAGTACCTGTATTGCACATTATTTGTTCTTTTGTTACACCTAGTGCCTCAGTAGATGTAAAGATGCTCATTGTGGCTTTATCATCTAGTGGTACTTTCATAATATCTGTTCCTGATTGATTTTGAATTAAACGTAATTGAGTTGGGTCTGAATGTCCAAGAATATCAAGTTTTAATAGACATTGGTCGATTGAGTGGTAGTCAAAGTGAGTTGTTCGCCATTCTGCCGTTGCATCTTCTGCCGGAAATTGGAATGGTGTAAAATCTGCAACGTCTTTGTAGTCAGGAATAACGACAATTCCTCCAGGATGTTGTCCTGTTGTTCTTTTAACTCCAGTACATCCCATTGCAAGACGTTCAACTTCAGCAGTTCGCATATCACCCTTTTCTTTTTCTTCACAATATCCTTTAACAAACCCAAAGGCGGTTTTATCAGCAACTGTACCAATTGTTCCAGCACGATAAACGTTGTCTTCACCGAATAAGACTTTAGTGTAAGCATGGGCACTTGCTTGATTTAAATCAGAGAAGTTAAGATCAATATCGGGAACCTTATCAGCATTAAATCCTAAGAATGTAGCGAACGGCATATCTTGTCCATCTTTTATTAATGGAATGTGACAATTAGGGCATTCTTTATCTGGTAAATCAAAACCCGAAGAGTATTCTGCTCCTAATGGATTACCTTCTTCATCGTCAAAGATACTTAATTTACATTCGCTACAACGATAATGCGCTGCTAGTGGGTTTACTTCTGTGATTCCCATCATCGTTGCCACGAAACTTGAACCTACGGAACCACGTGATCCAACTAGATAACCTTCATCATTAGAATGTTTAACAAGTCTTTGAGATATCAAGTATATAGGATCAAATCCTCCACCGATTACTCCACCTAATGTTTTCTTTACCTTTTTAGCAAGAGCTTGTTCATCAAGTCCTTCTTCATCATTCTTTTTAACATATTCGGTTACAATTTGTTTAATATTTTCAGAGCCTTTTAGAATTTCATCGTGCAATTCCTTATGAACTATTTTTTGATACTCTTCATCTGATAGATTTTGTCCCTCATGTTTTTCCTTAATTATTTTAAAGACTATATCCCCATATAATTCTGTTGAGATACGTTCTTCAATGGAATATGGAAGTGGATCACCATACCAAGCAGCTGCCTTTGTATAGACTAAGTCAGTTACGACAACTGGACAATCTAGGTATTCTTTTCCATCATCACTTTTTACTCGTGGTGAGAAAGGAATTCCACCTGTGTCTGGTATTACTTCAACAATTTCACACATATTAGCAATTTTATTAGTGTTTTCGACAACAATTTTGTAGGCTTGCTCTTCACCTAAGAATTTGAAATCCTCTAGCATTTCATTAGTGGTTCTAAAGTGATTAGAAGGTATTTCTTTGATTCCATTTCTTGCCAGAGGATGTCGTCCTCCGCCTGGTACTTTTTGATTAACGATTATTTCACGATAGATTTTGTCATCTTTTTTAAGATGGTGAACATCGCCTGTTGCGACAATTATTTTTCCTGCTTCTTCTGTTACTCTAACTACTTTTTCAATATTAGCAGCAACTTCCACCTTCGTACCGAAATCTCCACTTTGAACAAGATGGTCGTAGCAATCTATCGGCTGAACTTCAACGTAATCATAGAATCTGATAATGTTTGATAATTCATCATCACTTTTAGATTTAGCTTCTCTAAATACTTCACTTTCGTAGCAACCACTTCCAACTAGAATACCTTCACGATATTCATTAATAACACTTCTTAATATTCTTGGAGTCTTGTACAAATATGTAGTATTAGCAAGGGATACTAGGGTGAAAAGATTTTTTAGACCAGTTTTATTTTTTACTAATAAATTGACATGATGAGCACGTCCATATTTATGGATTTCATCTTTACTTACTAATTTATCTAAGTCACACATTCTATCGATGTTACGATTAGATAATTTCTTTAACATTTTATAAAAAACTAAAGCTGTTCCTTCAGCATCATAATCTCCTCTATGGTGCGCTGATTCATCCCAAGGAACTTCATATCTTTTTACTAGGGCTGATAATGAGTGTCTTGCGTAGGTATTATCTAGTGTACGTGATAACTCAAGGGTATCGATTACAGGGTTTTTAAATGTTCCTAAATTATATTTGTTATAGGCCATTTCTAGGAATGAAACATCGAATTTAGCATTATGGGCTACCATTGGACAGTCTCCAAACCATTCAACAAATCTTTTTACAGCATTTTCTTCATTGTCTTTTTCTTCTAGCATGGCATCAGTAATATTTGTAACTTCAATTATCTTTTGAGGTAATGGTCTACCTGGATTTATTAATTCATCATATTTCTCGATAATCATTCCGTCTTTTATTTTTACAGCACCTATTTCAATGATTGAATCGGCACCACCGGCATTAAATCCTGTTGTTTCAAAGTCGAAGACGACATAAGTTTGGTCTAACATGTTATCTTCATTAGGACGAATAACAATGTTTACTTCGTCATCAATCATTACTAGTTCTGTACCATAAATAGCTTTGAATGGTTCTTGTCCTTCCTCTAATTTCTTATTATAACCTGTTACCATATTAAAGACATGAGGAAATCCTTGAACTCCGTTGTGATCTGTTATGGCTACTGCTTTCATTCCAAATTTCATTGCTTGTTTTATAACATCACATTCATCAGCTACTCCATCCATCTGACTCATTTTTGTGTGACAATGTAATTCAACTCTTTTTTCTTCAGCTGTATCTTTAACAGATTCCTCATTCTTTTCAATTTTTAATATATCTCTAGCATTCAAAACTAATTCTTTGGCAAATTGATCATTTTTAGTATAACCTCTAATTTTATACCAATTTCCGGCTTTCAGTTCTTTGCATAAGCGTTTATATTCTTCATCTTCTCTAACGAACACTTTACAATAAATACTATCAGAATAATCAGTTACTTTTAAAGTAATAATCTTAAAATCTGTTTTGGTTGATTCAAAGTAATCTGTTCCAAATACTTTAGCTTCAATTACGACATTATTATCTTCACCTATTAAGGTTTTAATTTTGATTGGTTCTTCTTTTATTCCACGACCAATCACACTATTTGGATCTTTTGCTTCTCTTCTGAATTGTTTCTTTTCTGGTTTAGGCTTTTCTTCTATTTCTTCTTTTTTTATTGGAGGTGCTTCTGGTAGTTCGACATTATTTAGTTCATTTTGAATTTCTTCTAAAATGTTTTCTTCACGACGAGCTATTACTTCAATATTGAAGTTGTAACCTAGTCTTTTATAAAATAGGCTTATTTTAGGTAGGCATTTTTCTAAACGTTCTTTTTCTATGTCATTTGTAGTTACTAATATTAGGAAGTCACTCTCTATTTTCATGCAATCTTCATAAATTTCCAAGACATGCAACTCTTCTTTTAGTTGTGTAAGTAAATATCTATAATAACTTAAATATGCTTCATTATCTGGATTTTTGATATCAAAAATGAATTCTATGCTACTAGCAGTTGGATCTAGACTTTGTTTTTTAGATTCTAATTCTTCAAAAATTGAAACTGGTAATAGATTTTCTTTTTCAATATAAATATTCCAACTATTGTTTTTGGAGTTCACTTTTATTTTTGTTAATTTGGCATCAGAAAAATACTGAAAAGACTCCTCTTCAATATTTATTTTTTGTAATAAGATATTCATTTTTTCTTCCATTATAATCCCCCTGTTCACTACGCTATATTATTTCTTCTTTTGGAGTTCTAATAATGTATCGTTGATTACGAATACAGAAATCAATAAACTCTTCAACATTCATTTTTTTTAGTTCTTTTTCATAGGCATATTTATCCATGTCAAAATCTATTTTATCGCGTTTCATATACTCAGGAAATTTTTCTTTTGGAATGCCTATATACATTAACCAATATGGATATAACCATCTCTTTAAACTTAGTAAGTCTGGCGAACCACTTAAATAACAACTTCTATTAGAAATTCTTGTGGCATACTCATTTAATACTGCTAATTCTACTATGGCTCTTTTAAATTTATTTCCTTCTTCATCATACTTTTTTATGTTACTCATGGTAATATATAAACACATCTCTAAAAGTGTTTTTAATGGTTCTTTAGTGTCTATATCTTTTCCTATTATAAGACTTGTTTGAATAGGATGATCAATTATATTTAATTCTTTGCTTACTACAAAAACTGTATAATCAGGAAGATATTTTCTAACGATGTTTTTGAAAAGATTATTTGTTTCCTTCTTATTTTTGTCCCATAGTGCCATTATTTCTAAACGGAATTTTTCTACTTCTTTTTTTATTTTTTCATAGTCTTCTTGTTCTAAGACAATGTTATAGATTGTATCATTACTAGGAATAAAGTCTTTTGAATCCTTCATAATTGCTAATTTATCTTTATAAGTTATGTTGTATTCATCCTTATAAGTGTCCCATAATTTTTGTTTTAATTTATATATATCTTCAGAAATTGATGCTTGAAAAAGCAAATTCCAGATTAATGCATAGTCATTTACGATAAACTTTATATTCATGTTTTCACCACTCTTTAAATATATAATACCAAAAAAAAATAAAAAGTTGAATAGAACTTTTTACTTTTAATTACATTCTTTGATAAATGAAGTAGGCTGCTACTGAAATAATTGCAACTATTAGTAAGAATATTAATATTTTAACTGGTAATGGAAGTGGTTTCTCCTTAAATTCGTCGCTTAAATCAAAGTCTTTATCCGATAAATCCATACTTCTTGTATAAAAATCTTTATCCGCCTCTTTGACTGTTTTCGCAGTTTTTTGAAGCTCTTCTTCATTACGTTTTTCTACTTCTTTTAATTGCTCTTTATCTAAAACCTCTTTTGATGAAAACATATTTTCTTCTGGTTCTTTTTCTTCTTTGATTTCTTCCTTTAATTCTTTTTCTTTATCTTCAATTTCAGTAGGTTTTTCTACTTTATCTAAAATATTAGTAGCCATTAAATCGCTTAATAAATCGACACTAGTTGCTTTGTCTATTTCTCCAGCTAATGTTTTTGATGTTATTGTGTCAATCAATTCTCTTAATTCATTGTCGCCAGGCTTTTCTACTCTATTTTTCTCTTTTTCTTCACGATATTTTTCTAATTCTTCGGCATTTAATCCTGCTAGAATGTTGTAACTTGTGTTCTTTAGTTTTCTTTTTTCTTCTAAAGCATCACGTTCTTGACGATTTTTTCGAGCTTCTTCTAAGACACTATTTATGTCATAAACTTTATTTTCATGTTTTTGATATAGATAATTTACATCATCTAGTTCTTTTTTACTACGAGGAATAGGTTCCATGTTTTGATATTTTTTCATTTTCTGGTAGCTTTCTCTAGAACTATATGTTGCTCGATCACGATTGTTTATTTCGAAGGCATTAGCGTTTGTTACATCAGTTATGTTAGTGTATTTAGGATTACTAGAAACATTTTGATATAAATCTTGATTTTTATCTGATCTTTTTACATGAAAATTATTATTATCATCTTTGTAGCGATCCATACGTCTCATACTATTCACCTTCTTATTATAAGTTTAACATAAGATAGGTAAAAACAAAAGTGTCTAAAGCTATGCTTTACGTAAAGAGAATTTTTTTAAATAGTTTTTACTTTTTGAATTGATTTTTGTTTTGAATTTTCTAATAATTCCAAGCATTGTTTGTATTTTTGGACTCTTAATAAATCTTTTTCTTTTACATCAGATATTCTTGTTAGATTAATATTATGTTTTAAGTCAGCTATTTTTACGTCTCTTGCAATTTCATTTGTTGCTATTTTTTTTATATATTCGAAATAGTCTCCCTCATCATGAGTCAAAATCTCTATTGCTTCTAGAATATCTTCTTCAAAACCTTCCTCACGTAATTTTTCGATTGTTATTTCAGTGTCCTCTACTGAATCATGAAGAAGGGCTACAATAGTCCTCTTTTCATCAAACATTGATTCAGCAACATGCCATGGATGAAAAACATACGGCATATCTCCTTTATCAAGTTGATTTTTATGTAATTCAAACATTATTCTAATGGCTTTTTTTGTTTTTTCTGTATATATCATACCTGCACCTCATTGACTTCTCCTCTTGCATATTACCACACATATTAATAAATTAGAATACTATTTTTAAAAAATTATTTCTTTACGGCAAAGTTTTTTTCAGATATAATATTTTTTGAAAGGAAGGAATTAAAATGAAAGTTAAAGTTAATCAAGAAGCTTGTATCGGATGTGGAGCTTGTCAAGCTATCGCTGATGAAGTATTTGAAATAAATGATGAGGGTTTATCAGAAGTAAAAGTTGAAACTGTTGATGATGACAAAAAAGAACAGACATTAGAAGCAATTGATAGTTGCCCTACTTCTGCAATTGAGGAAGTAAAAGAAGAGAAAAAAGAGAATTAATTTCTCTTTTTATTTGCTTTGATAACTATAGACAATTTGTACTTCTTTTGGAGTTAATTTACGATACTCACCTGATTTTAAATTTCTAATATCAAAAATACCTATTCTTTTCCTAGTTAGTTTTTCAACATGAAATCCAACAGTTTCAAACATTCTTTTTACTTGATGATTTTTACCTTCATGAATAGTTATTTCTACCATGCTAGTATTGGATTCTTGATTTATCTTTTTTAATTTTACTCTACTAGCCTTTACTAAAACATCGTCTAGTAAAACTCCATTTTTTAATTGATTTATTTGTTCACCTTTAATATTTCCTTCAAGTTTTGCTAAATAAACTTTATCTATCTCACTAGTTGGATGCATAATGATATTGGCAAATTCCCCATCATTTGTTAGTAATAAGGCTCCTGTTGTATCATAATCTAATCTTCCGACCGGATAGATTCTTGCTGATGTATTAATAAGGTCAATGACAGTTCTTCTTTCTTTATCATCACTAGTTGAGGTAATTATTCCTCTTGGTTTATTTAATAAATAATATTCTTTTGTTTCCTTAGTAATTATTTGATTGTTTACTTCAATTTGGTCACTTGATGTTACTTTTGTTCCTAATTCAGTAACTATTTTTCCGTTTACTTTTACTTTACCAGATACGATTAATTCTTCAGCTTTTCTTCTTGATGTTATACCTGATGCAGCTATCACTTTTTGTAGTCTTTCCATATTTGCACCTCTATTTTATTTTACTATATTTTTTGATTTAATTCTATCGTTTCTTACTATTTTGCTTGAGTTCATATTATAACATAATTAAGGCAAAAAAATAAAATAATTAAAAAAATTAGCAAGATGAAAATTTCTAATATATAAAAAAAGTACTAGGAATAATAACTAATTGCTAATTTTGTCATAAATTATAATAAAGGAGGTTAACAATGTATAGCAATTATCCAATTAGTTATCAGCAAATGAACTATCAACCGAGAGAATATCGTGATTTTGGAGGTTCTTATCAACAAGATGATGAGAGATTTTTCTGGGCACCCTTCGTTGTGGGAGGACTTGCTGGTACTGCTTTAGGTTATGGTATCGCTAATAATAATCAAATTAATAGTGGTACAATGCAACCCGTATATCCAGTTTATCCTTACCCACCAGTATATCAGTCATCATATCCAGTTTATCCAACTTACTCAAATAGCAACAATTACTATTATTAAAAGTCTTAGGACTTTTTTATATTGGTAAAATTATGGTGACCATAGTTCCTTTGTTTTTTTGAGATTTGTAACTAATATTTCCTTTGTGAAGATTAATTATTTCTTTATTGAATGGTACCCCAATTCCTGAACCATTTTGTTTGGTAGTATAAAACATCTCATGAATATGAAGCAATTCATTTTTAGTCATTCCCCTACCATTATCTGTAATTGTAATCTTGTAACTATTTTTTATTTTCTTTATACGAATATTTACATTAATGGTGCTTTTATTTTTAGCTTCTAGAGAATTCTTAATAATATTTACTAGAACTTGCTTTAGTCTATTGTAGTCACCATAAATATAAAATTCATCTTCTATTGGAATTGTTATTTTTCCATTATTTTCTTCATAAAGAGGATTAAGGATAGCTTGAACATCTTCAAAAAGAAGAGCTAAGTCTAATTCCTCTTTTTCTAATTTCTTGATTTTTCCAAGAGAAGAAAAGTCGTTTATGATTGTTAAACTTCTTTTTATTTCATCATTTATGATACTTAAGTATTGTTCTTTTTTATTTTCTTCAGCAGTTGGAATCATCTCAAGATAACCACTACAAACTGCTAAAGGATTTTTTAGTTCATGATTTAATTTAAAGATTGATGCTTTGATTTCTTTTTCTTTGTCTAGTTGTTTTAAAACAACTTTTATATCTAGTATTCTTTTACTTCTAGTAAAGAGATAAACAATGGTAATACTAAAACAAAGAAGTAGTAAGATAACAATAATAAAAAAAGGTAAATTATGGCTTATTAGTGAGAACTCTTTTTCCTCTAAAAGTATTGATAATGCAACAAATGAAAGTCTTACTACAAGATAGATAATCGTAAAAATCTGATAGAAGTATTTATTTTTATTTAGTAATTTATATACAAGTAGATATGTACTGTATTCAACTATTTGAAGAGGAATATTAATTTTGAAAATATAATTGTAATATAAGATTAAAAAAAATGATATTAAGATGGATAGTTTTTCTTTTCTTGAAATATAGCTTAGTAATAAAGGTGCGCTTAATAAAGTATAAATGTGGTAATCATTTGACTTATTAAATATTGTCACTAGAATTAAGGAGATTATGATAGCGACTGATAAGGCATTTTGATTTTCTTTATCATTTATTGTTCTTGAATATGCTATATAAACTAAATAAACTGCTAGTGGGAATGCTAGGCTAATGCAATTGATAAGTAAATTTTCTAGATAAAAAATAAAATTCATATAAAATCACCATGTTTAATTTAACATGTTATTTAAATATTTTCTGTCGAATTTTGTCGACGAAAATAAAAAAATGACTTTTTGTGTCATTTCATTTCTTCAATATATTTTTTTAATTGTTTAGAATCCGAACCCAAAATTATCTTTAATTGATTATCTATTTCTACTATTCCTTTTGCTCCTAATTTTTGGATTCCTTCTTTATTTGCTTTGGTAATATCTTTTAATGTTACTTTAAAACGAGACATATTAATTTCTGTATCAAGAATATTCTCTTTACCACCCAATAATTCTACTAGTTTATTAAAATCTAGTTTAGCATCTTTTTTAGTTGCTTTTAAGATTGCTAGTAGTACTACTACTAAGATAATACCTATTATTATATACTCAATATAACTCATGTAATCACCAATTTCATTATATCTTATTTTTAGAAAAAAAGAAAGGTTTTATTTCAAGCATGATTTAACTGATTTATTTTCTTAATAAAATCTTTACTTTTTACATAGATTCCAGTGTATCTGTCATAGTAATTATCTAAAAACCTATTAATTTCAAAGGTTATGTCTTCTCCTACTTCTAATTTAGAGATTTTTTCTATATCAACATAATAATACATTCTAAGCATTTTTATGGTTTTATCTCCAACTAAAGGTTCATTATTGTAGCAATTTTTACAGATATAACCTCCACAGTCACTAGATACTGTTACTATAGCTTTATCACTTCCACAATGACTACAACAATCTAAATTAGGACTAACTCCTAAAAAATCTAGAAGTTTTAACTCGAAGATATTAGTTAGTGCTATTGGAGTTAAACCTTCATCTAATTTTAGTAAGGTAGCTTTTAAGATGTCAAAAATGCTTTCTTCTTCATTTTGTCGTACTACTTGAAGAGCTAAATCTAGTATAAATGATGCGTAAGATATTCGTTCTAAATCTGTGAGGATTTTTGGAAAGGAACTTATGAGATCGATACTAATCAAAGTTGCAAAGCCATTTCCTTTGGTATAGACATTAAATGTTCCATAGACTAATTTCCTACTCACACCTCTAAGTTTACTTTTCATATTGCGACATCCTTTGGACATTACACCAATTAGACCATGTTCTTTTGTTAAAACATTTAATATTTTACTCGATTCACTATAGTTAGTTTCACTTAGAACTATGCCTTCAAAACTTTCTATTTTCATAATATCACTTCTTTTTTATTTGCATTAATAAGTTATAGTATTTAATATCTCCTGTTTTTATAAATAATTTCCATAAGATATCATAATTCATAAAATCACCTCTACTAATATAGTGGTGATTTTTTTGGGATTTTATTCATCATCTTCTTTTAAGCCTAACTCTAAGAGATATTTTTCTTGATCTCGCCAATTTTTCAAAGTCTTTACATAAGTTTCTAAGAATACTTGCTTTCCTAAAAACTCTTCCATATCTTTTCTGGCTCTTGTTCCTATTTCTTTTAACATAGCGCCACCTTTTCCGATAATAATTTTTTTGATATTATCACGATCTACTACTATTAGTACTTGAATATGGACAACTTTAGAATCCTCTTCATAATTTTCTACATAACAAGTAACTGTATGTGGTATTTCTTCTCTTGTTAATTCAAGAACTTTTTCTCTAACAAATTCGGCCATAATGAATCTTGTTGAAACATTTGTTAAATCTTCTTCTGAATAGATTTTTTCACTATCAGGAAGTTCCTTTTTTAAACATGATATTAAAATGTCAACGTTGTCATTCTTTTTTGCAGAGATGGGAATTATTTCGGTAAAGTCATGTAGTGATTTTAAGTAGTTAATATCTGCTAGTAATTTTTCTTTATTTTTTACTAAATCTATTTTATTTAATAAAAGAAAAATCGGAAGATTCTTATCTTTTATTTTATCTAATATAAATTGATCTCCTTTTCCAAATCCTTTAGAAATATCAATTAAAAATAAAATTACATCGACACCTTCAGTATTATTATAAGCTTTCTTATTCATTAAATTTCCTAATTTATTGTTAGGTTTATGGATACCTGGAGTATCGACAAAAACAATTTGAGAATCATCATCATTATAGATTCCTTGAATTATATTTCTAGTTGTTCCACTGACATTTGAGGTAATTGCTAATTTCATTTTTAAAATAGAATTTAATAAACTACTTTTTCCGACATTTGGTCTACCTACTAGACTTACAAAACCACATTTCATTTTAAATCATCCTCTCCAAAGGGATATGGACATAATTCTTCAACAGTGTGAACTTCTACTCTTCCATAAGTATCATAGCAGTAGACATTGCATTTCTTATCAAAAAGTTCTGAAATCATTTGTCGACAAACAAAGCATGGCATTCCGATGTTTCCTGATGAGACCATAACATGAATCTCTTGAAAATCACCTTTTTTGACACCTGCAGTTATTGCATTAAAAATCGCTGTTCTTTCAGCACATGTACCAGCTCTAGTACTTGCATCTTCTACATTAACTCCAAAGAATTCACGTCCATCTTTAGTCACCACACAAGCTGATACTGGAAAATTTGAAATTGGCACATAGCTGTTTTTATGTAATTCTAATAATTTTTCTTTCATAATATACCTCCTATTTTAGGAACAAAGATAATAATTGCTCCAATTAATGCAACGATACAAAGTATAAGAGTTGCTGAACTAGCTGTATCTTTGGCTATTTTTGCTAATGGATGAATATCAGTAGTTATTAAATCGATTGTAGCTTCTATTGAAGAATTTATAACTTCACATGAAGCGATTAAACCACAAATTGTAATTATAAAGAGCCATTCATTAGCACTTACTTCAAGTAAGTAACCAGCAATTACAGCTACAAGTGTTGCTATAAAAATGATAATCATGTTGTGTTCATTTTTAAGACAGTAGACAATTCCATCAACGGCATGATTAAAGCTTTTCACATAGCGTTCTAGTGCAGTTCCAGTATCTTTATTTCTTTTTGGAGATTTCTTTCTGAATCTATCTAGTAATCCCATAATCTTTTAATACCTCCTCTTGCTTAGCGAACATTATTTTCTCTTCTTCCTCAGTCATATGGTCATACCCTAATAAATGATAAAAACCATGGACTGCTAAAAATGATAGTTCACGAAGGAATGAATGTCCATACTCCTCAGCTTGTTCTTTAGCTCGATCTAGACAGATATAAATATCTCCTAATATCCTTTCTGTTGATGGAAGGACAAGACTATCTTCATCTTCTAACGCAAAGGTTATAACATCTGTCACTCTATCTATTTTACGGTATGTTTTATTTAATTCATGAATATAATTTTTATCAACAATTATTAGGTTAAATGTTGTATTATCTAATTTTTCTTTTTCTAAGGCACTATATAATACCTCTTTAACTGTTTCTAATTCTTTTATTTCTTCTTCTACTTGAATAAATACTTCTATTTTGTTCATAACTTCTCCTATACGATTACTATTATTAGACCAATTAATATGATTATTGATAATATATTTAAGAACCATTCACTTTGACAGAATTTCGGCAGAATATCTCCAGCTTTTTTTAGTGTCTTATAGCATAAATAACCTATTATTCCACCAAAGACATTTAGAATTATATCATCAACATCAAAGACTCTTCCTATTGACATTTGAACTGTTTCAATGGAAGCTGATGCTATGATACTTAGAATAATTGGTAGCGGAATTTTGTCTGTTTTTAAATAATAACTAGCAAAAAATCCAAATGGTAAAAACATAATCATATTACCTAATACATTTTTTATAAATAAACGACTTGTTATATCATAACGCAAAATCTCTTTAAAGGGAATAAAATTATTACTGGACCAGGTTATATCATCTTGAAATGTAACAACTTGGAAAAGACAAAGGATATAGATTGCAAAACTTAACATTAATAATTCTTTATAAATAATTGGTTTTTCTTTATTTCTTATTAGATAGCAGACTCTAAGTGAAACCATAATTACTATTGAGATTATTATCATAGGCCATGTAAAGTTAACTACACCCTGAATTGTATTTGTAATTGGTCCTAACACTTAATCACTCCTCTTTTTTATTCATTTCTTCGATATTTAAGTCGGTTATGTCTTGATAAGCCGTTATATTTTCTTTTACTTTAAAAAATACTTCTACCTTTATTTTACTATTTATTTCTGTCTTTTTCAAAACTTTTTTACTAAGTATCTCTTCATCTTTAGTTAATTTTTTGGTAATTTCTTTTGTAGCTATTTCTAAGGCTTTTTCTTCTGCTGTTTTAATGGTAAGATTTTTAGTAGTCTCTTTGGTTTTAATATACTTTGCTATGGAGATATTAATTGGAAGTATTTCACTCTCAATTATATTGTACTCTTTTTTTTGATAGGTACTAAATTTATTTAAAAAATTATATTCTTTTTTTAGAGTTTTTATAGATAGTCCATAAGTTTTATCTGATGTTAATTTTTTTGTGGGCATTTTTTTAGGTAGAGAGACTGTTGCAGTATACCAAACCTCTCCATATACTTTTCCGATGGCGCATCTTTTGGAAACTATATCTTCTTTATTATGAATTAGACCACTTACTATAATTTCTCCTTTGGTTATATAATCATTTTTCTTTTTGACTATTTCTCCTGATGATGCTTCTATTTCATAGATTAAGGCATTTTTCTTAGAGATTATGTGACGATAATTGCATTTTTTTTGAAGATTATTTTTCTTTCTTTGTTCAACTTTAACTATATATTTAGTACCTTTTTCTTCAATCTCAACCCACTCTAATAAATCTTTTTCTTTGGCTAATAGTTTTTCTTTGATTTTTTCTTTTTCGGAATAGGTTATTTTTAAATGATATTTTCTTAGACCAAGTTCTTTTAAATCTTTTTGAACAGTGTTTACTAGTTCCTTATTTGAATGGATTACTTCAATATTAAAAATTATGTTAGATAAAATTATATTTAATACTATTCCCATAGTTATAAAAAATAAAAATAAAGCATATTTTTTCAATAAAAATTTATATTTACTAAGACCATATCTTTCAACTATTTTTATTTTGTAAATTGTTTTTATGTTCATTATTTCTTCTAAATCTCGATATTCTATTATTACTTTTAATTGTTTATGATCTTTCTCAACTTTATAAACATTTATTTTTCTTTTGATGATTTCTTTGAGAAAATATGTTGGATTTTTACCAGTAATACTAAGTTTTATTTTATTATTCATTTACTACCTCTATCTTAGAGATATTTCCTGTGATTAATAGTTCATCTTCTACTAATTTATTAAGAATAAAATTATTTCCAGTTATGGTTATTTTTTTAGTATTACTCAAAATAGAAATGTAATTATCTTCTAATGATAAAATCCTTTTAAAATTTATAGCATTAAATTTATTTTCATAGACTGTAAAGCGAAATTCATTATCACTTACATAATCATATAATCTATCTAACATGATATCACCTATAAAAATATATGATTTAGGAAGAAAAAAAAGCATTAATATTAACGCTTTCTATTGAAGTTTTTCTCTAATAATTGTTGAGACTGTTTTCATATCAGCTTTTCCTTTTAACTTACTTTGAGCAAGTCCCATTACACGTCCCATGTCTTTTTGACTTTCTGGTTTTACCTCAGCAAATATTTCGTCTATTACTTTTAGTACTTCTTCTTCTGATAATTGCTCTGGTAAATATTTCATCAAGATATCGATTTCTGCCTGTGTTTTATCTATAAGATCTTGGCGATTTCCCTTTTCAAATTCAGTTATTGAATCTTTACGCATTTTTATTTGTTTATTAACTATATCGATTAATAATTCATCATTTATTTCTCTTTTACGATCAATTTGTTCTTGTTTCATTGAAGCTTTTACCATTCTGATAACTGTTAGACGGTCTTTTTCTTTATTTTTCATTGCTTCAATCATGTCTTTTTCTAATTGTTCTACCATATTTTCATCTCCTGTTTTTATTATATCATATTCTTCAAATACTAAAACAAAAAATAGAGATTTTAATAATCTCTATTTCTATTAGCACGGTCTCTTTTTCTAGAATTCTTGATTCCTTCTTTTTTTGCTGCTCTTCTTCTTACTCCTGGCTTATCATAAGCTTCTCTCTTTTTCCATTCAGAAGGGACACCGTCTCTTGCCACTTTTTGTTTGAACTTTCTTAGAGCTTGATCAAGATTACCTCTAACAGTTACTTTAGTTGCCATCTATTTCCCTCCCTTCGCTTTAACTAAAATGAATTATATCAAAAGATTATTTGTTTTTCAACAGTTTTTCCAGTTTTTTCCAATTTTTTCAAGAAATAGCAAGGAAAAAATACAAATTTCGCAAAAATTTTCCAAAATATACTCCAGTCGAAAAAATAAAATTTAGGAGTATTGGCAAAAAAAGAAGTATTAGTACTATTAATAATATATTTAAAATTATTTTATATTTTTTTAGAATTAGTCTAAGGGACATATATTGTTCTCACTTATTCTTCTTATCCCTGATCCAAGACTATATCCTGTTTCTTTAATAACTTTTATAACGTTTACAATGGCGTTTATTACTGTTGCAGTTATGGTTGTTCCTCCTGTTATTTCTGGTAGTTTCGCTGTTTCTATTTCCCTCATCCACGACATCTCTCTGGATTTGTAATGCCTTCTATAACTCCAGTTATGAAGACAATCACTGCAACTATTATTAATCCTGTTCCAATTGTAAAATTCGCTCCACCCTTTATATTCTCTAAATCATTCACCGATATCTTTTGTATATTAACCACCTTCCCATATTATTTTAAACATTTCTATTAACCGCATTTTTTCTGTTTTTATTGAAAGTTTTATAGTATCGTTAGACTTATATTTTTTATCAAACTTTATTTTTACTAGTAATTCATAATATTTATTTTTATCTTTAGTTAGTATGACACCATTGTCTTCAACAATTTTATATTTTTCCTTTTTTGAATTTAAATACATAGAACTGTTATTATAAATTGTTTTTCTTGTTTTTTCTTCGGCAACTATTATTAATAAATTATCACCTAAAACAATTCCTGTAAGTTCATCGTATTTATATTCTTTTCTTTTAAATAACGATACAAATAAAGTTATAGTTATTATGATAAAAATGATGCTTAATACTATAATAATTTCATTTGATTCATACTTTTTTATTTTCAATTAGTACTCCGTTTTCTAGTTTTAAAACTCTATCAAATAATTTTTTATTATTAAAGCGATGAGATATGACAATAACTGTTTTGTCAGATAGAAATTCAAAGATATTTATTAAAATTTTCTTTTCTCTATTGACATCTATTTGTCCAAGAGCCTCATCAAAGATATAGATACTACTTTTTCTTAAAATACTTCTTGCAAGAATGATTCGTTGTCTTTCACCATTACTAAAATTGAAACCATTTTCTTCTACTAATTTGTCGTATTTATGACTATCATCTTTAACAATGTCATCGACTAAACAAAGAGAACAAACTCTTAAAAATTCTTCTTCTTTGACATTTTTGTAAAGGAGAATATTATTTCTTACAGTATCAGTAAATAGGTACTCATTGCTGGTAATGTAGGTAATATTAGTGCGTAGATTTTCTAAATGGTAATGGTTTATATCTATATTAGATATTTTTATTTTTCCATAACTTGTCTCGATATAGCGCATCAACATCTTTACTAATGTGCTTTTGCCACTACCACTTTCTCCACAAAGAAGAATTTTCTCTCCTTCATTTATTTCTAGGTTAAGGTTATTAAATAGATATCTTGCCCCTATTTTGTAATTTAGATTATTTATGATAATCTTACCTTTTAAGTCATATGGTAAATAAAAGAAATTATTTTTAAATACTTCTTCATTTATTAAAAACAATTCTTCTACTCGTGATAATGATACTTTATAAGAACTATAATTATCTAGTAATATAATTAGATTAGAGAAACAACTAAAATAAAAGGAGAAAAAAATTTGATAAACAATCAAATTGCTTAAAGTTAGCTCACTTTTTATAACATAAATACTTCCTAAACCATAAATAATTATTAAGATGAGGTCATTAAGATTATTATTGATAAGATTGGATATTTCAGAATAGAGATTATGTTTATATATTAAATCGAGAAAACTTTTATAATTTAGATTAAATTTATCTATTAATCTCTTTTCTAAGTGACTTCCTTTAATTGTATCTACATTACTAATACCTTCTATTAGCGATGAGTTTATTCTATCTTCATATTTCCCTATTTTTACCTGAGACTTTCTTTTAATAAGTCCATAAAAATAAATGTTTATGAGGACTATAACTGAAAGTAACCAAACTACGATTGTTATTTCATGACTGCAATGATACATGATGGAACTGAAAACAATTATAGTAATTAAATCAGTTGAAATTGTAGAGAGAAAACTTGCAACATAACTTCTTACAATGTTTAAGTCCTTTAGTCTTGCGATTACTTCGCCAGTAGTTCTATTTTTATAAAATAAATATGGAAGTAAGAGTATTTGCTTAAAAGTGTGAGTTGTTGTTTCATAATCAAAGGAAAAAAGCCATTTATTTAGTAAAATATTTTTTAAAATATTATTAAAGTTTTTTAGTAGATAAAGACATAACATTATATAACTTATAAGATATACATTATCAATAATACTGTATTTAATAGAAAATTCAAGTAGGTATTTGAAATGAAAAGAAATTGAAATATTCAAAATAAAGTATGTGAGTGTTAGAATGAATATTAAAATAATGATTGGTTTGTTATTAAGTATTACTTTTTTTATATCTTTATAAATTATATTTTTCTTTTTTATGATTGGTAGTTGTTTAGTTGGGTGCAGAAATAAATAATTCCCACTAGTTAAAAGATTAAATTCTGAAAAAGAAATCGTTTTTTTACCTTTGGCTGGATCCATAAGGATTACTTGATTTTTCTTTATATTAATTTGATATAAGACTACAAAGTGTTTATAACTTTTGTTAACAATAAAATGAACTATACATGGTAAGTTATTTACATTTATATCTTTTAATTTTCCTGTTAATCCTTTTGCTTCAAAACCTAGTAACTTGGCTGCTTCTATCAAGTTATATAGAGAAACTCCATCTTTGGTAGTATTAGTTATTTCTCTTAAATATTCTTTAGAAACTTCTCCTCCATAATATCTAATAATAGATAAGAGACAACAGATACCACAGTCCTTAATTCCATCTTGCAAAACAACTTTCACTTATATTACTCTCACCTCCTACTTTATTATTCGCAGAGGTTAATTTTTTGTACAAAAAAAGAGAGATAATCTCTCTTAATAGGATAAATTTATATTTAAAATATTTATTCAAATCTTAACCAAACGCGTGATAAATGATAAAGATTTCTTTTCAGAAAAACAAAACTACTATTTTATTTATTTCAATATGCATTTATCCCACTATTGATTATAGCACACTTAGATTTTGGAAACAACTTTTATAGATAGTTATTTTATTTTTATTTTACATTTGACACTCAAGTTGTCATTGTACCAATTTACAAAGTCTTGCATACTTGATTTTGATGTTTTATTTTTCTTTGCTCCTTCACTTTGTATTTCTGCTAGTGTCTTAGTACTTCCTTGTGGTATAAAGACTTGAAAGAGTCTACTCTTTGCTTCTTTTTTTAGTTCTCCACGAACTTCATAAGAAAGTGTTCCTGAGTTCTTAGTTATAAATTGATGTAAAACTTTTCCATCATAGAAAGTAACACAACTTAGAAAATGACAATTTCTGTTTGGAATATCTTTCATTATCTCTAGTAGTTTTTCAACATTTTGACTGATTCCTGTTCTTTTCACAAGTGTTCCAGGGTAATTTGTTTTTCCTGGGTAAGCATCAATGTAAAATCCTGAATCTTCAACAAAGCAAGGTTGATTGATTGCAGTATAGGCTTTCTTTGCCTTATCTAAAGAGACTTCTTGGACATCGGATACTGCTAGTTCCTCAATATCTAAATCAATCTGTTCGACTGTTACTCCGATAGATGCAAATTTTTCTTTGGCTGATGCATATTTTCCATAGTTCCCAGTGATAAAAATAATATTTTCCCTATTCATTTACATTTCACCTCGATATTTATATATTTTATTAATTACTTTGGGATTATAATCAACCATGCACATATCTATATCATTGTCAGACGCTATTTTTTGAGATAAATATATTGCATCTAAGTTTAGCGAAAATTCTTTTCTTAATTGACTATTTACAGATAAAGGTGAAGTTAGATTTATGATATGGGGATATTCTGATTTTAAAAGTTCTAATAATAATTTATCTAATTCAGATTCTGAATGATTTAGATAAAGCATTGCGTTAGTTGGATTGTTATTAATGAGATTACTTCTTCCATGACAAAAAGATCCTTTATCATGAATCACTACTGGAGCAGTTCCTGATTCAATTAAGTTTGATTCTAGGGTTGTCGCGGGGCAAGCTGTATCACTTCCACTCATTACTTCAATACCTAGATTTTTAAAGTTAAATGGATAGTTCGAGTATTTCTCACTATTATTAAAAGTGAATTCTAAGTAACTTTTCATATCTTTTTTAGAATATGTTCCATCTATTATCTCACTGCTTTTTAAAAGTAATTCCATAGGAATTAATGTAGTTGCTAGAGAAACAAAACTTTTTTCGTTATCTTCTACAGTTGATTCTAAAGATATTGTTGCTCCATTTATCTCTTGTTTTTTTCCTGTTAGGAAATATTTGTTACCTTGAAATTTTTCTAAGGCATTAGAAATCCCATTAGTGTTACCACTGTAACTGATACAAATAAGATTTTTGAAACTATTCAGATTTTCCTTATAGTTAATTGTTCGTGGTTCTACTACCTCACAGATTATGTTATACCTTTCTAAAACTTCCTTTAAATATTTGGCAACTACTACGGATCCTCCTGTTGCGACTATTATTGTTGGTTCCTTAATTTTACTAATTATTAAGGCTGTTTCTTCGGCTAATTTATCCATTTTATCATTAGCTAAAAGTGTTCTTTCCTTGAGCTTAGAAAAGTTTATTTCTCCACTTTCGGTGTATGCATGTTTTTTCATATTATTTCCTCCTTGATATAAGGATATCAAAAGAAGAGGTAATATATATGTCACTAATAAAATTCTTCTAAAATTTCTATTGTTTTGATTCTATTTAAATAGAAATGTCTTATTTCTTCTCTTACTTCACAATAAGCTGCTACTCCCCATTCATTATTTAGAAGAGTCATTTCATAGGGGCGAATTATTCTTTTTGTTAAACCTTTTTCTTTAGAATAATATTCTATTAAACACTTTTTTCTTTCTTTTATGGCCCTACTCAAACTATTAAAAACTGATTTATCGTTTAAAATTATCTTTGTTGTTGGAATAAATCTCTTGGGAATGTTTAATTCCTGATTTAGTACATAGCCTCCATATGGTCCTTTGATAGTATGAAGATAGATTCCTGCCTTTTCTAATTCATCTTTATAAACTCTAATCATTCTTTTTGATACTTCTAATTCATTAGATAATTCTTCAATACTATATTTTCTACCAGTACTTAAAATCTCTATCATTTTTAAAACATTTGATACTTTAGACATAATTTCTCCTTAATTAAATTTATTATAAACTTAAAAAGAACTTTTGCAAGCTCTTTTATTTTTTTAAGACTAAGTTTGGTTTAATTGTTTTTAATAATTCTTGGTAGTGACCTGTTTTCCTTATTATGTTGTAGTTATGTTCTTGGCGGAACTTTTTTCTTTCTTCTGGATTCATATGTAGTAATTCATCGGCTATATCCATGTGAAGAATTCCATCTAAATGATCCATTTCATGCGATAGAACAGTCGATTCAAACCCAATAAATTTTTCAGAATGTTTTTTACCATTTATATCTTGATACTCTACTAGTATTTTATATGGTCTTCTAACATGACCTAGATTATCAAGGCAACTAGCACAAGCTTCCCAATAGTCAGTTAATCCTTCTTTTGAAATAATTATAGGATTGATTAAGATTCTAGATTCATCGTAACTTTCTTCTTCAACAGCGGCGATATTGTTGGATGATTTATTAATTAATTCAAGATTAGTATTTTTCAAATAAACTATTCTTTTAGGGATACCAAGTTGAATAGCTGCTATAGCCATTACTTCATGAGTTTTACAATATTCTTCAAGAACTTTTAAATTTTCAATTAGTTCTTCATCCTCTAACTCAACTTCTTTTGATATTTGTCTTAGATATTTTTCATTATCAGCTATTGTAATTGCTTTTAATTCATTCATATTTTTCTCCCAAATGTCTATTTTTGTTATTTAATTTTAATCTTTTGATTATAAAAGTCATTAACTAAATTTATAAATTCTTGATAATTCGAAATTTTGTAATCTGTTATCTTATCAATTTCTTTTCTATCAATATCAGCATATTTGTCATAGATATTGATAACTTCTATTCCTGCTTGTCTTGCAGCAAGAATACCAGTATAAGAATCCTCAAAAATTAGGCATTCTTCATTAGAGGCATTGTAGTATTCTTTTATCTTATTATAAATTTCTGGATCTGGCTTTTTATTTTTTACATCTTCTTTTCTAGTAATCAAATCAAAAGCTTCTTCGATATTTAATTTTTTGAGCATTACCTGATTCTTTTTGCTATAAATGTCTAACTGAACTTGAGTTGTCATTGTCGCAAGAATTAAAATAAAGCCTAAACTTTTTAATATTAGAATAAGTTCTACGACATTTTCTTTGAAGTCCATTTCCTTTTCTAAAACTTCACCTGATATATCCCATCTTATTTTTAGTAATTCATTCGGATTTTTTATGTTTAGATTATATTTGTCTATTAAATACTGGCAGTATGCTAAGTAAATGTCACTATTTTGATTGCTATGAAGAAATTCGTCTCTTTCTATTTGAACTTGTTCTAAATCTGGTTTTTGACTTCCATATTTTTCAATAAGTTTTTGATCTGTTATATTCCAAACACCTATTGAATCTATTAGTGTTCCATCCATATCAAAAATAATATATTTTTTGTTTTCTAATTTGAGATTTTTTAGATTTTTCATATTTTTCCTTTCAACTCTTAATTAAGATAGTTTGATATTATAATATACTTAATAAAATAAACCTTACAAATATATTATCATAGAAATGGCATTATTTTCATATTTACTTGAATTAATTTATGTTTCTTCTTTAGTGATTGAGCCATTGATAAGACATAAGAGCAAAAAGCAATCATAACCACTTGTAAAACAAGTGGTATGTAAAAGCCCTATAAGGTCATGTTGTTGCAATAAGTCCTTCGACTATATTAATGCCTGACAGCTGCAACACCA